>NZ_JAUDRJ010000003.1:1011347-1645194 GCF_030382115.1 Nostoc sp. GT001
GGATGGCTTGAGAAAGGTTCGCTTTTCTAAGAACTGCGCCTTGAAGATTGGCTTCTGGGAGGATTGCTTTTTGCAGGTTGGCTTCATAGAGGATTGAGCCACAAAGACAGGTAACAGATAAGTCTGCTTCCGAGAGGTTTACTCTGGTAAAATTGACCCATTGCAAGTTAGCCCCGACGAAAATTGCTCTAGAGAGGTTAGCTTCCGTTAAGTCTGCATTACAGAGGTCTGTATTGCGTAAATCGAGTTTCTGATTGACTGGATCTTTAGATGAATCGCGTCTGCCAATCACAGTTAAGGCTGTTTGAATATCTGTAGGAAGTTTTGATGATTGCAGCGACTCATCCTCATATTCCCTATTCACTGGGGCATTCTCGCGGATAAAAGCAGCGAGGATTTCCATGATTGTCCAATGATCTTTCGGAGAATCTTTGGCAATTCGTTCTAAAGCATAAATTGCGGCAAATCGCGTTTCAATCTTTTCATTTCCCAGTTGTTCAATTGCTTTAGAAAAGCGTTCAGAAACAATTTCTTGTGGAGTTAGTTGTGTCTGATTGATACAATTTACTATATTGTTATCCCAAGCTATTGTTCCAGCCAGCAGTTGCGTTAACAAGCTGTGATTCTCATCCAGAGAGAGTCTAGAGGTATAGTAAGCATTAAGAATTAATGCCAATCCCCCAATAATGATGGCAATGGTTGTTAATGCTTGAGTGATGTATTCAATTTTTTCTTGATTTGAAAATCCTTGAATATTTTCAAAAAATAATATAATTAGAGTGAATGATAAAATAAATATAACTGAGACAAATGCCAACAAAGTCGTGAGTCCATTGGTCTTTATGAAAGACATGTCATAAGTCTTCATATCCGACTCCTTACGGAAGTAAATTTAGGTTGATTCTAAGAGTATCCGTAAAGTTATGATAGAGTACAAACACGGATAAAATTGGCGAACCTTTAAATCCACTATATAAAAATTATCTATATAACAATCCTGAATCATTTGTGAGGAACAAGACCCTTGACTTTCTAGAGAAGCCAGGGTTCTGATTATTCACGAATGATTAGATATCTGGTGAAATTAAATATGCTGTATCCAGAAACCTTGTAGAGACTTAGTACTGCTATATCTCTACACTCTTTTTGACTCAGATTTATTTGATAAAATTTTCAGGTATTTAGCCCACAATCCAGACGGGGAATGAAAAGTAGTATAGTTCAATTACTTGAAAAGTAATGTCAATAGGGTGAGATAAATTTTTGACAAGAGAATAAACTTTTTGTATCAACACGCTGTTGGGGCACAACATTTTTCTGGATTACCCGGAGTATTCCAGGCAATTAAAAAGACCATATTACTTGTGAAGAATAGTTTAAAATCTGTAACCTTAAGCCAGTTCAATTACTCAGATTAATCGCAAACCCTAAGTAGATTGGACTAAGTTAGAAATCGCCACAAGCAATTCCTCTGGTGCTACAGGTTTAACAATGTGCTGTTGAAATCCTGCTCTTAGTGCGTATTGCTGATTTATTTCGCCTGCATAAGCAGTCAGAGCGATCGCAGGTATCTTTTTTGCTCCGACTTTTGCTTCGAGAGTCCGCACCTGTTGCATCAGCATATAGCCGTTCATTTCTGGCATCCCAATATCGCTGAGTAAGATATCTGGCTTTGACTGGGTTAGCGCTTGTAATGCTTCATATCCTGATGCTACTGCGGTGACGATCGCACCAAACTGTTCCAGCACAAAGCTGAAAAAGTCGCGGGTATCATCATTGTCATCCACAACCAGCACTTGTAAACCCATGAGGGGAGAGGAGGAAAAAACGGCAGTTGAGGAATCAGTATTTGTGTCATCCTTGATTTTTGCACTGTCTTTGATCAGCGGCAATCTCACAGTGAAGATTGCTCCTTTGTCCTCGCCAAGACTTTCAGCCCAAATCCTTCCGCCGTGCATCTCAATCAAGTGACGAGCGATCGCTAAACCTAACCCTAATCCACCAAATCTTCTAGTTGTTGTACTATCACCTTGACGGAAATAATCAAATACATGAGGTAGAAAATCAGGGTGAATGCCTTTACCTGTATCGCTGACAGTAATCTGCGCTTGAGCGTCGATGCGCTCCAATCGCACATTTACTTTTCCCTCAGTCTCAGTAAACTTGACGGCATTCGAGAGAAGATTCCAGAAAACTTGCTGTAAGCGGGCTGAATCGCCCAAAACTTTCCCCACAGTTGGATCGAGCATTGTCTCAATCTGAATAGTTTTAGCCTCTGCTGCCAAATGCACTGTTTCTATTGCGCCTTCAATGGTGGATACCAGATCGACTGGGATCGTGTTGAGGCTAAGTTTGCCTTGGAGGATGCGAGAAACATCTAGTAAGTCTTCAATTAGTTGAGCTTGTAATTTGGCATTGCGCTCAATAGTTTTTAGTGCTTTGTTGAGCGATTCCTCGTCAAATTTCCGGCTCTGCAATAGTTTTGCCCAACCGAGAATCGGATTCAAAGGCGATCGCAATTCATGAGAAAGTACCGCCAAAAACTCATCTTTGATGCGGTTAGCAGCCTCAGCTTCCGCCCTAGCTATTTGCTCTAGTTGTAAAAGGCGATCGCGTTCTGATTCGCTGCGTTTGCGATCGGTGATATCAGTTAGCATAGCGATCGCACCTAAACACTCACCCTGTTCGTTCAAAATCGCTCTTGCAGAAATCAGTGTCCAGATGTACGAACCATCCTGGCAAAGCAATCGCCCTTCTTTGAGATCGCTCTCTTCTCCTTTGAACCACCCCAGTTTCTCTCGATCTGCGATATCATCAGCCAGATCCATAAAATCAAATATAGAACGACCGATTATTTCTTCTGCCGGATAACCTAACATCTGAGATATCCGCTGATTCACAAACTCTGTTCGGGTTTTGGAGTCAATCATCCAGATTCCCTCATAAGAGGTATCAACAATTCGGCGATACTTGGCTTCACTCTTTTGTAAAGACTCCTCTGCTTGCTTGCGCTTACGCCGCTCCTTAGCTTCCCGCAATGCGCGTTGCACCGAGGGAACTAACCGCCCTAGTCGTTGCTTTAATACATAATCGGTTGCACCGTTCTTCAAAGCTTCGATCGCTAATTCTTCACCCAGTACGGCAGAGACAAAGATAAAAGGAATCTCAGGACAACGATTCCGGGCAATTTCCAAGGCAGAAATTCCATCAAAAGAGGGCAAGGCATAATCGGCAAGAATTAAATCGAAAGCCTCTGTTTCCAAAGCCGCGAGGAAATCAGCACCAGTTTCGACTCGGATCAGTTCGCAATTAATTCCCCCTTCGGTTAATATCATTTGGGCAAGCTCTGTATCTAACAAGCTGTCTTCCAAAAGGAGGAAACGCAGGACATTCATCAGTTGCTCTCCTTTTGAGGATGAGGCGCTGGCGGTAAAGCACCAACAGGAGGCTGATTGAGTACTGCCCAAAATAGGCCGACACCCTTAATAGAATCGACAAAATCATGGTAATCTACTGGCTTCACAACATAAGCATTCACCCCTAACTCGTAGCAGCGAACTAAATCCGGTTCCTCGCGGGAAGAAGTCAGTACCACGATGGGAATTACTCGCATTACAGCGTCAGATTTGAGTTGTGCCAGCACTTCTAACCCATCGACTTTAGGCAGCTTCAAATCGAGTAGCACAACAACAGGATATCCTTCCATTCGCAACCGGAACAACCCCCGGCGATAAAGATAATCTAGTGCTTCTTCACCATCACGTACTACCACTACTTCATTGGCGAGATGGTTTTCTGACAAAGCGGCTAGGATTAACTCTGCATCGTTGGCACTGTCTTCAATTAGCAGAATTCGCTTCAGTTCTTTCATTTACTCTCCTTCTGGGATAATTTAGGCAGCGAGAAATAAAAGGTGGCGCCACTGCCAACTACAGCCTCTGCCCAAACTCGACCATTATGCCGATGAATAATGCGTTGCACGTTTGCCAATCCAACACCAGTGCCTTCAAATTGTGGGTCGCTATGCAGGCGTTGAAATACTCCGAATAGCTTGTGTACATATTGCATATTAAAGCCTACGCCGTTATCTTGTACAAAAAAGACAACTTCGTTTTCATTGTCAATACTTCCAACAGTAATTTCTGCTGGGTTTTGAGTCTGGGTATATTTTACGGCATTGCCTATCAGGTTACGAAGCACCAGCCGCAGCATGGAGGGATCGCCCTGCGCTTCTGGCAGTGGCTTTATCTGCCAATGGATTGTGCGTCCTGGAGTTTCTGCAATCAAGTCGCGTTTTACTTCTTCTACCAATTCCTCCATATTGAGTTTGGTGTAGCGCATTTCGGTGCGCCCCATCCGAGAAAATGTCAGCAATTCATCGATTAGTATTCCTGCCTGTTTGGCAGTTTCGGCAATTATTTTCAAATAGCGCTGACTTGTTTGATCTAAGCTTGTTGAGCTATGGCGCTTCTGAAGTAATTCGACAAATCCGGCGATGTGGCGCAGCGGTGCCCGCAAGTCGTGAGAGACTGAGTAAGAGAAGGATTCGAGTTCTTTATTGGCGGCTTCGAGTTGGGCAGTGCGCTCTTGAATTCGTTGCTCTAGCATTTCGTTGAGTTGTTGCAAGGCGGCTTCGGCAACCTTGCGATCGTGAATGTCGCTGGCGATGCCCACCCATTTGATAATCTGTCCGCTTTGATCTCGAAATGGTAAACCCCGGACAATATGCCAACGATAGCTACCATCAGAAACTTGACGGAAGCGAACTTCTATTTCGTAATTGGTCGCGTTAGCAATAGCTTGCATCGAACTTTTAAAGACACGATCGCGGTCATCGGGGTGAATGGCATAAATCCAGCCGTAGCCAGTGGTCTGCTCCATTGTCAGTCCGGTGAAATCTAACCAGTATTGATTGCAATAGGTAATACCACCATTGCGTAGGCGTAGCCCGTCGTAGACATCGCCCATCCAAATAGCCTGTGGTGAGACTTCGGTTAAAATTCGGTATCGCTCCTCACTGTCACGTAGCGCTTTTTCTGCTAACTTGCGATCGTGGATATCAACACAAGAGCCGATATAGCCGAGAAACTCCCCCGTTGGTGCAAACCGAGGTACACCAGTATCAAAAACCCAATGGTATTCGTAATCATTGCGTCTGAGGCGATATTCCATTTGAAATTTTTGTCGGGCATCAAAAGCATTGGTATATGTATCCAAGCAACGCTGAAAATCATCAGGATGAATACCTTCAGTCCACCCATTGCCCATCTCTGACTCCAGAGTTCGCCCGGTAAAATCTAGCCAGGGTTTATTAAAGTAGTTACAAAGTTTGTCAGTGCCGGACATCCAAATCAGTACGGGAGCAATGTCTGCCATCTGGCGAAATCGCGATTCACTTTCGCGCAACGCAGCTTCTACCCGATGCCGTTCGCTGATGTCAGTGATTAACGCCGCATACCCTTCAACAATTCCCTGTCTATTAAATTGGGGAATGTAAATGGCATTAATGTAACGTGTCCCACCATCTTTATAAGGAATTTCACTTTCAAAAGTAACCTGCTCTCCTGCTAGCACTTGTTCCACATAAGGACGAAGCACTTCATAAGCAGATTCACCCAATACTTCCCAAAGATGTTTCCCATAAACTTCTACCGTCGAATGCCCAAACCAATCTTGATATGCTCGGTTGTTGAAGCGGTAGCGTTGTTCTGAATCTACAAAGGTAATCAGAACTGGCAGCGTATCTGTAATTAAACGAAGTTCTGTTTCTCGTTGGCGCAGTGCTTCTTCTATGAGTTTACGGTTGGTGATATCGCGCCAGCAATCTATGGCACCAATAATCTCACCTTGGGAATCGCGAATTGGCACGACATTGGCGATCACTGTAATTGTAGTACCATCTGGACGTTCAATGATGCATTCTTCATCGCAGATCGTTTCGCCATAGCGCGTAGCACGGTATAAAGGTAGTTGCTCTAAGGTAAGGGGCGTTACACCATCAGCTAGGAACAGACCGTAGAGCTGAACATAAGACTCAGAAGATATGCCAACGAGAGATTCACTTGGTCTACCCAAAAGCTCTTGCGCGAGTTTGCTGTTAGCGATGATTGGGAAATCAGGGGGGCCGCCAGCGATCGTAATTCCCTCTGGGACGTGTTCTAGGAGCATTTGCAGGATGCTCTGAGCAACTTCTGCTTGGTGGGAGCGATGCTGGGCTTCTGCTTCGGCTTGTTTGCGTTCGCTCAAGTCAAGAACAAAACCAATGATTGTCCGGTCTCCCTGTTTAGCAAAACCAAGTAGAACAGGAACTAGAGAGCCGTCTTTGCGGATGTATTCCTGTTCAAAGGGCTTACAACTCCCAGTAATTGTCAGTTCTTGAATCCCTCGCTCGCTCACCTCAATATATTCGAGTGGAACAATCTCCCCCCAGCGGATTCGACCAGAGCGCAAATCCTCGCGGGTATAATTGAGCATTTTTAAAAAGGCATCATTGGCTTCAACAATTAAGCCGTTGAGGTCGGCCACAATTACCCCAATAATATTGGATTCTGTTAAGCGACCAAATCGAGCCTCGCTTTCGCGTAGTGACTTCAGATTCGCCTCAGCTTGCCGTTGGGCTGTGCGGTGTGATTCATTAAGCCAGCTGATTAACCCTGCTGTCAGCATGAACACTACCAAGGGAACTAAAATATTCGGATCTGTAATGTTCTGCGGATAGAGTGGCTTAAAAAAGAAGTAATTAACTGCAAAAGTAGACAAAAGGGTTGCAAGTAACCCTGGTCCTAAGCCCCCGTACCAGGCACTCACCATCACCGCACCAAAAAACAGCGCCCCAGGCGTTGAAGTAAGATATGGATTGAGTAGTAGAGTTGCCCGCAGTGCTAAGGCAACGGATAGGAAAGCAACACCATAGTGCAGGAGTTTCTCCCGGATGAATGCGCCCTTCTCTCTATTGCCAGAAAAGATGTTTTGGGATTCAGATGCCCTCGCCTTACGACTCATAACCCTACTCTGCTTCTGGAAAATACTGATTTAGCAGTCTTTTGCCGGGTTCACCCATCTTCCGTAACATTTCTTCTATTAGTTTTAGCGCTATCCATGAAGGGACTGTATGCCCATTCTTCCAATGGTTGACTGTTTTGAAGGAGACTCCTACTTTAGCAGCAAACTGTTTCTGAGAAAGATTGAGCTGCTGACGAAGTTCCCGAATTAAATCTAAAATTTCCAGCCGCTTTGTTACAGACATCTCTGTATTTTATCCCCATAGGATAATTGGCGTAAGACAGGTGTCCTCTTTATTATCCCTTAATTAGAGAATATTTTCTCTGTTTTCGTCTCTAACTGAACTGTTTGAGTTCAAAGGTTCAATTATGAAGCTAAAAGGTTTAAGTTTCAGTATCTAAGGATGAAACTTGAGCTTTGTAATGTTTGGGTAGATGAAGATTTTTCGGTAGGATGGTTGTGCGATCGCCAGAATAATGAGTTTAATTTGGTCTACTAACTTCTTGTAGTTGTCTATCTATATCCTCAGCAGTTCGAGAAGGGTGTCTCCTACGGCTTTCTTCTATAATGTCGAGTACAGAATGATGTTTTGGTTTAGATTTTTCTGATAAAATCACAAACACATCAACGCTATCGCCTATTTCAGCTTCTGGAATTTCAATTTCTATTTTGTTTCCTGGTAAAACGAAAACGGTAGAATACGCCCAAATAACTAATGATGCTGCGATCGCTTAACCCAATTGCCGCCAGTGTGCGGGTGCTTCGATATAATCAGGTAGGCGAGTGGTGCGATCACCAAGTGCCTCTCTAATCTGCTGTAACTCTAAGTTTTTCGCTCCTGTCAAAATAGTCCCTTCCAGTTTGACATCATTGAGGTTAGCTTGTGAAAAGTTAGCTCCCATCATGTTTGCCTGAGTTAGGTTAGCTTGATAAAAGGTTGCCCTATAGAGGTTTGCTCCAATCAGATTAGCCTGATATAAGTCAGCTTCCGTTAAACTAGCTTCTGAGAGGTTGGCAAAATAAACTTCTGTTTGGTGGAGTTTGGCTGCATTCAAATTAGCCCCAGAAAGGTTAGCTCCATTTAAGTTAGCCCCACAGAGGTTAGCACCAATCAAACCGGTTTGGTACAGGTTGGCTTTACCCAATTTTGCTCCTTGCAAATTAGCTAAAAACAACTTTGCTCCAGAAAGGTTAGCGACTTTTAAGGTCGCTTGTTGCAAGTTAGCTTTATAAAGGTTCGCCCCTTGTAAATTAGCAGCACGCAGACTTGCACCAGAGAGGTTGGCTGAACGCAGGTTGGCTCCAGAGAGATTAGTACGATTCAGGTTAGCCCAACAAAGGTTGGCTCCATATAAACTAGCTTTTATTAATTTGGTTTCATAAAGAATCGACCTAATGAGTTTAGCGCCACTCAGGTCACATCCACTCAAGTCAGCCCCACGCAGGTCAGCCCCACTCAAGTCAGCCCCACGCAGGTCAGCTTGTTGCAGGTTGGTTTTTAGCAAGTCTGCTTGTCTAATGTCGGTGTTACGTAAATCAAGTTTTTGATCTTTTGGGTCTTCAAGTAAATTACGCCTACCAATAACAGTCAGGGCTGCTTGAATATCGGTGCGTATTTTGGGGAATTCTTCATGGAGATTTTGCTCCAACTGTGGTGTCGGACGCGACCCACCTCGACGCCGACTTGAGTAAATTACTCCTTGATATTCCGGCTGTTGTTGCTCGCCTTTTACGTGCTGGATGGGTGCATTCTCTCGCACAAAGGCTGTGAGAATTTCCATAATTGTCCAGTGTTCTTGAGGAAAATCCTGAGCAACCCTTTCTAAAGCATAAATTGCACCTGTTCGGGTTTCCACCTTTTCATGTCCAAGCTGGGCAATTGCGCCCATAAAGCGCTCCGCAATCAATCTGTCTTGATTGAGTTTGGCGTTTTGCAAGCCAATTTCTAAGTTTTTCTCAGATGCGATCGCACTCTTCTGCATCGCTTGGGCACGCCTTGCTGCATAATAAGTATTAAACATTGCTGCCGATGCCAAAAAAACTATTGCAGTAGTTGTTAAAGCTTGGTTTCTATACTGGATTTTTTCTTGAATTGACAATTCTTTAATATTGGACAAGGCGAAGAAAATTACAGTCAACGAGCAGCCAAATACAGCTGTTAAAGTTATCAACCAATTCAAAAGAGCGTCTGTCTTTTTAGAAGACATGGTAAAAATTTTCCTTACAACCTAGAATTATTACTTAGATGTTTAGGAAAAATAGTATAGCATTTAGCAGAAATTTATAATAGGTGTCAAAACACTCATTGAACTAGGGAATTATATCGAATATACTTTTACATCACGACACAAAGAAACGCTTGCGCTACAAGAATTACAAATTACGCTGAGAATAGGGAGTAGGGGATAGGAATAGGGAAAAAACTTTTCATTCAAGCGGATATATATTACTCAGAAAATTTGGTTTCTCTGAGGTTTGCTCCATCAAGTATGGTGTTATATAGAATTGCTCCATGCAAGCTAGCTAGATATAAACTAGCACGATGCAGGTTAGCTCCAGAAAGGTTAGCTTTCTCTAGATTGGCAGCACTAAGGATTGCTCCTTCTAAGTTCGCTAGATATAAATTAGCTCCTTCTAAATTAGCTGCACTAAGTATTGCCCCCGCTAGATTAGCTTGATAGAGATTGGCTCCAGCGAGATTAGCTTGATAGAGATTTGTCTGTTGTAGATTCGCCCCTTTCAAGTTTGCTCCTCTCATATCCGTGAAGCTCAAATCAAGTTGCTTATTTACTGGGTCTTTGTTTGCATCTCTTCTGGCAATAACAGTCAGGGCGGCTTGAATATCTACACGAATTTTTGTTGACAGGTTACTCGTTACTTCCTTCTGGGGCATATGAGGAGCATTTTTTCGTACAAAAGTAGTAAGAATGTCTACGACCCTCCAGTGGTGCTGTGGATAACTATAGGCAATTTGTTCTAAATCATTAATTATAGCTAGACTGATTTCTATAGTGTTATTTCCTAGCTGTTCGCTTGCTCTTATTAAGCGTCGTTTTAGAGAATGATGCTGATTCTGTTTAACTTTTTCCTGGAAAACTGGTATCCGCAGGAATATTTTTGATAGCTGAATAGGAGTTTTTGATGAAATATTTTTCATAGCATTAGTAATTAATAAAAACAAATTTAAATCCCCAGTTTTTATTGAATATTGTATTAGTATTTGCTATTGTTTAATCCATAGCCAATACTTGAACATTCTAATGGAACCAATAAAATGAAAATATAACTTTTGAAAAAGTAGACATAAGCATACATACTCTTACCATTCCCAATCATTATTTATGTTCGCCAGTCTTTAGTCTTCACTTAAAATTAACTCTCGTCATGATGTTCTTGACTTATTTATAATTATTGATTAACTAAAAATGACTATTACAACTCAGCAAAATATGCAACCAATAGTTAAAAATCTGGTGTTAATTGGTGGCGGTCACAGCCATGCTATTGTTATAAAAATGTTCGGTATCAAACCGTTAACAGGAGTACGTTTGATACTGATTACCACAGCATCAGAGACAGCCTACTCTGGGATGTTACCAGGACATATTGCCGGATTTTACAGCCACAATGAATGCCATATTGACTTGCAACCCTTGGCGAACTTTGCTCAAGTACAATTGTATATTGACACGGTAGTTGACCTTGACTTAAAAAACAACAAAGTTCTTTGTGCTAACGGACTTGCGGTAGATTTTGATGTGCTGTCTATTGATATTGGCAGCACTCCAGCCATACTGTCTGTATCAGGTGCGGCAGAATATGCGATCGCAGCTAAACCAGTATCGCAGCTATTAGAGCATTGGTATGAACTAATTGCAGCCGTAAGTAAAAATCCTCAAGAACCAATTAGGATTGCGATCGTAGGCGGTGGCGCGGGCGGTGTAGAATTGGCGCTATCGATGCAATCTTATTTACATCGGATTTTGCATGAAACTCAACAACCTATTCAAAACCTAGAAATTCATTTATTCCAACGCGGACAAGAACTGATGCCTAATTATCATCAATCAGTGCGGCATCAACTTCAGCAAGTTTTAACTGACCGAGGTATTAAGTTAAATCTGGGAGAAACTGTGTGTAAAATTGCACCTACAACCCAGAATGAAGCTAAAGAAGTATTTGAAATTAAATGTGAATCTGGTTTGACAGTAGAGTGCAATAAAATTTTTTGGGTAACACAAGCATCAGCACCCGAATGGTTAAAAAACGCTGGACTAGGAACTGATGAGCAAGGTTTTATTTTGGTAGAAGACACATTGCAATCTCAAACGCACCCGCGGGTATTTGCATCTGGTGATATTGCTACAATGGTAAATCATCCACGTCCGAAAGCTGGGGTATTTGCTGTTAAGCAAGGTAAACCTTTGTTTGAGAATTTACAGGGAATTTTATTAGGTAAGTCGCTCAAACCTTATGTACCACAGAAACAATATTTGAGTTTAATTGGTACGGGAAATGGAAGAGCTATTGCAACAAAAGGTATGTTCACTTTACCACCTCACAAACTCTTGTGGCATTACAAAGATTGGATTGACCGCCGCTTCATGGAACGCTTTCGCTTTGAATAATATCATGTCTGGATAATTTAGTTGCGATTCCCACAGTCATTGCACCCCTCCCCGCAAGCGGCTACACCCGGATTTCTCACCACACCTCTTAAAGCCTGCGCAAGTGCCGGGGAGAAGTAATGAGTAAGAAGTAAGAAGTTTTTACTCATTACTCATTACTCATTACTTCTCCTCTGCTCCATCAAACGCCTTGAGCTTGTGAGAAATGCGGCTACAGTGTACACACAAGTCGAGTTACCCTTTCCCCCCTTTTTAAGGCTACCGTGTATACACAAGTCCACCTGAGCGAGTTTCCAGCCTAAAACTTATACATGGAAGAACATGTGTTGCAAGTGTTTAAATTGTTACAGTTTGAAGCGTAGAAGCGATCGCTTTTGCTTACTCTGTGAGAAAGAAACAAGAATTATGACCTATTATTCTACGATTTTGATAGATACAAGTTTGTTGGTTGCTTTTTACTACTCAGCAGCGATCGCCTATAAACATAAGGATGTTAGGATATCTTTCACTAGCTGCATCTGACTTATGAAATTAGTTTGCTCCCAAAGCGATCTCAGTACAAACCTCTCACTCGTTAGTCGTGCAGTCCCCTCACGGCCAACTCATCCGGTACTTGCCAATGTGCTGTTACAAGCGGATGCTGAAACTAACCAAGTAAGCTTAACAGCCTTCGATCTCAGTTTGGGAATCCGCACCAGTTTTAACGCAGAGGTATGGCAAAGTGGTGCGATCGCACTTCCTGCTAAATTACTTGTAGATATCACCTCTCGTCTTCCAGAAGGCGAAATCACTCTCGATGATGAATCAGCCTTGACAGGTGCAACATCCGGGGGAGAAGGTTTAATAGTTACACTCACACCCAAGAGTGGACATTACCAAGTCCGAGCAATGGGGCCAGAAGAGTTTCCCGAACTACCTGTAATTGAAAATACAGAAGTAATCCATCTCACCACCACTGCATTAATTGAAGGATTACGCGGTTCATTGTTTGCTACGAGTGCTGATGAAACCAAGCAAGTACTCACGGGTGTGCATTTAACAGTTAAACAAGACACCCTAGAATTTGCAGCTACCGATGGACATCGCCTAGCAGTCGTAGAAACTAGCAACGAGCGTCCTCTAGGCGGAACTAGTCAACTAGAAGTGACAGTACCAGCGAGAGCGTTACGCGAACTCCAAAGAATGTTAGCTCATAGCGCTTCATCAGATGAACCCGTAGCTTTATATTTCGATCAAGGTCAAGTTGTGTTTGCATGGCAAAACCAACGCTTGACTAGTCGCACATTAGAAGGGCAATATCCTGCTTATCGACAATTAATTCCGCGCCAATTTGAGCGACAAGTGACAATTGAACGGCGACAATTTGTCAGCACATTGGAGCGGATTGCTGTGTTAGCCGATCAAAAAAATAATATTGTCAAGCTCAGTATTGATAGCGAAGCCCAAGAAATTACCTTATCTTGTGAAGCTCAAGATGTGGGCAGTGGTAGAGAGTCGATGCCAGCACAAATTTCTGGTGAAAATATCGAGATTGCCTTTAACATTAAATATTTGATGGAAGGCTTAAAAGAGTTACCATCTTCAGAAATTCAAATGCATTTAAATCAAAGCTTAACTCCAGTGATTTTTACACCATTGGGAGCTTTGAAAATGACCTATTTAGCTATGCTTAGGTGCAACTTAGAAGTTAGAGGTTATTTATCAAGTAAAAATCCAATTAGATCGTGTCCGCTTGATTGCTTATTAAACCCAAAGAACCCCACCCCCGCCAAAGCTACGCTTTGTCTCCCCTCCCGAAGAGCCTACGGTGTACACACAAGTCTATATCTTTCTTTATTAATGAATCTCGCACTGTGTTTTGATCCCGCCTCGGAATGAATTCCGAGTCTCATAGCCCAAGTCCACTGAAAGTGGACTGAATTAATTATTTAGTCCACTTTCAGTGGAGTTTCGCTATCAGCCCTGAACTTCAGTTCTGGGCGGGATATGGGTGGGCGTGACAGTTTCACTGTAGAGGATTTTTCGACTTGTGTGTACACCGTAGTCCCGAAGAGCGGGGAGAGGGGATTAAGGGGAGCCAGTGCGGTCTTAGACGCCAAGGGCGATGGGGTCTCCCCAAGTGGAGTATCTGGCGTGTGGGGTGCAATGACTGTGATTAGAATAAATAATTATGCGGACATGATATTACTCTAGAATGAAATGTCTTTTAACCCTGATTTAGATCCCCAACTTCTTCAAAAAGTCAGAGATCGAGCAATACGGTTTAGCTAAAGGTAAAAGTCTTTGCCAATGACAAATGATATCATGTCCGGCAAATTACCCATAATAAAATAACCCCACCCCCAACCCCCTCCCCGCAGGCGGGGAGGGGAGACAAAGCACAGCTTTGGCGGGTTGGGGTTCTTCGGGTTTAATAAGCAATCAAGCGAACATGATATGACTAATGACGAATTTGTTTAATCGGAATTTCAATCCAAAATTCTGTACCTAACCCCGGCTGAGAATCACATTTCAACACACCACCATGTTTATCTACAATAATCTGGTAACTAATTGATAAACCCAAGCCAGTGCCTTTTCCCACTGGCTTAGTTGTGAAAAATGGATCGCAAATTCTTGCTCTGAAAGCTTCGGGTATTCCTGGCCCATTGTCTGCAATGCGAACTACTACGCTCTTGATATTGCCTTCAAGTTCTCCAAGAGCAGTACGGATAGTAATTTGACTGCTATGAGATTTTGATTGAGATTGCGTGTAATCTTCTAAAGCATCGATCGCATTGCTTAAAACATTCATAAATACCTGATTTAGCGGCCCAGCATAACACTCTACTAAAGGAAGGTTAGTATATTCTTTGACTAATTGAATCGCTGGACTTTCTGGTTTTGCTTTCAAGCGATGCTGCAAAATTAGCAAGGTGCTATCAATACCCTCATGAATATCAACTGGTTTTTTTTCTGCTTCGTCAAGGCGAGAGAAATTCCGTAAACCCAAGACAATCTGCCGGATGCGATCGACCCCAATTTTCATGGAAGATAGAGTTTTGGGCAAATCCTCAATGATAAATTCTAAGTCGATATCAAGTGCGCGATCGCGAATCTCAGAGCTAGGGTTGGGAGCATTTTGCAAATAGAGGTCTAATATACCAAGTAAATCTTTAGTGTAATCGTTGACATGATTGATGTTGCCATAAATGAAGTTCACCGGGTTATTAATTTCGTGAGCTACACCAGCTACCAATTGACCTAATGAGGACATTTTCTCAGTTTGGATCAGTTGGGTTTGAGTTTGCTGTAAATCATGCAAAGCTTGAGCCAGCTTTTGAGTCTGCTCTTTGGTTTGATTATGTAATTGCGCTTGTTGGAGTGCAACCCCAAGCTGATTGGCAATTTGAGTAATAAACTTAATTTCCGAAGCTTCCCAATGGCGGGGTGCAGAATTCTGGTAAGCTGCTAATAAGCCCCATAGCTGTTGCCCGATAAATATAGGTGCGATCGCATAAGCTCTTGCTTGAATTTGCTCTAAAACTGCAACGTGGCATTGAGAGTGGCCAACTTCATAGATATCATCAACTGCAAAGGTTTCATTGTGACGATATCGCCCACCTTGGGTTTCCTGTAAATAGCTATCTTGCCAAACTGTATTAGTATTAGAATTTACTAACTTTATCCAACTATCACCCACAAACTCGGCGATATATTCACCACTCCAATCAGCCTCGAATCGGTAGACTGCAACTCGATCTGCTTGTAATGATTTACAAATTTCTTGAGTAGTTGTCTGAAAAATCGCATCTAGATCGAGAGATTCCCTAACTTTCGCCACAACTTCAAACAATACCCGTTGTTGTTCTGCTGCTTGTTGCAAATCTAATGTCTGCTGTTGTGTCTGAGTGAGTAAATCAGCTTGCTGAAGTGCTACGCCCATTTGAGCCGCAATCTGACTGAGAAAATTGACTTCAGAAGTTTTCCATTGCCGGGGGCCAGTGTGTTGATAAGTTGCCAGCAAACCCCAAAGTTTTTGCCCAACAAAAATCGGCGCAAGCACAAAAGCGTGAATTTGAAACTGCTCTAGATTGTCGATATGACACTGAGTAAACCCCATCTTGTAAATGTCATCGACTGCAAATGTTTCATTGTGGCGGTAACGTCCTCCTTCTGTATCTTGTAAATAGGTGTCATTCCAAATTGTATTAATACCCAGTTCCGACTCATTCGACCAGTATGGACTAGCAGCCTCGAAATCCCCGACAAATTCACCACCCCAACTAGAATCGAAACGATAAACAGAAACGCGATCGGCTTTGATTAATTGACAAACTTCTTTAGTTGTCGTCTGAAAAATCGTATTTGTGTCTAAAGATTCTCGAATCTCAGCAATAACTTTAAACACAGCTTGTTCTTGTTCAGCTGTGCGTTGTAACTCAGCGGTGCGTCTTCTAACTTGTTTTTCTAAATTTTCATTGAAGGTTTGCACTTGTTGGTACAATTCATACTGCTGGATTGCTGAAGCAAAATGTTTACCAAGGTTTCTAGCCAGTTCAATCTCTTCAATTGTCCATTTTTGAGCTTGTGCTGTTTTAGATTCGCGCCAAACCTCAAAAGATCGTCGGGGGTACAGTTGTCTTTGATCGCTCTCATGCTGCCCCGCCCATAAAGTTTCTATGTCTACTTCATTGCGGAAAATACTTAAGTAGCCCAACAACTGCTGACGATACTGGAGTGGGATCATCAACACGCTGCGAATTTTAGTTGGTTGAAAAGCGACTTGTAAACTTCGCAAGCCAGGAGTGTTATATATATCTGAAATCGCCCAAACATCGTATTTACTAGACTTGTAGTATTCTTGCCAGACACTATACTGCTCGATCAGTGGATATATAGTTTGTTCTGGCATTACAGGTTGCTGTCCACAGATATAAAGCTTGATACAAGTATTTCCTGGTATTAAGCATTCTGTTAAGCTGGTGACGTTGCCATTGTGGAAATCAAGAGCTTCATTTCTAATGCAAAGCCTGCCACCAACACCGTCAAAGGCAGCAACAGCCGCTTCTAGGGCTGGCTGTAAGACAATTGTTGGTAGTGAATGTAGTAGGGTAGCAATGCGGTTAACGATCGCTTCTCGTTCGGCTGTTTTGCGAACTTGAGTGTGAAGGGTACTTTGAGCGATCGCTATTGACAGCTGCTCGACTACCATTTGTATTGCTTCTAGCTCATATTCTGAAATCAAACGCGCTTCAGAATTATGAGAAACTAGCAACCCCCAAAGTTGCTCTTGATAGAGAATAGGCGCTACTACAGAAGATTTTACCCCCATTGCCGTCAAATATTCAATATGGCATGGGTCTACAGGGCGGTAATGGATCTCCTCTGAGATAGTTTCTCCATTATCCAAGTCACACAGGTGAATTTGACCAATCTCTTTAGTCTCAACATTCACAACAGAACGCACCCGTGATTTGATAAATAGTTCACGGGCATCGGATGGGATGTCATCGTAGGGAAAATTTAACCCCAGTAGCGACGGCAAACAATTTTTATTAATCGATTCAGCTATCACTTGACCACTACCATCGGGATGAAATTTGTAAATCATCACTCGATCAGTTTTTAATAGCGATCGCACTTCTGCTGTTGTCACTGTGATAATTTCTTCTAACTCTAAGCTGCGTCGGATACGGTTTGTAATGCGGCGTAGTAAACTTTCTTCATCGCTACATAAGGGCAAATCTTGTTCAGGATTAGAGGTCATTGTTTATAGCAAAATAAATTAATAATTTGAAAACTGGCATAATTAAATCTAAAGACATTGTGAAATTTATTTCATCATTTTGTCTTCAGTAAAACTACGGTCAAATCATTAATAAAAATATTTTTTTGGCTTTTATTAAAATTCACCAAAATATCATAAAAACAGACGCTAAAAAGATTGCGTCTGTACTAGCTACAAGAGAAATTTCTTGCTTTTTAGTTTTAACTTTTTGTTGACAGACTAATGTTCAACAAAATTAAACTCGTGTGTTCTAAGCAAAGCGGATTTTTAGATAGTCATTTTCCATCTTTGCTCCGGCTGGTTGTAGTGCTGCTAAGGCTTGTGGCAAAACTAAGTTACGACGATGGTTGCCAATAGTAATGTTTAATTCGTCTCCAGTTTTACTGAGTTGAACTTGGTCTTTAGGAATACCCGGTAAGTAAAGTTCTAAGCTGTATTGGTTTTCCTCTTGCACTACTCTAAGAGTTGTTTCTTTGTAATAAACCTGAGTTGGATCTTCATCTTTATAAAGAGTTTCTTTCAGGCGTTCTAATGAAGCTAATCCACACATTTCCTCAGAAAATAGGGGAACTTCTTTCACAGGCAGAGGGTGAAAATCATCATGAATTTCTCGGCGATATTGCTCCTGGCTTTCCTTCCAACGTTGGAAAAATGGATCTTGAACTTCACTTGGAATAATCCGATTCGCCACGACTAAATCTGTTGCAACGTTATATAAGCTCAGATAAGCATGGGCACGAAGTGACTCTTTAATCACCATTTTTTCGGGATTAGTGACAAGACGCACTGAGGTTTGAGTATTATCTGTTAATACTTTTTCCAGAGCTTCAATTTGTTCATAAAACTCATAAGGTGCATCCATTACTTCTTTATCAGGTAGCGAAAAACCAGCAATTGGTCTAAACAAAGGTTCAACTAGGGGTCGAAGTGCTACCGAGATGTTTTGAAATGGTTTGTAGAAACGGCGCATATACCAGCCACCGACTTCAGGTAAACTCAGCAAACGCAGTGCTGTGCCTATGGGGGCTGAGTCGATAATTAAAACATCAAACTCACCTTCATCGTAATGGCGTTTCATCCTTACCAAACCAAAAATCTCATCCATCCCTGGTAAAATTGCCAATTCCTCCGCTTGTACGCCATCTAAACCCCTTGCCTGTAAAACTTGGGTAATATAACGTTTCACAGCACCCCAGTTTCCCTCCAGTTCTTGCAGCGCATCCAGTTCAGCACCCCACAGATTTGGACGGATTTTTTGGGGTGCGTGTCCCAGTTCCATATCAAAACTGTCTGCAAGGGAGTGGGCGGGATCTGTACTTAAAACCAACGTCTGATAGCCTAGTTCCGCACAACGCAGCCCAGTTGCAGCAGCGACGGAAGTTTTGCCCACGCCGCCTTTACCAGTCATTAAAATTACACGCATAGATGCTTTTATCCTGCCTGAGATTTTTTTACATTTATTTACATTATCGACTGTTTAAGGAAAATAAATGTTGTTTCAACACGTCTAGGCATTATTATGAGTGTTTACCCTAACTCATCCGTTGGGTTTTGCTGCAATAACTGATCGAGCTTAGTTTCCAGTGCTGAGAGTTTTTTAAGAATTGTGGGGCGATCACCATCAATAGAAATTAGTAGATTGGTTATTCTCTCTTGTATATTCGTTAATTGTGCTACTGCATTCTGGATTTGAAGCATTCCTTCTCGGAGTTCTTGGCGTTCTTGTCGTGCTTCCGCCATTTCATCTAACATAGCTTGGACTGTTTTAGCATTACTCTCAATTAGATGTTTGAGTTCTTTATCAGTCATTGCGATCGCGCTTTGAAGTTGAGTTTATTATTAACTCTAAAGTATTGAGGGATTTTGTTTCAATCCCCGGTAGGGCTACCGTGTATACACAAGTCTTGTCGCAGCCATATCTTTATTAATAAATCTCGCACTGCGTTCCCATCGCGCCTGGGAATAAATTCCGAGTCTCATAGCCCAAGTCCACTTAAGTGGACTAAATTGATTATTCAGTCCACTTAAGTGGACTTCAGCTATTAGCCCTGAACTTTAGTTCTGGGCGGAATATCGGTAAGTATGACAGCTTAACTCTGACATCTGACAAAAATGTGGATAAAAGAGTTGAAACGTATGTGGAAAGCACTTGTGTGTACACCATAGGCTCTTCGGGAGGGGAGACGAAGCGTAGCTTTGGTGGGGTGGGGTTCTTCGGGTTTAGTAAGTAATCAAGCGAACATGATATTACTCTTTGTAGTGCTAACTTTGGGTAATTTTTAGCACTACAAAAAGTGAAGTGTTCTTGTTGCACTTGAGATAACCGACTGCTGCGGTTATCAAGCCCTCATCCCACTCCACAAGATTGGATAATTTATTTGTTGGAAATTCTTAATTCACTGTCCCAAGTACATTTTGCTGTAGAGGAACGCCACTAAAGGCAATTTCCTCAACATTCAAGACATTCAAGGTAAATTGATCCCGCTTAATGGTGTAATTGTTGGGGCTGCCTGTACCCGTAATAATATAATCACTTTTGAAATTAGACAGAATTAGCTTATCCGATCCCGATCCACCATCGAGCGTGGCATTACCGTAACCAACATCAAATATGTCGTCGCCACCTCCACCCTTAATCAAGACATCGGCAATAGCGCCCTCTTGGTCTAAAACAGTATTACCGTTAGCATCAATTCGACGGGCTTTGAATTCATCTTTACCGTTTCCGCCATCAATCGTGCCGCCTTGAATACCAACGCTGGCGCCATAGCCAGTAAGGATATCATCTCCTGCCCCTTGATAAATAATGCCATCAGTATTAAGAATACCTGTGCCTTGACTAATGCCACTGCCAATGAGGGTATCGTTGCCATCGCCTAAATTGATTGTGCCACTGTTAACAATGCCTATACCTACACCAGGTGCAAGCTCCACTGGCCCTTGCCCAAAAGGGTCATCAGCGTAGAACCCTGCACCGCCTGTGCCTGTGCCAGAGAGATAGTCGTTTCCCTGCCCAACAGCGATCGTGCTACCCTTGCTGTTGGAGATGCCTATACCCCTACCCGCATAGTACGATCTAAAAGGTTCTTCGCTTGCATCACTCCCCTTGCCGATACCAACAATAGAATCGTTTCCTTTCTCTCCATTAATGTTGCTACCACCACTGTTGAAGATACCTGTACCTTCTCCTCCAGTACTACTAGTTCCACCAGTTCCAGTTCCCTTAATGGAATCGTTCCCTTCTCGTCCATTAATGTTGCTGCCCTCAGTGTTAGAGATTCCTATAGCATTCCCCTCAAATACTCCACTTCCAGTTCCCTCGATAGAGTCATCCCCAAATCCTCCATCAATGCGGCTATCCTGAGTGTTTTGGAGGCCTATTCCACCATTTCCGTCACCTCCCGTTCCGGTTCCCTTGATCAAATCTTTTCCGTCTTCTCCATTAATGTAACCACCCTGAGTGTTAGAGATTCCTGTACCAGGTTGAAAGTTTCTATACCCGGAACCACCACTGCCTGTGCCAGAGATCGTATCGTCTCCACTCCCTGCATTGATGATGCCACTGTTAGCAATGCCTGTGCCTGTGCCACCAGCGTCAGTGTCGTCGCCGCCAGTGCCACTACCCTCGATAGTATCGTTACCTGCTTGAGTATCGATGACTCCGTTTTTTAGAACCTCAATTCCAATTGCTGGGATTGCGTTATCCTCTTGTCCCACCACTAGATCGGAACCAGAAGTGCCTAAGAATGGGGGTAAAGAAACAATTAGTCTGGACATAATATAATTTTCCGCGATTGTGTGCGATCAAGTTTTAAACCCTGAAAGTCTTACTCTTTGAAGAAGAATTTTTTAAGTCAGAATTTCAGCAGTTTGAAAAGTTTTCGTATCTAATCAAAAATTCGGGGTAAGCAATTATTCATTATTCTGCTGTCCACGATTTTCCCATTGGGATTAAGAGAATATTTCTGGCGAATAATAATCAGCAGTAGTTTCTAAACAACGGTTAGGCAATGCCAGATCAAGTAAACGACAATTCATTTTCATCAAGCTAGTACCTGTTTACTTTACGCTGGACGCACAAGTTTTATGCAGAGCCAGCCAATTTTTTATAAAAGTTCATAAAAAAATCCTGCCTGATAATTTCACAACATCGTGCATATTGATTTATCAGTTCCGGCTCACACCATAAATAAATTATGATCAGTTACAAGATTTAGATAAAGCACAGAGTGAGTATAGATTAGCCGCGCAGGGAAATTTATCAATTGCATATAGTGTCACCCAGCAAAGTTGTACCACCTTCACAACAAACCAGTCGCAGCAGGGAAAATTTGCAATATCTTGGGAAAAACTTTCATATACTCATCAATAACCAGAACTATTGCCAAAAAAATCTTGTCCAAGAATAAGTTATACTCCAAAGGTTTTAGAGATGATGAGCAACACCAATATAATCAACATAGTATATGTATGTTTATTCCTCTTTCTGATGATTGCCTTGTTTCAAATGCTAGCAAGGCAGATTCAGACAAATTCTTTCCCCGTAGCTGAACAGCAGGTAATCAGAGTTTTATTTATTGGCAACAGCTATACATATTTCAACGATCTTCCTTGGTTAACACAACAGTTGGCTGCTTCAGGAAAAGAACCTAAAAAGTTAGAAACTGAAATGGTTGTGATTGGTGGAGCTACACTTCAAAACCACTGGAAACGTGGTAAAGCACTCAGACTTTTGAAAGCAAAACGATGGGATTACGTAGTACTGCAAGAGCAAAGTACTTTACCAATTACTAATCCCAAGGAAATGTACAAGTACGCTACTCTGTTTGATGCTGAGATTAAGCGAGTTAATTCCCAAACAGTGTTTTACTTGACTTGGGCAAAGCAAAATCAACCAGAAACGCAACAGATATTGACTGATGCTTACATGAACATTGCTCAAGAACTGAAAGCTAAAGTTGCACCTGTGGGAATAGCTTGGCAAAAAGTTCAAGAAGCAAATCCGAAATTAAACCTTTACAGTTCCGATAAAAGCCACCCTAGTCCGATTGGATCGTATGTCGCAGCGTGTGTATTCTATACAACATTTTACGAGAATAGTCCCGTAGGCTTGAGTCGTCGTATATGTAGTTGCGATTCTAGTAACCCACAAGAAAACAATAGAATTGAGTTGGAAAGTTTAAGTAAAACAGATGCCCAAATCATTAAAAATTTGGTTTATAGCATCGTCATAAAAATATAAAGATAACCTTTTATATATATTTAATTAGCGAATTTATAAAAAAGAAAATATGCACTTAATTGCAAAGTTTTTTATCTACTAGCCTAAGAGATTGCTCGAATTGCTGTATTCAGTGCTTTTTCTACAACTGCGGCTTTACATAACTTTATGAAGGTAGTACGATTTAGGGTAATTACCACGTTAGTTTTTTGGGGTAGGTGGGTAGTATAAATTACCTAAAAACTAATTTGGTATATAGCGATGTTCAAGACTCAATTATCAGAATCCCGTGCTTGGGGGGAACTTAAGACCTCAAAGTTGATGGATTGCCATGTTGGGGCGATCGCAGCTTTAATTTTAATTAGCTTACTGAGTTCATTGAGTGGAACACCATTTGACCATAACATCTCTAACGCCTGGGAAGCCTTTGTCTGGGGATTGGCAGATCCAGTAATTAGTTTAAATTGTTTAGTTGGTATTGTTGCAATTGGCTTACTCTCATCTGTGTTTGTTCGTGGTGCTGCGATCACTGGATGTTTTGTCTTGGCAACAGTTTTGGGCATTGTAATTCATATATTTCAGCTAAATTTACCAGGCACAGAAATAGCGATCGCCATTTCTACCATTGTTTTTGGTACTATGCTGATGATGCCAAATCAACTAAACTTTCTGGTGCTTGCTCTGATGGGCATCAGTGCTGGTTTATTTCAGGGTTACGCTAATGCTGAATCTATTGTTAGTGCAGGAACGATATCAGTAGTTGCCTATATACTAGGTATTACCTTAACTCTGTTTGCCGTTGCCATGAGTTCTAGAGAAATTGGTGTTGGGATGGGTATGGGAGAAATAAACCGAATTTTACCCTGGAAAATCAGCCTTGCTGGTTTTGCTTTGTGTGCGATCGGCATCGTATTTTTGAGCAATTCGCTTATTTAAATCAGATATTTCAATACAGTGGAATACATTCATTCGTGGGGGCGTACACATAGCTGTGCGCCCCCACTGTGTTTTCAGACTGGATAAACAAGCAATAGACCTCTTGCAAAAGTTCTTTTTGCAAGAGGTGGGAAAAGGGTGCATGTTAAAGGGGAAAGGGAAAATAACAAACCTTTCCCCCTTTTCCGGACAAATGCCAAGAAGTCTATTCTAGTGAATAAGTTGATGCACCTCTGCGCTAATCTAGAGGCTAGATATAAATATAAGGTTATGACACCTGAAGAAATTGCGGGTACGCTCACAGAGTTATTTGACACATCGGCTGTTGCTACGACTGCTCCCGGATCGTGGCAAGTAGACACTTCTACTTTTCGGCTGTTGGTGCTGCTTTCCGAAGATAATACTTGGCTGCGAGTTTTACTGCCTATTCTGCCCATCCAAGAAGCCCAACCCTTTTTAGAACAGTTTCTAGAAGCCAACTTTGATGATACTCAAGAAGTACGTTACGCTTTGTATGAAGGGGTAATTTGGGGAGTATTTCAACATCACAGTGATACTTTAGTGAGTGCAGATTTGTCCAATGCAATCAACCGACTTGTATCTCTACATCAGGCTAGATTAGATAATGTCTTTAATCAACTAGTTGAAAGCCGCATCCGGCAAATTATTCAGGCAGCAAAACAGCAAGGACAATCTCTGCAAGCTACCATGCAAAGCTTAGAACGTTTTTACGCTGAAGGAATGATGGGCGAAATAAATCAAACTTCACAAGGGCGAGAAGAAGTCCTAACTGCTTGGCGGCGTCAGTTAGAACGTTTATGGAATGAGGGTTAATTTCTATTTTTAAGTTTTGATATTAAACCAATTTACAGATATATTTATTTATCATGGATATCATTAAAATACTCAAAGAAGACTATCAAAGATTCCCAATTAATCAAACTTACAGCATTTATGCCCCAGAAGTTTATTTTCAAGACCCGCTGAATAAATTTCGTGGTGTTAAACGTTACAAAGAAATGATTAATTTTATCCAAACTTGGTTTTTAAATCCCAAGATGGACTTACATAATATTCAACGTTTAGGAGACACAATAAAAACTGAGTGGACACTCAGTTGGAATACTCCTCTTCCCTGGAAGCCACGGATCTCTATTCCTGGTTGGAGTGAATTAGGTCTTAACTCTGATGGTTTGATTATTTCCCATATCGATTATTGGAACTGTTCACGCTTAGATGTGGTGAAGCAGCATTTTTTCTCTTGAAAAAGTGGATAATTAAAATAATATAATTACCGTCAAAATCTTCATGGTTTGTAGTGAGGACTTTAGTCCTCTCTGACGAGATACTACGCAAACAAAATCAGGACTTAAGTCTTCCTATCACACTATGATGTAACAACGAAAGCCATTAATTATTATGATGGGTACAAAAAATCCTGAAATATCTGCTGAATTAACTATATATACTACAGAATTTGTATAAGATACTTTCCCTATGAGGAATTGTCCAAATCTGGGAGGGTGTTTTCACCATAATTGTTGTGAAAATGAGCTTGTGTACATCTTAGCGAATTAGGTAAAAACGCAAGCGACCAGGGAAGGGAGCAACGCGATTTTGTGAAGTCGGATCAAAAATCAGCGATCGCTAAAACTTAGATTCTTGTTCCGCCGCGCCTGTTGCCCAAAATGAATTTTCTCTAAATTCTGCGATCGCTAATCAAACACAGGGGCAAGTAGAACAAGGTTATTCTGCTTGCTTGTCAGTAGAAAACCAAGTATCTGGTGTTGAAGTAAAAAGCTCCACCCAAGGCACTCGTTCCGCCGCACCCGTGCCAAATCCTGAAAGATGGTCGCATCAGGCGATTGTAGCGAGGGCAAATGCGCGATCAGAGCGTATGCAGAAACTGAAAGTGGCTCTTAATTTGGGGCAGAATCCGGGTTTCGAGTACTTGCATGAGTGTTGGGATGATCCTGCTTTGCAGATTGTGATCAAGAAATTGGTGGTGAAGTATCCGCAGTGGGGGATTGCTTGTGTTGATGGGGTATTGGTTGATTGGGAGGGGTAGCGATCACTCTCAGTAATCTGATTTTTTTCAAAATGAGAATTGCTTTTCTATAAGGCTTTTCATCAAAAAGCATGACTTCGTAGTGTTTCTGATGGCAACTCACCAAACATTTCTTTGTAATCTTTGCTAAAGTGTCCAGCGTTCCAAAATCCCCACTGGTGTGCTACCTGCATCACTGTTGTGATCTCAGAATAAGAATCTCTCAAAGTGCGGCGTACCCCATTGAGCCTTTGAATTTTCAAATAAGCCATTGGACTTAAACCAAAAATATCTTGAAAGCCATAATATAAGGCGCTACTGCTAGTTCCTAATTCGTCGCACAGTTGTTTTAGGGTTAGAGGTCGATCGCTACAGAACTTTGTAATCTCTTCGGCTTTTTTGACAAGGGAGAAACGCTGAAAAGTTTTTGGACTGTGCTCGGTTTTGCAGTGCGCTCTTTCCCAGCGTATTTATCAGCAGTGGCAAAAAATCTTCCACGATCAGGGATTGCATCTGTGTCTGCATTAATAATGATGGTTCCTCGATCAACATTTGAGCTATTTGCTGATAGTAAGCCCTCAAATGGCGTAATGAGGAGGGATGCAAACGGATTAAATTTTGCTTGAGAAACTTTTCACCCAAGTCGTATCCCATTTGTTCAGCTAGGGACTGAAAAATCAGCAAGTCAACACTTGCCATAACGATATGAGCGTCTTTCTTTGTAACAATATCGGTTTCTCGCTCCCGATCAAACCCAAATATATCCTGTTTTTTAATCGGGCAACCATGAGACAGTACCTGTGTTTCTCCAAATTTAAGTGAAATCGCAAATGTGAGGTCACGAGGAGACTTTGGCCCCTCTGCTCTAAAGCCTTGATTATGATTAACCTGGGTAAACTTCAGACCCCTAAAGTCTGCAAAAT
Source organism: Nostoc sp. GT001 (assembly GCF_030382115.1). NCBI lineage: Bacteria > Bacillati > Cyanobacteriota > Cyanophyceae > Nostocales > Nostocaceae > Nostoc > Nostoc sp. GT001. The sequence goes on from NZ_JAUDRJ010000003.1 coordinate 1,037,875, forward strand.
TAATACTCCCCACAAAAAGTCCTGGAGTTAACTGGTTGCTAGTAACATTCAATGGCTTGATAGCTTCAGCATAAGCATCAATATCATTAAACTGACGAGTAATCACCAGAGGCTTAGGGTGAGAGTCGTTGTTTGATATGACAGACATAGATTTGGATTATGGTTGAATAAAATCACGTAATCGTGAGTTTTAGCCAGCTTTCAAGACATATATGGCATCATACACTCTCTAATGGTGTTTATTTAGATATGCAAAAGTTGAAATTTTTGAATGCTCATGGATGTCATATACCTGCATGATTGCTATATGTTTGTTTTAGTAAGCCGGAAATAAACATTCGTACATAAAAGTATAAAAGTACACCAAGAGGATGTTTGAAAAGTATTTCTCTGTAACTTTAGGCACTTTATATTTCCTCTAACCCCCTTAAAAAGGAGGATTTAGGGGTATCTAAAACTTTTGATACCGATAAGAGAACTTTTCAAACATCCTCTAAGATCCCTAAAACTCAATAATCCGCTTTGGTGAATCTAAGACTCCTCTGCTGAAACATTTTGAATGTGCGCTAGTAGTCTAAATTTACAGTGTTTTCGTCCTATAAGTAGTGCAAAGGATTTTTGATGACTAAACAATTCAACGGTAAGATCGCTCTCGACATTCGAGATTCTGTTCCAGATTGGGAACCTTACGCAGAACCAAAAGCCCCAAAAGGTTCACCGAATATTCTTTACATCGTCATTGACGATACAGGATTCGGTGCATGGGAAATGTTTGGGGGCAAAATTAAGATGCCCAATTTAGACCGTATTGCTAAAAAAGGTTTAGTTTATACCAACTTCCATACCACAGCATTATGTTCTCCCACTCGTTCATCTCTACTAAATGGACGTAACGCTACAAGTAACGGAATGTCTTGTATTGAGGAAGCTACTTCTGGTTTCCCCGGAAATAATGGTCGCATCCCCTTTGAAAACGCCCTAATTCCAGCAGTATTAGGTGAACGAGGATATAATACCTTCGCTATTGGTAAATGGCACTTATTACCAGAAGAAGAAGCAAATATGGCTGCCAGTAAGCGTAACTGGCCTTTAGGACGTGGTTTTGAGCGATATTACGGATTTTTGGGTGGAGAAACTGATCAGTGGTATCCCGACCTCGTTTATGACAATCACTTGATTGAGCCTCCTTATGGACCGGATATGAGGGATAGGGAGAACGGCTATCATCTATCAAAAGACTTAGTAGCAATACCTTAGCCAAAATAAGAGGATGAGGAGAGAGGGCCGATGTAGTAGAGTTATTGTCTCTCACAACGACAACTCAAAAACTACAATCAGCCCATGTCCGATATCTTATCACTGCTACAATGCTTGCTACCGCAGATAAACGCTACGACGATGCGGCAATTGAACCAGATAATCCTGGCTATGTTAGCGATGAGCGGACGAGTCACGATGTTGGGAATTTCCCGTTGGGCAGGCATTGGTGGTAGTTATCGGACGATGTTGCGGTTTTTTCATACAGTAATACCTTGGGCTACATTGTTTTGGCTATTTTTCCGCAAGCATTTGTTCCGTGCGAATGAGGTATATTTGCTTGCAGGAGATGAAGTTGTAGTCAGTAAATCGGGTAAAAAGACTTATGGATTAGATAGATTCTTTTCTAGCCTAGCCAATAAACCGATATCAGGATTATCTTTCTTTGTATTATCATTAGTGAGTGTTGAACAGAGGCACTCGTTTCCGATTCAGATAGAACAGGTAATAAAGAAAGATACTCAAACAAAAAGTACCTCGACAATCGAAAAACCAAACAAAAAAGAAAAGCGTGGGCGTGGACGACCAAAAGGAAGTAAAAACAAAAATAAAAAGGAAGTGATATTAACATCTGAATTAATACTAATTCAGAAAATGATTGGTTCACTATTCAAGTTATTAGCTAACTCTATTTCCCTCACCTACTTGGTAGTAGATGGTCATTTTGGTAACAACAATGCTTTGCAGATGGCACGTCTTGTCAACTTGCAGATAATTTCCAAATTGCGCCATGATTCAGCATTATACTTCCCTTATGAAAATCCTGACTCCAGTAAGCGCTCTCGTCGTAAATACGGTGATAAGCTAGACTATCGTAATATACCTGACAAATACTTATGTAAAAGTGCTATTGAGGATGATATTCAAACTGATATTTATCAAGCCACTCTTATTCACAAAGAATTTGCCCAAGCTCTCAATGTAGTGATTTTGGTCAAAACCAATCTTAAAACTAATGCTTGCAGCCATGTAATTATTTTTTCTAGCGACCTAACTCTGTCATTTGAAAAAATTATCGACTATTACAAACTCCGTTTCCAAATCGAGTTTAATTTTAGGGATGCCAAGCAGTTTTGGGGATTGGAAGATTTTATGAACCTGAGCCAAACTGCCGTGACTAATGCTTCTAATTTAGCATTTTTTATGGTCAATTTATCCCACCATCTTCTCGCTGATTTCCAGCAACTCAATCCCGGTTCTGGCATTATTGACCTTAAGGCTTACCATCGTGGTTTTCGATATGTTCGTGAAATGTTAAAAATGCTTCCCGAAATCCCTGAGCCTATTTTATTAACCCAGATTTTTGCCAAGCTTACTTCTTTAGGACGTATTCATCCCGTTTCCACTGGCGTTGAACCCTCGTAAATTGGCAGAGGTATTGTCACAAATAAACAATTTCAAAAATTTGTCAAAGAAACAGGATACATCACCTTTGCTGAAAAGCCCCCCAAAGCCGAACACTATCCTGACGCTACTCCCGAAATGTTAGTACCAGGGTCAGCAGTATTTATTAAACCAGATCGCCCTGTAAATCCCCAAACTTCATGCTGGTGGCATTATGTCCCTGGTGCTTACTGGCGACATCCTGAAGGCCCAAATAGTTCTATTAAAAATCGAGAAAATCATCCAGTAGTGCATATCGTGTATGAAGATGCTCTGGCCTATGCTCAATGGGCAGGAAAAGAATTGCCTACTGAAGCTCAATGGGAATTAGCAGCTAGAGGTGGCTTAGAAGGAGCGACATTTGCTTGGGGAAATGAATTTATGCCCAATGGTAAGCTCATGGCAAACATCTGGAAAGGAAGGTTTCCCTCAGAAAATCTCAAATCCCAACCGCCAGGGACAGAAGCTATTGGTAGCTATCCTCCTAATGGCTATGAACTTTATGACATGATTGGCAATGTCTGGGAATGGACGAAAGATTGGTATCGAGAGCAACATCCAGAAAATCCGGCTAAAGCTTGCTGCACCCCCAAAAATCCTCAAGGGGGAACAGAAGAAGATAGCTATGACCAAAAAATATTACCCTCAATGCGGAAACCACGTAAAGTCCTCAAAGGAGGGTCTTTCCTCTGTGCGCCTAACTACTGCGCCCGCTACCGTCCCGCCGCCCGACACCCAGAAGATATTGATACCTCCACAAATCACATTGGTTTTCGCACCGTTGTTTGCCCTTTACCTACCCACGCCTAATACCATTTCCGTTTAAATACTTAAATTCAAAACGAAAAATATTGAAATAATGCTAGCAACATCTCTCAAAATTCTTAATGAGCATTATCAAGCTCTAAACAATGAAGGTGAAGATGTAATTCAAGGATTAATTCAAAGTCCTAAAACCTTACCCCCTAAATACTTTTACGATGATTACGGCTCAGAACTCTTTGAACAAATATGTGAATTACCAGAATATTATCCAACACGAACAGAAGCATGGATTTTGCACCAATATGCTGATGAAATAGCTCAGATAACAGGTGCTTGCGAACTGGTAGAATTAGGGAGTGGCAGTTCTACAAAAACTCTATTTTTGCTAGATGCTTACCAAAAAAATGCCAATTACTGTAGATATGTACCCATCGATGTAAGTCATGGAATCCTTAAATCTACCGTACTAAAACTACAACAAAAATATTCAAATTTATTTGTTGAGGGATTAATAGGAACCTACGAACAAGCCTTGACGAAGCTAGAAACAACACTTGCATCATCACGGATGATTTTTTTCTTGGGCAGTTCTCTTGGTAATTTTAACCCACGAGAATGTGATAAATTTTTAAGCCAAATTACCAGGGCTTTACAAGCAGGTGACTACTTCCTTTTAGGAATTGATTTACAAAAACCGAAGGAAATTTTAGAGCCAGCTTATAACGATAGTCAGGGAGTAACAGCTGCTTTTAACTTAAATGTGCTTTCCCATTTAAATTGGCGTTTCCAAGGTAATTTTGATCTCAATTTATTCACTCACCAAGCTATTTATAATCAAAGTGATGCCCAAATTGAGATGTATCTACATTGTCAAAAGACTCATGAGGTATCTCTACAAGCCCTAGAATTACAAGTTTGCTTTGCAGACGGAGAGAGCATTATCACCGAAATTTCTCGTAAGTTTGATTTAGTAAATATGCAAAAACAACTGGAGACACACGGACTGAAGACCGTGAAAGTTTGGATAGATCCCAGGCAGTGGTTTGGGCTAATTCTTTGTCAAGCTTAAACTTTGCTTTTTCAAAGTTTAATTTCAATAGACATCTCCGTAAATTAGGCTTTAAACCTTAACTTACAAAGCTTATGATTCATTCATTAATGAATGCTAATCAACTTAAGCATTAATGATACACAATGTAAGGAGTTTTTATGACAGTAGTAGCTAATAAATATTCCACGATAGCTTGTTACATCTTGAGGAAGCGATCTCAGGACTCGTGGATGAACTCGTAGAGATTAACCAGGAATTGGAATTTCAGATTGCTGTGTATAGCATAGCCCCCTTGCCAGGAACTCCCCAATCCCAGAACTTACGCAAGTTAGGTTTGTTGCAGTTTGAAGACCCCTGTGTTTGGGGCTTGTCATTACCAACATCTTTTAAACTGACTGGGTGATAAAATCAGCAGCCCAACACATATCCTGTAATCGCAACCAGCCTCGCCATAAGGTCTGCCAACCAGGTAGACCATCGGATTTGCGGCCAAGAAAACCACCCAAACGAGCGATCGCTAAAAAGAATTCACCCAAAGTCAACTCACAATTTGTCAACCCAAGACGAGCAACTAAGACTTTTAACATAATTGTAGGTATGTACTCGTGTGCCTTCAGTTGGGAATTGCTGCGACTAAGTTGGCGTAACTGTAATAATCTGACTGAAACTATAGCAAAAAAGCCAAGTAACCTTACCAGTGATGAAGCTGACTCCAATTGACGTTTTTCTACAGCACAACCAGTTTTGAGACACTTATGATACTCTTCAATTAACCAACGTGTAGCATACCAATCTAGTTGCATGAGGGCATCCTCACGAGCATTTACAGCAACAGTGGTAAATAGAATCCATTCTAAATCTCCTTCTGGTTCCCAACAACGAATACACCAACCATCTATTAGCTGTTGTTTTCTTTCACAGCCAATTGCTGGGGGTTGAATTGTCAATTGAGACCAAGCTACTTGTAAGTTAACTTGACGTTTGGGTTCTCCGTTGCGCCCACGCAAAACAACAGTTTTCTCCGCCATTGGTTGTAAAGAACGAGCAAATGCCTTGAGATACCCTTTGGTGGCATCAGGTTTAGTAATCACTCGGTTTTGAGTGACTCGTACTAAGCAGTGCCAGTACAAAGCTTTGGCTCGTCGAAGGTAAGAAAAAATATCACTCCCCCTGTCTCCGACACTTACCCAAATTGACCCAGTTTGTGGTGTTGGTGCAGTGCCGATGGATTCCACCATCTCTGCCCAAATTTCCCCTTCACCATCTGTTCTCAATAGTTCTGGTAGCGCTTCCACCAACGTGTTGTCATTGTCCTTTTTTTGACTACGCAGCCAAGGTATTTGTCCTGCCAATCCCAAAATTTGTGGATTCAAAGGTAACGGTACTACTGCTAAACACGTGTGTAGCATCATTCCTCTACCTTTGCCATCTCCAATATGCCCTAATCCCTTAACTTGCCGATGATGAGTATAATCTAGTTCTGTTGTGTCTTGGATGAATAAAACAACATTGGATTTTATTTCAGTTGCGCTTTGTTTCGTCTCCGTGATGTGAGGTTGAATTAATGCCTTATGAGTTACATCGTCTTCCGCAAATAATCGGTACGCAGCACGAATTTCATTCCAGCCTTGCATCATATCTGGTAAACTCCCTTGCGGGTTGGCAGCTATGGCTGCACCGATAGCGATCGCTCTTTGCGTACGACGAGTATCCCCTAATTCGGCATCTCCCCATTGCTCAACTGCCCAAGCATTGAGGTCTGTGAAATTTTTCAACTTCATACTCTGACTCTATTACATCCCTACCTCACTTTAAAAGATGTTGGTAATGACAAGGTGTTTGGGGAGGGCTATGGACACCGACTTGCAATACTCATCACCTTACCTACGAGCAGGTTTCCGATTGGCAAATTCGTCTATCTAAGATTCGCAGATCAAAGACTGAATTTACTAACTATAGCGGGGAATATTCAGCGTTAGTTAATAACTAACTATAGTTGTATGGCACTTACTTAAGGCGGGTGGGCATTCCTCATCCTGCGGTATATCAGTAGTTCTAGTCATTTCTCAATGCTTAAGTAAGTGGCATCTGTTTGTTCATGAATATGTTTCATCTAGCATAATTCAGAAACTATTCCATTTCCTGATTGACATCAAAAAATACTCATTTACCTTTTAAGAAATAGATGGAAGCACTTTGGAACACGCTGAAAAATATCAACTACTCTGGCATACCCGTTGCCAAAATTGCTGCTGTTATCGTTATCCTAACGCTAACACAGTTGTTGAGACGATTTTTTGTTGGGGTCGTTATTAAGAGCATTGAGCGTTTTACTAGCAAAACCAAAAGTACACTTGATGATGAATTTATAATAGTCATCAAGCCTTCTTTAAGTTGGCTGATTCAGATTGGTGCATTTTGGCTAATTAAAGAAATTCTGGCAGAGAATTTAGGGACTGAACTAAGCCAAACAATTGGTAGGACACTCAACTTAATAGTTGTGTTTATAGTTGCATACATTGTTTACCGAAGCTCTTCTATTTTGGGTCAGTTAATAGCCAACGTAGTGCTACATACTGAAACTGAGCTTGATGAATTGCTCAGACCTTTGATGCCGAAGATTTTTCAATCAGCAGCAATTATTGTACTGGCAATCAAGGTAAGTGAGATATTTTTAGGACAATCGGCAGCTGCATTGGTTGGTCTATTAGGTGGTGCTGGTATCACTTTAGGTTTGCTGTTAAAGGATATTGTCTATGACTGGTTTTGTACATTGATTATCTACTCAGATAATCTCTATCGAGAAGGTGACTGGGTGGGAGTATCAGGAGTAGATGGTTTTGTACAGGTACTCAATATTGGATTCAGAACCACAACCCTGCATATAACTAAGTGGGGTTCAATTATGAAAATGCCCAATTCTAAAATGATTTCTGGAGTAGTTGAAAATTGGTCACAAAATCCTGGCAAAGAATTAATATGGGGAATTAATTTAATTTTGAAAATTGATGGTGTCTCAGCACAGCAAACTGCCAAAATTTGTGATGCTATTCAAGAAATGCCTAAAATTATTCCTGGTTTTGCTCCATCATGTACGGTTCGGTTTAAAAAAATTGAAAATAATGCCCGTGTCATTGAAGTGATGGCATTCGTGAATGATGATAATCTCTATTTTGATGCTGAGAAAAACTTAAATCTAGCAATATTAGAATTGCTACAAAAAGAGGGAATTGATTTCTTCTATGTGGAATTAGAAACCAGCCCGGAAAAGTTTAAACAGAGTATGGCAGGCAGTAATAATTGAAAAAATTCCTACGCAAGACTGAACGTGATAGAGGCAGTTGATGAATAGCTTCTACCGGAAAATCAGGGTTTAAGCTATTGTTTGCCTAAATCTTGAATTCAAATAATTGGAAACTTATACTTCAGGAGATGATTCACAATGAAATTTAATACTATCCCAACAACAGACGAACAAAAATCAGTGATTAAATTTAATAAAAGCTTTAAAACTCCTGACGCAATTCCTCAAGAAGGTATTGAACAAGCAATAAAATTGATGCAAAAGGGAAGACTTTATCGTTATAATTTTTCAGATGATTTGAGCAATTATAGTAATTATGATGAATTAAACGATCAAGATGATCAATTGGCAACTGAAGTAGCAAAGCTGGAATATGAGTTTAGTCTTTACACGAAACACAAGTATGTTATTGCAGTTAATTCATGTGGGAGTGCTATCTTTTTAGCCCTGAAAGCAGGTGGGGTCAAGTATGGAGATAAAGTATTAACTAATGGTTTTACTTTTACAGCAGTTCCTAGTAGTATTGTTCATGCTGGTGGAGTCCCTATTTACGTGGAGTGTAACTCTGCATATCTAATTGATATTGAAGATTTAAAACGTAAGATAAAAGATCATCCAGACGCAAAGTTTTTTGTTTTGTCCCATATGCGAGGACATATATCAGATTTAGATACTATTCAGAATATTTGTGAAGAAGCGGGAATTTATTTAATAGAAGATTGCGCTCATAGTCTAGGTGCGGAATGGGATGGAAAAATAGTAGGATATCATGGGGCAATTGCTTGCTTTAGTACCCAAAGTTATAAATTACTTAACTCTGGTGAAGGTGGATTGATTGCCACCAATAACAAAGAATTGGCAGCTTATTGTATTCTGGCAGCTGGTTCTTACGAAAAATTATATAAGAAACATCTTGCTCGTCCATTGGATGACAATATATTTGAAAAACTGAAGCCTTATGTTCCCAATTTCAGTTTGAGAATGAATAACCTAACTGCTTCTGTCTTAAGACCTCAAATAAAATTTTTAGAAAACAAAATATCTCAAAACAGACAAAAGTATGATCGGTTAGTAGAAATTCTTAATTCTGTCAGGAATATTTATATTCCCTTGCCTTTAGAACAAGTTAAGCCTGCGCCTGACAGTTTGCAATTTAATCTTTTGGGATTAACTTCAGCACAGGTCGATAAATTTGTTCAACAAACTAGCAAGAGGGGTGTTGCAATCCAAATTTTTGGAAGAGACGATAATTCTCGCTATTACAAAAACTGGCAATACTCATTTACAGAACTACCCAATCTAGAGAAAACTGAATCTATTATTTCTTCGGCTTGCGATATCAGATTGCCATCAACTTTTGATTTCGATGATCTCAATTTAATAGGCTATATTATCAAAGATGTTATCTATAAAATACTGAGAGAAGATAATCGTCAAGATTATCCAAATGGATTAACAGACTACTTTGAAAATATCGAAGAAGTAAGAGGAAAATATGATAATTGGGTATCATTTTATGACCAGGAACATTACGATAACGGTTGGACGATTTTACTCAACCATGTTGCTTACACTTTAATATCATATTTAAAGAAAGACGATTTAATTTTAGACATTGGATGTGGTACAGGTTTATTAGGTCGAGAACTCAGTTCTTACGGTTCAAAAAATCTCCAAGGTCTTGATATTAGCCAACAGTCTTTAGACATATTAAAAGACCTAGATATATACAAAGCTTTGCATCTGGAAGAGTTGGGTAGCACTCTTTCTTTTGCTGATAATACGTTTGATGCTTTAGTATCAACTGGGGTTTTTACTCGCAATCAAGTTCCTTTAGAAAGCTTTGAAGAACTGATTCGGATTCTCAAGCCAGGTGGTATTTTTGCTGTTGTTCTCAGAATAGAAGATGATGAGTTTTATTACAAACCTATCAAAAATTATTGTGCAATAAATATGTGGCAAGAAATTTTAAAAACAAGAATCAGTGTATTACAAAGCTGTAACCACGAACTAGTGATTTTGCGGAAGCAGAATATTTTGTAGATGAAATTAAGGTAAGGTAAAGAAACCTAACACCAGAGACGGAGAGTGTTAGGTTTAATACACTTTATAATAAATTGGTTTCATCGTGCCATAACAGCAAATTAGTCACACCATAAGGCGTTGCTGAATCAAAATATGAATCAGGCGCGTCGTCTCAACGTATTGAAAGCGTGTCAGAACTAGAAGACTTGCTTGTGGCAATGGTCTGCATGACGCTAGCGCTTGTGGATGCTATACCAAGTCAACCTGCTCCGTTATTGGCTGAAAACCAGGATTGTGATGTTGAGGCGGTAGTCTCTCATGAAGGTGCTTGTTCCGCCGCGCCTGTTGCACACAAAATGAATTTTCTTCCAAGAAAGTGATCGCTAATCAAACTCAGGGACAGGGGCAAGCAGAACAAAGTAATTCTGTTTCCAGGGAATGAGAGATTAATAAACAAATTTACCGGAACATTAAGATTTTTTTACAAAATCACCAGCAATGTTGTTGAAATTGATAGCTGTATCCCAAGCAGTAAATAGATTTCAGCCATATCGCCTCCCAGAAAACCCGCAACAAACCTTATTTTTTTTCAGCCAGCAGGTTTGAGAAAATCAGAAACGATTTAATAATCAAGCACTTATAAGTAAATGGGCTGAATTAAAGATAATACCTCTCTCCAAACCTCTCCCCTTCTCTAGCAACGACACGCTGGGCGATGCCTACGGAGGTAAACTACGCACCGAAGGGGTTGGTGGTAAGCTCTATCTTATATTTTTTACGCCCACTTACTTAGTTATTTTGAGTTTAAAGGGAGACACAAACATGAAATTGGCTTACTGGATGTATGCTGGCCCAGCCCACATCGGCACTCTGCGAATCGCTAGTTCTTTTAAAAATGTTCATGCGATCATGCACGCCCCCATTGGCGATGACTACTTTAACGTCATGCGCTCTATGCTATCGCGGGAGAGGGATTTTACTCCGGTGACAACCAGTGTCGTCGATCGCAACGTTTTGGCACGCGGCTCCCAAGAAAAGGTAGTAGATAACATCGTCCGCAAGGATGCCGAAGAACACCCAGATTTGATTGTGTTAACTCCCACCTGCACCTCCAGCATTTTGCAAGAGGATTTGCACAATTTTGTCGAACGGGCGCAGTTGGAAGCGAAAGGAGATGTAATGCTGGCGGATGTGAACCATTACCGCTACAATGAACTACAAGCCGCCGATCGCACTTTGGATCAAATCGTCCAATACTACATTGAAAAAGCTCGGAAGCGCGGCGAATTGGCTGAGGGGAAAACAGCAAAACCCTCGGTTAACATTATCGGTACTACCACCCTCGGTTTCCACAATAATCACGACTGCACCGAACTCAAACGCCTGATGGCTGACTTGGGAATTGAGGTAAATACCTTAATTCCTGAAGGTGCTTCGGTAAATGACTTGAAAAAGATGTCCCAAGCCTGGTTTAACTTGGTGCCTTACCGCGAACTCGGTTTGACTACAGCTCGTTACCTGGAAGAACAATTTGGCACACCTTATATAGACATTACTCCAATGGGTGTAGTGGAAACTGCCCGTTGTATTCGTAAGATTCAGCAGGTAATTAACGCTCAAGGTGCAGAAGTTGACTATGAAAACTTCATCAATGAGCAAACCCTCCATGTCTCTCAGGCTGCTTGGTTCTCCCGTTCGATTGACTGTCAAAACTTGACTGGCAAAAAAGCTGTGGTTTTTGGTGACAACACCCACGCCGCCGCTATTACCAAGATTCTGGCGCGAGAAATGGGGATTCATGTTGTTTGGGCTGGTACTTATTGTAAATATGATGCCGATTGGTTCCGCGAACAAGTTAGCGAGTATTGCGATGAAGTGCTAATTTCTGAAGATCATGGGGAAATTGGGGATGCGATCGCTCGTGTCGAACCCTCTGCCATTTTCGGCACGCAAATGGAACGCCACGTTGGTAAACGCTTAGATATTCCCTGTGGCGTAATTGCTGCACCAATCCACGTCCAAAACTTCCCCATTGGTTACAAACCATTTATGGGTTATGAAGGGACGAATCAGATTACAGATTTGATCTACAATTCCTTCACTTTGGGAATGGAAGATCACCTGTTAGAAATCTTCGGTGGTCATGATACCAAAGAAGTTATTACTAGAGGAATTTCTGCTGATTCTGATTTGAATTGGACAAAAGATGGTCAAGCAGAATTGAATAAGATTCCGGGATTTGTTCGCGGCAAAGTGAAGCGTAATACTGAAAAATTTGCGCGCGATCGCGGTTTCAAAGAAATCAATGCTGAGGTGTTGTACGCCGCGAAGGAAGCTGTTGGGGCGTAGGTTAACGGGTTAGAGATTTTTAATAATAAAGGGCATATCTTAAGGAATGCCTTTTATTATTACTTATTCTGACTTCAGCATACGAATAAAGCCAGCTTGTTCATGGTAGGATTCAGTTGCAATCAATAAATTAGCCCACCCAGATGTATCTATAAAAACTTTATTCGTCAATTATTAACTCCTGCTGCAAAGTTTGCTGGAGATATTGATCGTGGTTTTCTCCTACATCAGATTTATCAAATTTCAATGTACCTAGTAAAGGTAAAATTGGATCGAATTCGGAGATACTTTCCTGTTTAAATGATTGAGATAACGTCAATCGTTTCGCTGATGTTCCAGCGAAACGATTAAATTTAATAATGTTAGTTCGGTTTTGTAACAAGACTGAAAAGCTTCTTGCTTTTCAGTCCGTGAGAATTTGTTGCACAGTTGGGTTAACTAAAGCTTAATTTAGTTTTTGTTTTTGGACTCTTTCCCATTCCTCTTGAATACTTTGTAATACCTTCAAAGTACGATTTAAACGGGCTTTCTTTAACTCAGGAGCCTCTTTTTGGAATAAACTCGGAGAATTTATTACTTTATGTAGTTCAGATTGGGTAGAATGCAAGCGATCGCTCAAACAGCGTTCAAAGATTTCACCATTACCACTACTCACAATTTCTACTAATTGGCGATATATATACTCTTTAGAACTGATTTGACCATTGAGGGCGCTATTAACAATTTCCTCGATTAACTTGTGGTAGGAGTCAGATAAGAAATTAGATGCTCTAGCTGGCGTAGGTTCTGCTGCTAGATTATTTGTTTCAGAAGTAGAGGGATCGGATATTTCTTCTTTAGTTGGCGTTACTAAAGTCTCCTCAGAAGTAGGGGATTCTTCTTTAGTGGGTGTTGGTAAAGTTTTCCGAGAATTTGTAGGTGAAGAATTTGCTTTAGAATTAGATAAGTAATAATCTGCTAAAGAGCCGCAGAGAAACTCTTCACGAAAGCGGTTTATTTTGGCACGTGACTGGATTTTTTGGTAACGACGTTTCTGATACCATAAACCAGAAATGAGTAAGCCTGCGATCGCTCCTATGCCAACCCCTGCCATAGCAACCTTGGCATCTTCTAAAGCTTGATTTTGTTGCCCAGATTCAACAGTTGGAGTGGAAGATGCATTTTGAGCCATAGCATAGTCACTCGCTGAATTTAGTTGCACACTAGTGGCGATCGCCGCAGCCGACAGTACTAATCTAAATATTAACTTTGATTTCCACATAATTTTACAGGTTAAAAATATGTTGTCTATTTCTGGAGACTAACCGCCTCCCCAAGGAGTGAATAGTTAAGAATCAAACTAACTAGATATCTCTTTTACCAAGGAAGTTCCACTCCCCTCATATAAAAAATAAACTTTGTCAACAGTAGTTTCGAGAATATTTTCTTATTTTTTAACATTATTTGTCCGTCTAGGAATCTTGACAAAGCCATATATCAATACCATTTATCAAAGTATATGTATTAGGTATTTCTTAAAATGGTTATGATTTATAGCGATCGCATAATTAAACAGTATTGAGTTCAGTAAACAATAGTCGAGGATGTGCGATCGCTGCTAGGCTCTACACTGGTATCGCATATTGCTGGGCATGAAGTCTTATAATTACATTAAATTGTAGGTGCTACAGCAGAATTTGGCATAAATAGCACTAAGGCAATTTCCGTTAATAAATCTACCGTCGCCGTTGGTTTCGACTCCGCTCAACCAACTAAAGGATCGAGAGTTGAGCGAAGTCGAAACTCGTCAACCTGGGTATGTTTTTTGTGAGAAATCACTTAGTACCTCATTGATAGTGTAGTATTAGCGATCGTCATAGCCTATTGTAGACATCGCCTCTTGGATTTGGAAGGTATGAGCCAATAAAATGTAAACTTTCAGAGACTTGCACCAAGTTTCTAACTACCTTGCTCTTTAATATCTCTGTGTGTAGTTCTATTTATAGAATAGGTGCTTCCCCGAAAGCTCAACTTATGAGTTGCTTGTGGTGTAATGATTCCAGTCGATTGGGCATTAATATCGGCGCTAACAAAATAAGTGCATCCTCGAAAGCTCAACTTATGGGTTACTGATGGTGTGATTTCCCCATCTAATTTGCCATTGAGGTCATGACGATAGGAAGCTCCACGGTAGATTAAGTGATAATCTGGTTCCGATTTGGGAACTGGCTGTTGTGTATATTGTGTTTCCCTGCTGACTACTTTGCTTGTATAATACTCGTAGCTTGTACTGATAAGAATAAGAGTTAATAGTAGAAGTAAAATCTGCCAAGGAGCTAACATTAAACCCACAATCAGGCTGATAGCTGCAAATACAGTCACTAAATGTGAGATTTCATTATTTCTATTTTTGAATAAAAAATAGCCAGTGATGAAACAAACACACGGAAAAATGAAAAAGTACAAAGCCATATTTCCTACATTCGCAACTAAAAGCAAAGGGTTTATAAAGCAGATTGAACTTATTTTAAAAGTTGTTGTTTATTTTACCTCCAATCAGCTTGAGAAGTTACCGTGCTACTGGGGTAAAAGTTTTACGTCAAGTTATCTGTATTAGCTGCGATTGCAAAGAAAAATTAACACTAANNAGACTATCTCAAACCTTTGGAGCCGTGAGCGTTTTTGTCTTTATTCATTCAGAGAGGTTACAGGCGTGGTACAGAGTGGATGCTCAGTGTAAAGCTTTTGCTGGAGTATATGAAGATATTACTTTATAGCGATGTTATAGTGCGATCGCAGAAATTTACTGATAAATAAAAATTAAAAGCGAACAAATATCACAATACAAAATTATTACTTTGGGGATCTAATAGGCAGAATAACCCACTACAGTTCTAACCGATGTGTCTCCGGCAACGAAGTAAAAAAAGGCTCCCAAAAGCCTCGCAATCTCGCGTATTTAAAAAAAGCAGATGCGTGTTACTGTTTTAATCTCATTGTCTTCCCTTCGCGCCTTTCCCTATGCATCTGCACTATTTACACCCCCAACACCTTGAAGAATTAGTCAAGAGTAGTGGTATAGACTTACACTTAGTGCATCTCAATTTTAGGTCGCTCCAAGGTGTAACAGCTTATGAGTACCTGTTGATTTCTGAGCTACTCCCCCGCACCAATACCGGAATGGTGAAAGCCGGATGGTTACAGCGTTATGCTCACATCACAGAAGGTGGTTGGTGGTGTTCTGGACTAGACCCTCTGAATAATTGGCAAATGATGGAATGGGGATGCTTTAAGCCAAACCAACCCCGACAAAACCACAATGGCAAATCCATCAAGTACGAGCATCCCCCCAGCACACCAACGCGGGTGTTTTGTTTGCGGGTAACGTTGCAAGTGTGGCAGCAAGTCGCTGGGCGTTACAATCTGGTCATGCCCGACAATATCACCATTACTCCTGATGGCGAAGCTAGAGGCTTTTGGCAATGGGTGATGCAACAGAACATTCCCCTCATTATCTGCGAGGGTGTGAAGAAAGCAGCTACGTTGTTGACGCAAGGATATGTAGCCATTGCCATTCCCGGAATTACCAGTGGTTATCGGGTTGTGAAAGATGAATTTGGTAAAGTTACCCGTCGTCAGCTAATTCCCGATTTAGCTGCGTTTGCAATTACAAAGCGCAGTTTTTACATTTGCTTTGATTTTGAAACTCAATCCAAGACAATTGCTGCTGTAAATAATGCTATTTCTCAACTTGGCTGTTTATTCCAACAAAAAAATTGCCCTGTAAAAGTCATCGAACTTCCAGGAATAGAAAAAGGAGTTGATGAGTTTATTGTTGCTAAGGGTGCAAATAGTTTCGATAAAGTTTATCGCCAAAGTGTTGATTTAGAAATTTATCTTGCTCAAACCAAACCCCACACCGAGTTAAGCCTTCCTGCGGCACTTACCTTCAACCGTCCTTATATAGGTGAGATACCTTTCCCCACCTCTGGATTAGTAGGAGTCAAATCAGCGAAAGGAACGGGGAAAACTACGGCATTACAAGGCGTTGTTCAACAAGCAAAAAGTAGAAATCAACCCGTTTTGTTAATTACTCACAGAATCCTACTTGGACGATTCTTATGTGAAAAAATTGGTATTCAATGGGGAACGCATAAAGAAGATGGCGACAAAAAGATTAATAAAACACTTACCCCTGCTCCTCCTATCCTCCGCTCTCTCTTTCCTCCGCAATCCCTAGGATTGTGTGTTGATTCTATTTGGAAACTTAACCCGGAAAATTGGCGCGGGGCAATAGTAATTTTAGATGAAGTGGAGCAATCTTTATGGCATCTGTTAAATAGTAATACTTGTAAGCATAAGCGGGTAAAAATCTTAAAACTATTCCAGCAACTTATTGCAACAGTTTTAACTAGTGGGGGATTGGTAATTGCCCAAGATGCTGATTTATCAGATGTTTCACTTGAATATTTGCAGGGATTGGCAGGAATTAAATTAACACCTTGGGTAGTTCTCAATCAGTGGAAGCCTCAACAAGGTTGGGATATAACTTTTTATGATTCACCGAACCCAACACCGCTAATTCACCAACTAGAATTGGATTTACTCGCTGGACGTAAATGTTATGTTACTACCGATAGTCGGGCTGGGCGTTATAGTTGTGAAACAATTGAACGTTATCTGAAAGAACGGCTACAAAAATTACGGCGACAATTTCCTAAAACTCTAGTAGTTAGTAGTCACACTACAAACACACCTGGACACGCAGCAGTTGATTTTATTGCAGCTATTAACCAAAAAATCTCTGAATATGACGGCGTTTTTGTTACCCCTAGTCTTGGTACAGGAATTAGTATTGATGTCCAACATTTCGACCGGGTTTATGGCATTTTTCAAGGGGTAATTCCTGACTCGGAAGCAAGACAAGCGTTAGCAAGAGTCCGGGATGATGTACCGCGTGTTGTCTGGTGTGCTAAACGAGGTATTGGTCTAATTGGTAGTGGGAGTACAAATTATCGCTTGTTATCTGATTGGTATCAAGAAAATCAAAAAGAAAACTTAGCTTTGCTGAGTCCCCTACATAAAATAGATGTGGATTTACCCTTAGTTTATGACCCAATTCATTTGCGAACTTGGGCAAAGTTATCTGCAAGGGTAAATGCTTCTATTCGCCTTTACCGACAATCAATGCAAGATGGTTTGATTGCTGATGGGCATCAAATTCAGGTGCGGAGTAATGCCGTTCACAATAATATTATTCGAGATTTACGTCTGGCATTTTTGGCAACTGATGCCGATGATTTAGCTACCCGCAAAAGGTTAATTTTAGAAATTGTTAAAGTTCAAAAAGATTGGGCACAAAGCCGTCAAAAAGCTAAAGAAATTAAACGTAAAATTAAAGAAATTAAGCAGCAGAATCAATTATCGGTAGCATCTGCTGTAGCTAATGCTAAAGATATTGATTATGTGGAGTATGAGCAGTTATTAGTTAAGCATTCCCTAACGGATGGAGAACGCAACCAAATTAATAAATATGTTCTTAGACAAAGATATGGTGTAGAAATTACTCCTTGGCTGAAATTGCAGGATGAACAAGGATATTATCGTCAGTTATTAATCCACTATTATTTAACTCACGAAAGCGAATATTTTCACGTTAGAGATGAGCAAGAGTGGCATCAGCAATTGTCTTGGGGTGAAGGGAAAGTTTTTCTCCCAGATTTAAAAACTTATACGCTCAAGGTTGAAGCTATGAGAGCTTTAGGAATGCTTCAGTTTCTCGAAGAAAAACGCGAATTTAATGAAAACGACACAGATTTGATATTGCTGAAAAATATTGCTTTCCAGCATAGTAAGCATATTAAAAGAGCGCTTGGTATTAATTTAGTCGGTGAGAAAGAGCAGGTTTCAGCAATAAAAATACTCGGTCGACTGTTAAATTTGTTGGGTTTGAAGCTGAAACGAGTTAATGAGGTTTATCAAATTGATTTAGAAACTCTATATGATGGCAGGGAGAAAATATTTGCTGTTTGGCATCAACGAGATGAGTTAATGTTGGCTCATGTTAAGAGTGTTGGTTATGAATTGCCTGATTATTCTTCAGACTGGAAGTTTGAAATTATGCAAACGAAGTCTGAAAAGGCTAACCAGATGGTGTCTATGCCTACTCTTCCGTTATCAGCGATATAGCAATCCTGAATTATTTGTGAGAATTGCAAAGTGTAGATGATTGGTATTTCAAGACGCGATAAATCGCGTCTCTACAATTGGGTTTTGGGCATTGGTCTTTGCCTAATTGGAATAATTTTCAAAATATATCGTTAACAATCCTGATGCTTTAGGCTAGATAATGTCAAAAGCCAAAAAAATTATATGAATGCGGAAGATTTTTTCAACCAAGGATTAAAGCATAATCTACAAGGGGAGTATCAAGCCGCGATCGCAGCTTACACCCAAGCAATCAAGCTAAATCCTGATTATGCCGAAGCTTACCATAATCGAGGGCTGATTTTAAGTGGTCAACTCAAAGATTATCGCACTGCGATCGCTAACTTCAATCACGCCATCGAAATCAATCCCAATTTTGCCATAGCGTATTACAACCGGGCTAATGCTCGTTACTTTTTAGCCGATTATCAAGGCGCGATCGCAGATCATAACGTAGCATTACAAATCGATCCCAATCTGGCGCAATCTTACCACAGCCGTGGAAATGCCTACTTTGCTTTGGAAAACTACGACAAAGCGATCGCAGATTATATCCAAACAATCGAAATGAGTACCCAATTAGCTGATAATATCAATATTGATATTGCTAATGCTTATCATAATCGCGGCGTAACTCGTTTTGAACGTGGCGATCATCAAGGGGCAATCGCAGATTTTCAGCAAGCTTTACAATGGCATCCCCATTTTGCCGCAGCTTACAGCAATCGGGGTAATATTCACCAGATTTTAGGCAATTATCAGGAAGCGATCGCTGACCATAACCAAGCATTACAATTAGATCCTAACTTGGCGGAGGCTTATCATAACCGAGGTAATGCCCACTACGCTTTAGCAGATTATCAAAATGCGATCGCAGATTACAACCGCGCCCTAGAAATCAATCCTAACTTTGCCGGAGCGTACTATAATCGTGGTCTGGTGCTTGCTCACCTCAAAAACTATCATCAAGCAATTGAAGACTTTAACCAAGCATTAAATCTGAATCCTGATGATGTGCAAGCTTATTGTGAGCGTGGTCTGGTTCGTAGTAATCTTGAAGATTACAAGGGTGCGATCGCAGATTATGACCAAGCTTTACAAGAAAACCCGACTCTAGCTTTAGTATACGGCTTTCGGGCAAACGCTCGTCGGCGATTGGGAGATTATCAAGGTGCAATTGAAGATAGCAATCGCCTATTACAACTCAATCCTAGTTTAGCAGAAGGATATTGCGATCGCGCGGCGGCTCGTCGTTCTGTAGGAGATCATAAAGGCGCAATTAAAGATTACGATCGAGCATTGCAAATTAATGATAACTTAGCCGCAGCTTATTATGGTCGGAGTATTGCTCGTGAAGCTCTACAAGATTTACAGGGAGCAATTGATGATAACACTCAAGCGATAAAGCTTGTTCCTGATTTTTCCCAAGCGTATTGCAATCGGGGAAATGCTCGTCGTCTTTTGGGGGATGAACAAGGAGCGCTCACAGATTATAATCAAGCATTAAAAATTAATCCTGATTTAATTGAAGCATATTACAACCGGGGTTCTACCCACTACGCTTTAGAAGAATATGAAAGTGCGATCGCAGATTACACCCAAGCTTTGCAAATAAATCCCCAATCTGCTGCATTTTACAGCGATCGGGCCAATGCTCGCTATGCCCTAGAAGATTATCAACACGCAATAGAAGATTACAGTCGAGCGATCGCGCTTGACCCCAGCTTTGCCGAAGACTGGTACAATCGGGGTCGTAGCCGTTCTCTGTTGGGAGATTTACAAGGAGCGCTTACAGACTTAAACCAAGCCTTACAGCGTCAGCCGAATTGGGCTTCAGCTTACATCCTTCGGGCAGATGTCTACCGGAATTTGGGAGACTCTCAAGGAGCAATTGCGGATTTCCAGAAATCCGCAGACTTGTATTATCAAGAAGGAAATATCCAGTATTACCAACAAATTATTGAACTAATTGAACAGCTTTGAAGAACCCCACCCCGCCTAACAGTGCAATTTAGACGGGGTGATTTGTCGTAAACATTTTTGTATTATTAGTTTTGTTGTATAAAAAAATACTTTTATATAAGCCATGAGAAAGGCGATAAGCTAGGATTAAAATTTCTGGCTAACAGTGGAATTTTGAGAGTATCAACCAAATTCTTTCTGTTCGTTGTTGCCAAAACCAGATGCTCCCCACTCACACCCCCTATTTTTCTTGAAAATATCTGAAAATATATGAAATTTAGAACCTTCAAATATCCTTTCGCACTCATCCTAGTCAGCTTCGGTTTTTTGCAGATAGCTGATGCTCAAACTCCTGTAGCTGAAACCTCCAAGCTATCTCAAGAAGTTTCTGTACTTCGGAAACAGGGCCCAAAAGGGTTAGAAGTATTTCTTAAATCCCATGCTAAGACGTTAAATACCGCTTCTTCAGGAGCAGCTCTACCTTCCCCTGCACTTCGGCTAGCTTTAGACGAACTTTGTCAACAACGGGACTGTTACGCCTCTCGTTTGTATTGGTACACTGATATAGAACAAGCCAAAGCTGCTGCTAAAACCAGTGGTAAACCTATTCTATCTCTGCGGTTATTGGGTAGGCTGAATCAAGATTTGAGTTGTGCCAATAGTAGATTCTTCAGGGTAGCACTGTATCCGAATGTTGAAATTTCTAAGCTACTTCAAGACCGCTTTATTTTGCATTGGCAATCAGTGCGCCCTGTACCCAAAGTAACTATTGATTTTGGCGACGGACGCAAGTTGGAGCGAACGATTACAGGCAATAGCATTCATTATGTATTGGATGCATCGGGTCGTCCAATTGATGCTATTCCAGGATTATATAGTCCCAAAGGGTTTTTGCGACAGCTACAGCAGGCTGAATTAGCAGTAAAAAATTACAGTAAACTTACACCAAGCGATCGCGAGTCTTATTTAAGAAAATACCACAGCGATCGCTTAAATTCTATCCAAGCCCAATGGGTTGCAGATTTATCCCGCCTAGGTATCCAGTCTCCCCCGAAGTTGGTAGAAATTCCCAGCAATCCCAGTCAACCACCGACAGCAGAAATAGCAAGCTCTCTAGCTGTTTCTAAAATGAGAGTTGAAACGCCAATGCTAACTGCTCTCCAGTCTGGTGCTGAACGAAATCAAAACGCCTTAGCTGAAATTACTGACCAGAAAGTTTGGGACAAAATCGCTCAACTCTATGCTGCCGATGTCAAGCTAGATCAAAACAGCATTTCTCTAATCAAAGCTAAAAAGTCTCAGTCTGTCAACACTCCAGAAGATAATTTGCCGATAATAGTGAAAAATTTTGAAGCCACAATGGCTTTAGATACAGTCAGAAATGAATATATGCTGCACAGCCAAATTCATCAATGGTTTATGCAGGGTAAGCAAACAAGGAGTGTGGAAGCGCTTAATGAACAAGTATACGGACAACTATTTTTAACTCCTAGTTCTGACCCTTGGTTGGGGCTTTTTCCCAGCGATAGCTACAGCGCCATTGATAATGATGGCATTCGTTAGTAGCTCATAAACTGATGTAAGTAAAAAGGAGTGATGAGATTTTATAGCATTGACACCTCACCCATCACTCCTCATAACTTGCGCGTTGATTAGCTGTTACGCATTGTTAAATTACACCAGCTTACTACTTCATTTATCCTCTAACTAAAGAGGCGGATAATTATTAAGTTAATACGTGCTTTTGTATACAAATATTTTTAACTTATTAATATCTATCTTTGCAATTCTAGATATACGAGTTCGACTATTGCTTGTTCTCACTAGTTTTATATCATGTCCGCATAATTAGTTATGCTAACCACAGTCATTGCACCCCACACGCCAGATGCTCCACTTGGGGAGACCCCATCGCCCTTGGCGTCTCCCCTTGGGAGAAGACCGCACTGGCTCCCCTTAATCCCCTCCCCGCTCTTCGGGAGGGGCGGGGGTGGGGTTCTTCGGGTTTAATGAGCAATCAAGCGGACATGATATTACTCGTTATCTGTGCCAGATAGTTCCATAATGAATTTGAAAATCAAAAGGCTTTAGTTCCCAACTCCTTAAATAACTTGGGGAATCTTGTTGTGAATTTTATGAATAGACAACGTATTCAGAATCACAAACAAACTTAACTTAGATTCTATGCCTTTAGTAGTAGTTGCTTGACTCCTGTGATGGAAGTTGGGGAAAGTCTTATCAGTTATTCTTAGTAACAATGGAAACAATTATCATTAGCACTAAATAATTCATTGGGGGAATGACAAAATGGATTAAACAATGATACTCAGAAATTAAAGTTGAGATGCAGGGTTTTCCGACTGTGATATCTTATCTAATTTCTTTGCTAGTCATCATTTTGACTGGCTTATAAGTTTAGTCAAAAATTAGCATAATCTTAGAATGGGAGATTTGGCGCTCGTATTAGGAAACTCGAAATAAAAAAATAAAAATACTCAACTACTTATTGTGGGGTGGGCGTCTCGCCCGCCCCAAGCGAAGGGTGGACAAGATGTCCACCCCACAAGATTGAATAATTTATTTGTTGGAAGTTCCTTAGCTGAATTTACAGAGTTTTCCCACCAAAGGTAGAAGTAATACTTAGCAAAACACCGTAAAGTTTATTATAAAAAACATCTGGGTAGCAAAAGTTATCAATGGACACTTTAAAATTTGCTAGATTCAATTTACTTTGAGCATCTAGGTTGAATGCTAAACGTGTCATTTAAAAACTAGCCCATCTGTAGCGACTGTGGTATATAAATTGTCAAAAACCTCAAATAAATGTAGTTTTATAAGTTCAATAACCAGTTCAATTTATCACTCAATAAAATTAGGAATGCTGCAATTTTTTTAAGGATTTACCTAGTAGATTTTTTTGCTCCACCTCTGCAAGCAAGTAGCGGAGATTTAAAGTGAACATAGAAAAATTTATCCAACGCGCAGAAGTATTGCACAAGCGTTTAGCAGATTTATACGAAACTGCTAGTGTACTACCTTGGATTTCCCCGGATCTGCTGCCGCTAGCTTTTAAGGAACTCTATAACACCTCAAAGATAGTACAATTAGCGGCGGAGGAACTTTATCAGCAAAACGAGGAACTAATAAAAACACGAAATTGGCTAGAGGCAGAACGCCAACACTACCAAGATTTATTCGAGTTGGCGCCAGACGGCTATTTAGTGACTAATACAGAAGGAATCATCCAAGAAGCTAACCTCTCCGCAGCTAAGTTGTTGAATGTTTCAAAGCATTTTTTAGTGGGCAAATCAATAGTTAACTTTGTCCTTCTAGAAGAACGTCAGCAAATTCGCAACGAACTGATGCAGCTATCGCAATCAGACAGAGCTAGAGAGTTATTGGTACGTTTGCAAAAACGTTATGGCGAGTTCTTTGATGCGGCTTTGACAGTGGCAGTTATCCGCAATCACCAAGGTGAGGCAATCTCTTTGCGCTGGATGCTGCGTAATATTACTGAGCGCCAGCAGTTAGAATCAACAATAGTCAAGGACGACAGTCACATCTTTAGCGATGCCTACGGCGGTAAACTACGCCCCATACATAAATATGATAGAGGAGAAACTATTCCCCTCAACCCATTAGTAATTTGGTATGTTTCTCAAGGTTTAGTCAAACTCACTACCTACTGTGAAACGGGTGAAGAAGTGCTGATAGGATTGGCAACGGCAGGAATGGTTTTTGGTTCTAGTTTGACATCTTTAAACATTTATCAAGCAACAGCTCTTGCTGATGTTGAGTTGGTGTCAATTTACGCGACAGAGATAGCAGCTTCTCCAACACTGAGCCATACGCTTTTACCAAAAATTAATCAGCGATTACAGCAAACAGAATCTTTTTTGGTCATTTGTGGAAGACGACGGGTACAAGAACGCTTGCACCATCTATTACAACTTTTGAAACGAGAAGTGGGTGAAACTGTACCAGAGGGAACTCGTTTAAGTGTTCGCTTTACTCACGAAGATTTTGCTAGCGCCTGTTGCACCACCAGGGTAACAATTACACGATTGATGGGTAAATTACAAGAAGAAGGTATAATCAGTTTTGATTTCAAAAAACATATTATCTTGAGAGATGTTGATTAATTAGTTCGCTGTAAATTTTACATTTTTCTTAAGCAAAGATAAGTTGCCAGCCAATCAGGAAAATTGCTATATCTGCAAAAACATGGCTGATGTATCCGGGCCAGATTGAGGAATAATTTAAGTAGCACCATGACCAAATCGCTCCTGCTAGAAATACCCCCAATGAGCATAACGTTGTTGCACGCCAGTCGAAGTAAGCTGCCAAACCAACAACGTGATGAATCGTAAAAAACAGTGCGGACAGTATTACAGCTAAAGGACTTGATACCAAAATTTCACATTTACGATAAACAAACCAACGCCAGACAAATTCCTCAAGCAAAGAGTTGACAAATATCCAATACACTGCACCTACTAAGTAAATCACAAAACTGTTCAATCCAACTTGTGTTGCTCGATCGCGAACATATTCAACATCTATCCATTTTGCTCCCAGTAGCCAATAAACAATCAAGATGATGCCTAGCATCAATAGCCCTAATCCGACTCCAGCCAATAAAGCGCGTCTTTTAGGATATTCAAATTTTAAATTCTCTTTATCAACAAATAATAACCAAATAATGGGTAGTACTAACAACCAGATTTTAGCTAATAAAGCTACTAAATGTCCTTGAAAGCCAGGGAGTATATATAGTTGAGTTGTAATACCAATACTCGGAACTGGCACAAGTAACAACAGAGCTAGTAGTGCATTTTGATTTTGGTTAGCTTTTAGCATGGGATGGTTTTAACTTTTAGACCACATCTATTTTAAAATCCATAGTTTTTATATCAAGTTAGGATGATTACTTGTAATAAAATCTATATCAACCAGGTTTACTATTAATACTGTTGGTTAAGGCAAGAGACGCGATGAATCGCCGTCTCTACAAAAGACTAATTATTGTAGAGACGGCAATTTTTGTCTTGATGATTTTTCAAATCTTGGTGAACGTATTGGTTTACTATTAATTTTTATATGCAAACTATAAAACATGAGTATCATAATCAGACTTGAATAAAGTGACACTTTGTATATTGACACATAAATTTAATCCTAAAACTTCTATGAATTTGTGTATAAGATTCTTTTGAACGCAGCATTTTGATAATGATTTACTATGCTGATTTACTAACACATAATTAAAATTCACAGTGTCTTACAACGTTGTGAAGGTCTGGGATTTGAGGCGGACATCAATACCCATTGTGCTAAGTACAACTTTGCGTAAAACTGTAGCGTTTTTAAACTTACAGAGACGTAACGCTATCCAAACAGGGAATTCAAAATGTACCCAAAATAATGTATATGTGATTGAAGGCGTATTACTAAAATCGCGATGCCTAGGTTGGGCTACGCCTACGCAACATTAAAAGCGGCTATGCACACATTTGGCAAAAAAACTCTATCATTGGGCTACATTTTAGCACTGGATTTAGGTACAACAGGCAACCGCGCCTTTGTATTTAACGCAGACGGCAAGATTGTTGGGCAAGCATATAAAGAATTAACTCAGTATTATCCTCAGCCAGGATGGTTAGAACATGACCCTCAACAAATCTGGCAGGATACCTGTTGGGTGATGAAAACCGCAATTGCAAATGCCCAGATTATACCATCAGCGATCGCAGCTTTGGGACTAACTGTACAGCGCGAAACCTGTTTGATTTGGGACAAAACTACTGGTAAACCACTCCATAAAGCGATCGTCTGGCAAGATCGCCGCACTGCTCCCCTTTGCCACCAGTTACAAGAGCAAGGCTACGCTGACGAAATTTATGATCGCACCGGATTAATCATTGATGCTTACTTTTCAGCTACTAAACTCAGATGGCTATTAGACAATGTTACTGATGTTGACCTGAATAATGTCTTAGCAGGTACTATTGATACCTGGGTACTGTGGAATATTACAGGTGGAAAAGTCCACGCCACTGACCACAGCAACGCCAGCCGTACAATGTTGATGAATCTCAAAACCTGTGAATGGGATGAGACTTTACTGGATCTGTTTCAAATTCCAGCGCATATTTTGCCCCAGATTCAGCCGAGTTTAGGAGTATTTGGAGTCACTGATGCGACTTTGTTGGGTGCTGAAATTCCCATTACTGCTATCTTGGGGGATCAGCAAGCGGCTCTATTTGGTCATGGCTGCGATCGCCCCGGTTTGATGAAATGTACTTATGGTACTGGTAGCTTTTTAGTTGCTCACACAGGTTCGGAAATTGTGCGTTCTCTACGAGGGGCTACGCCTACGCACCATCAACTCATTTCGACAGTGGCATGGACGCAAGCAAATACCAGCGATACTTTAGATGTCGGCTATGCCCTAGAAGGTAGTATGTTTACTAGTGGTGCTTGTATTCAATGGTTGCGCGATCGCCTGAAGCTGATTAAAACTGCTGCTGAAACTGAAGCTATGGCCAATCAGGTAAAAGATAATGGCGGAGTCTATTTTGTACCTGCATTTAGTGGACTGGGCGCACCCTACTGGGATATGAGCGCCAGGGGAGCTTTTTTCGGCATTACCGCCAGTGTACAACCAGAGCATCTAGTTCGCGCTGTGCTGGAAGCGATCGCTTATCAAGTTCTGGAGGTGGTGCAAGCAATTAACGCATCTAGCAGTACTCTAGTTGGACGATTAACCGTAGATGGTGGTGCTTGTGAGAATAATTTTTTGATGCAGTTCCAAGCTGATGTGTTAGGTATTCCAGTTGAACGTCCGATAATGCGCGATACAACCGTTCAGGGTGCAGCATTTGCGGCAGGTTTAGCTGTAGGATTTTGGCAGAGCTATGAATCATTGGCAAAACAACGGCAAATTGAACGTGTGTTTGAGCCGAAGAGTGATTTCTCCTTGTCCAAATTTGGTACTTGGCAAAAAGCAGTGAAACGTACTCTAGCTTGGGAGGAGTAACCGATCAAAAAATCAACCAAGCCAGAGAACAAACCTTAACAGCAGTTTTTTACGGTACTGTAAGCATTGGAACCCAATGGCGATTTCTGAAACTAGAGGGACAAACAGTCGCAATTGATTTAATGGATTATTTTCTTCCTCCTATCGAACCAATTCTGAGCTTTTTGGTGTAGATGGTGAAAGCAGGTTAATTTCATTCAAAGATCGATCGTTAAAATAACTCTTACTTTGTCAAAATATCACTTCCATATAATAAAAAGCGCATGACTACTAAACCGAAGATTTTTATTGATGGGGAATCGGGAACCACAGGCTTACAAATTTACTCACGCCTGAACCAACGGGATGATATCGAGCTAGTTAGCATTGAAGCATCTAAACGTAAAGATGCAAATGAGCGAACCAAACTAATCAATGCTGTTGATATTATCATCCTCTGCCTACCTGATGATGCAGCCCGCGAAGCTGTTAGCTTAGTTAGTAATACTAGGGTTAAGATCCTTGATGCTAGTAGTGCCCATCGCACGGCTAAGGATTGGGTATATGGTTTCCCAGAACTAAATCCAGGACAGCGAGAGAAAATCGCCAGTGCCCAGTTTGTCAGCAATCCGGGCTGTTATCCCACAGGATTTTTAGCTTGTATCCGTCCGTTAATTGCTAAAGGAATCCTGAACAGTAACTTTCCCATCACTGTTAATGCAGTGTCAGGTTACTCTGGTGGCGGAAAGAATTTGATTAAACAGTATCATAGCTTCCACGAGCAGCAAGCCGGAGCAGAATCACTCTACCCTTATGGCATCTATGGTTTGCAGTTTGGGCATAAGCACGTCAAAGAAATGCATCAGTATTCAGGGTTAGCATCACCGCCGCTGTTCGTACCAGCCGTGGGAGATTTTGAGCAGGGGATGTTAGTACAGATACCTTTACCATTGGGAAGTTTAGATAATCCACCATCAGGTAAGGTTATCTATGAAGCGATCGCTGACTACTACCAAAGTGAAAAGTTCGTGCAGGTTGCTCCATTCCAAGATTCTACACTGCTGAGAGACGGAACATTTCTGGATGCGATCGCACTGAATAATACCAATATTGTTCAGGTTTTTGTATTTGCTAATGACATCACCAAAGAAGTCTTGCTAGTTGCTCGTCTTGACAACCTGGGTAAAGGCGCATCAGGAGCCGCAGTCCAAAACCTAAACATCATGCTCGGTTTTCCAGAAGAGTTGGGATTGTCATGAAAAAGGGTTAGGGAATGGGAAAGGGGGGCAGAGGAGCAGCACTTCTCTACGAGAGGCTGCGCCAACGGCTACGCTCAGTGAGCGAGGAGAAGTTGCAGTAAGTTTTCTCCTCTGCCCCTCCGCGTCGCTTGAATATTTAAATTTAACCCTGTTTTCTCCCTTTGAGAGAATGCGATAACCAAAAGAGTTGTGAAGCTTTGTTTTCCAGTTTTTGTCTAGACTAAATGACGAGTTATCAATGACAGATTATCTTCTTCTGGGTCTTTTATCTAATAAATGAACCGCAGCACCAGCCGCAGCACCATTGACACCATTTTTCCAGGTAGTTCCACAACCACCAGAAATTGCACCTGCCAATACACCAGCACCAGCACCTACACCGATATCTTGAACAGGTAAACGTCCGTTTCTTCTTCTGGCTCTGCTGCTTCTTGCACCATTAGCAGCATTAACAGCAGCACCAGCAGCAGCACCTTTAAAAGCATTGTCTAATACGGAACCACAATTTGTTACAACCCCACTTAATACACCTGCCCCGGCTCCAATGGCTGCATTATTAATAACTCGGTCATCAGCAGAAGCAGGTTGAACCGGGATTAAGCCAGTACCAGCTAAAGTAGCAGCCATCAATCCAGGTAGGAATGAGCGTTTTAGCATATTTTGCATGGTAGTACCCTCTAAAAATCTTATGTTCGGTGAAAAACCAAATTTCAGTGCGATCGCTAATCCTCGTATTCCTGATTTTAGACAATAGCAATATTATCTAAAATAAGGATATTTGGATAATTGCACTTACTAACAACGTAATTTTAGCCTAAAGCTTGTTGTATTTACTGAGTGGACAATAATTAAACTGACACATTAACTAAAAAACAGTAAACCAAAAAGTTTTTCCTCAAAGAGCGATCGCTTTACTAGATGGAGAGTAGTCCATCGTCTCCCAAGACTGCCGAAAACTTTGCTGATGTGAGCTATTGCAGTGATGAATGGTATGTTGTTTATTCAAGTTAATCAGAATAATATACCTCGATTAATAACAGGAAACTTAAAATGAGAATTTTTGTTCCAGGCCGTCTTTGTTTGTTCGGAGAACACAGCGATTGGGCAGGAGAATATCGCAGTGTCAATCCTCTTATCGAAAAGGGCTACACCTTAATTGTTGGTACTAATCAAGGAATTTATGCCTCGGTCAAACCTAATTCTACTGAATTAATTATTCGCACTTCTCTCAATGATGGCAGGAGTTATGAACCGTTGATATTACCTATGGAATCTAATACCCTGAAACGCATAGCGGCAAAGGGTGGTTTTTTTAGTTATGCTGCTGGTACAGCATATCAAATTCTGACTCACTATAATGTTGGTGGCGGACTTGAGGTTGATAATTATCTAACCGACTTACCTATCCAAAAGGGATTATCTTCGAGTGCTGCCTTTTGCGTTTTGATTGCTCGGTCTTTTAATCGTGTGTATGACTTGAAGATGACAATTCGTTCAGAAATGGAGTTTGCCTATCTAGGAGAAAGAACTACTCCTAGCCTTTGTGGCCGTATGGATCAGGCTTGTGCATATGGAAATCGCCCAATATTGATGATATTTGATGGTGAAAAAATCGACCTACTCGAATTGAAAGTGAGTGAAGATTTGTTTTTTGTGATTGTCGATCTCGGCGGTACCAAAAACACACAAGAAATACTAAGACGATTGAATCAGTGTTATCCTTTTGCTACTAATTCAATAGAGCAAAATGTTCAAAAATATTTTGGTTCTATTAGCTCTGAAATTACCCAGGCAGCAGTTGAAGCAATACAACTCGGAGATGCCCAACTTCTTGGAGCTTTAATGACAAAAGCTCAAGCGGAATTTGATCTACACGTAGTTCCAGCTTGTCCTGAGCAATTAACTGCACAAAAGCTACATTTGCTTCTCCATCACGAGCCACTTAAACCTTATATCTTCGGAGGAAAAGGCGTAGGTTCTCAGGGGGATGGCACTGCACAACTGATTGTTAAAAATCAAGATAGTCAAAGAAAAGCTATCGAAATTATTAAGCGTGATTTTCCTCAAATGCAAGCGTTACAGTTAACTATTTCAAGACTACCAACTCCTATGATTGACTTAGCTGAGGACGAAAAGCAGCATGGGGATGTTTGTTAAAAGACCGTCCGCCTCTGCGACACGCTGCGCGTTGGCGGAAGCCTCTCATAGAGATGGATGGCGGTTCGATAAATTAAGCTTTTTAGAAATTTTTGTTTGCGTAAGTCCTGATAGTTAATGATGGGACTAAAAAATTAGTTTGATTTGCAATTCCTGTAACTGTAGAAACGCGATCGCTCCCCCAATTCTTAAAGAAAATCTTCTGCACCTCTGCCTCTTCCAATGCCCAATGCCCATTATCTTGATTTTTCTTTCAGTTCTTCAAGCAATTGAATTACATTATGCTCAAATGCTTTGTTTCGCTCTTGAACTGATTCAATTAACGGTTTATCAAAAAGATTAACGACATATTTAGCTAGCTGAATCCCTAGGGGTCTTAAATGTCCGCCTGCTACAGTTTTACGAAAATCTTCAGGTGGCTTTTGTAGAGTATTAGTAAACCATTCACAGGTTGATTTAGCAATATTGTCTGATTTAAAACAGACTAAACCCATGATATTAAATAGCCCACTATCCTTAATTAAATACTGAGTTTCTTCAACAGTTGGTTTCACACCCCAACCAAGATTGTCGATGACATCCGCTAAAAATTGAGGACGAATTGCGCTCCCTGTGTCAGCAATAGCAGGTGCTAATAGGATAGAAACCTGTCCTTTAATGAAGACACTATTAATGTTGATATCCTTATGCACATAAGTGTAAATTATTTTCTTAACTTCAGCACTTTTTCGCGTTAGTTCATTAAAGAGAATGTTAATGTCTGCAATCACGCTTTCTATCTGTGACTCATCGGAAGTTTTAGATAGTAGCTTCCGAATAAACTGTTCTCTCTCTTGAACATCTGGAGGTAGAGCAGTAAATCCTTCTAACAGCGAGATATATTTACAGCCAAGGCTATGTCCAATCCAAGAAAAGTTTTTATCATCTAGATAGGCTTCATAATCATATCCTGCAACACTTGCCATTTTCACAAGCTCTGGCAAAATTTCATACTGTTCTCTCATGAGAAAACCAGCTTCTACATAATGGTTAAAAGTAAAATTAAATGGCAAAAGAATGATCGTATATCCCTGCTCAAATAGAGATTGAAGCAGATAACGATAAAAAAGCATAGGGCCAAATGTACCAAAGAAAGCCCCAGCAATAAATTGAATTACCCCTTTAGGCTTTGGATGTAGAGCAACCCAACTGTGAGAAACTGGTTTAAATCTCAGTTTTAGATTCATATTTACCATAACTTGTTTGTAGGTATATGCTGAATCTCCAAACTGAAGTTGCTGCTTTTCGGATTATTCAAAAGATATTTTTACAAAACTGAGATGCTTCGGTGAACAAGCTGCGATCGCTTCGTTACTGTACAGCCGAAACTCTAAAGTCCTTAGTGATATCTGGCACTGGTTTACGATCATCTGTATCTGCTGGAGTTAATGAGAAAGCTAGTAATTCACCACAGTTACAAATTAATAATTTCTTAATAAATCGGATAGTTAAAAACACCTAATTATTTGATATGATTCACTTCCATATCTACCGAAATAAGTAGTAATAAATATGACAATAACTAAATACGTAATCTCTTTAAGTAAGAGATATTTACGATTAGCGATCGCTGCAAGTTTCCTGGGAATGTTAGCTTGTCCACAGGCTGCTTTGGCGTGGAAGCCAACTACCCATGTTTACCTCGGTCAACAGGCACTCAATGATGCCCTTGATGATGGCAAAGTCACTATTTATCGTGTTGACTATCAAAATGGAAAAGTTCTCTCCAAACTAGGAGACTATCCGGTTGATCCTACAATTCTGGCTGCACTGAAGGCGTACCCAGCACAATACCGTGCAGGCATATTAGGCCCGGATGCATACCCAGATATCCTCACTGGTCAGCAGGTGATTCACCCATCTCCAAACGACACAGGAATAGCTGGTGGATCTGGCACGTGGCTAAAATATCTATGGAACCTTAGTAATACTCCAGGTAACAATACACCACAGAAAAAAGCATTTGTGACTGGTTATCTCACCCATGCAGCGGGAGATATGTATGGTCACACATTCATCAATAACTTTAGTGGTGGTCATTTTGTAATTGCACCACCAGGAAATGCAATTAAACACATTCTTGTAGAAGGATATGTTGATAAGCGCTTGAATAAGCAAGAACTCAACGCTAATTTTTTCAACGCTAGTATTACCGGAGTTGAAGACTTCATCTATGACAACATGATCGATGCCAAACCTGGTTCATATCTAGACACAATACTTTTGAAACCAGGAGGCGGCGGAACTGAGTTATCCATACCACGCATTTACTCTACCTTGAGAGCAAAGTTGCAACGCGATATCGATGCTTATTATGCTGCGAAGTCAGACTATGACCGACGCTATGACGATAAAGTTCGCAAAGCCAAAGCCTGCAAAGCCCTAGATTTTTCTTGTAGTGCCACAAAACTATATGCTGAAGCAGCAGCAATTCAGGTACAAAAAGGTGCTTATGTGACTGCTAATGGTTTAACAGTAACTTACAAAGAATATTGGCGTGAAGATATCAACAGTGGTTTGAAAGCATGGTCTCAAGTTAGTGACCAAGTTGCTAAGGCGCTGTTTTTTAACCCCGATCGCAAAGCGAAAGTAGAAGAAGCTAAAACTATTCTGCAAAATTACGTCAACAATCACTTGATATCAATGTCTGGCGCACCAGATGCTGTGGGACAGTTTGCGGCATTAGCTAGCAAACTTAGTAGCATTATTGGTGATGTTCTGGGTCCATTAGCTGCCCCTATCAAACAACTGAAAGCTAATATTTATGATGCCATTGTCAAGAGTGCCACTGGTATGAGTATAGATGAGCTAAAAGCATATTTAGAAAACCCAGAAAGGTATTTTGATCAGGTGTTTTCTCAAGGTGCTGGAGAAAATGTGAACTTGCAAACATTCAACAAAAAATATCTGCGGATTAACGATTCAGGTTACACCAATCCTTCAGAATCGTTTGACTACCAACAATTTCCTGCTGCTTATAATACGGCGACAATCAGCAAGCTAATACTAGTCACTAAAGATGGTGTGAATCAGCTATTGACAGATTTAGGGAGTAGTTCCCGGCTGAATGAGTCAAACATTATGTTGGGCTTTATCCAGACTCTCGATGGTGATAATGAGTGGAGAGGGGGAAGAGAAGCACCTACACATCCCCAACAAAAAATGGTTGTGGCTGAGAACTGCCAAGCCTACAAGCAGATTTTTATGCTCCAACCTGGCGAACAGCCTTGTCAATAAGGTGTTCTCCGCTAAAACCCTGATATGGTGGGCCTGAGCGATAAATCGCTCACTACAAACTAGGAGTTTATTTTATATTTAATTATGTCTACTTACTTAGCTGTGGTTAAAACTATTTCACCTTAGCGCGGAAGCGGACAAAACCATAAGAATTCGCTGGTGTGCCAGATCCAGTAGCTGCGGGTAGATTGGGAAAACTGGGGACTGTAATATTGACCACTACTGCCCCATTGGTGTTAGTACCGCAGTATGATGGTGTACCTGAGTCATTAGCTGTATAAAAATACCCGCGATCGCTATCTCCTACATTACTCAGATAAAGCGTTGGTGTAGTGGAACCAATAGCCAAGGCAATTCCTCGATCTGCTCCTGGTAAGCCACCATCATTAGGAGTCATGCCATTAAAAGTAGTGGGAATAAAATTAACATTAGTTGGAACTAAGTCACAGAATTTCACATTAGTTGCATTACCAAGACCATTGGAAAGAAAATAGATAGTGTATTCCAATTCATCTCCCGGTTTGACAGTGCCAGCATTAATTAATCCTCGCAAGTAGCCAGCAGGCCATTTAGGATCGCTATCATCAGTAGCATATGGTTCTGGTACATAGTTACTGGCATTAGTAGCAACGTCACTGCGACCATCCACAATATCAGTTAAATCTTGGTTATTGAGGCGGGTGATGCGTTTAATTAACAAAAGCTTTGCATTCACAGCAGTAGCACCGTTATTGCTTTCGCCGACGCTGGTAACACGACTACCTGTAGTATCAGTGTCTCTAGTTGGTAGATAGTTTGAACAACGTGTGCTGGCGTTATTACTAGTAGTTGCTTCCCAGCAAGCACTAGCATTTGTATCCTGCCCATTGGGAGTTAAGCTGATAGATTGTCCAGTAGTAGCCCCAACGAGAGAAGACTGATAAGTATTTTCCCAAAGATTGAGAACACTCGCAGGAGGTGTATTAATTTCATTACCACTGCCATAAGCGATATAATCAATAATTTTATTCTGGCTATCGTACAACCAGATATCATCACCCAAGTTGTTGAGTTTGGGAGTTTGTCCCAACCAAGCCTGGAAAGCTGCTGCTGTGGCTTGATGATTGGCGTTGTTATTCCCAATCCAAATTACAGCATATTGGCCTGCTTGTAAGGTTGTGCCGTTAGGAAATGTATAAGTAAAGCCGTTAGTACTATCATTATCATTAGCAGTCAGGTGTCCATCTGCTAACTTCAAACCACTCAAATCTACAGTTGATGTAGATGGATTATAAAGTTCAATAAATTCATCGTTAGTGTTAGTAGCAGTACCCGTTTCGTTGTACAAAACTTCATTAATGATGACTTTGCCAACAGTTGCTGAAACTATATCAATGATGTTTAATGGGGTTGGTTGAGTTTGACCAGGATAATAAGTCCACAAATCCAACCCTTTGGTATCTCCAAAAGAGCCATTGCATGATGTACCAGCATTACCAGCGTTACCATTCTGACCAAATTTCCGGTCATTGCTGGCGGTGTCAAAGCCGTTAATTGGGTCACTGAAAGCTGGGTTTGGTGGATTAATACCACAGAGTACTTGACCAGCCGTACCAATTTGAGTTCCACCGATGGTTTTATAACTGCGATCGTCGTAAAATCCTCTACTATTACCTATAGGATTAGCGGCATTCAGCATTGTAATAGTAGGGCCACCAGTAAAATTGTTTTCCGCATCCAGTAAGGGAAAGTGATATTCCCCTCCAAAAGTTCTGACACTAACTTTGTAATTACTACCAACCGGAAAAAAATTGCCACTGTTATCCTTACCATTCCAATTAACTGCTTGCTGTCCTGTTGTGGTCATAATCCCTCGCAAAAGACGGTTTTGAGAGTTGGTAGGATCAAAATTGCTGCCGTCTCGGCTGATAACCAGTTCGTAAGTACCTGTAACATTGCTGTCAAAGTTCAAAGTACCGCCTGTACCAAATGAACTGTTATTTCCCACAACAGTGCCGTTGAATTGTAAATTACTAACAGCAGGAATAATTGGGCTAAGGGGAATACCAGTTCCCTCTAAAGTGCCGTCTCGTTTGTAACGTTCAACAAATGGAAGCACGTTGGTGTCGATGGAGTTCAAAAAAGTAGCATATTGGGGACGAGCCAAGCTAACACCACCTTGGGGATTTGCTAGCTGACTATCCGCCCCTAGTATGTCGTGATAGAGAGGCGATATCCCGTCACTATCAAAAAAGCCAGTTTGATTACCATAGAGAACGAATCCGTTAGGATCTGTGCCTCTGAGTTCTACTTTATATCGGAAACCATCTGTGGTGACTGGATAAACTGGGAAGTTGAGATATCGACCGTTATTGCCAGTAAAAAGAGCGAGATAATAGCTGAATAACCGCCCGTTCAAGTCAGTTGTTGAAGTTTGATCGCTGCTACGTACCGTTACATCCCAAGCTGCTACACTAGTTTTTTGTTGATCGTTAAAGTTGTTACCACTACTCAAATCAATTTCACCAGTAGGAGTGGCATTAGTAGAAGAGTTACCCCCATCAGGCCCGTAGAAAACGATGTCATAAACTCCAGTTGATGGAGCTTGGTAGTAGCAGGGAATATAGCCATTGGGATTACCTCCGCCAGAAATAGCACGTGGGCCATTTAACTCCTGTTGGCGAGTTGAGATGAAGCCCCGCCCAGGTTGAGAAGTACACACAAAATCTGGTGTGCCGGGAACAGTTTCACTGCCAATACTCCCACCGACACGACCGGGGTTGTAAACACGGACATTACCATTATTTACCCCAACTGCGCTGGAGCCTAAAAGAATATACTCATCTTTATTGGCATAGACTTTTAGTAAAGTTCGTCGCAGCACAAGACCGCCATAAGTATCAGTACGCCACTCTAAGTTAGCTCTGCTACTGCCAACTGAGGCACTATTGGGATAAAGGGTACGACTACCTTCAGCCTGAGCAGATGGTATTCCAAAATTCAGGTAGCACAGTAATAGAGCAAGGCCACTTAGTAGTTTTTTATAACGGTTGGGCTGGTTGTTATTGACCGCTAAAAGATGTTTTAAAAGTAGGCTCATTGATACTTCACTAGCTCCTGATTTGAAGTGGATGACAATGGCACTACCGCATTGATGGGATGTTCAGAGATTCCATACTGAGGATTAATAGCGCCTTCTCCGTCTATTAGGTTGCCCAATGTGTACGATAATCTACCATTTAGATTCGCTGCTGCGATCACTGTTAAACTTTTAAATAAAGATTTCATTGCTTAATTCCTAAATAATTTCGCGCCTCTCTTCAGCCTATTTACCAAAGTTTTCATCGCCGATTCCTGTGGCTGGCGCGCTACAGGTTTTTGTTGCCCAAAGCCGTCAAACAATTCGTTGAGCTTAACCGTAAAGCCTAAATACGCGCCTCCCGCAGAACGTGTGCCAGAAAAATCTCGGTCATCAACTTTACCAAAGACGTAACCAGCCGAAACGCGCAGATTAGGCGTGAGGTAGTAGCCTGTTTCCAGAACAAAGCCTGTCTCACTGTAGCTAGACTGACTAATTACACGAGCTTCACCCACCAAATCCCAGCTATATCCCAAACGATAGGTAGCGCGTAATTGACCCAGATTTACCGTGCTAGTACCAGCTAAATCGTTAGCTATGTAAGAGGTACTGTTACGCAACGCATACTTCCCGTAGAATTCCCATTGCCAGTTAGGAGCATAAATCGCTTCTAAAGCAAAAGTATGGTCTTGGGAACCCGTACCACTTCCTAACAGGATAGTGTCAGGGATGGTTGATGGATTTTTGCGATATTCATAACGCAATAAAGCATTGAATTTATCGCTATTGGGATCGCGGTAGGCTAAACCCAGTTTTAGATTAGCAGTATCTCCCAATCCTGAAAGCTTTTGATTGGAAGAACCAGCTTGTTGATAACGTACTAAAGCGGTGAGAGCCGGAGAAATTTTACCCGCAGCACCTGCGGTAATTACTGTATTACTACCTCCAGAAGAAGAACGATGTTCGTAACGAGCGCTGGCTTGAAACTGCGGATTATCACTGTATTCCAGACCCACACTGTAGCTATCGCCACCATCAAACCCGATCGCAGATGATGCTTGACCAAAGGCGTAAGGTTGGGCATATTGTTGACCTGCCGCCGTGCGTCCGAAGAAGTTGCCAAATACGTGTTCGTAAGCAACGTTCAGCCGCAATCCCGAAGCAATAGTCCAGCGGTTATTTATACCAATTGCACCTTGGGTAGTCATTTCGTTAGCACCACCCAAAATTGAGTAACGACCGGTCAAGGTAGTATCCGATCCGAGTTTGTGTTCGCCGTTGACACTCAAGCTAGTAATGGAATTACCCGAATATTGACCACTACTGTAATACTGTTGAGCCAAACTGACGTTGACACCAGGAATTACTGCCCAATTCAACCCCAAAATGGTACGGTCTGGGTAAACAGTATCTTTTTGGGAAGATAAGCTGAGTTCATTTTGGGCTTGGAAGGTCAGGTTTTTAGCTAGAGGAACTGAAAAACGCGAACGCAGTTGATTAGAATTACTACTCAAAGCACTGTCGAGAATTCTGTCTTCCCGACGACGATGAATCCAATCCACATCCAGAGTAGCTTTACCCAAACGTTGTTGAATCCCAGCGGAAATTGTCGTCAGTGAATTATCAACTTTGCTCCCAGGTATCGCCTCATAACGCGGTGCAAACAGTTCTTCAAAGGTATCTAGGGGTTGGGGAGCAATCCCAAAATTGTCTTCGTGGTCGTATTGCGCTCTGACGTTGGTAGTTGAGGTGAGTTTAGCTGTAACCTGCGCTCCATAACGAGTTTGTCCTGGGACAAAACTGATAGTGGCATTATTGGCAAAACCCGTATCAGCAAAGCGATAATAGGCACGACCTTGAATCCCATTAGCAATCTTTCCTTCAGCTTCTAAACGATACGCATCACCTCTAACTTTTCCCACAACATCAGAATCATTCGTGGAATGAGCATATTCTGCAATTAACTTACCGTTCTCACCCAAAGCAATCAGTGCATCTGCACCGTAGAGTTGAAAGTCGCGCACCCCGTGATTTTCTTGAACGTAAGTTGCTCCTATCCAACTTTCTTGGTTAAGTTTGCGGGAAAGGTTATATTGCAAACGACCAGCATAGATGCTCCCGTCAGAGTCTTCGCTGTCATATTGATAGCTAACAACAATCCGACGTACCAATACTTGTCCGGTTCGATCGATATCGGTACGAAGAATCGGTTCGCGGAATAATAAAGTACCGCGATCATAGTCGATTTCGTAGTCTGGTCCTCGGTTAAGTTGTTTGCGTTCTAATACAGTCCCAGGACGATTGAGTTCTTCTAACTCGATAAAGACATTTTCACTACCTGCTTGTAATAGTCTGCGAGAGAGGAAGTAATAACCACTAGTACCATCGGGAGCAATAGTATCCCGTTGAAATCCTTCTAAGCGATCGCCATAGAAACCTGTAATTTGTAGGTTTCCTAAGTTGTAATTAGCTTTAAAACCGTGGAGTTGACGAGTGATAGAAGTAAATTGCTGCGATCGCCGCGCAAATTCTTCTGTGTTATAGTCACCCCACATCGCATAATCAGGATCGGAGCCAGGGGTACGAGTNNNACGCTCAAAACGTAAAAATACACTGTCAATGGAAGGAGCAACTACATCAACTTTTGAGCTATCGCCGTAGACAGGATAGTTTTGCTCGCTGAATTGATAAGTTCTAAACAGGCGATTATCGCAGTTGCAATCTTCATTGAGGTTACGAGAACTGTTGTATGCGCCTGTAAATAACCATTCTCCGATCGCACCAGTGGCAAATATCGCTGAATGGAAATCTAATTGGGTTCCGTTGTTTTTGTCAGGAGGGAGGAAATCACGGAAACTGCCATAATAATTTGTACCTCTAGCACCCAAACGTAAATCTATTACTCCAGTAACTAAACTCGGACGCAGTGAGGTTTCAAATTGTAGTTGGGTGAAGGCTTCTAGATCATTTGCGATCGCGCGAATTGTCACAGTTTCGGCTTTTAATTGCGATCGCAACGTCGCTGTAAATTGCCCTGCTTTCGCCTCCACTTGAAATCCGGGTTCATCAGGTTTGAAGTCTTTCCCGACCAACTCCCCAGCAGTGGGTATGAGGGTGACAACAGCATCACGATTCGAGCGATTTCCACTTGCATCGATGAATTGACCCCGAATTGTCGCCGTAGAACGTCCATCTGCTGGAATACGAGACTCAGCTGTTTCTAAAGTTAATTGCTGCGGCGCTCCCCGGACTGCGACTTGCACTGTTACAGAGGGTTCTGTTCCTCCAACAGCTTGTGCAGAGATGGTGTTTGCACCTTCTTTTAACGAGACACCATACCATGTCTGCGTTACTAAATTGGTGGTAGCATCAGTTTCCGTCCGTCCCACTAAAGAAGGGTCTACCAACGCGCCATTTACCCGCAATTCCACTTGACTACCAGCGGGAAACTGCACAATCACTGTGCTAGCTTGGACATCTACAACACTGTCAGCCGTCGGAGTCAGGATTTTGATTGCTGTAGATATAGGGACAGTGGGGGACACGGGAAGATTTTCATTCACCCCTTGTCCCTTTGTCCCCGCGTCCTCTACTCCTGCAATTTTGCGTAATCCTCTAGGCAAACCTACAGAAGTTGCTGGTTGAAATGGTTGTATTTCCGTTGGAGAAGCATGAAGCAGTGTTTCAGTATGTTCATCATTCCTGTCCTCTATTCCCGCTATTTTGCCTAAGTCTCTAGACAAATCTACAGAAGTTTCTGGTTGAAATGGTTGTATTTCTGTTTCACTTGGCTGGACATTTGGAATTTTAGGAGCCGATGCTGAAGAAGTTGAAGAAAATTCGAGAGGTGGAGAATTTAAAGCCTCTCCCCTAGAAGAAGAGAGGTTTTCCAGATGCGCTGAAAAATCAGGATCTTCGACACTCTTTTCTGCTTGCGAAGGTGAATCAGGGAAAAGGAGATTTTCACTAGTGATTTCTGCTTTGACAATTGTTGGGTACAAAACAAGGCTGAGAGCTACTACTGGCATCGCCCCCATCAATCTCAGGTTAAATGTAGTTATACAGTGCAGTCTGGGTTTCATTTCTTGACTGGCTCCTGAAATGTTGGGGTTACACCGAAGTTCATGCGTACCAAGCCACCAGGCTCTAAATGCACCAAGCGAGATTGGCTATTTCGTTCGCGGAATTTTTCGTTATGAGCTAGGGTGTAACCCCCGACACTGCTAAGGTCTAGTACACCCGTGTGGTATCCAGGTAAGGCATTAGCTAAGGAGAACAAACCATTAGGATCTGTAGTGATGCGGTTTCCGTCCTCCAGAAAAATCACTGCATTGGGTACTCCAGGCTCACCACGCTGTTGTTCACCGTCAAAGTTTTTATCAACAAACACCCGACCGATAATCGTGCCACAGTCAGAAACGATTCCTGGACGAATTTTCAATTGGTGGGTTGCGGGACCATCCTTAGTACTAAAACGGTTATCAGCCCGTTGAGCATTAACGATCGCAGTGTTGCGACCATTACCACGCAATGCATCGGCTGTTATTTGAGCCGCGTAGGCAATATTCAAGACTTTCTCTGGGGAAATTGTTACATCTGTGCGGAATGTCACTGTGTTACCGTTGCGTTCTGAAGCGATCGCGACTGGTTGACCATCTAGCTCTCCTTGCACCGATTTCGGCAAGAATTGGAATCCTAAAGGTAGGTTGTCGGTGACAAATATATTATTCAAACCAGCATCAGCGAGATTTTTTACCGACAGGCGGTAGATTACCGTATCCCCAGGTTCAGCAGTAGCGCGATCGCCTGTTTTGATAATCTGTAACTGATTGGCTTGACACAAATTTGTGGTGAATTCAAAGGCTAATAAATCCAGTCCCACTGTTTCTGCGTTGGGAACTAAAACAACTGTTTGCTCTAGCCTGGTTTCACCTGTAAGACTGATTGGTTGACCATCTAAAGAAGTAGCGACATATCGCACGACACCATTATCTTGTGTGCTATTGTTAGCAAGGATTTCAATCTTGACCCGCCGCTGTTTATAGATAGAATTTGGTGGTGGATTAACTACAAAAATGTAGGTTCTACCTGGAGCGGTTTGACCCTTATTCGGATCGAGTAGGAAATTGTAGACACCCGCAGGGTTATTCGTAACAAAGTAGGGATTACTATTCTCAGTATTCGGCGATTTACCACCAGGAACGTTGTTATTAGGAATATCTGGTAACTCTGTTCGAGTCAAAGCAACCAAACTGCCCAATTCTGTCCCCGTTGGATCGCTAGAACTGGGTTCGTAGACCCCAACTGAAAAACCTGTATAGTCAGGTAAAATTGTCCCAGCGCAACCTAAAATCCGTCCTAATGGATCGAGTAAGGGGATAGGACTAACATTAATTTGCTCAGAACTTCCTTGATATTGATAATTACTACCAGAATCTGTATAAGTATAAGTAGCTTGATTTATTAATGGCAAAGACGCAACCAGATTGTTAGTCTGTTGCGCGATCGCTGGCATAGATATAGTAGTATGCAAAAAACTTCCCAGAAGAACAGTAGCTGTTAACCGTCGCCACCAGCTACCGCTAGAAGTAATTTGCTTTTGGTTTTGAGGACGGTTCACTTACCACATCTCCTCTGAAATATCAAGCTTGTTGTTAATAAAAGCACTTATTTATTTTGGGAAATCCAGTTAAGCTAAAACTCTTTTAAAATCTCGTTTCCAGATGGAATCTGAAAATATTCTTCATTGCGGCTCTTGTCTGAGTGAGCAAGGCGGCGTGTTAATCAGCGCACTTGGGTTTGATAAGTTGCCTTAAGTGTTGTTTTGGCTGCGAGAGATGGAATCTGCAAACGGATATGGGTGTAAGCAATG
Source organism: Nostoc sp. GT001 (assembly GCF_030382115.1). Taxonomy (NCBI): domain Bacteria; kingdom Bacillati; phylum Cyanobacteriota; class Cyanophyceae; order Nostocales; family Nostocaceae; genus Nostoc; species Nostoc sp. GT001. Next base: position 1,080,857 of record NZ_JAUDRJ010000003.1, read on the forward strand.
GCTGGGGCTGGTTTTGTTTCCACTTTGCCGCCAGGAAGAGTAACTTTAACAGTCGGATTTTCGACAAAGCTACGCCCACCATCAATGCTATAAATGACTTTGGCATTTTTAGCGACATTGGTAGAATTAAGCACGTAGACCATTCCTTTCGGAATAGGTTGATTGAATATCAAATTCTTCACTGGGCGATCGCTCTTATTTTCGCCACTCAAGGTATATCGCAATACATCTCCTGGCTGCACCACAACTTGACCTTTTAAAGGTTCCCATTTCTGGCTTTGCTTACCCTGGTGATCCTTTGCCATCACTTGCTTTTCTGCTTCTAAACGCAATTGAATTTGCCCTTGAGTTTTGATATTCTGAGCAACAGCACTTTCTGAATGCCATATATTTGCGATTCCCGGAATTTGACCGACAAATGGAACTGTAGCAATGAGAGCGAATGCTCCTAAACCTGCAAGAGAAACACGCTTCATATAAATAACCTCAAAAAAATTCCAGAATGTGAATTGTTGACTTATCTTTCCCAGCTTTTGCTAAGAAAAAGTCACTCTCCTATTTGCTTGCTGTTTGGGGTTGGGGAGTGAGGTCAATTGGTTCGCAGATTCTTTAAGTCTGCGAACTTCAGAGTCCTCAATCCCAACGAATTAGTTCACCTTGCGTTGGAAGGTAAATGTTCTTTGAATACCCGGTGCGATCGTGCCAGTTACAGTATCCACATACTTAGTAACATCAGTGTTTGCCGTAAATCCAGTTTGGTCAATGCCAGAGCTAGTAGCTGGATTACCACTGAAGAATTGAATGGTTGCAGTTCCAGAATCCTTAGCTGAACCAACAATGTTGCTAGTATCAATTTGACCACTGGCATCGTTGTCTAATGCCCAGTTATTAGGGCTTTGCGTACCATCTTCAGTAATCACAACATTGTTAGCATTCAAAATCACATTACCGGTTCCAGATTGAGGATCGGAAATATTTGTGTATTGAATTTGGTACTCAATAATGTTTCCTGGTGCAGGCTTCTTTGGATCAATACTTAATGTGCCATCATTTCCCTGGATTACAGGCCCAGTTCCTTGTAAAACTCGCGACACTTTCAGCAGTTTTAGGAAACCAGTGTAAACGCGATCAATAGTGATGTTAGATGAATCAAAGATATTATCGTTGCCAGTATCCTTAATTCCATCACCGTTGGTGTCCGTCGTGTAATTGTCAATCGAAGCAGTGATGGGTACTGGGAAGCCTCTATTAATATCAGTAGATAACTGCGTACCTGGAGGTAAATCAACTTCCACACCATAGTTGATACTTGCACCAGGAGCAACGTTGGGGATTGTAATTGCTGCACCAGGTGTTGTAAATGCTCCATTATTATAGGTATAGACAGCAGACTGACTACCGTAAGTAATAGTCACCTTCGTATTATTCGGTAAATCTCCTGGAATTGCTGGTGGCGTTGGCTCTATCTTCAAGACACCTGAGTCAGTACCACTATTCTTAATTGTATTGGTGAAGCCAACTGATTGTGGATCGAGTGTACTACCAGGTGCTGTACCAGCAGGAACAAGGGAAGATTTATTAGTGAAGTCATCGTTGGTTAAACCTGATGGCCCAGTAGCATCTGGGGCATTTTGCGGCCCGTTGAGTAACGCTGAAGCAATAGGCGCTTGCACTGTGAAGACGTTCGCCTCACCTCCTGGTGTACCATCACCAGTGTTGTTGTTACCTGTGTCAGTTCCAGTCTCTGGAGCTGTTGGAGTAATAATATAGCCATCATCAACGTTGCCAGCCAATAGAGTATCGGGAACACCATCACCATTGGTATCTGTACCCGTAGGAGGTGTCATATTCCCTGGTGGACCCTCGTAGTTGCTGGGATTTTGGTCGCCGGATTCGTCGTATACGGGGAAATTGCTGCTGGGTGTTTGACCAAATAATTGGGCAATGTTAGCGACGGTTAAGGGTGAAGTTGCAGTTGATTCAACGGCTAGCTGAATCGAGAAGCCATTCACCGTTGTACCAGGAGCGATAGAAGTAATGATTGCTGGATTATTGATAAAACCAACGCGCGTGACTGAGGCCAAGGGTGGTGCTGTCGTAGTCCAACTCGCTGTATTAGCATTAGTTCCAATTGGAGTGGTAGTGTAGACAGTTTGCCAACCAGGAGGCGCAGTTGGTGCTGCTGCCAAATCTGTGCCCAAAGGAATCGCATCAGAAACCAAGATATAAGTGCCAGCAACACCATTAACATTGATGCTTGTACCCGTCAGAGCTGCTGGCGTAATTCCCTGTCCTGTGGGATCGTTGGACTCAACTCGTAAACTCAAATCATAGGTCAGCTTGTCATCTGTAATTTGAGTGGTGCCAGCATTGTTATAGCCACTGCGAATCTTGAGAATAGTGGCTAAAGTGTAGGTTTTTACCGTTAAACCAACTTGAATTTGATTGGTGGCGCTAGCTTCCCGCGTACCATTAGCTGGTGCGCCAGCTACTTCACCAACAACACTACCATCAGGGTTATCTGCGGTATAAACGTCACCACCATCAGGATTCCGTAGTTGATTTTGAGCATTACCAGGAGTATTACCAAGGGTAACGGTAATTATGTCATTGGTTTGAGCGCCAGCCTGTACTGTAACTGGCACACGCACCAATACCGTACCACCAGGCGAAACCGAGGGTGTGAATACCTCAGTGCTAGTGATATTTTGCCAGTTTTGACCACCGTCAATGCTGTATTGTAAGCTATTAGCTACACCACCATTTGGTAATGTACCAGAAACTGTACCTGGCCCAGTTGTTGTAGCTAAGTTAGGAATCCGAAATTGGGTGGGGTCGTTACCTACGTTCGTCAAAGTGTAGGTGTAGATGAGTAAGTCACCAACTTGGACTGTTGTATTAGTAGGGCTAGAAGTTGCATCTGTTACACCAGATGCACTGACAGTGATACCAGCAACCTCTGCCACGGTGACAACGACAGTATTAGAAGTGGCATTTATAGTTGTCCCTGGACTGCTGGGATCTTCGTAGGTCGCTGTTGCAGTGTTACTGATAGATGTACCCGCAGTCGTTCCGTCAGCTAATACGGGTGCAAGAAATTGGAAAAGGCTACCAGTTAATAATGCTGTTGCTACTAGAAATTGGTAAAGTTTATGCTGCTTATTTACAGATTGATTTCGATTTACCATAGAAGTAGTTTGTTTGCTGAACTTGTATCTCAGATTTTGAGACAGGATAAAGTTCGGCAATTCCTTTTAAGGAATTACCGATTTATGGCTGCCCAAAACGTTGAAGTTTTGGGAATGCATATTTAAGGAGTTAAATTATTGACACTCCTTGGAAATGATATTGAGACAATAACCAGAAATAACTTGTCTAGTTGTTTTATGCTTACCCTTGAGAATCAAAGCTGGCAATCGCAAATATGTGTAATTTATTACTGTATTTTGCTTAGTTATAGATATAAATAGTAATGTAGCTTTTAAAGCAAAAAAAATCTTCCGTATAAATAAGTAACTTCTATAGCTGTGAATAAGCGCATCAAAGCTGGAAAATTAACTTTATTTTGGCAACACACATAGCAATTTTAGTGGTTTAATAAGACGCTAAAAAGACTAAAACTTATATAATCAAATGCTTTTGAGTTTTTGTTGTCAGAAATATATACTGCTCTATAGAGTCATTTAGATCAAAAAAATGAAAGTTAACTAAGCGATCTAGATCGCTTAAATAGGATAGCAATTTCAGTAAATGCGATTTAATCATAAAAAAATGCGATTTAATCATATTAATNNNCCGTGTTAATGCTGAAAAAGTAAATCTATTNNNTTTTTTCGTAACATTAAAGATATGCGTGTAAATACTAAAAATAGAGATTACTAGTATTAAAGTTTTACAAGAATCATTCCTCTCAATACCAAACATACCCGACATTTTTTGTCGGGTATGTTTGACTGGTATTTTTGCTCGTGTTAGTATCAGGCGACAAGTGACAGACAAACAGGGAAAGCTAGTTTATGACTCAGGCAATAAAAACCCAAACCCAAACCCAAACCAGCACTGCCTACTTTCAAGCCTTGAAGTGTAAGGAATGTGGTGCGGAATATGAACTCAAAGCCAGTAATGTTTGTGAGTTATGTTTTGGCCCGTTAGAAGTCAAATATGACTACAACGCCCTACGTCTGACTGTCACTCGTGAAACAATTCAAGCTGGGCCTAATTCAATTTGGCGCTACCGCCCCTTTTTGCCTGTCGCAACTGACAATGTTATAGATGTGGGAACTGGTATGACTCCCCTAGTTCGTTCCCACCGTCTTGCCCGTCGCCTGGGTCTAAATAAGCTTTATATAAAAAATGATGCCGTGAATATGCCCACCCTGAGCTTTAAGGATCGGGTGGTGTCAGTTGCTCTATCCAGAGCGCGGGAGTTAGGTTTCACTACTGTTTCTTGTGCTAGCACTGGTAATTTGGCAAATTCTACAGCTGCGATCGCGGCTCATGCTGGTTTAGACTGCTGTGTGTTCATCCCCGCAGATTTAGAAGCTAGTAAAATTCTCGGTAGCTTGATCTACAGTCCCACCCTTATGGCCGTCAAAGGCAACTACGATCAAGTCAATCGTCTCTGTTCGGAAGTTGCAAACACACATGGCTGGGGTTTTGTCAATATTAATCTACGTCCTTATTATTCTGAAGGTTCTAAGACGCTAGGTTTTGAAGTTGCAGAACAACTAGGCTGGGAACTACCCGATCATGTAGTTGCTCCTTTGGCGTCTGGTTCGCTCTTTACAAAAATTTATAAGGGGTTCCAAGAATTTGTCGAAGTTGGTTTAGTAGAAAACAAGAGCGTCCGTTTTAGCGGCGCTCAAGCTGAAGGTTGTTCACCCATCGCCCAAGCTTTCAAAGAAGGACGCGACTTTATTAAGCCAGTTAAACCGAATACAATTGCGAAATCGCTAGCGATCGGCAATCCAGCAGACGGAATTTATGCTGTAGAGTTAGCTCAGAAGACTGGTGGTAATATTGAATCAGTCAATGATGCCGAAATTATTGATGGCATCAAGTTGCTGGCAGAAACCGAAGGCATCTTCACAGAAACGGCTGGTGGTACAACCGTGGCCGTGCTGAAAAAACTGGTAGAAGCTGGCAAAATCGATCCAGATGAAACTACCGTGATTTACATCACCGGTAATGGTTTGAAAACCCAAGAAGCAGTCCAAGGCTATGTTGGCGAACCCTTGACTATTGATGCGAAACTCGATAGTTTTGAACGTGCGCTAGAGCGATCGCGTACTCTGGATCGCTTGGAATGGCAACAAGTCCTCGTTTAGTTAGGAGTTGGGAGTTATGAGTTTTTTGTATTCATAACTCTTTACTCTGAACTTTATTCCTAACTCTCCACTCTTCACTTTTTACTTCTATGGCTGTAAAAGTTTTAGTTCCTACGACTCTTCAGAGTTTTACTAATAATCAAGCTACTTTAGAATCCAGCGGTAACACTATTGCTGAATTGTTAGATTCCTTAGAACAAAGCTTTCCTGGCATTAAATCCCGGTTGTGCGATGAACAAGGTAAGCTACGTCGGTTTGTAAATTTTTACGTCGATAGCGAAGATATTCGCCATTTAGATGGTATAAACACAACCTTAAAAGATGGCGATGAAGTCAGTATTGTTCCTGCTGTTGCTGGTGGTTAATCCTGAAAACATCTACCTAGAATTTAGTAAATGAATACATCTAGGCTTGCCGCGAGTGGCAGGCTTATTTTTATTGGTTGCAAATTCAGTATATCGAAAACTTTTGTAAATGACTTTAACGGCAACTATAAAATAATTCCTGGGAATTTTTAGCTTTTGACTGACCTACTCTACAACTCAAAATAGAAGGAGCCTGTATAAAGATCGTTTACATTCAGATTAGATTCTTACCAATCCTCCAGCAGAGATTACCAAGGCGTAATCTTGCTGCTCCTGTTGAACCTCAGCAATAACCTCAATTCTCCACTCACCAATCTCAGGAGTTTCAACAATAATCCCTTCTACGTTATTAACTGTATCTGGTATGCCCTCACCTTCAAAATCATTACCAAGGAGATATGTGCTGTTAGGATGGTAGAGAATTAAGTTTAAATTATTGATTAAATCTTCTCCTGGGTAGTCAGTGTAAACAAGAGTTACTTTTAAGGGAACCTGACTATCAGAAATTTGTAGTTTATACTCAGCTTTCTCACCTGTTTTCAGACCATTCGCTTCATCAATAAAAAGTACCTGCGTCGGTTCTGCTGGATTTAAAACTTGTTGTAGCTTGATCCTTCCCCACCCTTGTTCATTATCAGCGTAAGGTCTAGACGATGGATGGGCAAAGCGGTAATTAATATAAGTTGCGGAATGAATTAGTGCAGCTTTGATTAGAGCAGCGCTTGGATCAGTAATAGACGGCTGATGCCTCTCTCGCAGATATTGCCTCACCAATGCCGCACATCCAGCGACCATAGGAGTTGCCATTGAGGTTCCTCCCAAGTACATGTAATGCTCTTTAGCAGAAGGATAAGCTCCCCAAGCAAAATTATTGCTGGCAATCTGAGAGGATCGAGTCGAGAGGATAAATGTACCAGGAGCAATTACATCAGGGTGTCGGCGACCATTTTGACATGGGCCACGGCTACTAAAAGCCGCAATATCGTCTACTGAATCAACCATGCCGTCAGAATTGAAGGGAAGATGAGGAAAGTCGTTTGGCGACCAATCACCATAAGTATGAGAAAATTGCCCATTACGATTATTCTCAGATGCTCCAACAGTCAAACAATTTTTAGCTGTTCCTGGAGGACTCACACTTCCTTGTTCAATTGCTGGTGTGTCAGAAGAACGATGTTTGCCATCATTTCCAGCAGCTACTAGCACCAAAAAATTTTTGTGTTCCCAAACAAATAGATCCAGATCGTTACATCTGTCATCATAGCTTCCTGGTTCGCCCCCACCCCATGAAATTGAATGGATTCTTGCACCTCTCTCATAAGCGTCCTCAAATAGTTGTTTGAGGTCGTCAGGAATACCGAATAACCCCGACTCAGGGGGATTTTGATAATAGGAATTCAGCCAGAAAAGTTGATATTCAGGATTCCACTTAGGTGTTTGCTCAATTGCTTGGAAAATCAATTGAGCATCTGTAGCCATACCAGCAGGAATAGAAGAAATTCCTAACTTTTTTGCTTGCTCTCCGTTTCCTAATGCAGTCCCTGCGATGTGAGTTCCATGTCCTGTATATATATCAGATGCTCCGTCGTCAGCTCCAGGATTGAGAATATAGGAATTTAGAGATGATTGTATTGGGTAACTGTTAATCCACCTAACTCTTTCACGAAAGTCAAGATGAAGTGTTTCAGATTCTCCTGTATCTAATCCTGTATCAGCAATAGCAATTATTTCTCCTTTTCCGGTCAAACCAATCGTTGGCGTAGGATTAGAGGGTATAACACCTCTGCCAATTATATGACAAGCTTTTTCGTTGAACAATTTTGGGATGACTTTTTCTTCTAAGGATTTTAATCCTATTTGATTAGCAATGATTTTGAGGGAATCTATTGCATTATTGTCTGAACTTAGATCGAGTATCAGCTTAGTTGTTCCAGGTTGATCGGCAACGCGAATTCCTTGAGGCTCTAAATTTTTAGCAGCAAGATCGCGATCTTCTTGAGTAAAGAAATTGGCAATTAGGATACCTGGAAGAGGAATGCCTCGATTTTGAGAACTGGGAGGATTTTGAGCTGCTTTTAATCTAGCTGTTGCGATCGCCTCTTTCGTCGCTGATTGACCTAAATTTTGAAGATATTGGGGTTGAACACGAATTTTCGGGACATAGGGTGTGACTTGAGAAACTTCCTCAAAGCTCCTGATATGGTTAATAATATCTTCGCTGGGAACAGATACAACAATTTCTAAACGGCTCAAAGGCTGCAAAATCTTTGCACCTATCTCTTCTATTTTTTGCTTCCAGCTTTCAAGGACTGGATTCTTAAACCGCACTACTTGATCTCTCATATTGGAATATCCAGGGCTAGGGTTAGGTGCTTCCGAAAACTTCAACCGCTCTACAGGAAAGAACTGCTTGATATTATTAATCGCTACCATCGAAGCTGAAACAATTGTGAATGCTGGATAGCTCTTAACAATTCGGACGTTTTGAAAACGTTCTAGCTCATTTTTGGAGGAAAAAACTCGGTATTTTCCTTCCTTCCCCCAAAGTCTTTCTTCAATTCTGTGTCGGGCATACTTAAGTAACTGCTGAATTTTGGGGGAATTATAGGGTAAATTTCCCTTTAATTTCTGTAGTTTATCTAACTCTAATTCTCCTCCCCGTTCAGCTGCCCACATGATAACAGCCTGAAATTCTTTTTCGTCAGCAGGAGTTATGAGAAGTGTTAATCTCCAGATTCTTTCACCTTTATTGCGTAAATCATGCAACTCACTAATTAGCTGTTCATTATTGCTGAAATCAATCGTATTACTTAATGTCTCAACTGATTCGATATCCGATTTCAGTAATGTCCCAATTTCACGTACCAAATCTTTTTGTTTCCCTTGAGGAATAAATTGTTCAAGTTCTTTTATTTTTTCAACAGTTTCTTCAATATCGCTGATATTTTCTGTCGAAGGGTCAACATTACTGATTTCAGGAATAATACCATTTCTTAATTCCCCAATCAATTCACTTTTTTTAACTTGATCCAACTCAACTTGTTTAATTAAACTTTTCCTTTCGCTTGGTTCAAGATCCGATTTAATTTTCTGAAACTGATTTTTTAATTCTCTTTCAAAATTACTGACACAATCAAGAAACACACTCAAACTTGCCATTTTTCAATTTTCCTTTCCAGCTTAATTTTCACCAGTCGATGATGTTATATTTATAGGACTTATCCAATTGTGACGAAAACCCAAGCCTTTATGATTAATTTGCTTCGTCCTTAATGATATAAAATCGTAGTCCGTGTGTAAGTCCTTATTTATTCAATATTTAGTATTTTTCTGACTTCTTTTTCAAGCTCAAAAGGGAGAAAATTATCTTTTTGACAAAACAAAACATTGCTGTCTCTACTAATTTCCTCTGCTAAATTTTCGTCAGAAACATTAGTAAATATGATGGTTGGTAAATAAGGATTTTCTTTTATTATCTTCTGATAAAATGCAATGCCTGTTCTTAGACCATAATGTGTTTGCTCGTCATCAAAACTTTCTCCTGTTGGCATCATGATGTCTAAGATAAGAAGTTTAATTTGTGTCTGGTTCTTGGCAAAAAACTCTAACGCCGAGTCTACATCTGACTTAAATTCAACCTCGTGTCCAGATAAAACTAAATCCTGAACATAACTATCCATTCTTCTTCTTTCATCATCAACGAAAAGAATCATTTGGAGCCTCCTTAAATATTTTTGGTAGAATCAAATGAAACTCAGTCGGCTTTGAGTTGTTGACTAACTTTAAGCTTCCTCCTAGTTGCTGGATAATCGCTATAGAAATGCTTAATCCTAATCCCGATCCTCCTACTTTTTTAATTGCGTCCAAAGATCGAAATCCTTCTTCAAATATCTTATTTACATCGTCTTCTACAATCCCAATTCCCCAATCTTTGAATTTAATCATCAGGTTTTCTTTATACTCACTTGCCTCTAATAATATTTTGAATTGCCCTGGATTTTTTTCAGCATATTTAATTGCATTTATCAAAAGATTATAAATTACTTGATTTAACATAACCTTATCTGTAAGTATTGCCATCCTAGCAGCATCACCAAATTCATATCTTACACCCTTTACATGTAAACCATACTCATTTAAAATAGGTTTAAGCTGGTTAACTGTTTTAACAACAATATCTCGAAAAACAATAACTGATTCAACTTTAGGTTTTTCAGAGTAACTCCTACCCAAAAAGTATTCAATTTGTCTAATTTGATAAAGAAGTAAATCACAATCAGTTAGGATATCTTCAAACTTTATTGCAATAGTACTAGGAGCTAAATTTATATCACTAAAACGCCTCTGAAGAAAGCTAGCATGGCTTCTTATACCTACGACTGGAGATTTTAGCTCATGAGTAATTCTATCAATCAGCCCTGATTTTCTACGTTCAATAGCATGAACTGCATGTTCAACAAACCCCTTAAGTATTTGAACATCTTGCTCATAAATATGCTGTCTATATTCTCTTTTGTAACCAGCTTCAACAGTCCCTATGACTAAGTTATTCAAAGGCTCAATCATTGGAATGAAAACTCTGATAATATCTTCATGTCCAAACTTCTTAAAAATTTCTTTATCTAGTCCTGGATCATCGTTATCAGGTACTTTAATTTGTTTATTTCGTACAATATTGGCTTGAATATCGTCACTATCTAGATTATGTAAAGCCATTTTCTTAAACTCTTCCTTTTTATCTTTTGGAAGCCCAGATATATAATCAGATTTAATGCTAGTTCGATCTGAATTAATTAGGGAAATATTAACCCAAGTGAATTCAAGAATTGTAGTAATACCTTTAATGACAATTTTTATAATTTCATCAAAATTTTGAGCCTTAGTAATTTCCCTTTCAATTTCCCGAATAGCCACCAATTTATTATAGAATTCAATTCTTTCCAGACGTAGAGCAGTATGACGTGCCAATAATAAGAGACGCTTTTGATATGTCTCAGGGAAATTATCAATTTTTGAACTTTCAATGTTTAATATGCCAATCCGCTTAGAACCTGTTTTGACTTCTAAATTTTCTCTGATTGGCACTTTATCTATTAATATAGGAACAGACATCTGAGATCGCGTATCTGACCAACGTTTATGATAAGTTTTTGACCATTCATCGCTCAGAACATCATTAGCTATAATTGTTTTTCCTTCGATGAGTGCTTTATTAGTAATACCTATGCCAAATTCAAGCTCTGAAGTATTATTTAACTCTACTGACTCAAATTTGCCATTTTGATGGTTTAAACGACCAATCCATATTCGTGGCTTTGAGCCTACCAGCTTCAATGCTCCTTTTCTTAATAAGCTCCAAACTTCATTAGCTTCAGAAGTCGCTGTCATCTCAAGCATAATAGCTGTCAGATCCTGAAGTTTTTCCCTATCATCATAAATTTCCTTTTTGCCTTTGACAAAATATTTTTTTTGAATGCATAAAGAAGCAAAGTTTGCCAGTATATTAAATAAATTTTTTTCAGAATTATTGAAGTGGCGAGTATCTTTTGTAAATACATCAAGAATACCAACAATTTCGCTTTCAATCTTTAATGGAATACTTAAAAAAGAGATCCACCGTCTTTTATTGAGTTCATCAATATCAGCCAATCTAAAAGTTGCTTCATTTACATTGACCAAAGACAAGACTTTATCTCTATTCAAAATATACTGTACTCCTGGATGTCCCAAATCCATTTCAATTCTCTTGTACTTATCATCTACTTCTCCATAAGTAGCTATCACTTTAAACTTTGGCTTATCCTGCTCTTTGTTCCACAGAATACATATTGGAACAGACAAAAGGTCACAAACTTTCTCAGGAAGGGCTTGGAGTAATTCATCAGCAGAGGTTGAAATTAAGCTTTGTGACAAATCATTTAAATATCTCAATATTTCGCTAGAAGATTTCTTAAAATACTTGCTGTCTTCAATGCTTGCCATTCTTTTGTTTCCATTACGAATTTCTTTCTAGAGTGCATTCAAGTTTTTATGCCTAAAACCAACAACCCAAAAATCATTCTTGAACAGAAATAAGACTATGTATTACGTTTCATAAACCTATCCCACTAATAAAATTTGTTCTAAAAAGCTTAAAAATATGACGATAAATCAAGTTTTTTAAGCAAACTTTACTTACTCAAAAAATTAGGAATTTTTAGAATAGGGTATAAATTCATATAACTCTAATTGAATCTAGGTAATTAGTCACAAATAAGTAAGCCTAAGTAACGCTACTTGCTCCGCAAATAACATTGCAGCTACACCCTTATTAGTAACCTCAGCCACTTAACTATTTATTATGCGAATTTATTATGCGAAAACTTTCCATATATCAAACTCAGCGATCTAAACAGGGAAATGGTTTCAGGCATTTTAAGACATTTTCAGCATAATATCAATATTTTTACGGATTTTAACTGGATTTGAGGCTATACTTTATTTCATAATCAACCCCATCCAAAGGGTATGTTAAGTGCCAAAATAGAAGCGTTTTTGACAGATTAGCCAAACAAAAACTGGCTGCTTCTACTCACAATCATGCTTTAAATTAAATTTTTTATCTACGAATAGGTAATAAAGCAAGATTTAGGTTTAAAGATTTATACAGTATATGTAAGTAAATATAAATTTTTAACAATAGTTATTACAAAAAAATAAGTTTTAATAATATGCGACGAACTGTCCCACTTATCGAGACTTTTTAGGCGATCGCTTAATTCATTTAAAAATATTTTCAATAAATGAATCTCAGTGTCTCCCAAAGTTCTGAGCGTTGGCTTACAGCGCATCTATAGGAAGTCACAGAAGCTTACTGTTATGTGAAACTAAAATTAAAAAGTAAAAGTACTCCGTAGAATGCCGATAGTAACTGAGTCACTATCTGGTGTATTACCAGGCTGGATAAGATGAATTATTCCTGGTGTAATGCTAATATTATCTGTTAACTGAAAACGATAAAATGCCTCAATTTGAGTGGTAGTACCTGGTTGTCCACCTGCTCGTCCTAAACCTGTATTGATAAAATCAGGGACATTATTCCCTACAGGTAAGTTGCTACTAGTAATTTTAGGAGGTTGACCGACATAAATTCCTCCTAAATTTCCTTTCTTCAATAAATCAGGGAAATTCATAAACACCATATAATTTGTCGTTTCTACACTTCCAGATTGCCCAGGAATATAAGATTTAGTATAACCACCCCACGCACCCGCACTAATACGGGGAGAAATTTGCCAAGTAAGAGTTGCACCCACGGCGTTAGTTTGTAGCGGTGCTGATTTCCCGGTAGTGGTATTAACTGTAGTTAAGCATTCATCACCAACAAAGGTTAGCAAACAACCATCAGAAGCGTAATTATTAACGTAATACAAACTTAAATCTAGAGTATCGGTTGGTGTCAGCAGTAATTGCACACCGGTAGTGGTGGTTCCATCAAATAAACCGCTACCTTTACCGGGATTTCCTGGGTTATAACTAGTATAAATAGCCTGCAAACTAGCGCGTTTAGCAAATTGCCAATCAATAGCTATACCACCGTGACCATATCCCATATTTAAAATTGGGTTTCTTTGGGCAAAATAAGATAATGGCCCTGTTGCAGCACTTTCTACCCGATTGGGGCTCGGAAAGCAGCTGGCATACTTACGCCTTCTGTTCCTACCATTACTGCTAATTTATTTGTCACCAGCCAATGAAAATTTAGGTCACTTACAATCAAGCTATCTGTAGGAAATTCGTAGCCAAGTAAAACATCATTTCGAGAAACACTATTGGTAAATCTAGGTGTAGTTTTTCCTTTACCATCTAAAAGACCTGTAAACAAGTAACTACTGGGAGTGATTTGACTAGTTAAATACAGCTGTGCCAGGGAAATAACATTAATATTTGTCCCGGCATCATCTGTATCCTTTTGTCCATCTCTAGGATTAACATCACCACGATTGTTAGTTCGTCCTTGAATGCCAACTATCAGTAGTCCACTGAGTTTAGTTGTTGTTGAGAATTGGTTGGCTTCAATTTCAGCAGTTTTGGCTTCTAAATTATCGACACGACCCCGCAAAGTTGCTAATTCAGGGGCAAATTCTGACTGTAATTTTTGTAATATTGCTAAATCTTCGCGAGTGACTAAATCGCTGGTGGCTGTAGCGATTAATTCGTTGACTCTATCTAAACAAGCGTTTACACCCGCAGCAAATTCATACCGAGTTAAGGCGCGATTACCGCGATAGTTGCTATCTGGATAGCCTAGCTATACAACCATAACGTTCTACCAAAGATTGCAAGGCTTGAAATGCCCAATCGTTGGGTTGTACATCCTTGAGTTGAGATACCGATGTAACTTGGGTCATCGGTTCTTCTGGGGAGAGGGAGGAGGATGAGGGAATAATATTATCGCCCTTAACTCCTATCTCCTGAGTAGTTTCTGGATTGATGTACTCTTGTGCTAATGCTTTTTGTGCAACTCCATTTACTCCCGCAATTAGTAACCATGCGAGCATCCAGGTTTTGCGATGACTGCGGCTAATAAGTCTACCTTTCAATTTTTTACACTCTGCTCACATACTTAAGTGAAGAGTGTATTCCCGATTGTCTAGGGTTCACATGGGGACATTTACGGATTTTGTCCCAAATTAGACTTAATGCTTCTGGGCAACTTTTGAAAGGGCGAGTATAACAGGGTATTGGGGAATGGGGACTGGGGACTAGGAAAGAGTTTCTCAATCCCTAATCCTCAATTCTCTAATCCCGAATCTATGGCAAATCGTTCACGCAAGCTGAAGCCAAAAGCCTCTAAACCAAATCAACCTCGTGCTGGTGCGATAAAACGCGTCGTTAAAAAACCTCAGAAAAAGCTAAAACGAGGAAGTTGGTTGTCATCAATATTAGCGATCGCAATTATCTTAAGTAGTGCTGGTCTAGTTATGGCTTTTGCCTGGATTAGTGTTCTCTTCATCTTCAATCCAGACGAGGTAAGCTGGCTAAATAAAATTTTACCTGCATGGGCACAAATCCCCCTTGGTAAACACGAACGCCCCAAAACTCTCAAACAAATTCAACTCGATTTGAGTAAAAAAAACCAAATATTTGGGGAAACTCTGCCTTTACATCAGGATGTGAAAACCTCATTTTTACTACCAGTTTTTCAAAAACGTGCTAATTGTCAATCTGATTGTGAAGAACTGGTGGAACTCAGGGTTTACGAGCGATCAGTTGAGTTAGAGTTTAAATCTCAGTCAGAAAATTACTATTATCTAGCGACTCAATTACCTATAACTGGCCCAGATGAATCCTTTTTGATTTCTTCTTTACTTGATGGGACATCCGAACCCCAGGATATCAGTATTCCCCTACCTTTAACTGAAGTGCAACGCTTTGAAGGTAAGACACCATCATCAGGGGTTTGGTTTGATTTGCGGGGTAAACGCCAACAAGGAACTGGTTCTATCCGCTACGGTTACGTCGTATACTACAATCCAGAACGCACAAATTTACTACAAATGTTGTCTTGGACTAGTCCTAATGGACAATTACCCAAATGGCAGCAGGTAACTGGTGATGGTACAAAAGAGTTAGTTGTGGATCAAACAGTAGGTTTAGAACCGCACTTACAGGTTTATCAAGTCAAACCTTTGAAGTTATTCCTCAAACCAATTCAATTGGAGGCAATCAGCCTCAAATCATCATCCTTCAAGGATTCTGGATACCAAAATGCCCTGTCAATTGCCCGTAGTGGATTGTGGACACCAGCCTTTGAATGGTTGAAATTTGTCAAGAAACAGCGCAAAGGAGTTTTACCAGAAGCGGCGCAAGCGCAAATGGATTTGATTCGCTTGCATTCTCAACTGACTAAAACCCAAGCCCAGAAAATTTGGGCAAGTCCTAGTCAAGAAGTGCTGGCAGATTTGATTGATGGCCGCTGGGAGAGAGCTTTACAGGTGTTTGAAGCGTCGCCACATAATGCCCAAGAAATTGCGACCCTACTCAAAGCTGATGAAAAACGATTGTGGAATCGCACAACAGCAGCGTTGCAGGTAAACCCAAATAGACGAGAGGTGCAAGCTTGGTTCGCGTTGATTTTAGCAGTTCAGCGGGGAGAAGGACATGCTAATTCTTGGTTAAAGGCGCAACCAAAAATTACAAAAGAGAATCTTGACTATATTCAAAGTCTGTTGGCAAGACTCAATGGTGAGGGTACATCGCAAATATCCTCTACTCACCCTAGCCAGATTGTTGGTACGGTGCAACCAATTACTCAAGTTACCAACGCCGAATGGTTGCAACCAAATTCCCCAATAGATTTGAAACTTACGGATAACCAAGTTTGGTATCAGGTGGAGGTGAGTGCATTTAATGACGGGAAACGCTGGCTAAATTTACCCTTTGAGAATTTCAACCCACCGAAAACTGACGCCGCCAAATTTTTCTGGAAAACTTTGGGAATCACTTCTGACTCGGAAATCCAGATTGTAGTCTGGTTGCCAAATGGAGAACAAAAAATTACTATCGCCGCTATCAAAGCGGTGCAACTACAGGGTAAAGTTTTGCGCCTATTAGCTGCTAGCCCAAAAATTCCAGATAATCAAAACGATGTTCTCCAACCCAAGCCTTTAGCTTTGACCAATGCAGCACTGGAATGGGTGCAACCATCTCCTATTACTCTACGAGAACTGCATCAACAAAATCCCCAAGGGGTGAAGGTAATGCTATCGAGTCTGTGGCAATCTTTACAAAAATCCGATGAAGTTCCAGCTGGTGCTATTCCTAGCTTTGAACAGATGCAGGAAAAATTGGGTGATTGGCCCGTTCAAGTGATTGATTTAACAAATAACGCTCAATCAGAAATAATACTGACTATCTCACCAGAAGCAATAGCGTCCTTAAATCAGCCGACACCTGAAATTCAGGGAGAAAACCCTAAGCAACGCCGTGACCGGACTATAATTTTGTCTGATGTAAATAAAGTCATTTACACTGATTTTACAGGAAATTACTTACAAAGACTCTCTGCGATCGCCAAGCTTTCAGGGGTGCAATCCTTAGCTTTACTGGTAGAAAATGCTCATAACTACAGTTTGAGGCGCTGGTCAGAGAAAAATCAGCGCTTTGAATAACGCACCCCTGATTCAAATTTCCCCTTTACTCAAATTTAAATTAAAGAGGGAAAAGCGTAGGCGTAGCCCTTCTCCTGTCGGAGACGCTGCGCGTAGCTTGCTTCCACGAAGTGGTACGGCTGCGCTCAGGAACCACCCGTCGTAGACATCGCTATCTAGAAGACGGACTTATTCTTCTTTTTGGTTGGTTTCGGCTAAACGTTGGTGCTTTAAGTTTTCCAATTGCTGCAACAGAGAGTCTACCTCTGCTTGTAAATGCATCAATTTAGCTTGCTGATCGTCTTGATAATAAGACTTGGTTAACTTACTGACCCAGGCAGTCTGGGATTCGCGATCAGAAACACTAGATAAATAAGTAGGCATCGCTAATTAAATCCACTATTTAACTCACACCATTAGAAATATTATAATAATGCTCTTTTAAGCTTTATTAAAGTATTGTATATTTTCAATCAATTACTCTAATGGATTTTGGGTTCAATCATAAAAGACGGTGATTAAAATGGTTGTGTTCCAAAAAAACACTGACCCAAGTGTGTAAAGCTTCTTTCCACCAGACCGTACTTAGGAATAGTTAATTTATAGTCTGTCAATTATGACTGTACAAATGATTATCGCCGTTTTTAGGGAATTTACGCAAGGAATTATATGTAGACTATATCAAGAATTACGCGAAATTATGAAAAAACGTAGGGCGAAGCACTTACACTTAGTGCAGTATCTCATAGAAAGGAAGGTAGAAGGATATTCTCAAAAAGAGACAGCCTCTTAAGTATTTTTCCTGTCTTCACTTAAGCGAATAGAGTAGGAAAATCCACCGATATACTTGACTAAACGAAGGCAATAAAAGCAGCTTTAACCACGGAGGAATCAGAACTTCAGGGAGTTATGAGGCAAGCCTGTGAATAGGGAATAAGGAACAGGGAATAGAAAAAAGGATAGATACGTACTGAGTCTTCTTCAAAAGTTAAATAAAGAATCCTATAGATTTACAGATGATTTTTCACCTCGTCAGTATCCTCTAAGCTAATTTGTTGAACCGAAGGTCGCCGTGGCGGTTTATGATAAATTAACGTTCTAAATAAAATAGCAAGTGAAACGCCTGCACCACAAAAAATAATATTCTTAACAAGATTCTTTGGGATTAGGGAACTCTGAACGGGCAACGTGGTAACGAAAAATCTACTTTCTTCCTCTTTACCATTTTGCACTTCCCGATCCTACCCTTTCTAAATATCCAATCCTTACATTAAGAAATTTTAAATCCCGTGACTTTGAGCCTGTCTGTTGCTACATCTCATCGCCAACCCTGGCCCGGACTGATAGAAGCCTATCGCGAATACTTGCCTGTCAGCGAAGAAACACCGATTGTCACTCTGTTGGAGGGCAACACACCTCTAATACCAGCGCCAGCGATCGCAGAGCGCATTGGCAGACAAGTAAGGGTTTTTGTAAAATATGATGGTCTGAATCCCACCTAGTAGCTTCAAAGACCGGGGGATGACTATGGCAATTTCCAAGGCCAAGGAAGCAGGGGCAAAAGCAGTCATTTGTGCCAGCACGGGCAACACCTCAGCCGCCGCCGCCGCTTATGCCAGACGGGGAGGCATGAATGCCTTTGTATTGATTCCCGACGGTTATGTGGCGCTGGGCAAGTTAGCTCAAGCGTTGTTGTACGGCGCAGAAGTATTGGCAATTAAAGGTAATTTTGACCAAGCGCTAGAAATTGTCCGCGAGATGGCCGAAAGCTATCCAATTACTTTGGTGAATTCGGTCAATCCCTACCGCCTAGAAGGACAGAAAACAGCAGCCTTTGAAGTTGTCGATGCATTGGGTGATGCACCAGACTGGTTATGTATTCCTGTGGGAAATGCGGGGAATATCACAGCATATTGGATGGGATTTTGTCAATATCATCAAGCTAGAAAGTGCGATCGCCTACCGAAGATGATGGGATTCCAAGCCGCAGGAGCAGCCCCCTTAGTACATGGTCAGCCAGTGGCGCATCCCGAAACCCTAGCGACAGCAATTCGCATTGGCAACCCTGCAAGTTGGGAATTAGCGATCGCAGCCCAAACCGCCAGTCAGGGAAATTTCCACGCCGTTACCGATGCCGAAATTCTCGACGCTTATCGACTTTTGGCAGCATCAGAAGGTATCTTCTGCGAACCTGCTAGCGCCGCTTCTGTAGCCGGGTTGTTGCAGGTGAAAGACCAAGTTCCCACAGGTGCGACAGTCGTTTGTGTTCTTACAGGCAATGGTCTAAAAGACCCAGATACAGCCATTAAACACAATCACAGTCAATTTCAACAAGGTATTGCGGCAGAATTGGGCGCAGTCGCCAAGGCAATGGGATTTTAGGGCATTGGGTATGGGAAGGGGCACAGGGGCAGAGGAGAAAAACTTACTGCAACTTCTCCCCTGTTCCCCTGCTCCCTTGCTCCCCTGCTCCCCTGCTCACTGCCCCTGCTCGTTCGTGTGCCAAGCTATCAATAGCATCACCCAAGGCAGTAGTCAGGTTATTGCGGCTTTGGGCGTGATTGTCCTGCTCGGTTTTCAAAGCTTGCAAGAGGCGATCGCGTTCTTTAATCGCGGCGATAAGTTTAGCTTGCAAGTCTTCCACAGATTTTAGCTGTTCTATTTCTTGTTGAATCGCTACTGGTGTCCCAGCAGCCAGTGTATCTATTTCAAAACCTTGGAGTTTATGCAGTTCTGCCTTGAGGGAGGCGATCGTCTGTTGGGAAAGTTGGGCATCTGTGCGGCGTTGTTCTGCTTCTGTGTTGTAAAGCTGACGCCATTTTTGGGCACTTTCCCAAGCAGTATCGCGCTCGTGTTGCAGCTGTGCCATCTGCTCTTTGATTACCTGGATTTCTGTCAACCACTGTTGTGTTAAATCTTCATTCATAGATTAATAGTCATTAGTTAGGAACTCTCCCCCACTTCCCACTCGGTATTCTTGCGGTAGAAAGATAGATGCGATCGCTACGCAAAATTTAGCACAGTAGTTAATAAACCCAACCAGTTTTAACTCTAAATTATGCCAAAGCCTCGTTTTTTTCGCTTTTTTCGCCATCTCAATTGGCGCACGATTAAAAAAACTTTTTCCAGGACAATCGAAAGGCGACTTTTAGGACTCGCCTCAGAAATCGCCTTCAATGCCATGTTATCCCTGTTTCCAGCAATTCTTGCTATCATCACAGCCATTGGCTTATTGGCAGAATCTTTACAAAATACCTTTAAACAACTGGCGGCACAACTAAGTCAAGTCCTACCCGAACAAGCCCTGAATCTGATTCGTGATTTTGCTACCGCAGAAATTACTAATTCCAAAAACAGTGGTTTATTTTCTCTAAGCTTTGTATTAGCAATTTGGACTGCTTCGGGGGCGGTGAGTACCGCAATGACAGCCCTCGATCAAATCCATCAAATTTCTCCAGAAAACATCCGCCCCTTTTGGAAAGCCAAACTTGTCTCTCTGGGATTAACAGTCGGTACTATGTTGCTTTTAGTATTGGCTTCTTTCTCAGTGTTTACTAGCGACTGGCTTTTGGGAATAGTAGTGCGCGAAAATAGTTCTTTGATATTTTTGTTGCATCTTTGGCTACTGTTACGCTGGGCTTTATCTTTAAGCATTGTTGCTGTCGCCTTTGGCTTTGTCTATCGCTATGGGCCAAGCAAATGGAATTCAGGTACGCCGATGATGCCTGGAGCAATTTTAGCGGCTGTTTTTTGGGCAATGTTGTCTGCTCTATTTCGGTTATATGTGGCGAATTTTGGCAATTATAATAAAGTATATGGTGCTGTAGGGGCTGTGATAGTTTTAATGCTCTGGCTGTCAATGAGCGCTGCTGTTCTGTTAATTGGCGATCAGTTGAACGTAACCGTCGGCGAAGATATGCGCTTAAAAGCCCAACCGCAATCGAAAGTAAAATATTATTCGTAAATACCTGAGAAAATGATTGCAAAAGCTCAGTAGGGGAGTAAAATATCTAACGATTCAATACAAAGTTAGCGATCGCCTCCATGCCTGATTCTCCTCCTCGATTTCCGATGATTGAACCTGATGCCAAAGCACCCACCTTGAAGCGCCTGCGTCAGTTAAGTCGGCTGCTGGATAATGTTATTACCATTCCTGGCACAAAGATTGGTTTTGGTTTAGATCCAATTTTAGGACTCATACCGATTGGTGGTGATTTTTTGGGAATAATGTTTTCTAGCTACATCATTCTAGAAGCAGCACGGCTAGGCGTATCTAGAGCCACTCTAGGTAAAATGGTTTTGAATATAATCATTGATGGTTTAGTAGGCGCTGTCCCAGTTTTGGGAGACTTTTTTGATTTTGCCTGGAGAGCTAACACTAATAATATCAAGCTCTTGGAAGAATACTTAAAGTTTCCCAGCGAGCAAAAGAGTGCAGATCGGTGGTTTATCTTTGCCGTTTTGGCTGGACTGTTGCTAATTTCCATTGTCTTAGTAGCATTGCCCGTGATCCTAATTAGAATTTTGTGGAGCGCCTTTACAGGCGGTTAAATTGTTTATTGATAAAAGAATGAAAGATTGGTGGCAAGCTACTTTTCCCAAAGGGCGGCAAAGTTTAGTTATTAGTGATGCTAAAGGTTATCCTATACAAATTGCTTATGGCGAAAAAGGTAAAGGTAAACCGCTAATTTTATTACATGGTATGGGGAGTTGGAGCTACAATTGGCGCCACAGTGTAGCAGCATTATCTAAATATTACCGAGTAATTTGTTTTGATGCCAAAGGTTTTGGTTTTTCAGAAAAACCATTATCTCGTAAAGAACACAACGGTCATCAAGTTATTGAGTTTCAAAGAATTATTCAGGCATTATGTGATGAACCCGCAGTGATTGTGGCAGAATCTTTGGGGGGATTAGTTGCCCTTGCTCTTGCTCAAGAAAATCCGCAGTTAATCGGACGGCTTATAGTAGTAAACGTACCTGTTTTTGCCGAACAGCTACCCCATTGGTCTATGTGGCTGCTTGCCAAAACACCCTTAGAAGTAATGCAAACAATTGACTCCTTACGTCTGACATATTTGTTTGCACCTCTATTTAGAGAAGTTATGGCAATAGAAAGACGTGGGGTATTATTCGATCCCTCAATTTTGACGCAGGAAGATATCTATTGGATAACTTACCCGTTTACTGAATTGCCTGGTACGATCGCAAAAGTTGCCGAAGAGTTACAAATAGCGGCGCGAGAAATCGAGAATTGGCAAGCAAATAAGCCAAATATGCTCACCAAAATTCAAAATAATCTGAGTGCAATTAAGTGTCCTACACTAGTTTTGTGGGGTGAGCAAGATAGTTGGTTTCCTGCTAGTCATGGTAAAAAATTACATCAACATATCCCCAATTCCAAATTACAGATTTTATCTAACTGTTGTCATGATGCCTCAACTGGTGCTTCTGAGGTGTTGAATAAAACGATTCTTGAGTTTTTACAAGATACTAACTTCTAAAGAAGAATTCAGAAGCCAGAATTCAGAATTCAGTAATCTTTTAGTAGGGCTTTTAAATCCGGTGATTCAAGTGCTCTCTACGTTCGCGCAGCGTGTTGCAGACAGACGCTACGCGTAGCTTAATTCTGAGCAAGAGTATTACTGTTACGCTATATACCAGTTGCACAAAATTCATTCTGACTCCTGAATTCTAACTTCTGAATTCTGTTTCGATAAAAAGAGAGTGGGAGGAAGCATATCAGTTAGCTTTCAGACTCCCACTCTACCATTTGCTGCTGAAGTGAACAGGAATGTATACAGACGTTACCCATTAGGGGGCTAATGCGTAGTTCAACAACAACGCCTGTACGCATTGAATATTCCTGTTGCAGCAAATGCCAAACCTGATTATTGAATTTATTTACTGAGATAAATACTCGGCAAATAATTGTTATAGATAGCTTTTTGTTTTTGTAACCCACTTAGTAAATAGTGTTTTACANAAAGGAATTTGCTGAGGTGGTAGTCCCTGATAATCAAACCCTTGAAGTCGTTTATCTTCATACAATTTAACTTGAATCATCAAAAGNNNGTTGCCATTTTGGCAAGTTTTTAAATTTCCTAATTGCTCATATATAACTTTTTAAAAGCAGTTAAACCGCTATATAGCAAATAAATTATTCGTATATAACAAGATTCCCGACTTCTTAGAGAAAGTCGGGAATCTAAACCAAGCTAATTGGCAAAAAGTGTTAATTTAACGGGGTTTTACTTTACCGTAGTATTAATACTGGCGTAAAATAGCAGACAATGAACTATTTTTACGAAGATCCATCAAGTCTGCTAAAGGTTCTGTGCGCGTATCCAGGTGGTGCTTGTGTTCTGCTGGGAGAACAGTTACCAGATGCTTTGTTTTAGGTTGCATCTGCATAAGGGGCATTAGTTGTGGCTGTGGCACAAAAATTGGCTGACTCTTGGGAAGATGTGGTTCCAATTTTTGGTGATGCTTCTGTGCCAAGCGTACCTGATGGCGATTAACCTGTTTTTGAACTTTTTGCGGTTGCTTGGTGCGGTTAAGCATTCGGAAAATCAGCAAGGAACCGCCACCACAGCTGAGAACGATCGCAGCAATCATCCATAAAGGTGTAGGATTGCTATTCTCAGACGGGGGACTGATTGGTTCTTCAACTATAACTGGGATTTTTTCTGGTTCTTCTTGTGGCACGGGGCCAGCATTACCTAAGCTATATAAGGCAAAGGTGCCACCTCCCAGAAACATGGCTAAACACCCAGTCAACAATAGCCAAGGATGATGTGCAACCAGATATATCAGAACATTCGAGCTGTTTCTTAGTCTCGATTTCCTGTTTGTCAGCTCTGGAGTAGCCCTTTTTAATTGGGTTCGCTCGCGCTGTACACTCTGACTTTTTTCCATGATTACTTTCAGATTTGTACCCCTCTAGTCAATAAATTGTACTGGAGGAGTCAAGCATCAGGTATCCGTAACAAAGTTGAGATTTTAGTAGCTTTTTTGTAAAACCTAAGCTACAAAATCTGGCTAAATTTTGCCAAAGTTCTGTATTTATTGTGACTTTTTGCCGTAATAATCGGAAATCAGTTTGCTGATTTATTCTGTCAGCTAGGAGAATGCCTTTCAAGAGCAAGTTGAATTAACCGATCGACTAATTCTGGAAAGGAGACTCCACTATGAGCCCAGAGTTGGGGATACATACTCGTTGCAGTAAAGCCTGGTAACGTATTGATTTCGTTAATAAATACTTCTTGTGTTGCTTCTACATAGAAAAAATCTACCCTTGCTAACCCAGCAGCGTCAACAGCGGCAAAAGCTTGCAAAGCCATGTCCTGAATTTGACGAGCGATCGCATCTGGAAGCTGTGCAGGGATCAGTAAATCTGCCCGACCCTCAGTATATTTAGTTTCATAATCATAAAAATCGCTGTCATAAGTAATCTCTCCAATGACAGAGGCTTGGGGTTGATCGTTACCTAAAACGGCACACTCAACTTCTCTAGCGACTACTCCAGCTTCTACAACTAGTCGGCGATCGTAACTGGCAGCACTATCTAAAGCGGCTTCTAATTCTGGGCGCGATCGCACTTTGGCAATACCCACCGATGAACCCAAATTAGCTGGCTTGACAAAAGCAGGATAACCTAACGCTGCCTCAATCTCATCACACAGTTTCGGAAATACGCAAGGATTAGACCAAACTTGGGATCTAGTTACCGCTTTATATTTTACCTGTGGTAATCCCGCTTGCTCAAAGGCAATTTTCATGGCAATTTTATCCATGCCCATTGCCGAACCTAAAACCCCAGAACCGACGAAGGGGACTTGCATCAAGGTGAGTAACCCTTGAATCGTTCCATCTTCACCGTTGGGGCCGTGGAGGATGGGAAACCAAACATCTACTTGGGCAACTTGAGAGGGAGATTGCCACTTGCTCAGGGTTTGGGCTTGAGGGTTAGATGTCAGATTTCCCTCAGATGTTGATTCTTGAGATTCCAGTAACGGACTGCCGCTTGCTAAAACCTTTTCGGGTGCTTCTCCAGCCAGCCAGCGGCCATCTTTTTGGATGTAAAAAGGCAGTATTTCGTACTTGTTAGCATTTTCCCCTGCACTTAAGGCTTTAGCGATCGCCCCAGCTGATTTGATCGAAACTTCATGTTCTCCCGAACGACCGCCAAACAGTAACCCCACCCGCAGCTTAGTCATTTTCGGTTCCTCCACACTTCTCAAGCAGATAGCGTATCACAACCTACAAAAATTGCCATATTTTTCTAGATTATTTTATTGAGGAAGGCAGGAGGCAGGGGGAACAGGAGAGAAGTTGCAGTAAGTTTTTCCCTCTGCCTCCTGCCCCCTGCCTCTGCTCCCCTGCTCCCCTGCTCCCCGCCTCCAATTAAAACAATCGTGTTGTCAGCTACAGTAATATTCCAGGAGAATGGGCAACAATATTGATAACTAACTAGAAATGCAGCCCTACCCGTAAAAGATGCTGCCGTTTCATGAAACCCAGAATTATTGTTTGTGGCTTAGGACGTACCGGATATAAAACCTTTCGTCTGCTGAGACATCAGGGAGCCTTCGTTGTTGGCATTCATCACCAATCTATCTCTGGCGAAACAGCAGGAGATGTGATTGTTGGAGATTTACAAGCAGCTTCTACCCTGACAGCAGCAGGAATTCAACAGGCGCACACTTTAGTCATCGCTGGATCTAAAGATGCTCTGAATTTATCTATTATGATGCAAGCGCGGGTGCTGAATCCCCAGATTCGGATTATCAACCGTTTTTATAATACAAATTTAGGAGAGCGCCTAGATCAAAGTTTGCCAGACCATTTGAGTATGAGTGTTGTCGGATTAGCAGCACCCGTATTTACCTTTGCAGCGCTGGGAAACAGAGCGATCGGACAAATAAAATTATTTCAGCAAACTTGGCCAATTCACGAAGAATACATTCATGAAAACCACTTCTGGAAGGGCCGAAGGTTGAGTGAATTGTGGGAAGACCGATCGCGGATGCTAATTTATTACTTGCCAGTCAAAGGTGAGATGGATTTGGTATCAGCTGTCATATCTGGCCAAGAAATCCAAGTAGGCGATCGCATAATTATTGGTACACAACCCCGCATCCGTTCTCCCCGGAGATCGTTGATTAAAAAACTGCTGAAAGTTATGACTAATCTTCAGCAGTTTCAGCAACATGGGCGATCGGTAGTAGTGGGTGCTATTGTCCTATTAGCGGTGATCCTGATCGCTACATTCACCTATATGTCGGCTGAGTTGAGTTTGTCTCCTGTCGATGCTCTATATTTTTCTGTAGGCATGATTACAGGAGCGGGTGGTAATGACAAAGTAGTAGAAAATGCTCCTAACAGTATTAAGTTATTTACTGTTGTAATGATGCTGGTTGGAGCAGTGGTAATTGGTATTTGGTATGCCATGCTCACCGATTTTGTCTTAGGAAGCCGCTTTAAGCAATTTTGGGATGCAGCCCGAATTCCCCAGCGATCGCACTACATTGTCTGTGGCTTGAGTGGTATTGGGGTGAGAATTGTCCAACAACTCCACGCCAGCGGACATGAAGTTGTAGTAGTTGAACCCGACTCCAACAATAAATATATCAACACCGCCCGCGAACTGGGTATTCCCGTCATTCAGGGAGATGCCAGCTTCCGCACAATACTCAAAGCCAGCAATATAAACTCTGCCGCCGCAGTGCTGGCTGTTACTAGCAATGATGCTACCAACCTGGAAATTGCCCTCAAAGCCAAAGGTTTAACACCCAGCATTCCGGTGATTGTTCATTATGCCGATCCTGATTTTGCTGGGATAGCGCAACAGCTATTTGGCTTCGAGGCTGTACTGAGTCCGGCTGAACTGGCAGCCCCAGCTTTTGCTGCCGCTGCACTAGGGGGGCGTATCCTTGGTAATGGCATCACAGCGGATAGTCTTTGGGTGGCTTTTGCGACTGTGATTACAACTTCACACGTCTTTTGCGGTCAGTGGGTGAAAGATGTAGCAATCTCTGCTGACTGTGTACCTTTATACGTAGAAACAAATCACCAAACTCTTCATGGCTGGGATTTATTAGAAACTAACCTCAGTGATGGTGATGTTTTATATATGACTATGCCAGCGACGCGGCTATATCAATTGTGGCGGGGCGAACAAGTTTGCGAATCACACGCTTAAATAATTCGTAATTAAGATATACAAAATATTCTTATTTGCTCCCCTGCTCACCCTATTCCCCACTCCCATTTATTTGTTAACTACTCGTTGTTGGTATTCTTGCTCAGTAATCATATCGAGAGTGTTCTCTAGGCGATCGACAAATACGATACCGTCGAGATGATCGTACTCGTGTTGAAAAATCCGAGCGATAAAATCTGTTAATTCTTGTTTTTGTAAGTTGCCTTGAGAGTCTGTGTATTCCACCTCAATAGATTTATACCGAGGAACTAACCCCCTAATTCCTGGAACACTTAAACAACCTTCCCAATCTTTGACAACTTCGGTTGAATGAGCAATGATTTGGGGATTAATCATAGCAGTAGGTTCCATTTCCGGGGCGTTGGGATACCTGGCATTAGGACGGGAAGCCGCAATAAATAAACGATAGGATTGTGCTACTTGAGGCGCAGCAATTCCCACACCGTTAGCCTTGGCAACAGTGGCGATTAAGTCCTCAATTAATTTTTGGATCTGCTCATCTTGAATATTTTCAACCCAAGCAGCTTTTTGGCGCAATGTTGGATTGCCTAATTGAATTATCGGCGCTAATTCAGTCATGATAAAGCTCCTTTATGTAATGGGGAGTAAGGGGGCAGGGGAGCAGGGGAAGAAGAACTATTTACAAATGACCAATGACAAATGACAAGTATTATCCTTCACGTCTCACAGGCAAAGGAGCAGGTTGAACTCCTACTTGGACAATTTGCCCATTGCGTTCCACTTCTATGGGTAATTTAGTACCAATTTTGCTCTTTTCTACTAGCTTTTGTACTTCTTCAATTTTAGTAACAGGCTGGCTGTTAATGCTTTTAATCACATCGCCGACTCGTAGTCCAGCTATAGATGCAGGCGATCGCGGCACAATCTCAACCAGCAAAACGCCTTCATCTGCTGTAAGATTTAAGCGATCGCCTGCTCCATTTTTTATTTTTTCTTTAATTTCTGGTGTCAGTGTCACCATCTGGACACCTAAATAAGGATGATCCACCTTACCTGTAGCAATTAATTGCTGGGCAATTCTTTGTACAGTGTTAATAGGGATAGCAAATCCCAAACCTTGAGCGCCGCGAATAATAGCTGTGTTCATCGCAATTACCTGTCCACGAGCATTAAGCAATGGCCCACCAGAATTACCAGGGTTAATCGCAGCATCCGTTTGGATGTAATCAACCCGCTTGTCACTAGCACCAATATCGCTACCAGAACGACCTGTGGCACTAATAATTCCAGAAGTGACGGTATTATTCAAGCCTAACGGGTTGCCAATAGCTACTACTGCTTCTCCTGGTTGCAAGGTATCGGAGTTACCCACAGCTAGAGTTGGCAGATTATTAGCGTCAATTTTAATCGTTGCCACATCTGTTACCGGGTCTTCACCCAAAACTTTCCCATCAAAAGTCCGGCCATCTTTGAGTATAACAGTCACTCTATCAGCACCATCTACCACATGGGCGTTGGTAACAATTTGACCAGAAGAGTTAATAATAAATCCAGAGCCACTACCCCGCTCTACCCGTTGTCTAGGCTGTGGACTTCCCTCTCCAAAAAACCGCCGGAAAAATGGATCGTTAAATTCGTCTGGTACGCGAGAAGTGATTGTTCGGGAAGAATCAATACGAACTACCGCAGGCCCCACCTGTTGCACTACTTTCACGACAAAATTAGGATCTCCAGACGAAGAGAAAATCTGCGGGGGGACAATTACCGGATTAGGTTCTGTTGTGTTTTGGGCTTGAGTATCGCTTTGCTGATTATCAACAGTCCTAGCAGGTAGAAGAGAGCAGCTCCCCAGGAACACCACTGCTACCCCATATGAGAGCATCCACAACCTCTGGGGTAAGCCCCTGGTTTTAATCTTTTTGGGTGCTGAGTGATGGTTTGTTATCTTCATGTGTCGTTGCTTCTCCCTTGTCAGTCAGTGGGTGTTAGGATCTTGCCTACTGGGTATGTATGTCCCAAAATGGTTACAACTTAAAAGCTTATTTTAGGTCTAGCGTGTCTCAATGCTAAATTAGTGCTTTCTCTTCTATTGTGACGATTAGCAGCAAAGGTGGTGGATAATGGAAATTCCCATAGAAAGTCTGTGGAGTCAGGTACTAGAGCGCCTAAAGCTTGAACTATCCCGACCTACCTTTGAAACTTGGATCAAAACTGCTAGTGCAGAGCGATTAGAAAATAATTGTTTGGTTATCCGCACTCCTAACCCATTTGCTCGTAATTGGTTACAGAAGTATTACATCAATACTATTGCTCATGTAGTCCAAGATATTCTCGGTCATCCCGTGGGAATTTACATTACGGTTGCTCAAGGTGATGAAGTTTCTCATTTTAGTGAACGAGAGGTTGCTTGGGAATCACCAAATTCCAGCAGTATTTCTGAAGTTGTAGCTAATCACAATCATAAAACTACTGACTTAAACTCTAAATATGTCTTTTCGCGATTTGTAGTTGGTGCTAACAATCGCATGGCTCATGCTGCTTCTTTGGCAGTTGCAGAATCTCCGGGTAAAGAGTTTAATCCTTTATTTTTATGCGGTGGTGTCGGCTTGGGTAAAACTCATCTGATGCAAGCTATTGGTCATTATCGCTATGCAATTTCTCCTAATTGTAAAATATTTTATGTTTCTACTGAGCAGTTTACTAATGATTTAATTACAGCCATCCGTAAGGATAGTATGCAAAGTTTTCGAGAGCATTACCGAGCGGCTGATGTTTTATTAGTTGATGATATTCAGTTTCTGGAAGGGAAGGAATATACCCAAGAGGAATTTTTCTATACTTTTAATACTCTACATGAAGCTGGTAAACAAGTTGTCATTGCTTCCGACCGTCCGCCTAATCAAATTCCTAGCTTGCAAGAACGTCTTTGTTCTCGGTTTTCTATGGGCTTAATTGCCGATATCCAAAAGCCGGATTTAGAAACGAGAATGGCAATTTTACAGAAAAAGGCTGAGGATGAAAATATTAGTCTTCCCCGCGACGTGATTGAGTATATTGCTTCTAACTACACTTCTAATATTCGAGAATTAGAAGGAGCTTTAATTCGGGCGGTGGCTTATATTTCTATTTGGGGTTTACCGATGACGGTGGAAAATATCACACCAGTTTTAGAACCGCCTAATGAAAAAATGGCAGCTACCCCAGAAGCAATTTTAAAGGTTGTGGCGGATAACTTTGATGTTTCAATAGATGACCTTAAAGGTAACTCACGAAGAAGAGAGATTAGCTGGGCGCGTCAACTAGGAATGTATCTGATGCGCCAACACACCGCTTTGAGTTTGCCAAGAATAGGCGAGGAGTTTGGTGGTAAAGACCATACAACGGTAATCTATAGTTGCGATAAAATTAATCAACTCCAGGAGAGCGATCGCACTTTAGCACAAACCATCCGCCAACTGAGCGATCGCATCAATATGACTAGCCGTTCTCAAAAACCATCGTGAAGATTTATTTTAAGTTTTCCACAAGCAGCAGTCTGAATTATGAGCTTTGACGGGTGAAGAATTAGTCAAGAATATTAAGTAACGTATAAAAATTGATTAAATTTAACTTAGATTGTGCAAAAAACTGGGGAAAACTTGATATTCTACAGTGAAAATTTAATTGAGTATAATTACCTTGTGGAAAATTAGCTAGGTTTTTCCACAAGTTTTCCACAAGGTAAACTTGCCTAACTATGATTGCAATAGAAATTGTGGAGTTTTCTAGTAATCCGTTAAGTTTGCTGAGTTTGTAGTGAGCGCTTTAGCGCTCAAATCAAGGACTAAAGTCCTTATTACAAACTTATTTACCCATCAAATAATAAATGGGATGAGTCGCTTAAGGTAGTTTAACCGTTTTTATACGCAGATAAATCTACTATCTGCGTATTTTTTATGAAAAAAAGATTCATCCCAATGTATATTTCTGCATTCTTTTGGGAATCATAAATCGAGGAAGCATGAGAAACCGCAAAATATGACTTCCTGAAATATCACGTAACTTTTAGAGGATAATTATGTCTAAACGCAACTTGCCAAAAGGCCGTAGTGTTAGTTCAGTTGCTCTAGAACCAGAAGTGGCGATCGCAATTCTGGGGTTGTTTTCTGCTGCGGCTGATTGTGAAGGTATTTCTTCCACAGAAGAATATGCTTTGAGTGAATTTCTCGGTCGGGTTGACTTATTTGAAGATTACTCTGAAGAAGACTTTGAAGAATTGACCGAAAAAGTCGTCAGCTTGATTGAAGAAGAAGAACCAGAAGATTTAATCGCCCAGTCTATCGAATCCTTACCCAATAGAGGTTATCGCGAAGCTGCATACATCACAGCTATCTTAGTAGTAGGGATTGACGAAGAAGTACCCGAAAGCGAACAAGATTATATCTCTGAACTTCAAGAAGCCTTAAATATTTCAGACGAACGCGCACAAGAACTTATAGACGCAGTGTTCGGAGAAGAAGAGGAAGAAGAGTAATATTTTTTGACTTGCAATCTCAGTCATTTATCATCTTTAATTTGGGGTTGCTAATTTAGAATATGAAATAATTTTGTTTGTATTAAGTTGTTCAGATTCCCGGCTTCATGAAGAAGTTGGGAATTTTGCATTGTATCAAAATTAACATTTTTCAGATAAAAGTAAAATATCCTTGAGCGATCGCCATTCAACTTTCACATCACGTTATCATCGGATATTGTGGAATTTCCGTGCGTAACTCGATAGCATCTATGACCGCCTCTCACTCCGAAACTCCATCTACCAAACCCGATGCAAGTACTTTTATTTCTGACCATCTACAGGTGGATCGCAGTAAGCTAAGTCAAATGTACTTGCATTATGTCGAGACGAAGGATAAATATCCTCACGCGGTATTGCTGTATCGGGTAGGAGATTTCTTTGAATGCTATTTCCAAGATGCTGTCAAACTAGCACAAGAATTGGAATTAGTTCTCACTAGTAAGCAAGCTGGGGAACAGGGACGGGTGGCGATGTCTGGTGTTCCGCATCACGCTTGGGAACGCTACGCGACGATGCTAGTAGAAAAAGGCTACGCAGTGGTAATTTGCGACCAAGTGGAAGATGCTTCTGAAGCGGCTGGGAGATTGGTGCGGCGAGAAGTAACGCGCATTCTTACACCCGGCACTTTGCTAGAAGAAGGAATGCTCAAATCCAGTCGCAATAATTACTTAGCAGCAGTAGTCATTGCCGCAAATCATTGGGGTTTAGCCTATGCAGACATCTCTACTGGTGAATTTCTTACTACTCAAGGTAGCGATTTAGAACATTTGACTCAAGAATTAATGCGCTTGCAACCTTCGGAGGTGTTAGTTCCGACAAATGCGCCGGATTTGGGTAGTTTGCTGCGTCCGGGAGAAACTTCGCCACATCTTCCTGAGTGTTTGCCACCATCATTTTGTTATAGTTTGCGATCGCAAGTACCATTTTCTCAAGGTGAAGCTAGACCTAGATTATTGCAGAAATTTAAGGTGCGATCGCTCGAAGGACTTGGTTGCGATCATCTTCCCCTTGCCGTCCGCGCCGCTGGTGGTCTTCTAGAATACCTGGAAGATACTCAAAAAGAAAACCCTGTCACTCTTCAAAGACTCCGCAGCTACACTGTCACCGACTATCTAATTGTTGACAATCAAACCCGCCGTAACTTAGAAATTACCCAAACCGTCCGAGATGGCACTTTTCACGGTTCCCTACTTTGGGCGTTAGATAAAACTAGTACAGCAATGGGTGGGCGGGCTTTGCGGCGGTGGTTATTGCAACCCCTACTCGATATTAAAGGCATTCGGGCGCGGCAAGATACCATCCAAGAATTGATGGAAAATACGCCCCTGCGTCAAGATTTGCGGCATTTATTGCGCCAAATTTATGATTTGGAACGCCTCACCGGAAGGGCGGGTTCTGGTACAGCGAATGCTAGAGATTTAGTAGCTTTGGCAGATTCCCTCTCACGCTTACCGGAATTATCCAATTTAGTAGTTGAGACGCGTTCTCCCTTCCTGAAAGCTTTGCAGAAAGTCCCAAGTGTATTGGAAGAATTGGCACAAAAGTTACACGCACATCTTGTAGAGTCGCCACCCATACTAATTAAAGAAGGTGGATTAATTCGCCCCAGTGTAAATCCCCTATTGGATGAAAGGAAGGCAACTGTAGAAGCAGACCAGCAATGGATTGCCAACTTGGAAGTTGATGAAAGAGCTAAGACAGGAATTTCGACACTGAAGGTAGGATTTAACAAAACTTTTGGTTATTATATCAGTATTTCTCGCACCAAAGCTGACCAAGTACCCGCTAATTATATCCGCAAGCAAACCCTGACCAATGAGGAACGTTACATCACCCCAGATTTAAAGGAACGGGAAGCCCGGATTCTGACGGCGCGAGATGATTTAAATCAGTTGGAATATGAGATTTTTACAGCGTTGCGGGAAGAGGTAGCACAAGAGGCGGAAGTAATTCGCAATCTGTCTCGTGCAGTGGCGGCGGCAGATGTGTTGTGTGGTTTGGCTGAATTGGCGGTGCATCAAGGTTACTGTCGTCCCGAAATGTTGTCAGGAAGGGAGATAAACATAGTTGATGGGCGTCATCCAGTGGTGGAACAGTCTTTACCTGCGGGTTTCTTTGTACCGAATTCGACTCAATTAGGGAGTAGGGAATCGGGAGTAGGCAGTAGTGAAGAAGAAATTCCCCCACTCCCCACTCCCCACTCCCAATTCCCTGACTTAATCATCCTCACCGGGCCAAACGCAAGTGGCAAAAGTTGTTATTTGCGTCAGGTGGGATTAATTCAGTTAATGGCGCAGATTGGTAGTTTTGTACCAGCGAGGTTTGCTAGATTGGGAATATGCGATCGCATTTTTACCCGTGTTGGCGCAGTAGATGATTTAGCAACTGGTCAATCTACCTTCATGGTGGAGATGAATGAAACCGCAAATATTCTCAACCATGCCACATCTAGGTCGCTGGTACTATTAGATGAAATTGGTCGCGGGACAGCAACATTTGATGGTCTTTCCATTGCTTGGGCGGTGGCGGAATATATAGCAGTTGATATTCGATCGCGCACAATTTTTGCTACTCACTATCATGAGTTAAATGAACTGGCTAGCATTATCCCGAATGTAGCTAACTATCAGGTGACGGTAAAAGAATTACCCGACCAAATTATCTTTTTGCACCAAGTTCAACCAGGAGGTGCTGATAAGTCTTATGGAATTGAAGCGGGAAGATTGGCGGGTTTACCAGCCGTAGTTATTCAACGGGCAAAACAAGTGATGGGACAAATTGAAAAACACAGTAAGATTGCGATGGGACTGCAAAATCTCGATGGGTAAGCAAGTTCGTAGTAAGGACTTTACCCGGATTTCTCACCACACCTCTTAAAGCCTGCGCAAGTGCCGGGGAGAAGTAATGAGTAATATCATGTCCGCATAATTAGTTATGCTAACCACAGTCATTGCACCCCACACGCCAGATGCTCCACTTGGGGAGACCCCAAGACCGCACTGGCTCCCCTTAATCCCCTCCCCGCAAGTGGGGAGGGGAGACAAAGCGTAGCTTTGGCGGGGGTGGGGTTCTTCGGGTTTAATAAGCAATCAAGCGGACATGATATAAGAAGTAAGAAGTAATAAGTAAGAAGTAAGAAGTAATAAGTAATAACTTCTTACTCATTACTCATTACTCATTACTCATTACTTCTCCTCTACTCCATCAAACGCCTTGAGCTTGTGAGAAATGCGGCTTTAGTCCTTATTTTCTAAGCACTAAAGTGCTTACTACAAACTGAGGTGTTAATTACTGCCGAAAAATTTCTACTTTTTGTAACACCACTTCTTGATTTGGACGATCTCTAGTTGTAGGCACATTAGCAATTTTGCTAACTATATCTAGACCTTGGACAACTTCACCAAAAACACTGTGTTTGTTGTCAAGGTGAGGTGTTGGTGCTTCTGTAATGAACCATTGCGAACCATTAGTACCGCGTCCGGCATTCGCCATCGACAAGATACCTGCACGAGTGTGTCTCAATTCAGGATGAAACTCATCTTCAAATTGATATCCTGGCCCACCAGTACCCCATCGGTTAGCTGTATCTAGATAACGACTCAGAGGATCGCCACACTGAATCATAAAATCAGGGATGACCCGGTGAAAGCGAACTCCATCGTAAGCTGGAGTTCCCTTACCAGATTGACCCGTTTTAGGGTCTTTCCAGTCGATTGTTCCGGTTGCTAGACCGACAAAATTTTTGACAGTGTTAGGAGTTCGCTCTTCTTCTAAACGAACTACAATTTCACCCAAGGAAGTAATTAAACGAGCGTGCAGTGTTCCATCACCGGGAATATTAATTTCTGGAAAGTTCATTAGATATCCTATTTTAACTAGTGCCAGTATTTGAACTATATAAGTCTATCAGCATTCAAGTTACCGCCTTTAGACATGAAAAAAACCTGAATTCAGGAAGCAGGAGGTCGAAGGCAGGAGGCAGGAGGCAGGA
Organism: Nostoc sp. GT001; assembly: GCF_030382115.1. NCBI lineage: Bacteria > Bacillati > Cyanobacteriota > Cyanophyceae > Nostocales > Nostocaceae > Nostoc > Nostoc sp. GT001. The sequence goes on from NZ_JAUDRJ010000003.1 coordinate 1,116,412, forward strand.
GGAACCCACCCTTATAGTGGGATTGAAGCAAGGATGCTTTATACTTTTCTGCGAGACGCTGCGCGAACGCGCTGCACGTCTGAGTATAATTTTTTCTTTAAACGTGGCTCTAAACCCAGAACTAAAGTTTTAATTGATACTCCTAACCTCCTGCCCCCTGCCTCCTAACTCCTGCCTTTTAGTAAGGAAACTTGAGCCAACAAATATTTTACTCTGGCAAATTTATCGCTGGATTCCGGCTAAAGAATCCTCTAGGGACTAGCTTAAAGCCAACTCGGTGAACAGGCATCACAGGCCAATCTTCCGATCGCGGAATATGAGTTACGCCCATTGTGTACCACAGTACAATATCTTCACCCATCAAGGCTTCATCGTCTGCAATATATTTTGGTAAACCCTGTCCGGGTTGAGTTTGGTTGGGATAATCGTCGCCAGCATAAAGTTCAGTAGGTTTATATTTTGTTACCCATACGTGATGAGTCGCAAATTCTGCCCTTTGGCGGATTTTTGAGCCTTCCACAGGGAAAAATATCGAGTTTCCTTCAGGCATCAGCATATATCCAGGTGCAGCACCGAGAGCATTTTTTTTGTCTGCGCTAACAATCATCCATTCCCGACTGCTTTTCATATCCAAATCGCGCACAGCAGCCGTTTCTTTGGCTAGTGGGGTTTCTGAAAGTGCGATCGCATTTCCTAAAGGATTTTTCTCATCCATCGGTAAAGCTTTCACATTCATTTCCATCACAGAATTCGCCTGACCATCGACATCGAAATCTAGGCGATAATTGAAAAAGTGCTGATGATTTACTCCAAAGATATTCTGAGCAATTAATCGACCATAGGAATCATCATCAGATTGCTTTTGGGCAGCCGTTCCCTGCGTCAATACGATACCCGTTAATTCATTTTGGACTTCCAAAGTCCCATCCTGGTGAAAGATCCAATTGATGCTGTAATCATAGTTATCAATGGCTACCGTCATCTTCATCACTAATTCTCGACCGCGACGGACATCATTACGCTGAGTATTATACTCATAGTGTTTCCACAGCATTCCGCGATCGCGCTCATAGATACCGATAACCCCTGGTATTTGATAAGGTTCTCCCTGCTCATTCGCAAATACAGCATTTAGTAACAAGCCATTTTCAGGAATTTCTTTACCTAATTCCATCGTATTTGCTAGTAAACCTAAGTTGTATTCCCCTACATCAAAGGCATTTCTAAACGACCAACTAGGCTTAGGGTCGCCATAAGGTACTACCATTTCGGAGAGGCTAGCGCGGTATAAAACTGGTCGAATATTTTCCCCGTCTTTATGCGTCACTTGATAAAGCATTAATCCATTACGAGGATGCATTGAATAGCGAAACTTCCAACCTTGCCAGCTAATTTCATTGTCTTTGATCTGGAAACTTCTACCATTAGCTTGGAGAATCTTCAATGCTTTAAGTGGTGACAGTAATTTACCCAAGGATTTGGTATCATAATTCCAATTTTCTTTAGAGAAAGGGACGTTTCCTCTATCAATAAAACTGGCAACTTTACCTGTGTTCAAATTGACTGTTGCTAAGACTCCTTCAATGGGACTACCGTAATAGTTCCAGCCTTTACCTTTGTAGTAAGATAAGCCGCGACAAAGACGATTGCCTGTTGCTTCTTCCTGCTGACTGAGGATTCCTGGAGACCACCAACTAATTTTGACCTGATTAAAATCGTTAATTCCCCGCTTTTGCATCGCTTTTTGCCATCGGGGATCGGCTTTAACGATCTGAGTTGCTAGTTCATATTCTGAATTAACGATCGCAGGTTGCACAGACGCTATTTCTTTCCAAGAACTTAAGGTTTTGCTTGTCAGGTCAACGATACCCTCAAAGGTTTTGTTTTCTGAACGTTCATAGACTACCAAAAAAGCTTTTCGCCCAAAAGTTTTACCCGGTGTAAAATTTAGAACTTCTTTTTTATCTGGTTCTTGTAAAGCAATAAGTGGAAAAGCTGCCATTTCGCTCAAAGTTTTTTCTTTTTGAATGACTAAAACAGCTGTGCTAATTTCTACCTCAGTTAGCGAAGTGAGAGGATGTGAAATAGAAGGCTGTTGAGCTATCAATGTTTCCATTAATCCGATTGAGATAGAAATGATGGAAACGATCGCAATAGATAGCCATAAAAAACGCTTTAGCCGCTTAATCATCTTTTACATTTTTACAAAAGACTTATAGTTATCTATTTCCAAGCCTAAGATTGAAAACCGATAAATTAAGCGGCTAAAGCGAAATTAATTATAATAAAATAACCCCACCCTGCTAAAGCACAGCTATGGCGGGGTGGGGTTCCGGGTATTATGCTTAATTACCTGGACATTATCTTACGCAGAAACCAAACGGCGTAAAGATTCAGCACGACGTTTAGCAATAGGGTTATTTGGAGCCAATTTGAGTGCTTCTTCGTAACTTTGTAACGCCTGAGTCGTTAATTTTTTCTTCTCGTAGGCGTGACCGAGATTATTTAATCCTGTTACGTAATCTGGTTTAGATTTGAGAGCTTCTTTGTACTGACGAATTGCTAAGTCATATTGCTCTTGGGTAAAATAAATATAGCCGAGTCCGTTGTAAATGGGGGCGATATCTTCTTCTCCCTCTTCTTCAGCAGCTTTGAGAGCTTTTTGAAGTAGCGCGATCGCTTGAGAGTACATTTTTTTTTCTGAATAAATACTGCCTAACTCATAATATTCTTGAGTCGTACCCTTTTCTTTCTCTAATTTCTTTCGCAATCTTGCAAAAGAGCCTTCAACCTTGCGAGTTTTGAAAATCTGGCGAAACACACTCACGGCTGCAATTGTGAGTATAACCACCAAAATTGAGAGATAAACAACGGCTAGACTGTTATCCATTGCTGCAAATACAAATATTATAAAGTTTGTTATTTGTCTTTTGTCATTTGTTATTCACTAATGACTAATGACCAATTTACGGTAAACCCCAATATTGAGAGCGTTGCTGGAGCCAACCTTTTTCTAAATAACGAGCGATCGCTTGATTCACATTTCGTCTAAACTCATCGTACTGCAATCCCTTGGGCATTACTACACATAAGGGTTCAGTTGATAACTTAGTTGGCAGTAGCCGATATTGAGGATATTGTTGCACCCAACCGCTGAGAACACTAGCATCTGCGGCAAAGGCTACAGCAGCATTATTTTCTATTTCCTCTCGCGCTTCTTTATAGGAATCCACTCCTACTAACTCGGCGTTTGGCAGATAGTACCGCACTTGAGCAATGGTACTGGAGTTGTTGAGTACGGCAATCTTTTGTTTAGACAAATCGCTCAACTGCTGCACAGAGGCATCTTTTGTAACTAATACAGTGCCATCCAAATAGTAGGGAACACTGAAGCTAACTATGCGGGCGCGTGACTCGGTTGCTGTGACTCTAGCGATCGCAAAGTCAACTTTCTTGTCTAAAACTACAGACAGGCGATCGCGATTCGCTACAGGTTGAAATTTTACAGCTTCGGCTTTACCAACCAAGTCAGTTGCCAAACGCTTGGCCAAGTCAATTTCTAAGCCTTGCAAATTCCCGTTGTCATCTTTAAATCCCAAGGGACGCAAGTTATCTTTAACGGCAACATTTAAATAGCCCCGCTGCTGAATTTCTGACATTTCGGCAGCAGATGCAGTTAATCCCGTCCCTACTAGAGAAAAGCAAAAAAGCCAAAAGATAGTGGCGGATAATACCAGATGTAACCGAGTAATTGCTTGCCGTCTGTTACATCTGTTATACATCCCTCACCACCTTTATCCTTTAGCTTGAAGTGCCAATTCAGCAACTTTGCCGAAACTAGCTGGATCGAGGACTGCCAATTGCGCCAACATCTTGCGATTTAGTTGGATATCAGCTTTTTTCAAGTTACCGATCAACTGGCTGTAACTCAAGCCGTGTTGCCTGGAAGCAGCGTTGATACGGGTAATCCAGAGGCGACGAAAATCGCGCTTTTTCTTTTTGCGATCGCGGTAGGCACTCCGTAGCGCCTTCATCACTTGTTGGTTGGCAGTTCTAAACAGAGTTGAATGGGAACCGCGAAAACCTTTAGCTAGTTTGAGAATTTTATTGCGGCGTTTGCGAGCTACATTACCGCGTTTTACCCGAGTCATAACTTATTTCCTAAAATACTTACAAATATGGGAGCATCAAGCGCACGTTAAGTTCGTCGCGTTCGTGTACAAGCGCACTCTTACGCATACCACGTTTTTTGTCAGAAGATTTGTGTTCTAAAAGGTGGCTTTTGAACGCTTTACGACGGACGATTTTACCGCTACTCGTGGCACGGAATCGTTTTGCCGCGGCTTTACGAGTCTTTAGTTTAGGCATGGTCTGGCTTTGATTCGACACGATCCATTATTATATACTATTAAAATTGCTATAACTGCAATTAAATAAAGGATTTAGCCAACGGCGATCGCTACGAAGTTCTAAAACGCGACTTGGCTACAAGTTTTCGGAGCGATCGCGAAGCTTATACCAATGGTAAAAATGACTATATCCGTGCTTTGATGGTCAAAGCACGGAATGAGGATATGGAAAAAAGCCAAAGCCATTGATTTATTTAACTTTTTTCAGTGGCGTTAGCTTTGGGATCTAAAATTATTTGCGAAGTGGATTTATTCACATGGTAAGTCCAAGATTGCTCTTTAACCTTAACAATCACTTCCCAACCTTCCACGGGGTCGTACTGCTGGGTGCAGACTTCGCCAAAGTTGAATTGGCAGAGATTTCCAAAGGTTTTTGGTGTAGCCTGAGTAATTTTTACATCAGTAATTCCCACCCCAGAACGGCTTGAGGCATCGCTCAAAATTGCATCTGCGATCGCTTTTGGCAATGTTTGTGAAGTACTCACTTTGGGATCTAAAATGATTTGTTTTCCAGATTTATCGACATGGTAAGTCCACGAATCTTGGCGGACTTTGACAACTACTTCCCAGCCTTCAATGGGGTTGTATTCCCTAGTACAAACTTCTCCAAATTTGAACACACAGGGATTACTAAAGGTTTTCGATGTGACTTGGGTAATCTCTAATTCCCGTTTACGCAAGCCGGAATTCCTGGACGCATTTCGTAAAATTTTATTAGCGATCGCTTTCGGTAACTCGTTTGCTTGGGATTGGGATACTTGAGTGCCTTCTGGGTAAGGAATAGCACCAGCGGAATTATTTTCAATGAGTCCGAACCCACAAGATAGCAAGCTTGTCAACACCAGCGTCAAGAAAATTCCTCTGGGTGACTTGAAGGTGCTTTTAATTACGGCAGATGCTTGGGTGATTGATTTCATAATATATATTGATTGTTAAAAATTGAACGGATAATATCCCATACTTCTCGGTTAAGGGGGAAAGAGAAAAGAAAAAAGCTTTAACCCAAACCCAGTAACCTTTTCCCAAAACCCAATTCCAAATTAAAGATGCCTAACCAAGAAGTATTGGATAATATCGCAATTGAATCATAATTTGTTTGACGTTGCACTCTTAATTCAGTTTCCTTATAGAGAGTGGGGGAGAGGAAAGCATAACTTCGGCTACGCTCAGTAACCGGGGGAGCAGAGGAGAAGTTGCAGTAAGTTTTTTCCCTCTGCCTCTTGTGCCCAATATCCAATGTCCCATCCCTTATACTTGTTTGCTCATTGCCGCTAAATTCACCACACATTCAGGAAATTGGCGTTTTAATGCTGGAAACACCGGACAAGGCGCTTGTTCTTGTAAATTGTCCGGTTTACTCCAAGTAAAGGGGGCTTTCTGCGCCGCAGACATCCACAACAGCAGCTTTGCTCGTGTCATGGCAACATAGAGTAAACGATACTCTTCAGATGTTTTCAAATTCTTTGCCACCTCCCATGCCTGACTAACATCCGGTATGGTAGATTCTTCGTGGAGAGTAGCGCGAATTTGAGCGCGGGCTACTTCTGATAAGGTAAAGTCGCCTAAAAACTGGCTTTGGGGAGGAACCCAAAATCTGCCAGGAATCAAGTTTTCGTGGAGAAAGGGAAGAAACACATAGTCCCAATCTAGCCCTTTAGCCTTGTGCATAGTGATAATCGTCAGTTGACCACGACGGGTGTAACGTTCTTCCGAATCCTCGGTTTCCACTGGTTCAAACCGTTCAGAACTGACGATTTCACTTAAGGCTGAAAGCATCCCACTCATTGAACTATTGCCAGCTATCTGCTGGTTAACCCGTTCTGCGAGTTTGTCAGCAGTTGCCAATTCTGCTTGGTCGTAATTTAAGGTCAAGGCGAGAAAGGAAATTAGCTGATAAAGAGGCAGTTCTAAGCGGGCGCGAAGTAAATTGCGACACAAACGAGCAGCTTTTTGTACTGTTTCTGATTGGGGTGCTGCTAGTGGACTAGGATACAAAAATTCTTCTGGTAGACTAGCAAGGGCGTTGAGGTCTTGAGTAGGAATTAATTGGCGCTGGACTAAGGCTTCTAGGGCGGCTTTGAGATAATCGGGGGAGTGGGGGCGATCGCAAAATTGCAATAATGCCAAAATTTCTTGGGGAACATGGGAACGGCGATCGCGTTCTCCCACATCATAAAGTGTAATTTTATGCTCTTTGCACACAGGTGCTAAAGCCTCTCCTAGCCAGCGTCCTTGGCGATTTTCTCTGACTAAAATCGCGGCACTATTTTTTGCTGGGTCTTCACCAAATAACTCAATCACCCTTTGAGATAACAATTCAACGGTGTGATGAATATCGCGCGGTGTATAAAGTTCTAATCCTTGTCCTACGGGTGCGGGGTTAGCGTTAGCTTGCGGATCGCCAACTTCCACAGGGCGAATTGTCTGCAAGCGAAATGGTACTTGTCGGTTATCAGGAATCTGTTGTTTGTTGTTGGTTTTGGTTGTTGCTAACCACTGATTATTGATCCATTTGAGGGCAAAGTTAGCAGCTTCAATGATAATTTTAGTACTGCGACCAGCTCGATCCATCGTTGCCAATCGTTCGATGCGATCGCACTCTTCACAAAATTGCCGGAAATAAATCGGATCGGCTGGAGTAAAGGTAGAGTTAATTGCTTGATTAGGATCGCCAACTCGCACTAAATTGAGTGTTGACTGATGACTGATGACTGATGATTGAGGAGTTATTATTCTCTCCCTGCCCCCTGCCCCCTGCCCCCTGCCCCCTGCCTCTCCCCCATTACTTGCCAAAATTTCTAATAGCTGCGTCTGAAGAGGGCTAGAATCTTGGGCTTCGTCTTCAAAGACCGCGAATATTTGGTTTTGCTCAACGTGACGGGCACTGTCGTTTTCTAAAACGCGTAGTGCGGCTAAAATCATATCGTCGTAATCGATAAAATCACGCGATCGCATCAAGTTTTGATATTGCTCGTACAACCCCGCCGCTACACTTAAAATTGCATATTCGTCTGTGGTTTGTTTACTCCACTCCCGCAACAATTCTGGCGATATCCCAGAACTTTTTGCTTCATGAATTACTGTATTAGCCAATTCTGGTAAAACTTCTGTTCGCAGCACCGATTGACGACGCAACCTTTCTGTCTCTTCTCCATCAAATTGATGACCTTCTAATAACCGCAAATATACATCTGGATTATTTACAATCCATTGTTCTACAGCAGTTCTGATAAAGCGGTGACTTTGGGTTGGTGTAATTAATATGACATTTTCTAATTGCAAACCCGATAAATCAGAATGGCGGTTGGCAATGTTCAACGCTAGACCGTGTAGGGTATAGACAAAAAATCCCGTCTGAGGTAGGGATAAATCATCTCTTAAAAATTTCCGAATCTTCGCTTTAATATTGGCAGCAGCGGAGCGAGTAAAAGTAACGACTACCAACTGACGGCGGGAAGATGAACGCTCATATTGACGGGCGATCGCGATCGCCGCCGCCGCCGCCATTCCGGTAGATTTGCCTGCACCAGGAACGGCTGAAATCGCCAAAGGCCCAGATTGCCAATCAGCCATTTGCTGCTGTCCAGGGCGGAGACTGTTGCGGATTGCGAGAATTTTCTCCTGCAAAGAAGCAATAGGCGATCGCTCAGACAATTCTGAGTCAAGTAATTCTTGAACAACAGGAATAGTAAATTTAGAGTCGGACATATAAAAAGGAGTCAGAATTCAGAATTCAGAATACTCTACCCATGAAGGGATAGAGTTTTAAATTAGTGAAAAAAATTTCATCCTAGTTTCGCCCACCAGGGGCGAGGTTTTAACCAATATTCATCACCCACTCGTACAGAATTCATACTGAATTCTGACTCCTGAGTTCTGAATTCTTCTTATAAAATTTGAGATGTGAGATTTTGGATTTAATTCAAAATCACATATATAAATAATTTTATAGCAATTTAATGTGAAGTTGCACATATCTTGATCCCCCTAAATCCCCCTTAAAAAGGGGGACTTTGATAGATGTTTTTCCAGTTCCCCCTTTATTAAGGGGGGATCGAATTCTATGCAGCTTCATAAAAAATTGGTATTAGGTGATTATTAATCTCAAATTACTAAATTGTTGATAGTAGTCTGTCTAGTTTGATTGGATTAGTAAGTTATTTCGTAGTTAGAAGTTCAGGCATTATTTTTTAACTACTAAAGTGCTTACTACAAACCCTGACAAAAACTTGGTAAATATTCGATTACAGTAATTCATCAGGGAAAACATTTTCCAAAAGCCTGAAGTAAACGTAACGATCCTCGAACGCGGATCTTCCTCCTGATTAGCGCCCAAACAATATTCTGTTCCTTGGCTAGAAACTGAAGCCAGGTGTGGCTGTCGGCAGAAATGTGAATATTGGCTGTTCCAATATGACTATTTTCCACCTGAATTGTCTTATCTTTAATTATGACTGTCGCCTGACATTGTTCCTTCCCAGTGAATGTGAAATGGTAAATAACATCCAGTCCTACTGATTGATTCCTTTGAAATACCAGAGGCAACCCGGAAAGAAATCCTTGAATAGAATTAGGGCGAAGGCTGTTGCTAACTTGCTTTACTTTTTTGTGTGGAAATCTTCTCGCTACGTAATCTTGGGCATCGGAACCTGGAACAACATAAATAGTTTCTTCTTTATCTTGTAAGGGTCGGACTACTTCTTTAACAAAGCCTTTCTTATTCCTCAAAAATTGACCAATTACATCTTCCCCAGCTGGACAAGCAGCTACACAATAAGCTGCTTTATAGTTTGATTTGAAAGCAAGACTCTGCCACATTGATGCTGATTCCGAATCATTCACTTTTTGACGGTAGTCATGGGCACTTTTACTTTCGGCAATATCTTCTACCCAATCGGTGAATCCTCCCAAAAACTCTCGATAATTGTGAGTGTAACAAGCTGAGAAGTTGAAATGTCCATCACCACCAATAGCTCCCACTGGACAAGCTACTACACATAATTTGCACTCCAGGCAGGGGTTATAGTCAATTGGTTTGTTATATTTAGTTACTTCAGCTTCGATCAAAATCGTCCCAAGTAAAATAAAGTTGCCAAATTTGGGATGAATAACGTTGCGGTGAATCCCCATGTGACCTAAACCTGCGGCTACAGCTACAGGTTTGTGGGAAACAACCCAAATTTTCCCTGGAAAGCGATCCATTTCCATTGGAAAACCCATTGCTGGATTTAAAGCTCGAATTCCTTTTTGTTCAAGGGTAGCAACAATCTCATGAGCAATTTGGTTGACTTCATCGCCTGTAGTGTGAAATTCTACGTTAGCTAGCGATCGCTCTGAACTACGAACATTCTCCCGATTCATGCGACACACGAAACTAACTAGTGTCTTCGTCGGTGGAAAAGCTACAAGAATATCCTGGCGTTGAGCAGCAATCTCTGGGCGATCAATCTCTACAAAGCCAACATCATCCGCTCCTAGCTCCAAGCACAAACTACGTAGCCAATCAGCATCTAAAGGAGAAGCGATCGTGGAATCATCGATAGTGCTTTGCTCGCGATACTGTCTGACAGTTGGATGATCGTCAAATTTAGACATAGAGGTTTCCTAATTCAGAAATATGTGTATATACACCTTTTTGAGAAAAAAATTAGCCTTTATGCAGCAAGGATACAGTATCGGACAAACCTGATAACAAAGTACTCCATCGTTCTTGCCCTAATTGTTCTAATACACGAGTTTGGGCTACCTCCCATAGAGGTAAAGCCTCGGACAAAGCGGCTTGTCCTTTATCTGTTAAACTGATCACCCGCATCCGTTGATCCTGTCCTGGCTGAATCTGGAGCAATCCCTGCTTTTCTAGTGGTTTGAGGTTACGTGTCAGCGTGGTTCGATCCATAACTAATTCTTGAGCTAGGCGCGTGATTGTTACTGAGCCAGCTAAGTTGATTGCAGTCAGCAAGGTAAACTGGTTAGCCAAAACCCCACTTGGTTGCAAAATCTCATCAAAAAGTTGTGTAACTGTGCGAGATGCTTTGCGGAGATTAAAACAGGTACAGGTAGCTGCAACTTTTTTAAGTAGAGCTAATTGAGTAGTTTGGTCTTGCATAGATTAAGTGTATATACACTTAATTATCCTGTCAAGCACTAAGACGGCGATCTAAGCGTTTCTGCTAGAAATAAAATTAATAATCCCCCGACAAAACAAACTTTGCTTGGTTCATTTGCTCTCTAAGTCGGAGGATTATTAAGGAATCTCAAAACGAAATGTCAAGCGATGACTAATGTGGGCATTGGTGTCAACTTAAGCTGGAAATAACTTAACTGTTGGCTTTGTCACCCGCCAGGGAATAAATTTTCAAGCTAATAGCTTAAGTCTGCTGAAGTAGACTGGAGATTTTTGGCGATATTTAGTCATCTTCAGATGACTTTATCTATGAGGCGGGAATTGAAATTCCCGACGGACGAGTTGTTTCGCCTTAAGTTGACACCAATATAATGTGGATTGCACCTACGCAACTTCAACTGAACATTGATGAACTGCCGATAAAAGCTAGAAATACCGGGGCAAATTGTACAGAAAATGACTTTTACACTAGCTCTTTGACGTTTTGCCGTTCATCCACAGTTGATTCACTAAAGACGGCTGCGTACAACCATCCTGCTAAAATAGCTCCCAAGATCGGAGCTATCCAGAACAGCCAAACTTGTGAAAAGAGTTCTACACCTGCAAATAGAGCAACTCCAGTACTACGGGCAGGATTAACCGAGGTATTGGTTACAGGAATGCTAATCAGGTGAATTAAAGTGAGTCCAAAACCAATTGCCAGTGGTGCAAATCCTTTAGGAGCACGGCTATCAGTCACCCCCAGAATAATCAGCAGAAACATGAAAGTCATCACAACTTCACTAATGAAGCAAGCAAACAGCGTGTAACCACCTGGAGAATGAGTACCGTAACCGTTGGTAGCCAGTGGGTTGGAGCCACTTAGGGCAAATCCAGTTTTGCCGCTAGCAATCAGGTAGATAATGCCCGCACCAACAACTGCACCGATTACTTGAGAGGCGATATAAGGTAGTAAGTCAGACCCCGGAAAGCGCTTACCTGCCCACAGTCCAAAGGAAACAGCTGGATTGAAATGACCACCAGAAATATGACCAAAAGCATAAGCCCCTGTAAGGACAGTAAGCCCGAATGCCAAAGATACACCTACTAATCCAATACCTAATGGAAAAGAAGTATTCTCGCTGATTTTTGCAGCATCTGCTGTGTAGGCTGCGGCTAGAACAGCACTACCACAGCCACCTAAAACAAGCCAAAATGTGCCGATAAATTCTGCCAAGCAACGTTTTGTGAGAGACATTTTTGGAAAATTCCTTGTTCCGCTACAAATGAGTGATAGTTACGTTACACAATGTTTAAGTCATTGCTGTCAACAGAAAATCTATTGCCTTTATTTTGTGATGAAACTAAATTGAAAAAAATAGGAATTTTTTCTCAATAGTTAATTGCGGTGATAAGATATGAAAATACAGTAAAATTTAAAATAATAAGAAAAATACTTAATTTTTTAATAATTTTGATCTCATAATATAGTTGCTGCAATACGGTTGGTCTTAGCTTCAAAAACCGTAAACTGCGTAGCTTGCTTATCTAGTAATGGTATCAAGACAAACCCAACAAATGACCAAACAATGTTGGATTTAGTTCTTCAAGCCAACCTCCGATTTTCCTTAACTCAACCTTGTTGAAATTTTTGCTCCAGTTAGTTTAATCTTCAACACTCCCACACCTTCTGGCGTGGGAGTGTTACGCAGTTAGCTCGTCTAAAATTGAATTTATTCGTCAATCTGCCATGAATCCTTAGTTAATTCTTCATCCAGAATTTTCTTAGGACGCACGATGATAATAATTTGTCCTAATAAAGGAATTTCTGGCTCAGTTTCAAACCATTGAAAATCTAATTCACCACCATTTTCAACGACAAAATAGCTGGAGGCATCCCATTCTCGTTGGGCACGATCTATCACAACTACGACTGGCCCTGTTTGGCTTTGGGTTTGGATGGGGAAGCGATCGCTATTCGCTAAAATCACTACTGGATCTTCTGCCGCCAATAGCACTTGCCAACCTGGTAAGGGAACCCAAGCTTGCTCTCCAGAAAACTTAACCAGGCGAAATGGTTCAATTTCTGTCAGTATGGGCACAGCTTGCAAGTCTTGCCGTGATAATGGCAACTCGCCTACTACAGGCAAGATTCGGGGTAACTGTTCTTCAAATTCCAGGCGGTAAAACGGTAAAATTGGCGCTGGACGCTGGGGAACGGTAGTAAAATCAGTTAGTAACTGTTCGATTTTTTGCCTTGCACCTGGCGTGTGAGCAAAACGCAAACCTTTGGCAATTAGGCGCGATCGCTGTTGCAAATCTGCATTTTGGCGTGCCAGTTTCCAAACTTGGTGAGCAACCGCATCCCCAGGATGGGCAGAAAATCCTTCTGGTAAAGTGCGGTAATAAGAGAACTCTTTCAGGGCTTTTGCTATATCTCGTGCCTCATCAGCATCAACATTGTGGACGAAGATTAGTTCGGCGGCGGCGGCGCGTTCTTCTTGAGTAAGTAAACGTAGCTCGTATAAAACATCGCTGCCACGTGTAGTATAGTGCGATCGCGTTTCTGCCGATACTCCAAACTTTTCCAAAGAATTGTAAACTTGAGAACCAACAACCACCTGATTTTGTTGAATCGGCTCAAATCCAGTCGCCTCAAAAATTTCTTGGGGGTTGAAACCGGTTTTTAGCAACGAGGCGATCGCGGCTCCCCATTCCACCCAGTTGCCTTGTTTTTGCCTCAGTTTTCGGAATAACTCTTGTGCTACATCATTGTTAGCATTATCTTCGGGATTCTGAGTGTTGGGTGGTAAATCAGTCATAATCGGAGTGCGAGCTTCAACTTGAGAGGTTAATTAATACCTCATGAGCAAGTCTTATTTTAATCTATACCCAGACCTACACCTCATCCACGATCAAAACTGCCATAGTTTCGCTAATTTAGTTGGTTTTTCTAGCGCAACATTTTTAATTCAGATATTTGGGCAAATAAATTTTCTCTGTAGCGCTCACTATTAGCATTCTCAAATATGCAAAATAACTCAGTATAAACCCTTGGCGCTCTTCGGCTATTCTCAACTAAACTTGGTATGGAATATAACAAGAGAGTGAATATTTAAAGGAAAATCTTATGGATAAACCCAATCTCGAAATTGATAAAGTCCAATCTCAAGTTATGACTCTCGAACGACCAAAAAAGCTGAAAATACTGGTAGTTGACGATGAGCCAGATAATCTAGATTTACTTTATCGCACATTTCGACGCGACTTTAATGTTCTGAAAGCTGATAGTGGGGTGAACGCTCTACAAGTTTTGGCAACAGAAGGGGAGGTAGCGGTGATTATCTCCGATCAACGGATGCCAGAAATGAAAGGAACTGAATTTCTCAGCAAAACTGTACCTCAGTTTCCCGATACAGTAAGAATAATTCTCACTGGATTTACTGATATAGAAGACTTGGTAGAAGCAATTAATGCTGGGCAAGTCTACAAATATATCACCAAGCCTTGGGACCCAGGGGAACTAAAGGCAGTGGTACAAAGAGCAGCCGAAACCTATGACTTGCTCAAGCAACGTACAGAAGAATTACGCCGTGCTCATGCTCAAATGGCGCTGCTGAGTGTTTTGGTACAGGTAACTCAAGCTGCTTCTAGCTTAGAAGAAACTCTCGCTCCCATTGCTAGAGCTGTGAGTGAAACTTTTGGAGCAGACGGCTGTATTTTACAACTTACAGATGGAAATACTCTGGTTGCAACTCAAGGAACTTACAGCGACACAGGTACAATAGAAAATTGGCTATCTCAAGATCCACTAACCAGGGAAGCGATCGCCACGGGACAAATGCAAGTTTCCTTAAATGTACTTAAAGACACTAAATTAGTTGATGCGATTCACTACCAAAATACGGGTGTGCAAGCACATTTAGTGATCCCAATTAGCTACCGCAATCAACTTTTGGGTGTATTGTCGCTCCAGTGGAAACAACCTTGCACTTTGCGAGAAGATGAATTAGTGCTAATTAATTTATCAGCACAACTGGTGGCGATCGCTCTGACTAGTAGTCACTCTCATTAAGGTATTGTGTAGTTGTCATTAGTCATTTGTCCTTTATCTTTGGCAAATGACGAATGACTGATGATCAATGACTTATTGACCAATGACTAACGAAATTCAGTCCATTTTTAACCGTATTGCTCCAGTTTATGACCAATTAAACGATTGGTTGAGTCTGGGACAGCATCGAATCTGGAAAGAAATGGCAGTAAAATGGAGTGCAGCTAAACCAGGAGATACTGCATTAGATTTGTGTTGCGGTAGTGGTGATTTAGCTTTACGTTTGGCACGGCGTATCGGAGCAATAGGACAGGTGTATGGAGTAGATTTTTCCCCAAACCTGCTAGAAAACGCTAGAGAACGCTCCCAAAAGCAGTACCCGCAACCTGCTATCAACTGGGTAGAAGCTGATGTCCTCAATTTACCCTTTGACGACAACCAATTTGATGCCGCAACAATGGGCTATGGTTTAAGAAATGTTAAAGATATTCCCCGCAGTCTCCAAGAGCTATACCGGGTTTTGAAACCGGGAGCTAAAGCCGCAATTTTAGACTTTCATCGACCGAGTAATCCTCAGCTACGCGCTTTTCAGCAGTTGTATCTGGACAGTTTTGTAGTGCCAGTTGCCAGTTATTTAGGCTTAAAAGAAGAATATGCTTACATCAGTCCCAGCTTAGATCGTTTTCCCATCGGTAAAGAGCAAATAGAGTTAGCTCATCAAGTTGGTTTTGCAGTTGCCACACACTACCCCATTGCGAACGGTATGATGGGAGTGCTAGTGCTTAGTAAGTTAGGAGTTATTAGTTAAAAGTTATGAATTATGAGTAGTGATAAATTCTCATTTAAAATTTATCATTCCTAACTCTTAACTCTTGTACAGACGCGATTAATCGCGTCTCTAATGTTAACTCTTAACTCCTAACACTAAGCTCTAACCTCCTAACTTTTTAAATTCTTCCCTTGGACTGGTCTCATCTTTGGCTTTATGTGTCTCCCCCGGTACTGGGTGGAATTATTGGCTATTTCACAAATGATATAGCCATCAAAATGTTGTTCCGTCCTTACCGAGCAATTTACATTGCTGGACGAAGAGTACCCTTCACCCCTGGATTGATTCCCCGCAACCAGGAACGTTTGGCTTTGAATATTTCTAACACAATCATGGGGTCACTTTTGACACCGGAAGAATTGCAAAATCTGGCGCGGCGTTTGTTGCAAACAGAACGCGTGCAATCAGCAATTCTTTGGTTGTTGCAGTTAGCAATTGAACAAATTAAAACAGATAAAAACGAGAAAAGTGCCAAAATTGTAGCGGGTATTTTGCGGGATTTACTAGGGGAATCTTTGCCACGGTTGCTTAAGGTTTTAGCGCGGCGTGAAGATTTTTTAGAAGCGCAGATAAATCAAATTTTTGACCAGATATTGCTGGAATTTCAACTGAGTGAAGAACAAGCTACAAGGCTTGCTGATTGGTTGTTGCAAGTAGTTTTACCGCCGGATCTTTTACGCCAAACAATAGTTGATTTTTTGACAGACCGCACGATTCAAATTATCGATGAAGGCTTCCGCGAAAAAACCAGCGGGACTTATTGGGTAGTAGCAAATTTGTTTGGCTTACGTAATACTCTTACACGCTTACGGACTTTTTGTTTGGATGAAAAAGAGGCTGCTAATAGTCGCTTGCAGGAATTGACTCAAGATTTGCAGATTCGCGATCGCATTCGGAAATTACTGCAAAATTTATCATTACAAAACTTGCCAATGGGGACGGTTCGCCAACTCCGAAAAACCACCCGTGAAAGTGTCCGTCATTACTTACAAAATAGTGGCAGCGATTTTTTACAAGGATTAACTGATTCTGTTGATTGGGAAAATATTGCTGTAGTACTACTGAATCGTGTTAGTACTTCACCAGTTGTCAGTACTTCTTTAGAAGTCATGAGTCAAGAATTGGCTCTAATTTTAGAGAAGTATTTGGAAAAAGATTTAGAAGCAATTGTTGCGCAAGCAATTCCGATTTTGTCAATAGATCAAGTGATAGTTGACCGGGTGAAATCAACTTCACCTGCTGATTTAGAAGCTGCTATTGAAGGAATTGTGAAAAATGAATTGCAAGCGATTGTGACTTTAGGTGGTGTTTTAGGTTTTGTTATTGGGTTATTGCAAACAGTGTTTTTAGTATTAAGTCAATATTAATTTTCTGCAAATTTGTATTAAATTAGAGTTGCAAGTTCTGCCGATTTTGAAATGAGTGAAATTGAGCGATCGCTTAACTCAAAATCTGTGCTAAATCCAAGACAAACCCTGGTAATACATCCTCTCCTGATAAGCTAGTAGGCGATGTCTCCGACGGGCTACGCCTACGCAGAATCTCAACTTCCTGTCCTGGACGGTAAATTTCCACCTGTTGATTCTGGGGGTCAATCAGCCAGCCTAAACGCACACCGTTGTCAATATACTCCTGCATTTTTTGTTGCACAGTCTTTAAGCTGTCTGAAGCAGAGCGTAATTCTACCGCAAAATCTGGAGCGAGTGGTAGGAATTTGTCGGGGTCTGGATTCAGAGCTTCTAATCGCTTGCGACTCACCCAGGATGCATCTGGAGAGCGATTTGCACCATTGGGGAGTTTAAAACCTGTAGAAGAATCAAAAGCCAAACCTGTGCCATCAGCGTCAGCCCAATTACCTAAACGCTGTGTAAGTCTACTATTTCGATTTCCGCTTTCCCATCCAGTTGGTGGCATGATAATTAATTCTCCCTCTGCGGTGCGCTCAAGTCGCAAATCTCGATTATTCTGACACAGTTGGAAGAACTGCTCATCTGTTAGTTCAATGGTGGGGCTGAGGTTCAGAATTAGGGCAGTCACGTCGCTTCGCTCCGAATTCAAAATTCAAAATTCAAAATTCAAAATTAATGATCCCCATAAATAAATTTGGGGGGGTTGTATCATGAGTCGTTTTCGGTCATAGTTGTCTCTCAAGCTTGCTAATTGTAGCGTAGCACTAGTAAGAATTTAGCTTGCTATTCAAAGGCTCAATATATGCTTGTAGAGTATCTTTAACTTTAGAAGGTTGACGAACTGGAGCGATCGCAGAATAATCTGGTTTTACTGTCCAGTCATAATGACGAAGTAGTGTGGAAAGCACGATTTTCATTTCCATCTGGGCAAATTCCATGCCTAAACAACTATGCGAACCATAACCAAAACCCATTAGTGCTAAAGGATGTTTCTTATCTTCTTCACGAGGTGGTGCAAAGCGATCGGGGTCGAAGCTATCGGGATCGGTATACAGTTCTGGTAAACGGTGAGTCAGCATGGGTGAGATAGTCACAAACCAACCAGCAGGGATGCGATAGCCTCCATACTCAATATCTTTGAGGACACCACGATTATAGGCATACACTGGCGGATAGAGCCGTTCAACTTCTTTTAGGACATTTGTTAACTGCGGAAGTTGTTTGAGATGGGACAGGTTAAGGGAATTATTTCCCACAACTGCTAATTGTTCTTGGCGCAGTCGTTCTCGCCATTCTGGGTGATTACCTAATTCAAAGATTACCCAAGTCAGCAATGAGGCTGTTGTCTCGTGTCCAGCAAATAGTAATAATAGTGCCTCATTGATTATCTGTGCTTCGCTCAATTTATTGCCGTCTTCATCAACAGCGGCTAGCAGTAATCCCAAAACATCTTTTGATTCTTCTAAATTACCTTGCTCGATACGTTGGGCGATTACTTCACGCAAGAAAGCCACTAACTTACCCCTAGCGTTTTGACCGCGACCATATAAGGTAAAAGGGACATTCCATTTCAATATTGCCATACTGCTATCTATCAGTTGTGTAAACCACTGACTGGTTTGCTCAACTTCGCTCTTGTTCTGACTTCCCAAAAACAGGCGAGTCGCAACTATCAGAGTAAGCTGGCGGAAACTAGAATTTAAGGAAATCGTTCCTCGCTCTCCCCAATCTTTGAGGAAGTCTTGCACAATATTTTGAATGGTGTCGAAGTATGTAGCGATCGCTTTTCCGTGAAATGCTGGATACATCAAGCGACGAGTTAGGCGATGTTCTTCCCCATCTTGTAATAAAATATTGTTGCCAAATGTTGATTCTAAGAAATACCAACCGATCCGCGACGACATATTTTCAGCTTGTTCTACCAGCACCAGCCGATTAGCATCAGGGCCAATTAAATAAGCACGTTTGTATCCCATGACCCTCGTCTTAAAAACTGAACCATGCTGCTGGAATCGTCGCCATAGATACAACTCTAAATCCCGAAATATTTCTAAAGTCTCCCCCAAGATGGGCAAGCCATAACTACCAGGCATTTCCTCGGCTGATTTTAGCTGCCGCATATTTGAGTACCTCCAGCAGGAATTAGCTACAGTTTAATTGTAAAGGGCAGTTAGGCTTTGCAAATCAAAATTACCAATTGTGGTAGAGTTTTTCTGCGTAGAACATAATCTCTTCATTTGGCAATCTAATTTTTGCTTTTTGTCGAGGATACAAACTTTCTACAGCACTTGTATCTTGCTCAATAACAGTGGCTGCTGCTTGTAAAACTGAGTTTTTAAACAGAAATTTCATCAAAGGATTGACAACTTTGGCATACATCAAAATAAAATTTTTAGTGATTTTGTCTGTTTCTGGGTAGAGAATATGAACTTGAGTAATATCACCAATCGGCGTTTTAGCAAAAAAAGCTGTAGTTGAAGGAAATGCGTATTCTAGTGTGTTAGAAAGTGTTTTAGGAAAGATTCCCAAAATAGGATTTTTGATAATTTCTCCTAGCGTGTTATTGGCTCTCTTCAGTTCTTGTTTTACTGTGGCATAGTATCCTTTTTCTTCAAAAGAACTTACATTACAATATGTAACTTTAAATAATTCTTTATGAGTACCATTTTGGTGATTATAGTCATAGTTAACCATCAGGTTAGTCAAAAACTCACCCTGAATACTTTTAACCCCAGTTACTCCAATGAACTCGTATTCATCGACAATTTTTTGATGCAAATCTGGAATAGGTAATCTTGGCTCAAATCCACCATAAGTCCAGATGCAATCATTGCTAATAATTAGCTCTAATTCTTTTGTAATTGGCTGACTGTCCTTTTTCTCTCCTTGCTGTAGCCTACCTTGCCCATCAAATTCTAGTGCATGAAAAGGACAAGCAATAGTATCTCTATCTTGGCAAACCCAGCCATTTGATAAGGGTGCTTGCATATGCGGACAGATGTTATCAAGGGCAAACACTTCGCCTTTTTGGTTTTGCCAAATAACATAATCCTGTCCATTTAATGTGATTTTATTTGGTTTATTCACTCCCAATATAGATTTGTGCGCGATTAACCAAGGCGCACCAGGTAAAATTGGTTCCATTTTTCCTCCAAAATCTTGATAATTTTTTGAAAAGTTGCTAGATGCGTTAGCAAAAGGTAACGCAATCTTGAAACTTCAAAGTTGTAGACAAGCTGGTGTCGCCTGTTCTACATCACTCTTTTTAATGTAAATTGGGATAACTAAAGTCTTGTCTGCAATAGACGAGTTAATACTACCGGGCATTTGCTCGGCTAACTTCGGCTACTGCATGGACAAGTTATATAATTAACTAATCATTTAGTTAGTTAATATTAACTTAATAAATTTCATCTTCTATGTCAACTACTAACCAAGTTTTTAGTTAATATATTTTCGTTATGCTGATGGAGCAATGTGAGTCGTTCAACGCAGTCAAAATTCTCATCTAAAAAGCCGCGTCAGGTGCGCGATGCAGAAGCGACGAAAAAGCAGATTCTCGATGCGGCGGAAGCGGAGTTTGCCAGAAATGGACTTCAAGGAGCGCGGACAGGGGCGATCGCTAGAGGTGCAGGTGTCACCACAGCGATGATTTACTACTACTTCCAGAGCAAGGAAGGGCTATATAAAGCAGTTCTGCAACGTCCGGCGGTAGAAATGCACGAAGGGTTTGAGCAGCTAAATTTGGATCAGTTACCACCAGAGGAAGCCTTGAAACTGCTTGTCAAAGAAGCGATCGCTTATGAAGCTGCTCACCCGCATAGAGGAATGCTTTGGTTCCAAGAAGCAAACCAAAATCAGGGGAAGTATTTTAAAGAGGGGAATTGGCAAGAAAATTTTAGCTATCTCATCAAGATTTTAGAGCGGGGGATGGCGGAAGGTTGTTTCCGTCAACTCGATCCATTTTTCACCACCCTGCATATTATTGGGGTTTGTAATATGTACTTCAACGCTTACGAAAATATTAAGCATACTAGACCCGATTTGCAACTGCTAAGTCCAGAAATGATTGAGCAGCATACTCAAGCAGCAGTTAATTTTATCTTGGCTGGTGTGCGACGTAGTGAGGATTAGGGATTGAATATTGGGTACTCAATCTATTGAGAAACCCAAGCGCTTAGGTTCTGTCTGATAAAATTAAGATATTAAATGCCAACAATCTTAAGAAAAGGCGGTTTTGAGGTTCGTATCTACCTTAACGATCATATTCCTGCTCATGTCCATGTTTTAAAAGGGGGCGGAGAGGCAAAAATNCAAGGAGATGAAAACCTAGCTCCAGAGTGGGCTTGGGTATCCCCAGGAATGAGTGATAAAGATGCGGTGAAAGCTTTACAGTTAGTTGCTGATCACCAATTGGAACTACTAAAAAAGTGGCGAGAATATCATGGTTAAAAAGATTGCGGCTACAGAAGAATTAAAAGAAAAGCTAGCCAATGCGAGAGCAAACTCTGATGCGATCGCCACATCTGAACCACGGGCTACTCGTGCTTTTTATGACGCTTATTTAGGAATGATTATAGTTTTCTTGTCTAACAAATGTATGTTTGGGTTCCCTTCCGAGGTAGGAGAAGGACTGGCGGATGCTTCAATCAAGGACTTAGCAGAAGTAGAGGTAACACCTTCTGGTGAAGGATTACACTGGAAAACCCTAGATGTAGATTTGAGTATTCCTGCTTTGATGAACGGAATATTTGGAACTAAAAAATGGATGGCTGAACTTGCTAGAAAAGGTGGAAGCTCAACTTCTGCTGCAAAATCTGAGGCATCTCGACTAAATGGTACAAAGGGCGATCGCCCCGCAAAAGAAATTGTACTGTCTACTGATGAAGCTTGATGTATTAACTCACTTCAGTGACCATAAAGTAGCCAGGATTAAAGAAGCCTTGGGATTATCGGAAAATCCAACGGCAAAATTGAAACTTGTTAACAAGTAAAAAGCAAAAATTAAGAAACGCTTGTGGTGTCAAAATTACAATTTTGATACCACAAGCGTTTCTTTGAGATAATCATAGGTTGTAATACTGAATTCATTACGAATAATTTTATTAAAAACCGTGATTCTTCTGAGGTGTTTCTAACCAAAGGAGACTTGAATTAACGTGTATACTACTTTCTCAGTTCAAAGATGTATTCAGGGTAAAATCAATGTTCTGGTTTTTAGTTCCAATTTTAGTTCCACTTATTGGAGGTATTGTAAGTTGGCTATTTTCCGTTTGGGATGAATTATCAGATGAAATCAAGGAAGAAATTATTGATGCTATCATCTCAAGCTTTGTAGAAGTTTTCAAAAAATACTATAGATACTACAAAGAATAGTAAAACTCATAAAAATATTTGAGAGGATAAATGAGTAACTTTAAGGATTTCTATAAAAATCCAAAACAACTATCCGACACTGCCGCTACGCAAGAATCTTCAACAACCCAAGAACTTTCAACAATCGTAGCTGGTAACGTTCAACAAGTTTTATCATCTGCAATTGGATTGTCGTATGGACTTGCCAATACACAAAAAGCAACGGAATTTAGTAAAGGTGTTGCCAATTATGCTACAAGCGATGAGGTTATATCTTCTCTGAGCGAACAAATAGGTAAGCCACAGGAAAATGAAACAGAACAAGAGTTTGTAGAGCGATCAAGCCATATACTTAGAGAGATTTTAAAGAAAAAATTTAACGTTTAAATTATTTACTTTCGCGCAGCACCATTAGCCTTCAACTTAGGATAAGCAATCCGTTTGTGATGAAATTGTTGCCAAACATCCACAAATATCTGAGCAATTTGTGACATCTCTTCCCGTTTTAGTCCTGAATCAACGAGTTGATTGTCTTGCCATTTGGCACGTAGAATATTATTCAGCATTGCTAAAGCTTGTTCAGTGGAGACATCTTTAACCGATCGCTTCTCTCCCACAGATTTAGCCGATGCTTGCAGCGATCGCAGCGCCGCTTCGCAAGAATCTGCTAACATGACAATTCCGGTTTCCCGTGATTGGGGAATTGGCCCATCGTAACGAAAGTCTGCGTCATCTACAGTTAAACTTGGATCTGACTGAGCCATTTGCTGGGCTTGGTGATGGAAATAGGCAATCAGCATCGTTCCCTGATGCTCTGGAATAAAAGCTTGAATCGCCGTAGGTAAAAGGTGTTTACGCGCCATTACTAACCCTTCAGTTACGTGCTTTTTGATAATTTCTGCACTCTTCCAAGGATCTTTAATCTCAGTATCATGTTTATTCGGCCCCCCCATTTGATTTTCAATAAAGCCAAGAGGGTCGTGCATTTTGCCAATATCGTGATATAGTGTCCCAGCCCTGACTAGTTCAACATTGCATCCTAATTCTTTGGCAGCAGCTTCAGCAAGAGTAGCCACAAGCAACGTATGTTGAAAAGTTCCCGGAGTTTCAGTCGCAAGTCGTTTTAATAAAGGGCGGTTAGGGTTCGCCAGTTCTGCTAAACGGATTGGGGTAACTAAATCAAAAACTTTTTCTAGATAAGGACTTAAACCCAAGGCGACAATACTCCACCCTAAGCCGGATAAGGCAAATAATCCCGCTTCTTGGAAAACAATATACCAGGTTGAACCAAATACTTGACCAATTAAGATTTTAACAAGCAGGTAAATACCACCCTGAGTTAAGGCGATCGCAACACCTAATAAAGCCAACTCTTCACGCGATCGCAATCGTTGGGCAATGTAACTACCTAATATTCCTCCCCCAACACCAGCTAAAAGCGCAGCCTTGCTCATATCCAAGCTAATGCCTAATATCGGCCACAGCAGGCCGACAACTGTCAACCCCAAAGTGGGGCCGTAAAAGCTTCCCAACAATAAACCAAGGGCGCTCCAGGTGGTATAGGGCAATCCGATGACGATTACTGCTGGCACACTCAGAGTTAGCAACAACACCAACAGGCGATCGCGTTGTCGCAATTCGTAATCAATATGGCGTTCTACCCAAACAAAAATGCCAATAGCGATCGCAATCACACCTCCTAACTTCACCAACTCCTGCCACTTTACCTCCCGGCGAATCAGGCGATAATGCTCCAGCACCTCAAAGTTCCATGCAGTAATCTGCGCTCCTTTTTTGACAATTACCTCACCTTGCCGTACTTTCACCATCACGGGTGGCACACCAGCCGCCGCCTTTTGAGCATTTTGTCTGGTTTGTTCTTCATCTTTTTGCAGATTCGGCTTGAGTACAGCTAACAACAGATTTTTTGCCAAAGTTTCAGCGGATTCTGGTACAAAGGTCTGTAATTGTAAACTCACCGCATCTTGCAAGATATTTTTTGGCAGTCCTTGTGGGATGCCTTGGGTGAGAATCCGCTCTATACTTTCATGGATTCCCATTTGGGTTTTTTCCCATTCCACATCTGATAAATCCAAAAGTAGAGATTCTTCATATACTGCTTCGGGGCTAACAGTCTCTAACTTTAAAAGTTTGGCAGTGGCTTGGATATATCTTTGACGTGTTTGGGAAATTTCGGCAATCACTAAGGACAAGCTTTTCTCAGAAGTTGTGAGGCGGTAAGATTCTAGTTCTGCTACAGCTTGAGTAAAATCAGTGTTTTGAGAAAAATCTACTGGTTGTGTCTTTTCTAGATTCTGGGAATCAGATTTGGATATGATGCGCGGCTGGCGTTTCTGATTGGGTGCAGCTGGGGTGGTTTGTCCGATTCCCTTCTGCTGCTGATTTTTACTATTTTCTACAGCCGATAGCAGTGCTTGCCATTCCGACTCAGAACAAGAGCGGAGGTAACGTTGGGTAGAGATGGATAAAACTACAGGATCGAAAAAAGGAAAAGCTCCAGCGACAGCGCGAATTTCGTTGCCATCATCTAGAAGTTGTTGCAAATTTTCGTTGATTTTTTCGTTGATTCGCGCATCAAGCATCAACACCTGTAAGGAGTTTGTACTGACGGCTTTGCGCTCGGCTTCGGTTTTTTTCTGATCTTCGATGCTAGCTGTGTAAGGTGCTGTAATCGTTTGGGGTGCGGGATGTCCTACTTGAAGTTGAGTCTGATTGTATAATTTATGCCCAATAATACCTGTGAGGGACACTACAGCGATCGCTAAAATCACTGAGTAACGCTGTTTATATGCCCAATCTAAACCAACTGCATAAATGCTACTCTTAGTTTTAACCGATTTTGCCTTTAACCTTAGCGCTCTTTCTTGTTTTCGGCGTTCGCTTTTCTCATTGGTTTTTGATAAAAACAGGAATACATTCTTGAGCATAGTCCTTAGAAGTTCCCTTCTATGGGTTTTACCTTTGGGACTTCTCATTAATTTTCCCTTTCGGCGTAGTGTTTTGTACTGTCGCCGCCAGTGAGTCAATTGCTGGTTCAAGAACTGCAAAAATTTATGCATTTTCATTATCTCTACCTGCAATTGCCGACTTTGATAGTTCAAAAAAAGACAATCATCAGGAAAGTTCGATCTGCGGCTGCAAGTCGGTGGCGGGGCTTTTTTATTGCTGATTTGCCACAATACCTAGCTACAGAATCAGTCCAAGGGTTTACTGAAAAATTCTAGTATATGAGACTAATACAACTGTGGCGGAAGTTTGCCTACCTTTAACCCCTTATTTGGTTAATTTAAGATTAACGCGACCGAATAACGCGAGGAGCTGCGTAAACTGAAAGCAAAGCCACCTCACATCCCTCCTCTGTTAACTCTTTTGGGTTTAAGGTAAGATTATACACTCCTGACCACACTCCCACAAATGCATCGGTCAATTCTAACATTTGGGAAAAGCTAGTTAGTCCCCATACTGGAGAATTGCTCCGCAAGAGCAAGACTTGCCAATTTACAGGAATTCCACCTGTACCGTTATATGCTCCCGATAAAGCACCAGTAATTGCACCTGTAGCCTGTGAGCTTAGAAGCGTAGCATCTTGCACTTGAGGATTGTCATTGTGAGTAGCCTGTAAAACTGTCAGGCGAAAGTCTTCTAAGGTACTCAAAAAGCAGTAAAATGCCATAGCAATAGTGTTACTGAGCTTTTCTTCTTTAGCAAACTCAGCTTGCACCGTTGATAATCCAACCCCTTGCTTTAATAAATTCTGGACTCTTAATAATTTTTTTGGTATTGATGTCGGTGTTTCTCCGATAAAAGAAATTGTTTGTGGGATAAGAGTTAGAGGGTCGAGTTTTTCATTTAGGGCAAGAGCGATCGCATATCCTACTGCTAGTGTTCCATCCCTGACTACTGGATCATCCTCCCAGATTTTTAGTACACGCAGCAAGTTTTGTCGGAGCTTAATTGGATTTTCGTGAAAAAAGAGTGTTACTGGTAATGTGGCAATAATTATTCTTATTGAGATGTCATCAGTTGCGGCTGAATGAGCAGATTCTTCTTGCTGACGCTCTATCCAATCATCTAAATCTAACCTACCTAACGCAATCAAACTCTGGATACCCAGAACCGCCATTCTGCCTAAATCTAGGTAATTCTCAAAGTGTACTTTACCACTAGGAGCTAAACTTCCCCCCAGTAATGCTCCGAGCAAAGTTCCTTTAAACCGACTTATAGGAGAGTAACGCATAAATTATGTAGTTAAAAGTAAGGAGTTAATGAAATATTACTAATTCCTGACTTTACTACCAACTACCAATTCCTAACTTCTAACTCCTAACTCTTAAATGATCTATCAAAGCTTGTAAGCCCAATAAGTAACTTTGAACGCCAAAACCACTTATTTGGCCAATCGCAACTGGGGCGATATAAGAATGATGGCGAAATTCTTCCCGGCGATAAATATTACTCAGATGTACTTCCACCGTGGGCAAATTAACAGCAGCGATCGCATCTCGCAATGCCACACTTGTGTGGGTGTACGCTCCTGCATTAATCAGAATTCCCTGATGTTGCCCTAACGCGCCATGAATAGTATCTACCAAAATTCCTTCATTATTTGACTGCAAAGGAAAAACTTTCGCCTGTAATTTGAATGCTTCTTCTTCTAACAGGCGGTTAATTTCGGCTAGTGTCAACGAACCATAAATTCCTGGTTCTCGCTGTCCTAGTAAATTTAAGTTTGGCCCATGCAGTGCCAGAATACTTAAGGGTTGCAACGTCGGGTTTACCACTGTGGGGTTAGTGGCGACGGCGCGAGCGATCATTTACAGGAATCGGAATCAGTTCCGGTTCCGGTTCAGCCTCTGGCCCTAATAGGCTTTCAATTAGCCTACGAGCTAATTCCTTAAGCTTTTCCAGCACCTTTTCTATATAGTCCATGAACTGACCGCTCCTGAGATACTACCTCAATTTTTGATTAACAGGTACGCAGAAAAAAACATACTTTCGCACCTCTGGCTTCCAATCGGGCTGATACACAATCCCGCATTTGGGACATAAGCCACTTCTAAAATTTAGCGTTGTGTTTTCCCTTACTTTTTAGAGTATCACACTTGAACCTACTGAACTGTATCCTATCAAGGATGGATATCAAGGGTCAAGAGTTAAAAATTGGACTTTAGATAGACTATTGAGTAGGAATTTTAGATTTTAGATTTTGGATTAAGAGAATTTTAGGCTTTATGCCTCGCCCGTTATGAGCGAAATAAATCTAAAAGACACTCCTCCGTCGCTAACGCTACGCTAGCGTAAATCTAAAATCCAAAATTGTTTGACTTACCACTAGCCTTCTGTACCCTTTTTCTTTGCAGCGGTCGTTGAGGATTTAGCTGTTGACTTAGATTTGGAAGTCGTTGATTTACTTGTTTTGCGAGTCGATTTTCCGGTCGATGCCTTAGCTGCTAACAAGTTCAACGCCTCAGCTAGGGTTATATCTTCTACCGTTTGACCTTCTGGGATACTGACATTAGTTTTGCCATGCTTGATGTAAGGGCCATAGGGACCATCGTAGATGTTAATTGTTTCCCCGTCCTCTGGATGCGTACCCAATTCGCGTAAGGCTGCCTTGGACTTGCTGTTGGTGGAACTGCGTCCCTTTTTGGGTTCAGATAGCAATTCCAATGCACGTTCTAGGCTAATTGCCAATACATTATCAGCAGCTTTCAGGGAGCGGTAGTCTTTTCCCTCCTTACCCTGGTCATGAACCACATAAGGACCAAAGCGTCCCAAACTTGCTTGGATTTTGCCGCCAGTAACTGGATGAACTCCCAATGTTCGGGGTAGTGCCAACAGACCAACAGCCATTTCCAGGGTAACGGTTTCTGGGGTGACACCTTTGAGTAGGGAGGCTTGTTTCGGCTTGGGGTTTTCATCGGTTTTGTCACCCAATTGCACATAAGGCCCATAAGCGCCAATTTTTACATAAATTGGTTCGCCAGTTTCGGGATGGCGGCCTACCTGGTCAGGGCCGGTGATTTTTTGCCGCAGCAATACTTCTACCTGCTTGGGGTCGAGGTCAGCTGGCGTTAGGTCTTTGGGAATTGAAGCGGTGATAACTCCTTCACCATTTTCGACTTCAATATAAGGACCATATTTACCAATGCGGACTTTGGCATCTAGATTCTCAAGTTCTACAGTTCTAGCTTTGGTGGCATCAATTTGACTTTCCCGTTCTTTTACCAGGGTTTCTAGCCCTTTATCTCCCAGATAGAATTGCTGTAAGTAGGGCAGCCATTTCGCTTCACCTAGGGCAATGTCATCGAGGGTTTGCTCCATCTTCGAGGTGAAGCTGGGGTCAACAATGTCTGGGAAATGTTTTTCCAGCAAGTCGGTGACGGCGAAAGCAGTAAAGGTGGGAATGAGAGCGTTAGTCACCAAATGGGCATAACCCTTGTCGATGATTGTGCCAATGATGCTGGCGTAGGTACTGGGACGACCGATACCTTCGCTTTCTAATGTTTTCACCAAAGAAGCTTCGGTGTACCTAGCTGGCGGTTGGGTTTCGTGCCCAACTGCTTCTAGCTCTGTACAATTTGGATGATCGCCCACTTTCAGATTCGGCAAAATTACTTCCTGGTCTTCCAGTGCTGCCTCTGGGTCGTCTGAACCTTCAACGTAGGCACGTAAGTATCCTGGAAATTCAATCCGTTTGCCAGAAGAACGGAATCCAGCATCCTCGACTTGCAATTGCACGGTAATTTGAGTTTGCCGGGAATCAGCCATTTGACAGGCAACAGTCCGCTTCCAAATCAGATCGTAAAGGGCAAGTTCTCGACCGCCCAAACCAGTTTCTTGAGGGGTGCGGAAGCTGCTACCCGCTGGACGAATTGCTTCGTGCGCCTCTTGTGCGCCTTTGGATTTGGTGGTGTATTGCCGGGGTTGGGGACTAAGGTATTGTTGACCGTAAAGCTTTTCTACACAACTGCGAGCAGCTGCGATCGCTTGATCTGACAAATGTACCGAATCTGTCCGCATATAGGTAATATACCCCTGCTCGTACAAATTCTGGGCAACCCGCATTGTGTCACGGGCTGAAAGGCGTAGTTTCCGGTTAGATTCTTGTTGCAACGTCGAGGTGGTGAACGGTGGCGACGGTTTGCGCGTCACAGGGCGTTCTTCGATGTCGTTAACATTCCAGGTTTTCCCGGTTAGGCGTTCTTTGAGGGCTACCGCTTGTTCTTCATTGAGCAACAAGACATTGCGACCTGCGGTAATTTGTCCGGTCGTGGCGTCAAAATCGCTGCCGTTAGCGATTTTGGTTCCTCCCAGTGTCACCAACTGGGCAGCAAAGGGGTTNTTTTCCTTTGACAAACTAGCTTTCAAATCCCAGTATGTACCCTCATGGAAAGCGCGGCGTTGGCGTTCCCTAGTGACTAAAAGCCGCACGGCTACAGATTGCACTCGCCCAGCAGATAATCCCCAGGCGATTTTTTTCCATAGTAGAGGAGACAGAGTATAGCCGACAAGCCGATCTAAAATCCGCCGCGTTTCTTGGGCGCGAACCAACTGCTCATCAATATTGCGGCAGTTTTTCAGAGCTTTTTTAATCGCCTCTTGGGTAATTTCGTGAAACACCATCCGCTTAGTCGGAACTTTCGGCTTCAGCAATTGGTATAAATGCCAGCTAATGCTTTCACCTTCCCGGTCTTCGTCCGTTGCCAGAATCAGTTCATCTACATCTTTGAGGGCATCTTTGAGCTGGGTGACGATTTTCTTTTTGTCTTTCGGGACAACATATACCGGTTCAAAGTCGGCGTCCACATTTACCCCTAGCTGCGCCCATGATTCCCCTTTGACGGCAGCAGGAATTTCACTAGCCGACTGGGGTAGGTCACGTACATGACCCATAGACGCCTCCACCCGATAGCCTGCTGGCAGGTAGTTGCGAATGGTACGAGCTTTGGTTGGAGATTCGACGATGACGAGAGTTGACATGGAAATTTCAATAAAAAGAAGAGCTAGTAAGCTAAACAGTCAAGTTGAGGTAATTTTTGCAAATTGTCAAGATAAATGGTCACGCTTAGGCAGTGATTTAATCCTCACANNNACTGCCTGCTTGGGAGAAAATCCGCTGAACTTAATGCCCAGTCTGTCCCAGAGGATAAATGAGGATACGCTGGGTCTGAATTTCCAGCTATTTCAATCTTTAACTTATCTAACGCATAATTGGCGACTACAGTTTTCAAAATATTCTTTAATTGGGGAATGGAGAGTGGAGAGTGGGAAGCAGAGAAGAAGTAAGTTGCAGTCAGTTTTTCCCTCTGCCCCTCTGCCTCTTGTGCCCAATCAATAGACTTCTTGGCATTTGTCGGGGTAAAGGGGAAGGTGGGGTCTCCTCCGGGGATAAGGGGCGGGGGAAAAGGGTAAAGAAACTCAAAATCCTTTCCCTTTAAGCTTTACCCTTTTCCCTAAGAGTGCAAAAATACATTGTTGCAAGAGACTCCATGAGCTGCGCTCATAAGGAACAATGAAAATGTATTTTCCTCCTGCCTCCTGCCTTATTTTCAGGGCAGGTCTAATACACAATGCCCCACTCTAATAAAGCTTGTGCCAAAATTAAATCAAACTTGAGAGCAAAAGCGAAGTGGGGTTTGTACCCATGTCAGGAAAGCAAAACCATGCAACCAATTCGTCAAGGTGATGTTATCTTACTACCTGTGCAGCAGCTTGAAGAACAAAAAATACTTCATTTAACTTTGCTANNNGGGGAAATTACGGGAGATAAACATCGAATTACTNNNAAAAAAGTGGAATTAAATGAAAAATATGGCACATTTTATTTACGTTTTATTTCAGGGTCAGTATTGCTAGCTTATGAGGAGCATAAAGCTATTTTTATTCCCAAAGGTAACTAGTACTTTCGTTTTAGAGACATCAAACAGTAACCCCAACATCTCAAAAATTGGCTTTTGTCTGAGATATACTAAATACAGACATATTCCTTCTTTTTATGACATCTGTGGTTTCCATTCACAGATATTAGCAATGATACGAATTCTATTTTTTTCGATTTCAACTTGTTTCTCCTTATGTCTTTCTTCTGCTAAACTTACTAATGCTAAAAAGTGTTCGTAATTTATTCCTATTAGTCGTTTTGCTTCCTGTGGATGTGCCTCTATTCTCACTAAAGGGCTTGTCATGTTAGATGTTAATGTCGTGCGATCGCTAAATTTCAAGGTAATGACAATCCATTCATGCTAGATGTCACATTAGCAGAAAGGGCATACTATAAATTCTTAAATGCAGTAAATTGAGAGTTAATTATTCATTTTTGAGTAGTACAGTGAAGACACTACCATTTGGATAATTATCTTCGATGGTAATTGTACCAGAATGTGCCTCGATCGCCATTTTGCAGAAAGCCAATCCTAAACCAATTTGCGAAATTTCTGGTATCGGAGTTCCAATTTCATACTTCTCAAAAATGATTTGTCGTAACTCCAGACTTACTCCTGAACCAGAATCAGCGACTTGCACTTTTACACCACCTGCTGCTAAATACTCTCCCCGTAGGGTAACTTGAGACTTGGACGGGGAGAACTTAATGGCATTGGAGAGCAAATTATCCAGCACTCGACGAAAGATAACTGCATCTACTGCAAAAATGCCACCAGGTTCGGGTAGTTCACGTATCAGGGTGAGGTTCTTTTGATTAGCGATCGCCTCAATATCTGCCAATGCTGACATACAAAGCGCACAAAGGTCTACTTCTGTGTAGTTGAGAACCATTTTCCCAGATTCCAGCTTTGCCATGATCAGCAAGCTATCGATCAACGATTGCAGTTGTTGTCCAGCAACTAAAATTTGATCGACTTTGCCTTGCTGTTGTTCAGGTGACAAACCTGACAACCGCAAAATCTCTGCGCCTAAAACAATACTGGTAAGTGGATTTCGCAGATCGTGCACAATCATGTTTACCATGTCTTCTCGCAGTTTGAGCAATACTTGCATACTGTCGTACTGCTGCTTAATCCTTAACATGGAATGAACTCTGGCTCGTAATTCCACACCATTAACGGGTTTACTAATGAAATCATCTGCACCCGTCGCCAGACATCGAGCCAAATCTTCTTTATCGGTTAATGCTGTCACCATAATAATCGGCACTGCTTGCCATTGTGGATCGGCTTTGATGCGTCGGCAGACTTCCATCCCATCAAGATCGGGCATCATCACATCTAATAAAATCAGATCGGGCTGAAAACTATCGAGGCGGTTTAGAGCTTGTTGACCACTAGGAGCGTAGTATAGCTGGTAGTTTTCACCATCCAGCAAAGTTTCAATAACATCAAAGTTATCGGGTTCATCATCGATCGCTAAAATAGAGGGTTGACTATCCATCGAGAATTTCCACTACCTTCCTAAAAGTTGTTGAATTGTGGTTACAAGCTGTTTAAGTTTTATGGGTTTGGTCAAATATTCATTAGCCCCAGCTGCTAAACAAGTTTCGCGATCGCCAGGCATAGCTAATGCCGTTAGTGCAATTATGGGAATATGCACAAATTGGCGATCGTTACGGATGCAGCGGATTGCTTCTAACCCATCCATTCCCGGCATTTGAATGTCCATCACAATTAAGTCAGGGCGTTGAACTCTGACAAGATCGATAGCTTGTTGTCCATTGTTTGCCAAAATCAGATGATACCCTCGACTTTCAAGATAGGCGGACATCGTATCAATATTTGGTTGATTATCTTCTGCCAGCAAAATCAAAGGATCGTCCAGAAAGACTTCTGGCACTACAATTAAATTTGGCGAGTTAGAACGGGCAGGATGTTGTAGTTTCTCTATAGTTACTTGAAGTTGAGCGCGGGTAATGGGTTTGACCAGATATTCAAATGCTCCCTGAGCCAGTCCTTTGCTATGCTCATCCACAACTGAAATGATGATCGTTGGAATATCTTTAGTTTTTGGGTTGATCTTGAGTTGATTTAGTACCTCCCAACCCGATAGGTTTGGTAGTTGCAGATCGAGAATGATTAGAGCAGGTTGAACTCGCAAAACTTCTTCTACGGCTCCTTCACCTTGAGAATAGATGATGGGTTGCATTCCCATCTCGCTCAAGTAACGAGTAATCTGATCGGCCGCCGCCACAGAATCTTCGATAATCAAAACTTGAGCATTTTCAACAAGTAAGGGATAGCTGGGTAATGAAGTAGTTACCTGCGTTCTTAGAAGATTGTCGCTGCGATGGTAGGGAATGCGGACGGTAAAACAACTTCCCTTTCCAACTTCACTGTTAACTAAGACGGTTCCTCCATGTAGGTTAATAATTTTTTGTACCAGTGCCAAACCTAGACCTAGTGCCACTGTATTGGCGGTTAAGGCTGCTGTCAAGTTGGATAAAAGGCTGAAACAGCTTGCCAATTTCTTCAGGGGCGATACCGATGCCTAGGTGTCAGTGATATGAAAGCAAAGATTTGGGGAAGACGAGGCAGAATCTACTTCCCCCCCTCCCCCTGCCCCCCTGCCCCCCTGCTCCCCTGCCCCCCTGCCTCTCTGCCCCCCTGCTCCCTCCAGCCGGACTTCTAGCGTTACACATCCCCGTTCTGGCGTAAACTTGACAGCGTTACTTAGCAGGTTGATGAGTACCTGACGCAAGCGGCGATCGTCTACTTGGATGCTGCCAATATTGTCATAAATATGAGTACTAAGACGAATACTTTTTTTCAAAGCCATCTGTTTGACAAAAGCAAGGCTGGTATCACACAGGCTCTTAACAGAAACATCACTTAGTTGCAGTTCCAGTTTGCCAGATTCGATTTTAGATAAGTCTAGAATGTCGTTGATTAGTTCTAGTAAATGTCTGCCACTGCGCTCAATAGTGGCGATCGCTTTTGCTTGTCTTTCATTAATGGAGCCGAATACACTTTCTTGTAAGCCCTCTGACATACCCAAAATCGCATTAAGAGGTGTTCGCAGTTCATGGCTCATGTTTGCGAGAAATTCATCTTTGAGGCGAGTGGCGCGGGCAAGTTCCATATTGGCGTTAGCAAGCTGCTCGTTAGTCTGTCGCAGTTGTGCTTCAGTTTGCTTGCGTTCGCTGATATCAGTGATCCGTACTAGATTCATGGTACGTCCGGCGATAGTAATCGGTTTCGCTGCGATGTTTCCCCAAAAAATCCTACCCTGAAGAGTAATATATTCAATCTCTCGGCTCCATAAACCTTTTGACTGCATATCTCTGATGATCGCATCCGTTTCGCTGGCAGTGAATGGACGCTGCTGGAGTACCTGCCCATTGATACCGATCAATTCAGCTTTGTCAACCGCTTCAAACAGTTCTACCGCCCGCCGATTACAATCCAGGGTGAGCAGGGTTTGCGGATCGACCAAAAATATCGCATCGGCAGATTCGTTAAAAATTGCTTCTCGCAAATCCCGATTGTGGATGAGTTCCTGTTCGGCTTGTTTGCGTTCGCTGATATCATAATTAACCCCAATTAACCGTATAGGCTCACCCTGCTGGGCACGCTTGAGAATACCATAGCCTTTCAGATAACGAATTTCTCCACTCGGCTGGACAATGCGGAACTCGACATTATATTCTTGCTTTCCTTGCAGAACTTGCTCTATGGTTCCTAGCATATAAAGGCGATCGTCTGGATGCAGACAGTTTAACCAAGCATCAAAAGAACCGTTAAAATCAGTGCTGCTCAATCCATACAGTTCGTACATGCGATCGTCCCAAATCTGCATTGCCTGGACGAAATCATATTCCCAAATACCAAATCCTCCAGAGCCGATTGCTATAGTTAGCCGTTCGGAGAGTTGATGCAGTTGCTCTTCTGCTTGTTTGCGTTTGCTAATATCTGTCAGTGTGCCAATGTAGCCGATAATGGTATCGTTAGTGTTGATTTCGGGTAACACTTGGACATAAAACCAGTTGATGCTGCCATCTGGGCGTAGATGCCTACCCTCACTCTGATAAAATTCCTTTGGATTTACATATCCTTGCTCAAATTTTAGAGACCATTCCCTCCCCAAACGCTCTCCGTCTTCTGGGTACAAAGCCTGTATCCACCCCACCCCCAATGCTGCCTGTGTTGGTCTGCCAGTCATCTCACTCCAGCGATCGTTGACATAGATGCATTTACCAACGGCATCTAGCCGGAAAATAGCTACAGGAGCAGCTTCTGCCAGATGTGCATAACGGAGTTCGCTATCTCGAAGGGCTGTTTCTATTTGTTTTTGCTGAGTAATATCTTTGGCAATACTCAAAAATCCGATATTCTGTCCTTCTAGATCCTGAAGGATTTTCACCGACAGAAATACGGGGAAACGAAAGCCATCTTTACGAATGTAAGTCCATTCGTTTTCATAAGTGCTTCCGTCTTGAGTGACGATAGTAAAAAAATCCTTTCCGGGTGTAATTTCCCTACCCAATTCTAACGAGAGTTCTGCTGCCCTTTGTTTGAGTTCTTCTGGGTCGTGAAATGTAGTTGGATTTATTTGCTGAATAACCTCATCTGCTGTGTAGCCTAACATTTTCTGAGCAGCTGCATTGAAAATTTGGATGCCATTTGAGTTATTAAAAATAATGGCATAGTCAGTACCATCTAAAATAGCTTGTTGCAAATTAGCGAGCGCTAATAATTGAGCTTCTACTTGTTTGCGTTGTGTAATGTCAACATGGCAACCAATCATCCGCAAGGGATTGCCGTCTCGATCCCAGGCAATAACACGACCGGAACAAATGACCCAAACGATAGAACCATCCTTATGTCGGTATCTCACCTCATTGTAAAAGGGGATTTGTCCACGACTTTGGACGTGTTGCTCAAAAAGTTCCAAAACACCTGGTAAATCCTCTGGAAAAATCAAGCGTTGCCAGCTCTCAGGTGTATTTGCCAACTCATGATCTTCATAGCCAAACATCTGCTTAAAGGTTAAGCTCAAGTACTCCTGATTGCCGGGAATATCCCAGTCCCAGTAACCTGCTAGAACTACTTCGAGTATCTGTTCTAAAAGACGTAATTCAATTCGCAGCATTTGGGTGCGTCGCCGCTCCGCCTCTGAGAGC
Organism: Nostoc sp. GT001; assembly: GCF_030382115.1. Taxonomy (NCBI): domain Bacteria; kingdom Bacillati; phylum Cyanobacteriota; class Cyanophyceae; order Nostocales; family Nostocaceae; genus Nostoc; species Nostoc sp. GT001. The sequence goes on from NZ_JAUDRJ010000003.1 coordinate 1,152,663, forward strand.
TTGCGTTCTGTGATATCCATTAGCACGCCTAGCATTTGCAGCAATTGTCCGGTTGCGTCGTAAACTCCCCGTCCTTTTGCCGATACCCAATGAATGCTGCCATCTTGCCAGACAACTCGATATTCCACAGCATAATCGGTTTGTGTGGCGATCGCCTGCCTCAATTCCTGCTCAACCCATTCTCGATCCTCTGGATATAACTGATTAAGCCACTTTTCATAAGTCCAGTTCACATCACTCAGATCGGAACTAAAACAGCGAATTGCGTTCTCACTAGCAAATATTTGATTGGTGATTGGGTTCAATTCCCAATAGCCAATACCAGCAAAATTCAGGGTAAGCTTAAGTTTATCTTCACTGGCTTTGAGCGCTGCTTCTGTCCGTTGGCGTTCTGCCAGTTCTGCCTGTAGTTGCTCATAAGAACTTCCCTGTTGAATGGCAATTGCTATTTGCACCGCTAGTTGATCCAACAAATCTAGTTCTACTGATTGCCAGTGGCGAGATGCACTACATTGGTGAGCAATTAATAATCCCCATAATTGCTCTTTGACTAAAATAGGTACTACCAAATTGGCTTTGACTTCAAATTGTTCTAAAAGTTGCAAATGACAATTAGTTAAGCCAGCTTGATAAATATCGTCGATTGCTCGTTTTTTCCCTTGGCAATAATCACTTCTGGCTCCCTGTTGAAAGCAGGTGTTCAAAATCTGCTGTCCCAAAGCCACTGTCCAACCTGGAAGCACTGACTCTGCCGCAATTGTACCGCTCATATCCGGCTGAAATTGATAGACAACTACTCGGTCTGCTTTCAAAAACTGCCGTACTTCTGTTGCTATGGTACGCAGAATCTCTTCTAGTTTAAGAGACTGACGAATCCGTAAGGCGATCGCAGCAATCAGTTGTTGTTGTTCCCGACTTTGTTTTAACTGTCGAGTCAAATCCATCCGTTCAATGGCATGATGAATTGCACCTTGAAGAACTTCAGCCGTAAGTTTCTTTTTAACCAGATAATCTTGCACACCACTTGTCATCGCACGGACAGCAGTAATTTCATCCCCTTGTCCTGTCAGCATAATTACAGCAGTTTGAGTATTGCTATGGGATTCTCGAAACTGCTGAATAAGCTTCAGCCCATCGCCATCGAGTAACAAAAAATTCAGCAAAATGATATCTGGTATCTCCTGTTGACACCATTTCAGTGCTGGCGTTGGTGTCTCAAACTCCAAAGTGCGGTAGGTATACAGGCTGTCTTGCTCCAAAAAGCGACGATATGCTTCTCGATCTTCAGCGCAATCATCAATCAGCAAGATCGTGAGGCAAGAAGGATGACTCATAAGTTATAAATACAAACGCGATCGCGTTTCAAAAAAATTATACCTCGATACCATCGTGTCAATAGCCTGATTTGACACTCTCTAGGCTTCAGCCCGGAGATTCTTGAATTTAACCCAAGTTTTTCTAGTCCTCTTCTAGAGGACTTGTACCATTAGACAGGGAATTCTATTCCCTGGCTGGCGGTCTGTATTGCATAATAGCTGGAAGTGCTGTATATTCGGTAGTCTTCAGTACGTTTTTTTTAACACCAGATTTGCACAACATGACCCTTCAACTGTTGTCCTAACCAAGGTGTATTTTGTGAAAGTGTATAAAGACTTTTCCGTTCAACTTTCCAAGTTTGCTGAGGATCAAATAAAGTAAGTTCCGCTGGTTGATGAGGTAGAATCGCACTTACTTTTTGCCCTAAACACTCTGCTGGATTGGTACTCAATGCCCGCCATAATTCTAAAGCTGTAAATTCCTCAGTTTCAACGAGATATTGCCATAAAAGAGGTAGTGCTAATTCTAAACCAATTGCTCCTGGAGGCGCTTCGGCAAAGGCTTGGACTTTTTCTTCGTAGCTGTAGGGTGTGTGATCGATCGCGATCGCATCGATTACACCCGTGCGTACCCCTGCACGCAACGCCGCCATATCACTGGGATTACCTAAAGGCGGGTCTAAATGCAGGCTGGTGTGATAACTCTTAACTGCTTTAGTATCAAGTAAAAGGTGCATCCAGGTGGTGCTGGCGGTGATGGGTAAACCAGCGGCTTTAGCTGAGGCGATTAATTCCACGCTGCGAGCTGTGGAGACACGCATGATATGGACTGGTGTGCCGATGGTTGCCACCAATTCCAGCATAGCTGCGATCGCAGTTGTTTCAGCGCTGGCGGGAATTGGGGGTAAACCAAAACGGAGAGCATTTGTCCCTTCTCTCATTACACCATTTGCTGCTAACTGGCGATCGCTAGGCCAAAATGCGACTGGTTTACCCAACGGCTGGAGATACTCTAACACTCGCCGCACCAGCGCCAAATTTTCTAAAGGTTTACCATCAGTAAAACCCACAACTCCAGCCGACGCTAAATCTGCCAATTCCGTCATCTGCTTCCCAGCAACATCTACGGTGATTGCACCCCAGATATGAAGCAGGGGAGCAGGGGTGCAGGGGTGCAGGGGAGACAAACTCTTCTCTGCTCCTCTGCCCCTCTGCCCCTCTGCCCTCTTCTGCTGCAACTGTGCCACAAGCGCAGGGTTATCAATAACTGGGGATGTATCGGGTAAAATGCTAACTCTAGTAAAGCCGCCAGCAGCAGCAGCTTGTAAGAAAGACGAGAGGGTTTCCCGTTCTTCAAAGCCAGGTTCGCCAGAGTGGCTGTACAAATCCACTAATCCAGGGCCGAGAACTAATCCCTGACAATCTCTGATTTGAGTATCAGAACTGATGTCAGAAATGTGCGAAGCCACTTCCCGGATATAACCATCAGCAATCAGCACATCAAAGAGTTCGTCGATTTCAGAAACAGGGTCAATCACTCGTACTTTTTGCAGCAGTTCAGTCATAAAAGTCTTTAGTTATGAGTTAAGAATAAATTTAGGAGTTAGGCGTTATGAGTTAGGAGTTATGAGTTATGAGTTATGAGTTATTTATTCCTTGCTCATCGCTTCTAACTTTATTCATTACTCATAATTTTTTACTCCTAACTCCTAACTCATAACTTTTTTACAACGCTCCCGCTGCTGTTTTATCTAGTACGCCTCCACCAAAGTGATAGGTGATATTCATCGCTTGCAGTACTGGTAAACCATCGATTCCAGCAGGATAGTCGATGACACTTACTGCACCGTTACCCTGGCGAAAACTCCAGAAGTTTTCCAGCGATAAACCCAGAATGTGACAAAGCAAGGTTTTGTTAGTAGCGTCATGGGCTACTACTAATACAGTTTTGAATTGATTATTTGATGCTGCTTGCAGAATTGATTGCCAAGCTGCAACACTGCGCTCCCACACTTGTTGCAAATTCTCCCCTTCAGGCATTTGCACTTGCGTTGGTATCAGCCGCCATCGCTGCAATTCTCCCGGAAACTCTTGCTCTATCTCTGTTTCTAATTTTCCTTCCCAAAGACCATGACTGATTTCTCTTAAACCATCTTGCAATTCTAACTTTACATTTGGATGTTGTTTTAAGATAATTTCTGCTGTTTCTTTAGGGCGCAGCATGGTGCTACTGTAAGCATTATCAATTGCTACTTCTTGAAGAAATTCACCTGCTTTTTGCGACTGTTTTCTACCGTTGTCGTTGAGGGGGACATCAATTTGACCTTGAAACCGGGTTTGGCGATTCCAGTCGGTTTCACCGTGACGCACTAGCAACAATCGTACTCCTTGATGATCCGGTCGCAATGAAGGTAGAGTTTCTCCGGTGTGTTGCGTCTGATTTAAGGATTCTAGCTGGACTGGTTCGCCCAATCCTCCAGCGAAATTTAATACGGTGACGCCACAGTTAGATTGCTGTATTGAGTGGTAGCGACTGGGAGGGATGCCTAACGCTGTGCTAATCAAAGCGCGATTGATTCCGTTATGTCCCACGATGAGAATGGTTTCGCCTTGATGTTGGGACAAAATTTCTTGCCAAAACTGCCGTGCTTGTTCGTATAAAGCAAGAACGGGAAAATGTTCTCTTGTCCCCTGTGCATCATTAAGGAGCATCCGCAGTTCGTCGGGGTGTTGATGCCAAGTGCGATAGTCTTCAGCAAATTTTTGCTTGACTTCAGAAGTTAGCAATGCCTCCCATAAAGGTAGGTCGATTTCTAGCAGCAAATCAGAAACTTGAACTACAGCAGATTGTTTAGCATGAGTAGCTAACTCATTATGGATAATATCTGCTGTGTGTTTCGCTCGTTGTAAGGGACTGCTGTAAATCGCATTAAATAAGATATTGCTGAGGGCTTTGCCTACAAGACTTGCATCATTACGACCTTTTTCGGTTAATGTTGACGCATCAGTGCGTCCTTGGATACGCCGCTCGGTGTTATAACCGCTTTGACCGTGGCGCACAATGATGACACGAGTCATCTCAAAGCCCTCCTCTTATCTTGACGATTAATTTTACTGCAAAACGATTGCATAATTATCGACTCAGGAAGGCAGATTAAGTCAGGTGCAAAATTTTATTCTGGTAGAGGAGACAGGATGATTGGCTAAAACTGCCGTTGTCTGAACGATGTTTTCTAATTAAAGCTGTTTTGATTTAAGTAGAAATAGAAGAGTAATTGTGCCTAGTACAATATCTAAGCTAGTAATGAAAAGTTTGTAGTAAGGACTTTAGTGCTTAAAAAATTAAAGACTAAAGTCCTTACTACGAACTTGTTTACCTTACTAATTGAAACTTAAAAGATTATTAGCAAAGATTTTGGGCAAGGCATAATTAATTAAAACTACAACCTCAGCCTTTATACTTGCTTATTCTCTCCCTATATCTAACTGTACTTGCAATCCATCATTGTCACTGTCTGACTGAGCTAGGTGTTAAGAAAACTGAAGTGTCTGGCTGTGATAATGATTCGTTAAAGCGGATTTTGGCTGGAGTTTTATTATTTTCTCTTCTATTATTGTTGGAAAGACTTGCTGGATTAGTTTGCTCAAAAAAACTCCTAAAGTCATCTTGGGCTGTTTTCTTATCAATTCCAAGTAGAGAATCACCACTTAATCTATATTGTCCGGGATTTGAGTTTGATGCTGGTGATTGAGCGTAAACTTGGCTTCCTAAGCTTGCAAAGGCTGCCGTAATCCCTAAGAAAGCAATAATTTTGGCGTTCATTTGTTTTATCCAAATTATTTGAATATTGCTTGTCTATTATTCTCTGGGAAAAGTATTTTGATTAACTCTATTGTTAGATTCAACTATAATAATTGTATTGCGTATATACTTAGCGTGTCAATTATTTTGGCTGTTTTAGGTCTTAACAAGTTATAGCTTTGGCATTTATTGAGAAGTTAGGTTATCTGATTAAGTTTTTTAGCGATCGCACTTAAGTCCGTTGAGATATGCCAGGATGAAACCAGGGATGCCAACAGATACAACCGCATTCCCTTTTTTAGTCGTTTACTTTTATTATCAGTGTCACAGGATAGCGATCGCACTGGTCATACTGATTAAGTTTTTGCACTATTTTTTTTAAACTAGCACAGTATTAATTGAACAGCGATCGCACCTAAGTTCGTTGAGATATATTAATCACTCCACTAACGCAATGATACAAGCGATCGCTAATCAATATCATTCCTGTTCTAAATTCCGTAATTAACTTAAAAAACCTATATTCTACTCAGCGTTACGGATTTTGCAGAGTTCAGCATTACTTTCTCAATATATTGCGTGTGATATCTACGCTTTTTGAATTGAAACCAATTGCCGTTACTAAACATCGCCACTAACATCGCGCTTTAAGTTACTAAAATAACAAGTTTAGTTACCACCACTACAATTTTTGTTACAAACATGATAATTTTCGTTACAATATTACGAGTTTGTTACTAAAATAATGAGTATAGTTACTAACGCTACGATTTTTGTTACAAACATGATTATTTTCGTTACAATGTTACGAGTTTAGTTACCACCACTACAATTTTCGTTACAAACATCATATTTTTAGTGGATATTGCTGAGTCTATCGTTACATTAAACACCAATTTTGTGGATTTTACTCAACCAAATTTAAGCTGAAGTAAGGCAAGCTAGTTCTAGAACACAATATAAATAAGATAATTATGCCTCGTCAAAAGCGTACATATCGCGTTCTAGAAAAAGCTGAATTGAGAATGTCTGGACTCAAAGCAATTGATCCGAGTATGGATTTTGGGGATGCTCGCAACTTGCAAAATATCACACAAATAATTCAGCAGTATCGTAGCAAAATAGAAGCTTATAATACTACTCTGGCTTTGATTGACTCTTACAAAAATGAGATGAAGGATTTGGAAACAACTTTGAGCGACTTGACGGAAAAAATGCTCCTTGGAGTTGCTTTTAAATACGGCAAAGACAGCTATGAATATCAGATGGCGGGTGGTGTTCGCAAAAGCGATCGCATCCGTAAAAGCACAGCAACACGCTTGAAAGCGACTTCAGAGGAAGTAAATACTAAGAGTGCCACAACTGTATAAAAGCGCCTCAGACTTAAATCTGCACGTAAGAATTCAGGAGTCAGAATTCAGAGGTTGTTTGAAAAGTGGTTGGCTGTGATTTTAGGCACTTATTGATCCCCCAACCCCCCTTAAAAAGGGGGGCGAAACCTTTCAAAGTCCCCCTTTTTTAAGGGGGATTTAGGGGGATCTAGAATGTTTTGTTACCAAGAAAAAGACTTTTCAAACATCCTCTCAAAAGCCAGAATAAATGAGACAGCCAGCCAAAACATTTCATAAGTAATTTTTTCGGCTGTGTATTTTACTTTAGTCATCAGAAACTTTACGTAACTCTATTGATGTAACTATAAGTAAAGTCGGTAAAATTCGTGAGGTTTAACAGATAAAAATTAACTAAGATTAGCTTTAAATAACAGTCAATATCTGTTAAACCAAACAAGTTTGTAATAATCGGTAATAACCGATAGATTGTTTATCAGCAAATATTGCTCAACATAACTTTATCCACTAATGAGCGACTTAAATAACCAAAGACTAAACCTCAAATTACCTCAGTTGCGTTTAGTTTCATATCTAGCAATTGGTTCTCTGATTTTTTATTTCAATTCCAATCTAGATTTAAATTACATAGTTAAAGGATATTTAGTCTTAATGGAATGTCAGCTATGTATAATCGTCATTTATTTTTTGACGGCAAAACTCACTAGCAAAATAGATAAATAATCAAAAAAAGGTCAAAAAGTTTGGTTATATTGTATGCCAATAGATATTTATTAGAGTTAATTAAGGAAGTAAACGTTATGAAGACTAAATCTACAGCAATTATACTTTGCTTTTTTGGTGGCTGGCTGGGAATTCACAAGTTTTATTTAGGACAAAATGTAGCAGGTATTTTGTACTTATTGTTTTTTTGGACTTGTATTCCATCTTTAATAGCCTTTGTTGAGTTCTTTATCTTACTTTTGATGTCAGATACCGAATTCAATACAAAGTATAATCAAGGCATAGCAAGCACAGGTGGAGCCGTATCTGCAAAGGATGCAACTAGTGCATTAGCTGATTTAAAAAATCTTTTTGATTCTGGGATAATTACCGCAGAAGAGTATGAAGAAAAGCGGCAAAAGCTTCTGAAATCTTTGTAAATTAAAATCATCGGTTGATTTACCGTGTCACAATCTAAATCTTGGTTTCAACAAACTCCTGCTTGGGTGTGGTTATCATTAATTCCGACATTGGGGGGATTTGCCATTGCCTACGCAGGTTATAAATCTAAGACTAAAAGTTGGGTTGTTATAGGAATTAGCACCTCTATTTTAGCTTTAGCTTTATCGGCAAATGGTTTAGCGGTTGCTGTCTGGATGGCTCAAATTGGTGCTGCCTTCTATCTCAAGAAATCTTATTTAGTCAAAACCTATCCAAAGAATTTACCAATTCCTGAAGAACAAGAGCTAGCAAATTTAGTTGCAAGGACTCGTGATAAAATAGATATTAATGAATGCTCTAAACACGAATTAGTTAATTATTTAGGGCTGCCGATAGTTTATGCAAATAATATTGAATCATTGCTGAATGAGGGATATGTTTTTACTCATGCAGAAGAGTTAATAGAAATAGCCGGAGTTCCTGAAAAGCAAATAACTCGAATTACACCACTGATTACTTTTAGCTACAACTACAAAAAAGAAGCTGATTTTTCTTGGAAACGATTAAACACATATTCCACTGATGAATTAATTACCTGTGGATTAGATGGCGCGATCGCACAACAAATTGTTGCCGAAAGGCAGCAACGAGGTGAGTATAAATCATTGATTGATGTGAAGCAACGCACTGGATTACCGTTTAATACTTATCGTCACATCGCTTAGAGGATGTTTGAAAAGTCCTCTTCTCGGTAACAAAAAGTTTTAGATCCCCCTAAATCCCCCTTAAAAAGGGGGACTTTAATTCCAGTTCCCCCCTTTTTAAGGGGGGTTAGGCAGGGTGGATTAATTGTCGAGAGAGAAAATATAACATAGAAGGATGATTCCTTAAGAAAAACACGGTTCTCCCAGAGGAAAGTTAGGAATGAATTTAATCGAAGCAATCCAAGGGGTTCCCGATTATCGACATGCTAGAGGTATTAGACATAGACTTTGGATAATACTAACTATAGTTTTGTTAGGTAGTTGTACAGGATATTGGGGGTATAAACCTTTAGCTGAGTTCACAAAAAATCATCGATTATCTCTAATCAAATTATTAGATTTATCTCCAGATATTCAATTTCCGTCAGCATCAACATTCAGAAATATTATGATGTCAATTGATTTTCAGATATTAGCTGAACTGTTTAACGTCTGGGCAGAAAAGAGTTTGCCAATTAATTTCAAAGAATTATTTGCCATCGATGGGAAATGTATTAAAAGTACTGTAACCGGGGGAAATCAATCCTATCAAAACTTTGTGAGTATCGTTTCAGTTTTCAGTTTATAGTCATCAGCAAGGATGGGTAATCAGACATCAAGCTATGGAAAATAACAAAAACAGTGAGATTAGTGTGGTAGAAGAGCTAATTAAAAAGCTTTATGGGCATCATATCGTGATTACAGCCGATGCACTACATTGCCAAAAAAACTGTTGAGCTGATTATCGAGGGAGAAAATGACTACATTATTACTATTAAAAGAAACCAGCCAAATCTCCTGAAAGTAGCTACTGAGCTAGCTGAATCCTCAATCGCTATCGATACCAATTACCATGATGAAAATTTACATGGACGAAAGACTACTCGTCAAGTCAAAGTCTATCCAATTCCATTTGAGTCACTACCTGATTGGGTTGGCGCTAAAAGTTTAATTGAGGTTAACAGATATGGAACTCGACCTCAAGGATAGAATTGTCGTCGCCAGATTGTTGACTATCATGAACAACACTTTTATTTAAGTAGCTGAAATTATTCAGCTTCAGAATTCGCGGAGATTATTCGTGGTCATTGGTCAATTGAAAATCAACTTCATTGGGTCAAGGATGTAACTTTAAATGAAGATAACTGTATTCATACTGGCGGTTTTTCACCAGCTAATTGGGCGATGGTCAGACAGTTTTTAGTTTCCCTGGCTCGTCAGTTAAATTGTCGGACTCTTCCCGAAGCGTTAAGGCTGATGGCTAACCAACTTCAAATGATTTTTGATGCGCTATTTGACCACTCCGACTCCTTTTGCCCAATGCCTGTGAGTCCAATGGTCGAGTGAGAAAACTTTTTCTCTCCCGACAATTAATCCACCCTGCTTTTTAAGGGGGGTTAGGGGGGATCTAGAAGTACTTAAAATCATAGCCAAACACTTTTCAAACAACCTCTTAGACTCTCGATTATCCCGCCTTTTTCCAAGGAAGCTTGACAGTAAATCGACTACCTTTGCCTAACTGACTTTCGGCGTGGACAGTTCCACCATGCAACTCGACAATTTTTTGCACCATTACTAATCCTAAACCCGTGCCTGAAGAACGATGGTTAGAGGCAGTTTCAACTTGCACAAAAGGTTGAAATAATTTAAAAAGGTCATCAGAAAGCATCCCAATACCAGTATCTACCACACTGATAAAGATATATTCATTGGTGGAACTTGGCTGGGCTTCAATCCAGACTTCGCCTCCTTCTTTAGTAAACTTAATTGCATTAGTCAATAAGTTGATAAATACTTGGCGAATGCGGCGTTCATCGACTTGGATCGGTTCGAGTTCTTCAGGTATTTGTGCCCTCAGCCGGATATTTTTCTGGAAGGCTAAATCTTTGACAAAACTCAAGCAGAAGTCACATATTCCTTGAATTGAAGTAGCAGCTAATTGCAGTTCTATTTTGCTAGATTCGGTGTCAGTAACATCAAGGATTTGATTAATTAATTCTAATAGGTTCTTACCGCTAGATTCGAGCATATCTAGCGATTGGCGCTGTTCTTCACTTACAGGGCCGTACACTTGATCTTTGAGTGCCTCTGTGATTCCCAGAATTGAGTTTAAAGGATTCCTCAGATCGTGGTTGATGTTTACTAAAAAGGTTCTTCTAGCACGATTTGCGACTTCGGCGATTTCTTTAGCCTCACGTAGAGCGGATTCTGCGCGTTTGCGATCGCCTACTTCTAAAGTTAGAGTGACAATTTCCGCGATTGAGCTAATGAAGTTTTGCTCGCTCAGTTCCCATTTCCGGGGAATATCAACCTGTTCAGATAATACTGTTCCCACCATTTTGCCCCCAACCCAAAGACTGGTATCAATTAGGGATACAATATTATTTGGTTCGAGCAATTTATCCCATAATTCTTGTACCCGTGGATCGGTACGAGTGTCAGAGACGGCAATGGTACGAGAAGCCACCAAAGCTTTAAAGTAGATTAAATAATCTGCAAGGTTGCGTTCAAAACCTGCTGAATGTTTTTGATTGCTACGTTCATAGAGACTTATGCATTGTAGCTTGGTGCGATCGCTATTGAATAACCATACACTCACTCGCTCTACTTCTAAGACATTGGCTACTTTTTCTATGATAACTTTGAATGCGGTTTCTAAATTTCCTTCAAAAACCACTTTGTGATTTGCCAATTCTGTGAGTACTTGATGATGCTGCCCCAGTTTTTGTTCACTATTATAGCGTTCTTCAACCTCGTGCTGTAATTCTTGAGTTCGCTGCTTAACTTGCAGTTCTAAATCTTTATTTTTGCTAATCAGTGTAGTAAAGGTTTGGCGTAAATTTTGCGCCATTTCATTCAAAGCTTCACCCAGCACCTCTAATTCTTTAATGCCTTGCACTTTCACCACTGAGTCTTCGCTGTTGGTAAAATCAGTTAAATCTTTTGTCGCCGTGCTGAAGTACAAAATTGGCACAGTAATCCACTGAGCGGTGATAATCCCCAATATAATCGCTAGTCCCAACGCTCCCAAACAGAGAAAAATGGTAGTTTGAATGTTGCGATTAATTTGTCCCATAAAGTCTGCTTCTGGGACAGCTACGATTATCAACCAGTTGACATTTGTTTCGCCATCGAAGGGTCTAACTTCTAAAAATTGTCGTTTGCCGTCAAAGAAAAAATCTAGTTGCTGTAAACTTTGAATTTGGTCAAAGTTATTAAATTTAGTTTTTAAGTATTTAGCGGTTGCTTGAGCCAAAGAATTCCCGCTTTGGGAAGCTTTCAACCTAATGGGCTTACCATTTTGAAAGCGGAATGGTTCTTCGGTTGTAGAACTTGCAACTAATAGCCCCGATCGCTCCATAATAAAAATCTGCCCAGACTTGCCAACTTTGATGTTTTGTAGCAAATCCCCAATTTGTGATAAGTGAGTGAGAGTGCTGTTGACTCCGAGTAATTCCCCTTGGGAGTTATAGATGGGAAGAGAAGCACTAATTAAAAGTGTTGGTTCAGTGCGGGGTGTAAAAATCTGACTAAAGCTGAATTTTTTAGCGGTAACTGCTGTGAGATAATCAGGAAGCGATCGCGCATCATAGTTTTTGATTACCTCTGGTAATTGAGTACGTTGACCTTGAGAGTCAATTCTGTAAGTGTAGAGGTCGTACCCAGTTGACTTATCGGCTTTTTTAAGTAAAGATTGGCGATCGTTGAGCTTCTCTACCGCTAGATATTCTTGCTGTTCATTGCTGGCAGTTATTGCCAACGCATCGGGAAAAATTTTTAATTGCTCTATTAAGTATGACTCCCAGGTTGCAAGATTTTCTATCTTCAGCAACCCCATGTTAATCACATTTTGATTACTGCGTAGTACCTGACGCGGCGTTGCTAAATAAGTCTGTAAATTCTGCTCAACTCGATTGCCAACTTCATGACGTAATTCGCTAGCTACCTCATTGACTGCCTTTTGCCCATTGCCGATTGATAAGTATGCAGTCAATCCCACAGCTAGCAAGATTTGCAGCAGAAACAACGCTACCAAAATGCGACTTAGAGGTACGCCTTTAAACAAAGAAAAAACATTACCTTGCCCAGTATTTTTATTCATTTGCCCACTTTCCCTTCCTGTCCTGTATTACTGAGTACAACACCTCTAGTTTGCTGTCCTGTGGGCTTATGCATAGTTTGTACTCGGTCGGGTCAAGTGCCAATATACCACTTCTGTTGACATCCTCCCCACCGTAAACGGTCGGGGATTCCAAAGATTACTCTTTGGGTTTCCTCTTTCCACAACTCGGCTTAGATTGAGGAGTTTCCCCACCAATGCAGAGGTCGATGTCTCCAGAGGCGTTAAGCGTTCCCGTGTGCCCCACGGTACGAAGTCCAAGTCCAAGTATGTTCAGAGCGGCGTTCCAGTCTCTGTCTAAAACAAACCCACAATGGTGACATTTATGAGTTCTTGTACATAATCAAGAAAAATCCGTCGTAGAACGACGGGGCTTTAGACCCAATTCTTTGGTAAAAGAACAAAACGTTACTTAACTGCACTGTAGATTTTACCAGCCAAAATATGACTAACGTCCATCACAAAGACAAAAAAGCGATTTATCGCTTTTTTGTCTTAATTATAAATATGAAAGAAATTGATGAAAAGCCGAATCAATTCGTAGCTAGTTAAGATTTATGAGTTATAACTGGTATTTTTGAATAAATCTAACTGTAGACAGATGAAATTTGAAGCGTTACTGTTATCAGAAGCGTGTTTTTTGGCGTTCAGACAATCTTCCAGTCTAGGCGCTCAAGAAAAGGAGTCAATCACTTAAAGATTGCTCCTAATTTTATTGCATTCTGCCCACAGCAACCCCCAAGACATAGGTTTTATCACTCATGCTCAACGTATCCACTCACAATTCTCAAGAAAATCAGCAATTAATTGACAATACTGACTGGAACGTTATTGAAACGGAGTTTAACCCGACGCAGTTACATCACAAAGAAACCGTCTTTACTCTTGGTAATGGGTTGTTAGGAGTGCGGGGTACATTTGAGGAAGGGTATCCACAGGATTTTCCAGGCGTACTCATCCACGGTGTTTATGATGATGTGACAATTGCTCACACCGAACTAGTCAACTGTCCCAACTGGCTGCCATTGGTGGTAAAAGTTGCAGGCGTTCGCTTTAGTATGGACAGTGGTGAAATTCTTAACTACGAACGTCGGCTCGATCTACGCTTAGGTTTAGTTAGCCGTGATGTACGCTGGCGTAGTCCTAGTGGTCATACCCTAGATTTTCACTTCGAGCGTTTCACCAGTTTAGCAGACCAACACGTTTTGGCGATTCGCGCTCAAATTACATCGGTAGACTTTGAGGGTGAAATTACCGTTGAAGCCGGATTTGATAGCGAACCATATACCCAAGGCGTTAAACATTGGCGAACCTTAAACCAAGGTGGCATAAATCAGATTATCTGGCTCAACAGTAAAACTCTCCACTCAAATATTCAACTTGGGATGGCAGCTAAGTTAGTGGTAGATGGTGACGAGACTGCACGCGTGAACGTCGAAAATGCTTCAAGTTCTCCCACTTTGACAACCACCTTAGAGTTATATCCCGGAAAAACGGTAACTGTAGAAAAGATTGTCACCCTGTTTACTTCACGAGAGACAGAAATCCCCATTGCTGCTGCTTTACAACGACTTGCTGATGAACCCAGATATACTACCCTATTGGCAGCTCACATTACTGCATGGGAGCAAGTGTGGCAAGACAGTGACATTATAATAGAAGGCGATCGCTTGGCTCAATTGAGCGTCCGTTACAATCTCTTCCAATTACTAGCTGTAACACCGCGTCACGATGACAGCGTGAGCATTCCTCCCAAAACCCTCTCCGGTTTTGCCTATAGCGGACATATCTTTTGGGATACAGAAATATTCATCCTGCCTTTCCTCACCTTAACTCAACCAGCCCTAGCGCGTAACTTGCTCACCTACCGTTACCACACCTTACCAGGAGCGAGACGCAAAGCTCAAGAAGCTGGTTATCAAGGAGCGATGTATGCTTGGGAAAGTGCCACTACTGGCGATGAAGTAACTCCGCGTTGGGTTCCGGCTCCCAACGGTGAATTAATCCGCATCTGGTGCGGTGACATTGAAGTGCATATCACCGCAGATATCGCTTATGCAATTTTGCACTACTGGCAGACTACCAACGATGATGACTGGATGCGCGATTATGGCGCAGAAATTATTCTTGATACGGCTGTGTTCTGGGAAAGTCGGGTGCAGTGGAACCAAGAGCGCCACAGTTATGACATCCTAGATGTAATTGGCCCCGATGAAAATCACGATCGCGTCGATAATAATGCCTTCACCAATCTCATGGTACAGTGGCATTTGCAGTCAGCTTTGGCGCTGTGGGACTGGCTCAAACAAGCTTATCCTGAAACTTCAGCAGAACTAGTGCAAAAACTCAACTTAACTACAGAGCGTCTGCACCATTGGGCGGAAATCCAAGAGCGTCTATTTGTGAATGAAGATGCTCAAACTGGTTTAATTGAACAATTTGAAGGATTTTTCCAGCTAGAAGACGTTAACCTTGCTGATTACGAACCGCGCAGCAAATCTCTGCAAGGTTTATTGGGAATTGAAGCCACCAGCCAAAAGCAGATTCTCAAACAGCCAGATGTGTTGATGCTCTTGTATTTACTGCGCGATCGCTACGACTATAACACCCTCGCCACCAACTGGGACTATTACAACCAACGCACCGACCACAGTTTTGGTTCTTCATTAGGCCCAGCCATTAACGCTATCTTAGCTTGCGACCTCAATCAACCAACCGAAGCTTATACCCACTTTCTGCGATCGGCCTTGGTAGACTTAGAGGATGTGAGACTGAATGCAGCCGAAGGAATTCACGCTGCCAGTGCTGGAGGAGTATGGCAAGCGGTAGTTTTTGGGTTTGGCGGCATTCGGATGACTCAATTTGGCCCCGTTGCCTGTCCCAACCTTCCACCTAACTGGACACGTTTGAAGTTTCGTCTGCAATGGCGTAACGAGTGGTATGACTTTGACTTACAAGCCGAAACAGAAGTCAAAGTTCCCGCCTTGGCAGATACACGCTCGAAAATTAGCTAAGTGATTTCTTGCCCTCACCCTAAATCCCTCTCCCAACCTTGGGAGAGGGACTTTGAAATTAGCTCTCCTTCTCCCAAATTGGGAGAAGGGGTTGGGGGATGAGGGCAATAAACACTGATGTTGTAAGGGACTTGCGTGAAAATAAAGTACCAATAAACCGAGTTTCGACTGCGCTCAACTCTCGACATCTGAGGGTTGAGCGCAGTCGAAGTGTCGAAACCCTCCTGGCTGGGACACTATTAACCCGCAGATCCCTAAAGGTGAATTTTATCTAGGAGTAGATGTATTAAGGGACTTCCAGAAAATAAATTATCCAATTTACTCAGATAATATTTTTCTTTCTCCCCCTGCCCCCTGCCCCCTGCTCCCCTGCCTAGACAGCGATGGGATATTTTTTTAGTTGGAAGTCCCTAACACCTAAGTATGATTCCTGACAAAAAGTTTTTGTTCAGAAGATTTAGTAGATGGGAACTCTAGCTAATAAGCTTAATTACAGTATCCCACCGAACACTGCTAATCATGTCCAACTTTGCTCATTCCACATTGGGCCAATCTTCTTACCCTCGCTTAACTAGAAGCTTGAGTGCTGTTGAAAGTTGGGGCTTTGGTTTGACAGCTCATATTTCTTGGACAGCATTGGTTCCAGCGATTCATGCTGCTCTAGGTTCCCAAGCTATTTTTGTTTGGATACCTGCGGTGATTTTTGGAATGCTGCTTAATTATCAGGTAAAACGCTTAGGTATACATTTCATCAATGTAGCTGGAGGAACACCTAACTATGCTACCAAGCTACTGCAAAATTACCCAGGACTAGCTCGTTATGCAGCAATTGGATATCTCCTCAATTGGGTTTCCTACCTCTCAGTTAATACAATCGTACTCAGAGACTTAATTAAAGTAAATTTGGAGCCGCTGGGTATTGCCTGTCCAGAGATATTTCTAGATATTAGCTTTACACTCTTACCTTTTATCGTGGCGTTTAGTGGGACTCGCGCCCTGAGTATTTTACATTTGTTTTTTGTCATTCCAGCCTTTGGATTGCTAATGACCTTCTGTGTGCAAGGTCTTGGCTGGTTAACATTTTCTCCCGTTAGTCCTGGGTTTTTTCCTAGCAGTTGGTCATCTTTGAGCTTCGTGGATTGGGCAAAGTGGTTCTTTTTTGTCACTTATGCAACCTACAGCTGTGAAACAGCTTCTTCCTTTGTTGCCGATAGCCGCAACCCAACTCAAACGCTGCGCTTTCTAGACATTGCCGCTTGGATGATGCCACCCATCTTTTTGGGGGGTTCTTGGGTAGTAATGCGATTAGCAACAAATCCCAATCTTAAAGACAATGCTTTTCTGAATCTTGTGGCTGCTTCCCAGCCCTTTTGGGGAAGATTCGCTGGTATCAGTATTTCTTTTTTGCTAGTAGCAGCTTGTCTACTCGGTTCGGCAACGGTGGTTTCTAATTGCCCGCGAATTTTGTATCAACTGGCTTTAGATAACCATATTTCGCCAGTATTTTCCGTTGTCTCCCGTCGGGGTGTGTTTGTCCCAGCATTGACATTGACACTGGTATTGTGCTTAATCTATCTGATTTGGGGAGATGTGGCGCGAATCGTCGCTGTTGGTAACATCGGTTGGTTTGTCTCATTTATGTTACTGCATCTGGGGCTTTGGTTGCGGCGCGATCGCCCGGAAGTTTTGTTCCCCCGCATATCTCTAGCTATTCTGCTGTTAGAAGTTGTAGTGCTGTTGGTAGGCGGATTTGCCTGGGGTTGGCTTAACTTGCTAATTGGGTTATTATCTCCCATTGCTGTCATGGGCATAGATGCAGTGATTCGCGGTGTAGACTTCCCTGCATTCCATCCTAGTTGGTGGATGCGACGATATCGTACCCGCCCTGTAGTCATTATCAAAGATTCAGTAATTCTTCAAGTGAGCATCCTGATTTTTTTACTGTGCAGCGCCGTGGGAGTTGGCTGGTTATTTGGCGTCAAACTTAATAATGTGGCAACTGCGGGCGGTGAGAATATATTTGTGGTGCTACTGATGAGCGTGGCATTTGTAGGAGTAGCGATCGCTTGTTGGACAAGTTTACCGCAAGTGGTAGCGATCGCAGAAGCCAGAGAAGCTGCCGAACACTTGTTTACTGTTGCCCAGGATGGGATTTTAGTCGTAGATAATCAAGGCATTATCCGGCAAGCTAACCCAGCCACCGAATCGTTTTTTGGTGTTAACCCATCTGAGTTGCGGGGAAATCACCTTAACAAATGGCTACCTGCATTAGTCTCCTATCCAGAGCAGTGGACAAAGCGTAGCGAACAAATTTTAATCGGCAATGGGAAAAACAGAACTCTGGAAGTTTCCATCTCAGATAGACCCCATCAGGATTTTCAGGAATATGTCGTCATTCTCCACGACATTACCCAGCGCAAACAAGCAGAGCAGATATTGCGATATTCAGAAGCACAATTGCGTCAAGAAGCAAAGCAGCTAGTATCTCAATTGGTGCATAGTGAAAAAATGTCGAGTTTGGGGCAGTTAGTAGCAGGTGTAGCGCACGAAATCAACAACCCAATCAATTTTATTTCTGGCAATGTCGGCTATGCCAATCAATATATCCAAGACTTGTTGAGACTGTTGCAACTATACCAGCAAAACTATCCTAATCCAGTAACGGAAATTCAAAAACAAACAGAAGCAATCGACTTAGATTTTCTGATTGCAGACTTGCCCAACTTGCTAACTTCTATGAAAGTTGGTGCGGAACGAATCACAGAAATTGTCTTATCTCTGCGAAACTTTTCCCGCTTAGATGATACAGAGATGAAAGCTGTGAATATCCATGAGGGTATAGATAATACATTAATGATTTTGGAACATCGCCTCAAACCTAAATCTTCTACCAATCTAGCAATTGAGGTGATTAAAGAATATGGCGACCTGCCATTAGTAGAATGTTATGCTGGACAACTGAATCAAGTATTTATGAATCTTTTAGCAAATGCGATCGATGCTTTAGAAGAGGCAGTAGAAAATGGGCTTGCCGTGAGCGAAGCCGAACGGGAGTGGGAAGTAGGGGAAAAAGCGCTTTCTACTCCCCAGATACACATTCAGACTCAACTCACGAGCGAAAATCAGGTAGTTATTCGTATTGGCGACAATGGGATAGGCATTCCAGAAAAGGTACAAAAACAATTATTTGAACCATTTTTTACGACTAAACCAGTTAATAAAGGTACTGGGTTAGGTTTATCTATTAGTCATCAGATTATCACCCAAAAACATCAGGGAAAATTAGAATGTATTTCTGCTCTTGGAAAGGGGACAGAATTTGTAATTGTAATTCCGTTAAATCAACAACCTATCTAATTGTCAATATTATTTGACGTGGTTAAATTTTCACCCTTGACGTTGCTAGAATGTTAGGCTGAGATTTTCTGGCTAAACCACCTGTATAGGCTGTTACCTAGAAAAAGTCTGGCTATTACTCCGATTTTGGTAGTGAGAAAAAGGATTTGGTCATGGCAAGAGATAGAGCTTATTGGGAAGCAGAGCAGCGTATTGAACAGGCACGGCAAGAGGGAGCAATAGAACTTGATCTCAGCAACATGAAACTGACGGCACTGCCAGAGGCGATCGCATCCCTGAACCAGTTGCAACAGCTTGACCTCTCCGGTAACGAACTGATGGAAGTGCCAGAGGCGATCGCATCCCTGACTCAGTTGCAAAATCTTGACCTCTCCGACAACCAATTGACGACACTGCCAGAAGCGATCGCATCCCTGACTCAATTGCAAACGCTTGACCTCTTCTACAACCAATTGACCCAACTGCCAGAGGTGATCGCATCCCTGACTCAGTTGCAATCCCTTAACCTCTCCAGTAACCAACTGACTGAACTGCCAGAGGCAATCGCATTCCTGGCTCAGTTGCAATCCCTTAACCTCAACAACAACGAATTGACGACACTGCCAGAAGCGATCGCATCCCTGACTCAGTTGCAACAGCTTGACCTCCGCAATAACCAACTGACCAAACTGCCAGAAGCGATCGCATCCCTGACTCACTTGCAACGGCTTTCCCTCTCCAGTAACCAACTGACCAAACTGCCAGAGGAGATCGCATTCCTAACTCAGTTGCAACAGCTTTCTCTCTCCTACAACAAACTGACCCAACTGCCAGAAGCAATCGCATCCCTGACTCAGTTGCAACAGCTTGACCTCCGCAATAACCAACTGACCAAACTGCCAGAAGCGATCGCATCCCTGATTCAGTTGCAATCCCTTAACCTCTTATATAACCAACTGACCCAACTGCCAAAAGCGATCGCATCCCTGACTCAGTTGCAACAGCTTGACCTCCGTAACAACCAATTGACCCAACTGCCAGAAGCGATCGCATCCCTAACTCAGTTGCAACGGCTTTACCTCGAAAACAACCCTATTAACCCTGACCTTGCAGCCGCTTATAAACAAGGCACAGAAAGTGTTTTGCAATACCTGCGGGCAAAGGCAGAAGAACAGATAACTCTGAATGAAGCCAAACTGATCCTAGTTGGCGAGGGTGAGGTGGGCAAGAGTTGTCTGTTGGGTGCATTGCGGGGAGATGAATGGGTGGATGGTCGCCCCACGACTCACGGGATTGAAATTAAATCTGTAATCGTCACCGATCCCAATAGTGGCACAGAGATATCACTCAATGGTTGGGATTTTGGCGGTCAAAGGGTTTATCGACCGACGCACCAGTTGTTTTTCAGTGCGCCAGCCGTGTATCTGGTGATCTGGAAGCCACGGGAAGGGCCCCAGCAGGGCTTTGTCAAAGAGTGGATTACGCTGATCAAAAATCGAGAACCAGATGCGAAGGTGTTAGTAGTTGCAACCCACGGCGGCCCCGGACAGCGACAACCAGACATTGACAAACAAGAAATTCTCGCTCAATTCGGCAAAGATACGGTAATCGATTTCTTCCATATAGACAGCAAACCCAACCAGGATACGACGCATTGCACTGGGATTGCAGAATTAAAAGATACTATTGCTCGTGTCGCTGCATCTCTTCCCGAAATGGGGCGTTCCGTTCCAGCAAAGTGGCAACGGGTGCGGGAAACCTTACAGACAAGTGACAAAGCCTATCTCCCCTACAATGATGTCATTGCCATCTGCGCTAAAGAGGGAATCGATGATAAGCAAGCAGAACTGTTCCTTCGCATCTCCCATATATTAGGGCATTTCATCCATTACCATTACGACCCAACACTACGCGATATCGTCATCCTCAAACCCGACTGGTTGGCAAAAGCGATCAGCTTCGTGCTAGATGATGAAACGACACGCAAACGCAACGGTTTGGTGGAATTTGAGCATCTCAGTCAGTTGTGGAGCCATCCGCCATTTGCAGGCGAAGAAGGCTACCCCTCAAAGTTGCATCCAATCTTTCTGCGGCTGATGGAACGCTTTGATCTATCCTACAAAGTGGTTTTCGATCCGTCAGAACCTAGCAATACCAGCCTCATTGCTCAACTCGTTCCCGACACACGCCCGGAGCGATTACCCAATTGGGAAGAACAACCGGAAGCGGGAGACAGACAACAGGTGCAAATCTGCCGCATTGTGGATAGTCGTGGACAGTTTGCAGTTGCAGAAGGATTATTTTACCAGTTGATTGTCCGGTTGCACAAATACTCACTGGGGCGGGCTAATTACGAAAACAGCATCCACTGGCAACGGGGCTTAATGCTTGACAACGATTACAACGGTCGGGCATTGCTGGAATATGTTGGCACTGATGTAAAAATTACAGTACGGGCAGCTTATCCCGAAAGGTTTCTGTCCTATCTTACAGAAGAGATTAAATGGCTAGTCGAGAATTTCTGGGAAGGATTGCGTTGTAATGTGATGGTTCCCTGCATTGCACCTTGCAGCATGAATGCCCCTGGAAACGGACTGTTTGAGGTACAAAAACTAATTGAAAGCAAAAAGAAAAATCGCCATGAATTCCCGTGTCCCATTTCCGGGTGTGGCGAATGGCAAAACATCGATCAATTGCTGAATAATGCGCCAACTGCTCAACCCCCATCCCAAGAAATTGGCATTGAGCAGTTCCGATACATTGTGAAAGACGAGTTAAACGTCATCCGCAAAGATTTGGTTATGTACGATCGCCTAGATCAAGCACGTTTTCAGGTATTATCTCAAGAGCAACGTACCATTTTAAGCCAGGTCGATCAGCAGTTTGCAGAACTAATGCAGATGCTCACCGATGAAGCAAAAGACGGCCCGCGCCTGTTTAGCTTTAAGCCTATCGATCCGAAATTTTTCGATCGCCCCAAATGGATTAGTGCGAAGTTTCAACTCACCCTCTGGTGCGAACACGCACGTCAACCACTTCCAGCCTTAAATCCCAATGAGCAGAAAAAGGGAGTCTATGAATTAGACTTGCCGCGTGAGTGGTTCACTAAGGCAGTCCCCTATCTCAGAATTTTGACTGGAACTTTGAGCTTAGTCTTACCTGTGGCAGGTTCGGCAACTAAATTTATACTGGATGATACCACCTACAAAGCCATTGAAGAACAACTCGATTTGGGACAGAAAAGCATCGAGTCTACTTTAAAGGGAAGTGATATGGCTTTGGCTGGAAAGTCTAAGAGCGATGCCTCATTCTTGGAAGGCGATGCAATCCGCGCTCAAGGCTCGATTTTGCGAGAATTACACGCCTTATTGAAAGAAAAAGATCCTAGTTTTGGTGGTCTAGTGCGGGTGCAAAACAAACGCCGTGAATTTCTGTGGGTTCATCCTCAATTTGTAGATGAATATTAATTGACAACAGATATTTAGAGCTATTTCCTAATTTTTTATGATTATACAGGAAACAGAGTAATGTTGAAGTTTTTTGCTGACCGTGGTGGTACATTCACAGATATTGTTGCTGTTACTAATAATCAAGCAATTATCGATAGACTTTCAAAACATCCCGAACGTTTTTTAATTGTCCCTCTGCCTAATCAGCAATGGATTATAGTCTACAAACTACTTTCAGAAAATCCCGAACAATATCAAGATGCAGCCATCCAAGGTATTCGAGATATCATGGGTATTGCTAGCAACGAACCCATTCCTACTGAAGCCATAGAAGTGGTAAAAATGGGGACAACAGTAGCAACAAATGCTCTGTTAGAAAGGAAAGGAGACAGAGTTGTTCTTCTGATTACTAAAGGGTTTCAAGATGCGCTGCGAATTGGCTATCAAAACCGTCCTAACATCTTTGTTCGCCAGATAATTTTACCGACGATGCTTTACGAACAGGTGATTGAGATAGATGAACGTTATGATGCTAAAGGGAATGAATTAGTACCGATAAATATTGAACAAGTCAAAAGGAACTTACAAGCAGTTTACAATGCAGAAATTCGGAGTTGTGCTATTGTTTTTATGCACAGCGATCGCTATCCTAAACACGAACAACAAATAGCCCAGCTTGCCCAAGAAATCGGCTTTACCCAAATATCTGTATCCCATCAAGTTAGTCCTTTAATGAAGTTGGTTAGCCGGGGAGATACAACAGTAGTCGATGCTTATTTAACTCCTATTCTGCGCCGCTATGTTAACCAAGTAGCGAATCAGTTACCCAACGTCAAATTAATGTTTATGAAATCTGACGGGGGTTTAGTTGCAGCTGAACAATTTCAAGGAAAAGATAGTATTTTAAGCGGCCCGGCTGGCGGTATTGTTGGCGCAGTTCAAACTAGTAAAAGGGCAGGTTTTGAGTTAGTTATTACCTTTGATATGGGAGGGACAAGTACAGATGTTGCCCACTTTAAAGGAGAGTATGAACGACAACTAGATTTGGAAATCGCTGGGGCGCGAATGCGAGTTCCTGTATTAGCAATTAATACCATTGCTGCTGGTGGTGGTTCAGTTCTCTTTTTTGATGGTTCTAGTTATCGTGTTGGCCCTAAATCTGCTGGTTCAAATCCTGGCCCGGCTTGTTATCAACGTGGCGGGCCATTAACGGTTACTGATGCCAATGTCATGTTAGGTAAAATTCACCCACAATATTTTCCTTCAGTTTTTGGCATTGATGGTAATTTACCTTTAGATAAAGATATTGTTATTCAAAAATTTACCCAATTAACCCAAGACATTCAAGCCGCTACATTAAATGATTGTACTCCCGAACAAGTAGCCGCAGGATTTATTGCGATCGCAGTGGAAAATATGGCGAATGCAATTAAAAAAATCAGTCTGCAACGCGGTTATGATGTCAGTCAATATGTGCTTTGTTGTTTTGGCGGTGCAGGTGGGCAAGTTGCTTGTTTAATTGCCGATACTTTGGGAATGAAAACAATATTTTTACATCCTTATGCGGGAGTTCTCTCTGCTTACGGAATGGGATTAGCTGATGTGCGAGCAATTAGAGAAGGAGGAGTTGAACAAGCTTTAACTCAAGCATTAATCCCTAAATTACAGCAGTTAATGGAAGATTTAGAAACTCAAGCTAGAAGTGAAATAAATGAAGCTAATACTCAAACAGAAAGAGTTCAGAAAGTCAACTTAAAATATGAAGGAACTAATTCTAGTTTAACCGTTAACTTTGCCGATGATGTGGTATTAATGCGGCAAGAATTTGAGGATGAACATAAATCCCGCTATGGTTTCATTCAATTAGAGAAAACATTAATTGTCGAATCCGCTTCAGTGGAAGTAATTCAGAAGATGGATACTCCAGAAGAACCCCTAATGATTCGTACTCGCCCTTTAGGTGAAGCGCCCGTATCTGTTGAGGCTGTAAGGATGTTTACTGCTAATAGATGGCACGATACTCCTGTATATCGAAGAGAAGATTTACAATCAGAAGATAGTATTAATGGTCCTGCGATCGTTGTCGAAAAAATTAGTACAATTGTAGTTGAGCCTAACTGGCAAGCGAGATTAACTGAGGACAATCATTTAATTCTACAGCATCTATAAACCGCTTATACAATAAGTATTTGTGGTGTCCATGTTAAAAAACAGCGATTACCTTTTTGCTCCGTAATTTTTGCACCTAGCTTATTATAAAAACAAAGTCCGCGGATGTTGCGAACATCAGCATTCCAAGCAAGATGAGTGCAGTTAAGATCCTTTGCAACTTGAGCTAAATAACTCATTAACGCGGCTCCTGCTCCCTGACTTCTCATATCTTCATCCACATATAAATCATCAAGCCAGATACTTGGTTGTCCTACAAAAGAGGAGTATCTAAATCCATATAAAGCGAACCCAACCACACGCTCTGAGGTTTCTGCAAATAAAACGTAAGAGAAAGGTACTGTTCCAAAAATTGTTTTACGTATTTTATCTTCAGTAACTTGAAGTACACCAGAATAAGCACCAATGTTTCTATCAAACTCAGACTTTTTTTGGATAAAGGAAAAAATTAGTAATACGTCATCAGGTGTAGCAGAGCGAATCTTCATTGGACTACTTGAAATCACTTTGGTAGATAATGATAGCAAAGAATAAGAGTAAAATATGTACACAGCAATGCAACCAGATCCCGTCCGTTTAGAAATATTCAAAAATCTCTATCAATTTATCGCCGAACAAATGGGTATTGTGTTACAAAACACAGCCACATCCGTGAATATCAAAGAGAGACTGGATTTCTCCTGTGCTATTTTTGACTCTTCTGGGTTATTAGTAGCAAATGCCCCCCATATTCCTGTACATTTAGGCTCAATGAGTGAAAGTGTTCGCAGTTTAATTAATGATAAAGGCGAGACTCTAAAATCAGGAAATGTCTATCTATCTAATAACCCCTATAATGGCGGAACCCACCTTCCTGATGTAACTGCAATTACTCCTGTATTTTTGGAAAGTAGTGAAAATACTCTATTCCCTACCCCCCTATTTTTTGTTGCTTCTCGCGGACACCAAGCAGATATTGGTGGAATTACTCCCGGTTCTATGCCTCCACACAGTACCACAGTAGAAGAGGAAGGAATTCTCTTTGATAATTTTCTCTTAGTTGAAGAGGGAAATTTTCGAGAATCAGCAGTCAAACAGCATCTCTCAAATCATACTTATCCGGCTCGGAACCCTGACCAAAATCTATCTGATTTAAAAGCACAAATTGCCGCCAATGAACGAGGAGTTCAAGAACTGCGGAAAATGGTTTCACAATACAGCCTTGATACTGTTCAAGCTTATATGAAATTTGTGCAAGCTAATGCTGAGGAGTCGGTTAGACGTGCGATCGCAGTTCTCAAGGATGGCTCGTTTACTTATAAAATGGACGATGATGCACAAATTCAAGTTAAAGTAACGATTCACCCAGAAAACCGCAGTGCTACCATCGATTTTACAGGAACTTCTCTACAACTAAATAGTAATTTCAATGCTCCCAAAGCTGTAACTCAAGCAGCAGTCTTATATGTATTTCGTACTTTAGTTGATGATAATATTCCTCTCAATGCCGGGTGTCTTAATCCTTTAGAAATTATTATCCCGGTTGGCTGTATGCTCAACCCAACCTATCCAGCCGCAGTAGTAGCGGGTAATGTCGAAACTTCTCAAACCATTGTCGATGCTTTATATGGTGCTTTGGGTGTTATGGCTGCTTCTCAAGGAACTATGAATAATTTTACTTTTGGTAATCAGCAATATCAATATTATGAAACTATCTGCGGCGGCTCTGGTGCAGGAATTAATTTTGATGGCACTGATGGCGTTCATTCTCACATGACTAACTCTCGTTTGACCGATCCAGAAGTTTTAGAAACCCGTTATCCTGTACTATTAGAAAGCTTTAGTCTTCGCCCTGACAGCGGTGGCAAAGGAAAATATTCGGGTGGTAATGGAGTTGTCCGCCGCATTCGATTTCTAGAACCGATGACAGCTAATATTCTCTCTGGTCATCGGCTTGTTCCTCCCTTTGGATTAAATGGCGGGGAAGCAGGAAAAGTCGGAAGAAACTGGATACAACGTCAGAATGGAATTGAAGAAAATTTAGACAGTACAGCAACAGTAGAGATGAAAACGGGAGATATTTTTGTAATAGAAACTCCTGGCGGCGGAGGCTTTGGTAAATTCTCTTAAGAATCAAAAATTGCTATAAGCTGGCTTCAACTTCCCCAGAAAATTGAGCATGGCTGCAACCACAGCATCCGGCGACTCAATCAAGAAGCCGTGACCACCACGTTCGATGACTACAAGTTCGGCATTGGGAATACCTTGAGCAAGTTGTTGAGAAAACTTTAGCGGAGTGAGAATATCTTGTTTACCAACCATAACTAAGGTAGGACAATGAATTTGTTGGAGGCGGTTTATTGTGTCACTACTAAGGATGGCTTGGCTGTGATGATAGAGTGAATGAGTTGCAGGTGGGAAAGGATATCTGATCGCAAATTCAATCAGACCTTCAATCATGTCAGGAATTGAGTAGAACGCATCTGTAAATATCCAGGGCAATATGACTTTTTCATAAAGTTTTAGGTCTACATTACTAGGAAGTTCGCCCCAAGTCTCAATGATGCTGTTGAATAATGCATCACCTTTTGCTAAAGATGAGAGTAGCATCAGACTTTTTACCTTTTCAGGGTGTGCTAACACTAACTCTTGGGCTATCTGACTACCCATTGAATGACCTGCTAGATGCACCCTATCGATTCCGATGCGATCGAGCAATGCTGCAACGTCACTAGCCATCTGCTTCAGACTATAGGGGTTTTCGGGAGCAGAACTTCTCCCCATACCTCGGTTATCCAAGCGAATGACTTGATACTGCGAAACCAGCGATGGCATAATCAGCGACCAATAAGCATGATCGCAAAGAAAGCCAGCTATTAATAGTAAAGGCTCACCCGTTCCCTTAATGTCGTAGAACAAATCAATCCCGTTAATCTGAACCTTGGGCATAGTAAATGATTCTGCTAAACCTTATTTTTAAGTAGGGATAGACAAGACTAAACTCCTACGTCTTGAATTTCTCGTCCACCGGAATCTGATAGCCATTGGCCAGGCGATTGGTCATATTGGCAGTAGCTGCGATCGCCATTAGTTCCCCGAACATAGTATCATTCATACCCTTGGCACGCGCTGCCGCTGTGTGCGAGGCGATGCAATACTCACAGCCATTCGTTGCACTCACAGCAATATAAATCAGTTCGCGCATCAGTGGATCGATCTCACCAGGGCTAACCATCACTTCTTTTAACGCTTGCCACGTTCGTTGCAGAGTGGGAGGATGGTTGGCTATGGCTTTCCAAAAGTTATTGATGTAGTCATTTTGACGTGTAACGCGGATGTCGTCATACACTGCACGTACTTCGTCGCTGGCATCTTCGTATTCAATCAGCTTAGTCATGTTTTAATTCCATATAGTTTCCCCAGCGAGTGGGAACCCCTAGATTGTAATACTGAGTTGCAATTAAAGATAGTAAGATCATGTCCCTTTGACATACCGTCTACAAACGACTTGGCATAGACTAGCATTTCTTGGGCGATCTACTAGAACAGACTAAACAGGAAATTTACACTATCTTGTCAGAGAAATAGGTGGGGTAGTCCATGAAAAAATTCCTACAGCGTATTAAAGCATTATTCAAACGTATCCTCAAGAGGTCTGCATCCAATTCTCAGCAACCATCGCCTCTAAGAAATACTCGATTAGAAACTTCTATTCCAACCGTTTCTCCCCGATGGGAGTCTGCTTTGGTGCTTGTGTGTTCGCAATGTGCAAACGAGCAGTTAGGCTCAACCGCTTCCGAAGCCTTAGAGAATTGGTTGAAATCTCGTTTAAAGTTTGAGGGATTATGGGGTGATTTTCGAGTAGTTAGCACCAGTTGTTTAGGAGTTTGTCCCCGCATGGGCATTACTGTAGTTATTGTAAGTAATCGAAGTCACGGGAATAGTCCATGCTTAATTGTAAATCCTCGGAGCGATCGCGAACTTCTCTATTCATATATCAAGCAGAATAAAGACTGACTGCAAAGGTTGTTTATCTTGCACTATATTTTACTCAAGTGGCAAATAAAAAAGGGTGTGAATATTTTAATTCACCCCTTTTTTCCGGTCATAAGGGAGGTAAAGAATACTTATCCAACCCGTATTAGTGTTATTCCAATCTCAAGAATTATTCTTTTAAACGAGGTATATTTGGTCTGACAAAGGTAGCTGAGGAGTTAGCACTTCGGGCATTAGTGCTTGAAGAAGCAGTAGTTGGCGAACTGAGATTCAAGAAATCGATGAGTTTAAGGGTACGATTACGAATTTTCCAGCGTCCATTTCTATTGACGACTTGATCTTCATAAGTGCCATTAGCAACATCAATGCTGGTTTCCGAGCGTTTGTGAGTCGCATGGAGGTAAGAAGTCATCGTTGCTTGATTATTTTGAACTGAAATGTTTATTGTACCCATCAAGTGTTGAGTAGCTGTATAACCATTTCCTTGAAATACTGAATAGACAAAATCTGCCCAAGAATCTGTCCCATAATTTGTTTGAGTTGCCCCATCAGGAAAAATGGCGGTGAGGACTGAATCTTGAGTAAAACAATCCCGATAAATATTTTTTCCTTCTTGGAGATTTCCTCTACCAATAGCGTCAGTTCCCAGAGCGTAACAGGATGTTAATTTTTGAATTTCTAGTTCTGCGTTAGGTTGAGCCGCACTTGCTAGTTCAAACTTACCTCCAACAAACAACACAAGAGTGACTGCAAGCACAATCAAGGTTATACGATTTAACAGGAACGAAATAGCCTTTGAAACTATTCCCCCATTTTCTCTTCTTTTTTCCACAAGATGACTTCCTTAATTATTTATGATTTTCGCATCTTGTACTTTCCCACAAACTAAAGTTTAGGCTAATAATTTTTAGCTTATGAAAACTGGCAATATGCTTGCATATTTTGCTAGCAATTATGTTTTATATCTGCTAGAAAAGCTCTTTTCTAGTAAATTACAAAGCTAGTATGTACAAGAATTGATGTATACAATTAGTTATAACAGTTAATCAATGAGATACAAGTGTTAATTGTAACTAAGTTTGTGTTGATTTGATTAAGTAATAAAGTTAGCACTTACATACTTCGATTAACAGCAAAATGAATTTCAGTTTGCCAATTTTCAGAAATTAAATAAAATTACTCTAGCAATCCTACAAAATTTGTGATATGCTCCTCAACTGCTTGGAGAAGGTGAGATTCTGCGGCTACAACTATCAAAAGTTCCTTATTCTCCCAAAATGGGAATAGAAATTATAAATTGTGTCCCTTGTCCCAAAACTGATTCACAAGTCAAATTTCCACCATGATTTTCAACTATAATTTGCCGACTAATAGATAATCCTAATCCCGTACCTTTTCCTACACATTTGGTAGTAAATAAATTCTCAAAAATACAGGATTTTACTTCTTCAGGCATTCCTTTGGCATTATCTTGAATCTTAATTACCACCATGTCATTATCTACTTGTAGATAAGTCTCAATAGTAATAATATTAGGATGCTTTTCTTCAATTTCTAAAAAATCACGGCCGATATTTGCTTCTTCTAAAGCATCGATTGCATTAGCAATAATATTCATAAATACCTGATTTAATTGTCCCAAATAGCATTTTACTAATGGGATATCTGCATAATTCTTAATAATTTTAATTGCTGGACGATTATGATCAGCTTTCAGACGATGTTGTAAAATCATCAAAGTACTATCAATACCTTCATGGATATTAGCTAACACTTTAGAGGTAGTATCAGCACGAGAAAAAGTACGGAGAGAGGTACTAATATTACGAATGCGCTGTGTCCCCACTGTCATACCATCAATCATTTTAGGTAAATCTTTTATCAGGAAATCTATATCTATCTCTTCGGCTTTTTCTTCAATTTCAGCGCCAGGATTGGGGAATTTTTCTCGGTACAGTTGCAGATAGTCTATTAAATCTTTAACAATATCTTTTGCTTGGGCAATACTACCTGTAATAAAACCGATGGGGTTATTTATTTCATGTGCTACACCTGCAACTAAATTACCCAGAGAAGACATTTTTTCACTTTGGATAAGTTGTAGTTGTGCCTCTTGTAAATCTTTTATCGATTCTTCTAATTCCTTAGATTTGTCTTGCGACTTTGTGTACAAGCTGGCATTTTCTATGGCAATAGCCATTTGAGAAACTAAGACTTTTAATACCTCTACCCTTTCTAGAACAAAAGCTCCTGATGATAACTGGTTTTCTAAATAAATAATACCAGTCAGCTGTGATTGGTACATAATGGGCAAACAAAAGATTGATTTTGTTTGAGATTTTTGGATATAGATGTCAAAATTAAAAGGCTCTGTAACTATTGCATCATTTAACACAATATATTGCTGAGTTCTAAGAACATAATTAATTACAGACAGCGGTAAATCTTGATAGGTTTCAACAGGAATAGAATGTAAAACCGTCACTACATCGTCAGTAGCATTTCCAGAAGCTTCAATATACAGGTGATTCTCTTTAAGTAAGAGTAGCACTGCTTTTTGTGCGGCAGCATTTTCTAGTAAAATTTGGATCAACTTACCCAGTAGATTTTCTAAAACAATTTCATTAGTAATCGCTTGTGAAAACTTGATGAATGCATTAAAATCTAGAAAATCGCTCAAGCTGCTATTGGTAGTAGTGTTAGTGGTAATATGAGTTGTATCAATTTTTGAGCTAGTGTTTTCTATGGTAGTAGTTTGTCCTACTAGAAAAACATACTTTGATTCTAAGTGTTTAACTTTAGCGATCGCACCCCAACGAATATAGGCATAATAGGCTTTAGTTATATAAGTTTGATGAATTAATTCTTTACCTAAAGACTGATAGAATTTTCCAGCTAACTCATAGGCTAAAGCTTCTTCTTGGAGAAAACCGTTTGCTTGAGATTTGGCAATCGAGTTTTCATAATAGTCCATTGCTTCAAGCTTTTGACCCAAAACCTGATACCGTTCTGCCTCGACGAGATAAAATCTGTGTAAGTGATTGGTGGGAGCATGAATAGCCCAGAGTTCCATCTTTTGCTGATTAGCTTGGACTTTTTCTAGAATAGCTTGCTTCTCAGACTCTTTAGCAGTATGATATACTGCTAAGTGGGCTAAAGAATCGTAAAAATAAAACACTGGAACAACAAACAAGCCTGTAACACCACCTAAAGATTTTTCTGCGATCGCAGCATTTTCCACAGCTTTAAAATACTCCCCAAATATGTAAGAGAGCATTAGCTTATTAACAAATAAGTGGTTAATTGTGTAAAGGTCATTTACTTGCTGATGAATTGGCAGCATACTTTCCTCGTCGTAAGCTTCTCCAATTAAACAGTCCACATTTTCAAAACTTCCTTTCAAGTTCAGAACTGTTTGCAAATACACTGAGTTCCAAGTGAAAGCTACTTGTTGCTTGATTTTTTTCAGCGAATCACAATAAGCTATCAGTTCTTTTTCTAGAACCCAAAGTTCCTTACCCAGCCAAAATGAATGATAGGGATAAATGTAACCACAATAACCAGCATATTCTAAATCTCCAGTCTCCAGACCACTAGAATATCCTGACATTGATGATGTTAATGTCTCTCTAATATGCTCTTTCCAATGCATAACATGGGCACTAACAACCGTCAGAATTTTCGCCTTGAGTTCTTCAGCATTAAATTGTGACACCAGACGTGAAGCTAATTTTCCAAATTTATAGCCAGAATCAATTTCTCCTTGAACTCCACAAAGAAGTAATCCATAAAGACTATAACCATAAGCAGATACAGCTGTATTTCCATACCTTAAGGACAAATTGACCATTTTACAAACAATAATTGGCATCATTGCCGGAGCAGTTTGAAAAGCCGCAGGGAGAACTCCCATTAATATTCTCATAGCTGCAATCTTGTTAGGATCGGTCATTAATGGTAAATTAATTAAATCTGCGATGGCTTTCCCTTTCAAAGAAACAGCAATTTCATCCATCCCCTGTTGAATATCAGTTGATGTCGGTTCGTCTGGAAAACTTATTCCTAACAATTGCAGAATTGATACTGCGGTTTGAATAGCTTTCAATTGCTTGCTTTGAATGATAGAAGCGATAATCTGTACTTCATAGACTTTCACTTTATCTAAAAGAATTTTTGCTTCTTGCTGCACCACCTCAGCCCATTTTTGCATCTGCTCAAAATCACCGCCCAGATAGGCTGCCTCTGCGGCTCCTTCATATAAACCAATGGTTAAGGTATATTCCGTTTGCCAAGCGTCTATATTTAAAAGCTCTATCCCATTTGTGAAGTATTTAAGAGCAGCTTCGTAAGCTGTAGAAGCTTTAGCTTTTCGCCCTGCAATTAAATTTAATCGTGCCAATTCAGTTTTTTCAGACTGCTCTATCAGGTTAACAATACCTACATTTAACTGATTGACGATATCAAAAATATTAGCTTCTATTTCCTCTTTAGGTATATTTTTAAGAAGCAATTGCCCAATTCTCAGGTGAGTAGATTTCTTAAGTTCTTCTGGAATTAAGGAATATGCTGCTTGCTGTACTCTATCATGCAAGAACTTGTAACCCACCCGTGAAGTGTCGAAATTTAAATTAACCGCTTCTTCTTGATTAAAAACTAAAGGAATGCGGTAAGCTTCACTTAAAGGCAGAATTAATCCCGCTTGCAAAGCTGAGTGTAAATCATTTGCTGTCAAAGAAGGTGATTTTTCATTGACTATCGATAAAACATCCAAACTAAATCTGTCACCCACACAAGCTGCTAATTTTAAAACATCTTGAGTGAACTGTGGTAGTTTTTCAACTCGGCTGGCAACTAATTCAACTACATTCTTATCGGTGATTCCAATTGCTTGAATATCCTCTAGACTCCATTGCCATTTAGCATTAGCAAAGTCAAACGTTAACAGTTTTTCTTGATGAAGTGCCTGAATTAGTTGTGTTATGAAAAATGGATTTCCACCTGTTTTATTACAAATTAACTCAGCTAGTTTAATAATTTCTTGATTAAAGACTTCTGTTTGTTCATCCTGCTTCACCTCTATTTTTTGAAGAGTTTCGGCAACTAGCTGAGTTACATTGCCTAAATTTAAGGGTTGCAATACAAGATTATTAACAACCATGCCACTATTCTTAATCTCTTCTATCTTTTGGATTAAAGGATGTGCTGAACTAACTTCATTATCCCTATATGCCCCAATAAATAAAAAATATTTGCTGTCTGTATCAGTTATGAGCAGTTGAATTAGATTTAAAGTAGCTGAATCTGCCCATTGCAAATCATCTAAAAAGATGACTAATGGGTGTTCTTTTTGAGTAAAAACTTGGATAAATTCTTTAAAAACATGATTGAAACGATTTTGTGATTCTGTTGCCCCAATTTGGGCAACTTCCGGCTGTGTCCCGATGATCAATTCTACTTCTGGAATTACGTCAGTAATAACTTTTCCATTTGTCCCTAAAGCTGATAATATTTTACTACGCCATATTTCTATTTTTTCATTATTCTCGGTCAGCAAATAGCGCATTAAATATGCAAAGGCTTGAATTAAAGAAGCATAAGGTATATTCCGTTTTAACTGGTCAAATTTACCAGAAATAAAGTACCCTTGTCTGCGAGTAATGGGTTTATTAACTTCATTGACTAGAACTGATTTGCCAATCCCAGAATAGCCAGAAACTAGCATCATTTCACTAGTTCCAGATGTCACTCGCTCAAATGCAGCTAAAAGTTCATTAACTTGTTCTTCACGACCATATAATTTTTGAGGTATTAATAACTGGCTCAATATATCCAAACGACCTGGCACAAAATCAGTGATAATTCCCTTAGTTTCTAACTGCTTAATACATGATTCTAAATCTGCTAATAATCCTGTAGCACTTTGATATCTGTCTTCCGCATTTTTTGCCATCAGCTTCATCACAATCTCAGAGATGGCGGTAGGAATTTGTGAATTTAATGATTGTGGGTTTCTCGCTTGAACTGCAATGTGACTATAAACTACTTCTAGGGGGTCTTGGCTAACAAATGGTGTTTTATCAGTGAGCATTTCATATAAAGTCACACCAAGAGAATAAAAGTCAGTACGATAATCAAGAATGCGATTCATTCTCCCAGTTTGTTCAGGAGACATATAGGCAAGTGTGCCTTCAACGCAGTTCGGGTTATTAAATTGGGGATTTTCCTTATTGAGACGGGAGGCTATACCAAAGTCAGCGAGTTTAACAATACCTGTCTGGGAGTTAATTATAATGTTATTAGGTTTGATATCTTTATGAATAATCTGATTATTATGCAAATAATCTAAAGCTTTAGTCAGTTGAATAGCAATTTTTAAATGGTTAATTAAGTCAAGTTTTTTTGTTTGGAGCAGTTGAGATAAAGACTGACCACCAAAGTCTTCTAACAATAATCCCACCCGGTTTTCAAAGGTTTCTAGACTGATAGCTTTAACTATATTGGGATGGTCTAAACCTTGCTGAATTTGATACTCATTTTTAAGGCGAGTAAAGGCTTCAAGGGTCGGATATTCATTTTTAAGCAGCTTGAGGATAACTCGCTGTTGCGTCTTTGGCGTTTGTGCTTGATAAATAATTGTTTGGATTCCTTCGTGGAGAGTCGAGTTGATTTGGTATCCAGTAAGATTTGGCATTGATTTTTGCCTGTAAAGTTATAAAATTAGCATCATCCCTGTTCTATCGTGAAAGGGGTTCTAGTTTAATTATTCCCAGTACTTAGAAAATTATTAACATTGCGCTTCGGTATCCAAGGGTTGTAAATTAAAAAGCGATTATTTCTTGGTAATGGAAACTAGCGGTTAAAATCTGACTGTAACTTTTACGCCAACCGCAGATAAGGACACTTCTGTAAAAATCCAGATGCCTTATTATGGGCATCCAAATTATGAGTATGCGTTGGCGTAGGTCGAATAATGCCACCAAATAGGTCATCCAACCCGTAAGGTGTGAAAAATTGCCATTGTCCTTGAGCATTTAGTCGAACTCCCACAGCAGTAGCGGTGTGCAGCCAATCTGCGATGCCATCCTCTGTACTAGTATAAGGTCTGCTACCAAGACGCCAACGAGCAAAACTGGCTTGATTTTTGACATCAAACTCGTCATCAGGAAATTGTTCTGTGAGAGTCGCCTTTGCCACTAGTTCTTGAGAACGGTTCCCCTCTATATCAAAGAATGCAATATCGAAATCTTTAATAATTAATCCACAGTCATTGCCAAAAATTGAAGACCAAACGGTGTTTCGGACTGCACCCCCGGCTAACCACCAGTTAGGTAGATTTAGTTGAGCGATCGCAGGTAATACTGTATTAATACGTGTATCAGCTAAAATCATCTGTAGGCGAGTGTTACTATTCATATCAAATTTCTGGGATTGTCAAGTAGAAGGTGAAAATATTATCATTCACATTTCATTAAACTTACGGTGTTAATAGTCCTGTTGTGACACTTGGCAGGTCAATGTTTATCAGGAGAACTTCGTAGTCATAGTATAAAGAAAACAGGTTAAACAGAAGGTTAAATTGTGAATTGAGAATTTAGAATTTTTATTTATGGAAGATTTATTTGCGCGACTAGAACGCACACTCAATCCTGAACTGCCTTCCTTAACAGAGTCACAACAAAAACTCCTACAAGAACTCAGTATTGATGAAAATCAACCCGGTACGATTTTGCATGACTTTCAAACTCTGATAGATTTCTTGCAACCAAACGGAGTGGAAGTTAGTAGTATTAATAACCTTCTACCGCTAAAAGTCCTATCAGAAGTTAATTCTCGGTTAAGTCACCCAATTGAAACTAAACTCAAACGCCCCGTACAGAAATCATACCCCTACATTAATGGACTATATCTGTTATTACGCAGTTCTGGAATAGCCCAAATTAGATCCCAAGGGAAGAAGCAGGTTTTAGTTTTAGATGCAGCAACTTTGCAATCATGGTCAAGCCTCAATCTAACAGAACGTTATTTCAACTTATTAGAAGCTTGGTTGATTTGGGGAAATAACGAAGTTTTGGGTGAACATCAAGATTCATTAGGTAATTTATTTAGATGTATTCAACTTTGGCCCCGCGTTCCAGATAAAGGTTTAAAATTTCCTAAATATGAAGATCAAAACAATATTAGTTATTACCCCGGACTGCATAATGTTGCCCTGTTAGAGTTATTTGGATTTTTATTTATCAAACATGGTAAACCACAAGAAGGCAAGGGGTGGCGTATTACTAGTTTACAACGCTTACCCTTTGGTGATGCTCTGTTGCAATTCCTTTTTCCATTGGGGATACGAGGAGAATTACAGGATGATGTGAATGTGAGTTTTGGAAAATTACAGTCACATTTTCAACCATTTTTTCCAGAATGGAAGCATAATTTACTTGTTCCTAAGCAAGGCTTCACCGATGGTATTTATATTTTCAAAGTATCTCTTTTTAAGGCTTGGCGACGCATTGCCATACCAGCAAAAAAACCATTAAGCTGGCTAGCAGAGATAATTCTTGATGCTTTTGACTTTGATTACGATCATCTGTATGAGTTTAGTTATAAAGACCATTTTGGTCGCATCATAAAAATTGGTCATGCCTATATGGAAACGCCCCCATTTGCTGACCAAGTGCAGATTGGTGATTTATCTTTAGAACCGGGTGGTAAAATGACCTATCTTTATGATTTTGGTGACAACTGGAAATTTGATGTGCAGTTAGAAGCAATTAATCCACCTGATCACAAAATCAAAAAACCGAAGATTTTAGAAGTCCACGGAAATGCACCTCAACAGTATTGGAGTGAGGATGATGAATCGGATGAATATGAAGAATGAGAAAGATTTAGGAAAGTTTAGATAATGAAAAGTTTCTCATATTCTCATATTTTCTGTTTCTGTCTATTAAAACCCGCTTTAAGATTGAGATAGTTTTAGTTACAATAAGGTGATACAAATTGTTAGGAGATAAAACCTGTGAGCCTTCCATATACTGGAGGTTGTCAATGTGGACAGATTCGTTATGAAATTAATGCCGAACCGTTAACACTTTACCTATGTCACTGTAAAGAGTGTCAAAAACAATCGTCCAGTGCCTTTGGTATGTCTCTTACAGTACTACGAGATGCTGTTGTAATTGTTCAGGGAAAACCGAAATCTTGGACTCGGAAAAATGATAGCGGACGTGAGGTTAATAACCTATTCTGTGGCGACTGCGGAACGCGATTGTTCCATGAAAGAACTTACAATCCAAATACTATCAATGTCAAAGCTGGAACCTTAGATGATACCAGTTGGTTACGCCCAGTAGGTAACATTTGGACACGCAGTGCCCAGTCATGGGTGATAATTTCAGACCAATTGCTCAACTATGACGGGCAACCAGAAGATACGCAGGCTTTATGGGAAAAATGGAAATAACAACATCCATAAATGCATAACTCATGATATTAGACATCATACTTATGATACTTAAAGTATCTAACTCATTACTGTACTAAAGAAGATAATAATCATAAAATTTTACTGGTAAAATGCTTTAATGAACATATTAGATTATTTAAAACAGTAATAGTAAACTCAAATTATAAGTTCAGTTTGTGTATCATATATAGTTCCACTTGTCTGCAAATCATTAATAAAGCTAACACACTATTAATATTTCACATGAAAAATTACTGGATATTTTCAATCAAGTAATGTAAGTGAAATTGGATAAGTAAGGCGATTTTGGTTCATTTTCAACACTTTTAACAGTTATTTCTAGACAAGCTTGATGAAAAACGATACACCGCGAGAATTGAACCCAGACCAAGAAATTGGACGCTTGATTGATGAGG
Organism: Nostoc sp. GT001; assembly: GCF_030382115.1. Lineage (NCBI taxonomy): Bacteria > Bacillati > Cyanobacteriota > Cyanophyceae > Nostocales > Nostocaceae > Nostoc > Nostoc sp. GT001. The sequence goes on from NZ_JAUDRJ010000003.1 coordinate 1,190,955, forward strand.
TAATGTCTTCATCTCTGACTGATGAACAGTACCGCAAAAAAATGCAGCGACGCAAAGAAGTGCAAGACAAGCGCATAGCAGAAGCTGTACCAGAAAAAGGATTAATTATTGTAAATACTGGTAACGGTAAGGGTAAAACCACTGCGGCTTTGGGGATGGTGTTGCGATCGCTCGGTCATGGGTATAAAGTAGCGATCGTCCAATTCATCAAAGGTAGCTGGGAACCTTCCGAAAAAAGGGTCTTCAGTTATTGGGAAGACCAGATAGAATTTCATGCAATGGGCGAAGGATTTACCTGGGAAACTCAAGACCGCGATCGCGATCTTGACAAAGCTAGCGCCGCCTGGGAAAAATCATTAGAATACATCCGCAACCCAGACTTTCATCTAGTGTTGTTAGACGAAATCAATATCGCCCTTAAAATGGCTTATTTACCAGTAGAAGACGTTTTAGCCGGTTTGGCACAAAAACCCGCTAACAAACACGTTATTCTCACAGGTAGAGGCGCACCACCTGCTTTAATTGAGCGTGCTGACTTAGTAACTGAAATGACCCTAGTTAAGCACCCTTTCCGCGATCAAGGTGTGAAAGCACAACCGGGAATTGAATATTAAATCAGAATTCAGAATTCAGAATTCAGAATTGTTAAAAAACCAGGTTTCCGACTCAGCAGAGATTCAGAAATCTGGTTTTTAATTCTCGTATGTCATATCATGTCCGCTTGATTGCTTATTAAATCCAAAGAACCCCACCCCGCCAAAGCTACGCTTTGTCTCCCCTCCCCGCTTGCGGGGAGGGGTTGGGGGTGGGGTGTAATGACTGTGGTTAGCATAACTAATTATGAGGTACAAAGTTTTACTTCTGAATTCTGAATTCTGAATTCTACTGTAAGTTCCCTTTGTTACTTCTTATTCCAAAGACTTAAAAATGCTTGAGAGATGGCTGGGGTAATCTGACTTTGTAAGTGATTTAGTGCATCACGATGGTTTGCATTATTGTCATCATAATAAGTAAAAACATTCGTCAGCTTGACAATCTCAGGATTTTGATCGTTTGTCCCCCTCCATTTGTTAGTAACTTTGTGTAAAACGTCCTTGGGTAGATTTTGTTGTAAGTTATTTAACGCTGCAATGTAAGAAGGATTTTGAGGATTTTTTTTGAATTGGAAATACAAATCTATCAGCTTTACTTGTGTCTGAGGTTTGGGCTTATCTGTCAGACTAGATTGCTGTAGAATTTGCCGCTGTTCAATAGTAGCAATCCCATTTTCAGTTAAACCCTGAGATTTCTGAAATTTCTTGACTGCTGTATAAGTAGCTGGGCCATAAAAAGGCAAATCTTTTGGAATTTCGGCATTGGTTGCAAAACCGTGAAACTTCAATCTATTCTGAAGCCCTTTGACTGTTTCTTCCATGACAGTTCGAGTCTCTGCATCAGCATTACCATTAACCACAAGTTTTTGTGAATACTGTTTCTGAAACTTTTTAATCGCTTCTTCAGTAGGATCGTCTGTCAAAGAGTTGTTATTCCGCTTCCAGGGAGCAAATTTAGTGAGATCCGGCTTAGGATCAATCTCAGGAGCTAAATATCCCAATCCGATCAATATATGACGGATGACTTCAGGGCTACTAACGGCCATACTTTTTGGTTCCTTTGCGATTAAACTACCATTTAATGTATCTTGTTTTACAAAAATTAGGTAAGTAGAAATAAATAAATCTAACATTTCTTATTTGCAAGGCGTTCCGAAGGTTAAGCGATGTGTGACGACAAGCTGCAACTCTTTGAGACGTTCGACGTATGCGACTACAGAGAGTGAAAAAGAAAGAGATGCGATCGCTTATTCTCAACTATTAATGATACTACGTGTTACGGACACACAGATGTCCGCAGACAATTTTACAAAAGGCTTCAGGTAAATATTAGACCTCTTGCAAAAGTGCTTTTTGCAAGAGGGGGAAAAGGGTAAAGGTTAAAGGGGAAGGGGACAATACAGAACCTTTTCCCCTTCCCCTTGCCCTTTTCCCGACTTATGCAAGAAGTCTATTGGATATCATCGTCAAGGTAGCTCCAATCTCAAACAGCGCCAACGGCCATCGCAAAAACATCGCTCAATTACTACCAGAGAAAAAAGCAAACTCCCGGTTAATATTCCAGCGCTTCCCATCGTGAAGCAGCAAGGTTAATTTGTCAGCAGTAAACTCAAAATGCAACTGACGATTTTCAAATTCTGGCCAAGCAGCTTTAAAATTCTGCTTTGTTAAATCCCGAAATGCAACCGTTAAATGGGGTGCAAAAGGGCGGGTTTTAGAAACCTTGTCAACAATTTGCAAGTTGCTTTCTGTATAAGCCATTAAATCAGCTTGCAAAGTTAAAAGCTCTTGACTTCTGACGACATTAATGTATATGACACGAGGCGCAAAGGCATTAAACCCTTTTAGTGTAATTGCTACTTGCTGTTGTTCACTGGCAAACTCCTTCAAGGATGCTTCTAACACTGGCAAGTTATCATCTGCCCATTCAAAAGGCGGTTGCAGGGTAATATGAGGCGGAGACTTTAACGCTCCGCTACTAGTATAGCGCTCGGCAAAATACTGCTTAATCTCGTTGGCGTAGTCTTGAATATCTTGTGGTGGTAAAAGGGCGACAAAAAAACGGCTCATTCAATTTTGGATTTTAGATTTTGGATTATGAAATCATTGCTGTTGAGTATTGAACGGCAAACGCTCAAAGGATATTACAGATATAGCAGTGCGTTAGGCTAAAGCCATAACGCACTTCAATTAAGATTTATTGTATTTGATACTCTGAATCAGCACTGGGTACTTTACGTAGGCTGTCTGTTGTAACTGGAGTTAAGAAGCCGATGCCGTGGTTTGTAAAAATTGAAGAGGGCAAAGTCGATAAACCTACCTTTGACCAATATGTACCTGCTCACAAAGCTTACATTCGGGAATTGATTACTAAAGGACACAAAGCGCGAACAGGCTATTGGGTGGAGCAAAGAGGCGGGATGTTGCTGTTTGAGGCAGCCTCAAAGGAGGAAGCGGAAGCGATTGTGGCTGATGATCCCTTGGTAAAACACGGCTGCGTCAACTATCAGCTTTATGAATGGCGAATTGTTATGGAATGACACACACTTACTGACTTTTCATGTTATGGTTATTGAAGACCTGGATCTATGCGATCGCAACACCCAAATCTTGTCAGAACCGGAAGGTAGCAGCAACACGGGAGGCTTGTGGTAGGCGTAGTCTCCGGGTCGCCCTATTTTTAGGAGCCTTCAGCAACAATGCCTGGTTTTGGAGATATTGTTCAAAAAGCTTTTTACCTCGGTGTTGGATTAGCTTCTTACGCAGGTGAGAAAGCAGGGGGAAAATTAGCCGAAGTGCGATCGCAAGTCCAAAAACTGGCAGATGAAATGGTGGCAAAGGGCGAAATGAACACAGAAGAAGCCCGCCGCTTCGTTGAGGACATGATGAAGCAAGCCCAACAAGCCCAACCATCTGTTGAAACATCACCAGAAACGCCTCCTTCTCAACCTCGCCGCATTGAAATTTTAGAGGAAGATGAAGAGCCAACGGTCAAAGAAGCGTCAAATGATGAGAATGTAGATAAATTGCGCGATGAAGTGCTAAAGCTGCAAGACGAGTTAAAACGATTGCAACGTGATCGATAAAAAGCATTGTTTGAGCGCAATATTAAGTAATAAGTGGCATTTTGACATGACACTTCGGATAAAAACTTGATAAGATACATTGCCTAGTGTGTATTTTAGTGCTTCAAGCCAAATAACACAAAGCGTCCTGTTTATAGCCTGCAAAGGTGTCAAGTTTATGGAACAGTGGCAAAAAGATTTAGTAGAAATCGTCGAAACGGTGGCTGATGAAGTAGAGCGCTTCTTCCTGGGAATGAGTGAAGTGGTAGACGCATTTTTTGAGCTAACGGAAGAAGTCAGCGAGCAAGTACACAATAATATTGTTACGGAAGTCGATCAGTATCTACAGGATTTGGCTGAACCGATGTTAGAAGCTTACTGGGAACTGGAAGACATTGTAGCAGATGTAGATCCGGGTTTTCCTTATTCAGTTGAACCTACATCTGAAAAAAATCCTGCCTGTGTTGGTTGTAGTCATTACCACGGTCAAGTTTATGGTGGTAATTTATTAGTTTGTGCTATGCATCCCCACGGTTGTGAAGATGAGCATTGTCCAGACTGGGAGAAGGAAGAGTATTGAGGGGGAGTTAGGAGTTAGGAGTTAGGAGTTAGGAGTTAGGAGTTAGGAGTTAGGAGTTAACAAGCTACAAAATTACTAAAAGGACGTAAAGATAAGTAGAATAACTAATGACAAATGACAAATGACAAATGACAAACCAAGAAATGAAGTATGGCGAACGCGACATTGCAGAAGGTAAACTAATTACCTTTCCGAATCCGCGTGTGGGGAGGCGATATGACATTAACATTACTTTACCGGAATTTACTTGTAAATGTCCGTTTTCCGGCTATCCTGACTTTGCGACAATTTATGTTAGCTATGTGCCTGATGAACGGGTAGTGGAATTGAAGGCGCTCAAACTTTATATTAATAGTTACCGCGATCGCTATATTTCCCACGAAGAATCTGCCAATCAAATTTTAGATGATTTTGTGGCTGCTTGCGATCCGTTGGAAGTCACGGTGAAAGCAGATTTCACGCCTCGCGGTAATGTACATACTGTAGTTGAAGTGCGTCACCAAAAGTAACATCATTGCTGATGAGCGCAGATGGCATTAATCAGCTTCATTCAGCAATTTTCTTCACGGCAGATTGCACTTGAAGCACAACTTTTTTTGATAAAGGAATATACCCAAGTTCCAAACTGGATTTTTGCCCGTCAATCACAGCCCAATTCACAAAGTTTTTCAGTGCTTGAGCTTTGACTCGGTTTGGATATTGGTGATACGTTAAAAGCCAGCTGTAAGTGACAATGGGATAGGACTCGGCACCTGTAGGATCGGTGATAAAAGCAATCAAGTTATCACCTGGTAATTTCACTGCTTCTAAAGTTTGTGCTACAGATTCTGGTGTCGGCGCAATATAATTACCAGATTTATTTTCTAAAGTAGCCACAGGAAGGTTATTTTGTTTGGCATAAATGTATTCTACATAGCCAATAGCTCCTGGTATCTGTTGAATCAGGGCGGTAACACCTTCGTTACCCTTTCCACCAACTCCCACTTGCCATGCTATCGATTTACCAGCCCCAATTTTGCTTTTCCATTCTGGACTTATGGCGCTTAGGTGTTGCGTAAACACGCTTGTAGTTCCACTACCATCAGTTCGGTGGACAACTTGAATTGGTAAATCGGGCAAACTTACCCCTGGATTAGCTGCGGCTATTTTAGGATGATTCCAATTCGTAATTTTTCCGAGAAATATATCTAAGTAAACTTGGCGTGGTAGCCTGAGAGCAGGTGGCACATTGACTTGAGGCGACTGCTGTGAAACTGTTGTGAGGTTATAAGCCAGCACAATAGAACCAAGCAGTTATTGGCAAAGCAATGACTCCCCGTTTGATCTTGGCTGCTTGTTCTCTTGTAATTCCCACATCACTAGCTGCAAAATCCACAGTACCGTCGATGAGCTGTTGCACTCCAGCACTACTTCCTATAGCTTGATAGTTAATTTGTATATTGGGATTTCGCTGGTTGTAATCTGAAAGCCAGCGCTCATACAAAGGTGCGGGAAAACTTGCCCCAGTACCAACAAGGGAAACACGCTTTATGTTTTTTTGCTCGCCAGCGCAAGAAGCAATACTCAACAAGATAGCGATTAAAGGTAGAAGGCAAACCCGTCCCTGAGATTGAAGTTTGGCAGACATAGAAATTTTTTGTTCCAATTTTTAATAAATACCTCTAGTAATTTCAATTTGTAGGCGTGTGTGTGGGCGTAATTAATTGTAAATAACTTTGAAACGCAGAGGGACGCGGAGGTTAACGCAAAGGTACGCAAAGTAATCCTCTGCGTTCCTCTGCGATTTCCTTCTCTGCGAGACGCTGACGCTCCTAACGTCGCTACCGCTTCGCTAATGCGAATGCGCCCCTCTGCGTTTAAACTTCAATCGCCGCCTCTTTCTCCTCACCTTTTGGCTGTGAACTCAGCCGATCTAAAATCTCTAAAACTTCTTGTTCAAAGGCAACTTGAGCGCGATTAGTTTTGCCACCTACATACAAGCGATCGCCTTTTTGCAATGCCCATATTTGTGAGTGGGAAAAGTAACTCATCACTACACCCAGCATGAGCAAGCCAAACCCTGTGTAAACAATTGGGATGCCTGGATCGGCTTTAATTTGTAAGCCAGTGCTACCAATAACATCCAAAATTTTCAGCTTCACGCCATTAACTTCGGTGAACATCCCCGCGCGGACTGTATCAACAAGTTTGCCAGTGGCATCATAAATTAATACCATCCCTTGCAAGTCTTTCGCCAACAAAGAGACACCCTCACTTAAATCCGGTTTAGTCGGAACCCAGGTTCCCCAAATCCGCCCGTTACCGTTGGTGTTCAATTGTGCCATCGGTAGCTGAAAAATTGGGCTGTTGTTAAATTGGACGCGAACACCTGCAATTCCCCAATCAGTTTGATAGAAAGTTATGCCATGATAGCGCAGAGGTTCGTTGACAAAAATCTTCTTGTGGTCAATTTCCTTTCCCTGATTATTCAAGACAGACATATCTGAATAAAATTGATCGATGCCACCAGATGGAGTGTAATCAATCCAAAAACGATTGACGCGCACAGACCAATCTTTCGGGATTTTTGCGGCTAAAGGGCCAGCATCGACAATATTTGTCACTTGAAATGTATCGCCACTAGCAACCATTTCCTGAGCCAGAAACCCAGTCATTGCCCCCCAAATTCCCCCTAGCAAAATACCGACGATGCCAATATGAACGATAATTGGGCCGATGCGTCCAACTATTCCCTTGCGGGCGTAAAGGAGATTTTCTTTTTCTTGATTTGGAAAAATTTTATAGCGGTGTTTTTGTAATATTTCGCTGAGGGAATTTAGGGAACCAGTATCTAGTTCTGCACTTAAAGCTAGCTTTTGAAATTGTCGTGGTTCTTCGTAATATTTCCAGCGCTGGGCAGCTTTTAAGGCTGGCAACTGACGCGTAAATGAACAAGCAGTTAAGCTAGTGCCAAATAAGATGAGTAATGCTAGGAACCACCAGGTACGATATACATGGTCTAATCCAACTACCTGAATTACTTTCCAAGTTAAGAAACCAAATAAAGCTGGATGTTCTGGGTAGTTGGCTTGGTAAAATGCGGGTGACTGACCTTGCTCAATGACAGTACCTGTAGAGCTAAAGATTGCAATCAATAGCAGTAGTGCGATCGCTAATCGTAAGTTGGTCAGTACAGGCAAAAGCTCTTGACGTAAGAACTGCCCAGGTATCGCCCACCATTTTAATTCTTTGGACGCTGAATCTTCTAAAGTCATTAGGTGTAAAAGCTAACAAAGGTATTGATATTAAAAACTGCCAAGGGGAATCCGAGAAATTAAGGAAAATACACCGAATCCTACCAATAGTGCCCCACTAACTGGGTTAATCCAGCCAGACCAGCGACGCAATTCTAGTAATTTTTTAATGGAAGCTGTAAAAGTACCCGCCAAAATCAATGGTGCTACATAACCGGCTGTATAAGAAAGTAGCAAAACAGCGCCTAAAATTAAGTCTTGTGTACTGGCAATCCAACTTAACAGGCTCGCTAAAACAGGGGTGCTACAAGGGGATGCGACTAAGCCGAAAGTCAGTCCCAGTAAATAGGAACGCAATCCTGTTGGCAAATCTGGCGAAATCCAATTCGTTTCATTCAAGGATGGAAATTGTATAGGCAGTGCTTCTAATAAGTTCAGCCCCATGAGAATAGCGATAATGCTGACGATAATCGGCAAACCAATCCCCACTTGACCGTAGACTTTTCCGACCAAACCTGCTATAATTCCTAGCCCTGCCAATGTAGTTGCTAAACCTAAAGCAAACCAAGTTGATTGGGCAGCTGCTTGTAAGCGACTTTTAGCTTCATAACCACCGATGTAACCAATGGTAATTGGCAGCATCGAAAGCATACAAGGTGTGAGACTAGTGAGCAAGCCAGCGGCAAAGATGATACCAACGCTTACCACGCTAAGGTGTGTTAGTTGGTTAGAAACGACGATGTTGGCAAATTGTTCTAGTTGGTAAATTTGGGTTTGCAGGTTATCAAACATGGGGAGTCTCTGAGCGGGAAATGCTTACTCTGCTTGAATTGTAGCTTAGTTTTGGTTTTTGAGTCAGGATAACCAAATTATCCAAACCCAATATCATCTAAATTTCATCTGCCCAAAGAAATGTATTTAAAATACAATTAAGCTCGGATTATCCCTGAAGAAGCACGGCTGGAGTGTTTGGCATGATGATTGCATTACCCGGATTTCAGATTGTCACTTTGTTAAAAGCAGGGGTAAAAGCAGTCATATACCGTGGAATTAAGGTTAAAGAACAGCGCCCGGTAATTATCAAAGGGCTACGTCCAGAACAGTGTACACCCAATAATATCGAACAACTCAAACATGAGTATGCGATCGCACAAAGGTTAAATAGCGCAGCAGCAGTCAAAGCCTACGCCTTAGAGATGCACCAGGGAATCCCTTATTTAATTATGGAGGATTTTCAGGCGCGATCGCTCGATCAATTGCTAGACCAATTTCAACAGCCTGTGCCGTTTTTGAAGATTGCGATTCACATTACTAGCAAACTTGCACAAATCCACACTCATCACATTGTCCACAAGGATATTAAGCCGCAAAATATTTTAATTAACCTCGAAACTAATCAGGTCAAAATTGCCGATTTTGGAATTGCTGCCTTCATTCCATACCAACAGCAAATAGTTAGCAGTTCCAGTCGCATTGAAGGCAGTCTACCTTATTTATCACCTGAGCAAACTGGGCGGATGAATCGAGGAATTGACCATCGCAGCGATTTGTATTCTCTGGGAATCACCTTTTATGAGATGCTCACAGGTCAGCTACCATTTCAAGGTAAAGACCCCTTAGAGTGGGTGCATTGTCACATTGCCAAATCTCCACTATTCCCAAGCAAGCTCAACTCTGATATTCCCCAAATGCTATGTGAGATTATCATGAAGTTGCTGTCGAAGGTTGCAGAACAGAGATATCAGAGCGCTTTAGGTTTGCAATTTGATTTGGAAAAATGCTTAAAGCAATTGGAGATAACTGGAGAAATTCAATCCTTTGTTTTGGGTGAGCAAGATATCTCAGAACGCTTTCAAATTCCTCAAAAATTGTATGGGCGAGAACCAGAGATTGCCAAGCTTTTACAAGCATTTGAGCGAGTTGTTAATCAAGGTAAACCAGAAATTGTGTTAGTTTCTGGCTATGCTGGCGTTGGTAAATCAACTCTTGTGAAGGAGATTCACAAGCCCATTGTTAGAGAACGTGGGGTTTTTATCTCTGGTAAGTTTGATCAGTATAAACGAGATATTCCTTATTCCACAATTGTTCAAGCTTTTCAAACACTCGCGCGCCAAATTTTAACTGAGCCGAAAGATCAACTTGCTACCTGGAAAAAGCGCATACAAGCAGCATTAGGGAACAATGGTAAGCTAATCACAGATGTAATTACAGAAGTTGAACTAATTGTTGGAGAACAGTCTCATATACCAGAGTTGGGGCCTGCCGAATCTCAAAATCGCTTTAACTTGGTGTTTCAAAACTTTATTAGCGTCTTTGCTCAAAAAGAGCATCCACTCACTGTTTTCTTAGATGATATGCAGTGGGCAGACACCGCTACTTTGAATTTAATTCAAACTATTATTGCTGGCTCTAATATCCAATATCTCTGCTTCATCTTAGCCTATCGAAATAACGAAGTGGATATTGTACATCCCTTCAATTTGATGATAGAGAAGGTTCGTCAGTATGGAGCAAGAACGACTGAAATTTTGCTTACACCGTTGAATCTTGTCTATGTCAATCAGTTAATTGCTGATACCTTACATAGTTCAGCAGAGCAAGTAGAATCCCTTGCGAAATTAGTTAGCCAAAAAACTGATGGTAATCCTTTCTTTGTCAATGAATTTCTCAAAACGCTGCATCAAGAGAATCTACTGAATTTTGACCATCTTCAATCCCTTAGCAATGGTGGAAGTAAGAGGGGGTGGCGATGGGATATAGCTGAGATTGAAGCTCAAGGTATTACAGATAATATTGTCAATCTAATAATTGAGCGGATGCAAAAACTGCCACTTGCAACTCAACAGGTGCTTAAATTAGCCTCCTGCATCGGTAATCGCTTTGATTTAGAAGTTTTGGCACTAGTTGGCGAACAATCTATTGAAGAAACGGCAAATGCACTTGTTGAAGCAATTTTAAGAGGATTAATTATTTCTATCGAGTCAGATGAAAGTGTTGATAAAAACTATCGTTTTTACCATGACCGAGTTCAACAAGCGGCTTATGCCTTAATTGCCGATGAATCCAAATCGGCTGTTCATCTGAAGATTGGGCAGCTTTTGCTGAAGAATGCGAATGCTGAACAAGTGAACGAGCAAATTTTTGATCTAGTCAATCAACTAAATCTCGCCGTGGATCTGATTATTGAACAAACAGAAAAAGATCAATTAGTACGATTAAATTTAATCGCTGGCAAAAAGGCAAAAGCTTCCACAGCTTACACTCCTGCGAAAAGATTTTTTAGCGTTGCCATAAATCTTTTGGCTGAAAATGCCTGGATGGAACAATATGACCAAACATTTACTTTATTTAGGGAACAGGCTGAGTGTGAATTTTTAACAGGGAATTTAGAACAAGCGGAAGAATTATTTGAGTTACTATTGCTGAAAGCAAAATCTCATGTAGAGAAATCAAATATTTATATGCTGCAAATCAGACTCTACCAAGTTGCAGGTAGATATGAAGAGGCACTGATATTAGGATTAAAAGCTTTAAAACTTTTTGGGGTGACATTACCTAATACAAATGAGGAAGTGCAAAGTGCGATCGCGATTGAGAAAAACCAGATATTAATAAATTTAAATGATAGACAAGTCTCTGATTTAATTAATGCTCCAGTTATCCAAGATCAAAATATTAAGACACTGATTAGTCTATTAACCACTTTGGGCCCACCTACCTATCTTGGTAAACCCCATATCTTTCCGTTAGTTGTACTTAAAGCTGTTAACTACTCACTCAAGTTTGGGAATACGGAAGATTCCTGTTTTGCTTACAGCATGTACGCCATGTTGTTAGTTTCCATCTTCCATGATATTCCTACAGGTTATGCATTTTCCGAGATGACAATTCAATTGAATGAAAAGTTGCATGACTTGAAACTTCAAGGAGTTGTTCTACACATTCATGGAAGTCATATCAACGTTTGGTGTAAGCATATTGCTAGTGATATTACCTTTTTAGAGCGCGGATTTATCGGCTGTGTAGAAGCAGGTGATGTGACGATGGCAAACTATAACGGCTATCAAGGCTCGTGGCAAATTATCCAGTTAGGCTATCCACTTACAGATACATATAAATCTCTAGAAAAATACACTGCATTCGCTCGTCAGTCTAAACATGATGCCGTCTATCAGACAATCAGGCTAGAGCAAATGCTACTGATGAATCTGCGGGGATTGACTCACCATAATCTGACTCTGAGTAGTGATTATTTTGATGAATCACAGGCGTTGTCTATTATTACAGATGCAGGTTTTGTCAGTGGGATTATTTTTTATCACATTATCAAGTTAATCATATTTTTTACATATCGACAGTATACAGAGGCGCTGAATTGTGCCTTAGAATTAACAAATTTTCCAGTTACGACACTAGCGTTACCAATTGAAACAGATTATGTTTTGTATTACTCACTAACTCTAACGGCTCTTTATCCAACAGTATCTTTTCAAGAGCAAGAAAAGTTTTTGCAAACCCTAGAATCTCATCAGCAGCAATTGCAATATTGGGCTAATCACTGCCCTGAAAACTTTTTACATAAGTCTCAGTTAGTAGCTGCCGAAATAGCTTGCATCAAAGGTAGAGAATTGGCAGCAATGCGTCTGTATGAACAATCAATTGCTTCAGCCCGTGAGCAGGGATTTGTACAATACGAAGCTTTAGCTAATGAACTAGCTGCTAAGTTTTACTTGGAGCGAGATTTTGAACTAATTGCCAAAACCTACTTGGAAGCAGCTAAAAATGCCTATATGCGTTGGGAGGCATTTGCTAAAGTCAAGCACTTAGAAGAATCCTATCCTCAGCTATTGCTACAACAACAGCTTGTCTCTAACGGAACGTTTATTACCACAGGTGAGCATTTAGACTTTTTGTCAGTAGTTAAAGCCTCTCAAACTATATCTAGTGAAATTGTATTTTCGCGTTTATTGAAGACATTAATGCAAATTGTCATTGAGCAAGCAGGAGCAGAAATTGGTTATTTGTTGCTGGAACACGATCAAAATCTGGTGATTGAAGTAGAAGCTAAAGTTAATCCCCAAGCAGAAAAGCTCAATGTTTCTCGACTTGTATTAGAGGGTGAAATTTCACAGGTAATTCCTCAATCAATGCTGAATTATGTCCAGCGAACTCACGAGATAGTGATTTTGCACAATGCCACTGAGCAAAATTTGTTTTCTAAAGACGAATATGTAATTCAAAAGCAACCTAAATCTGTACTTTGTTTGCCGATTGCCCGTCAGTCAAAATTACTTGGTATTTTATATTTAGAAAACAATCTGATCTCCAGTGCCTTTACAAAAGAAAAACTTTCTGTACTGGAAATATTGACAGTTCAAATTGCCATCTCTCTAGAAAATGCTCGTCTTTATCAAGGTTTAGAAGACAGCCAAGCACAACTCAGCTTGGCATTGAAATCTGCCCAAATTGGTGTTTGGAGTTGGGATATTGCCAGCGATCGCTTTGATTGGGATGAGCAGATTTATCAACTATTTGGGTTAACACCGGAAACCTTTGCTGGCACTTCTGAAGCACTTTTAGCTCGTCTGTATCCAGACGATCGCGGATTGCTGGCTCAATCATTGAGTCGGGCAATTAACGAAGGCGTGGAGCATAATTTAGAATATCGAATTATTCAAGATGACGGCAGTATTCGCTACGCAGCCTGTCGGGGAAAAGCCTTTTTCAATGAAGCGGGTATTGCCACACACATGAGTGGTGTTGTGCTTGATGTCACCGATCGCAAACAATCTGAAGCTGAACGTATTCAACTGATTCAAGAGCAAACCGCCCGGCTCGAAGCAGAAGCCGATCAGCAACGAGCCGGGTTTTTGGCTCAAGTCAGTGCAACCCTCGCCTCTTCCCTGGATTACGAAAGTACATTGGCAAGTGTGGCTAATTTGGTTGTGCCTTACTTTGCCGATTGGTGCGGCGTTGATCTGCTGCAAGACAACCAATCAATTAATCGGGTAGCAGTTGCTCACCGCGATCCAGAGAAAGTGAGACTAGGCTGGGAACTTTATCAACGTTATCCCAGAGATTTAAATGCACAGGAAGGCGTGCCGAAAGTTTTGCGTACTGGACAAGCTGAAATGATAACTGAAATCTCAGATGCATTGCTAGCAAGAGCCATCCCCGATCCAGAACATCTGCATATTATACGTGAACTTGGTTTAAATTCCTGTATAGTTTTACCATTAATGGCACGTGGAAGAATTTTTGGTGCCATTTCCTTTGTAAACGCTGAATCAGAACGTCGTTATGGCACGGCTGACTTGTCATTAGCGGAGGATATTGCCCATCGAGCGGCGATCGCCATTGATAATGCCCGCCTTTACCAAGAAGCGCAACAAGCACAAAAAACCGCAGAAAGAGCATTGGAGCGCATTGCCCGTCTTCAATCCATCACGGCTGCTCTTTCAGAATCCCTAACACCAGCCCAAGTCTCTGATGTGATTGTAGAGCAGAGCATGGCTGCCTTGGGAGCCAGTTCTGCCCTTGTCGCCTTGGTGAATGAAAGTAAAACTAAACTAGAAATTGTGCGGGCGGTTGGCTATAAGCAGGATTTGATAGACGCTTGGCGTACTTTTGCCATCGATTCACCCTCTCCCTTAGCAGAAGCGGTGCGAACTGGGAAACCTATTTGGGCACAACCAACAGAAAATCGAGTAGCTTGTTACCCACATTTAGCAGAAATTTACGCCCAATATGATTTTAATGCCTGGATTTCTATTCCACTGATGGTAGAAGGTTGGGCAGTTGGCGGTATAAGTTTGGGATTTACCCAGCCTCAACAACTCAGTGAAGAAGATCAAGCATTTATTTTGGCTGTTGCTCAACAATGCGCCCAAGCGATCGCTCGTGCCCATCTTTATGAAGCCGAACTAACGGCACGAAACGCTGCTGAATCAGCAAACCGCATCAAAGATGAATTTCTCGCTGTGCTATCTCATGAATTGAGAACACCACTCAACCCGATTCTGGGTTGGACAAAACTAATGCGAACCCGCAAGCTCGATCAAGCAACAAGCGATCGCGCCCTCGAAACCATTGAGCGTAATGCCAAGTTACAAACTCAATTAATTGAAGATTTGCTGGATGTTTCCCGCATCCTTCAGGGTAAACTTAACCTCAACTTCGGCCGGATTAATTTGGTATCAGTAATTGAAGCTGCCATTGAGACAGTGCGTTTATCAGCGGAAGCTAAGTCTATCCAGATTCAGGCAAGTCTTGAATCTGGTGCTGGGGAAGTTTTAGGTGATGCCAATCGACTACAACAAGTCATTTGGAATATCCTTTCTAATGCGATTAAGTTTACTCCCATCGGTGGACAGGTAAAAATTAAATTAGAGCAAGTTGGTTCACAGGCACAAGTCTGCGTCACTGACACAGGGAAAGGAATTGCACCTGAGTTCTTACCTTATGTCTTTGATTATTTCCGTCAAGCAGATGGGGCGACAACTCGAAAATTTGGCGGTTTAGGTTTAGGATTAGCGATCGTCCGCCATCTCGTAGAACTTCACGGGGGGACTGTGCAAGCAGAAAGTCTGGGCGAAGCACAAGGAGCAACTTTCATCGTCAGACTTCCATACTTACAGGATGAAAGCAAAAAAATCAAGGATGCAAAAGATAACTCCTCACTGGTGGCGGATCAGTCCTCGCCCCTGTCTGGCTTAGAGATTCTGGTGGTGGATGATGATGCAGATATGCGAGAATTTTTGCCCTTCATGCTGGAGCAATATGGTGCAACTGTTACCGTTGTCGCCTCAGCCATTGAAGCTTTAACTGCCTTGAGTCAATCCCAGCCAAATCTAATTATCAGCGATATTGGGATGCCAGAAATGGATGGCTATATGCTGATGCGACAGATCAGAAGTCTGGAACCAGAGCAAGGAGGGACAATTCCCGCGATCGCTTTAACTGCTTATGCTGGTGAGATGGATCATCAGCAAGCGATCGCTGTGGGATTTCAACAGCATATTTCTAAGCCTGTAGATCCAGAAGAATTGGTGAAAGCGATCGCGTCATTGGTTCCCGATTTGGCATGATGGTGGAATATAGCAGGTTACAATTTTGGCAGAGTCAATTCCTTCACTCTAACCGATTAAAAGTCAATAAGGTTCAGTTAGGGCTTGATCCTGCTAGAGGAGGTCAGTGATCATGTACAACAAAATAAGGAGGTAATTTGACCCAAGAAAAACAGCCAAACGAGGGTATAAGGCGCTCTCAGGGTAAATTTGACCCCTTCCAAGAAACTAGGCAAGAGTCAGCAGCAGCATCCGAGGAACGCTGTAAAAGAATAGCCAGAAACACAGGTAAACGATTAGTCGAAATAATCGACACAGAAGACGAACCTCTACCAATAATTTGTATTTTTGAGGACTACCCAGATGACTGAGACAGCAACCCAAATACCGTTAACCGCCTTACTTCCTATGCTGACAGCGATTGGCGAACGGGACTACCCACGTTTTAAAGAGCTTGAGATTGATTTTGCCTCTACTCACGGCGTAGAAGTGTGGGAGGATGTTTTTAATTTTCGTCTCAAGCCAGCACTGGACAAAGACTCTGACCGTTGGCTGTTAATTCAAAAATGCAGTAAAGGTTTTACAGTAGTATCAACGATATAGCCAAACACGCAACAGCGACAGCAATTGCTCAGTATCTACGGGTTTAGTAATGTAGTCTGATGCGCCGGCTTCAATACACTTCTCGCGATCGCCTTGCATGGCTTTAGCGGTCAGTGCAATAATCGGCAAAGATTTAAATCGCTCGTTTTGGCGGATCATGCGTGTTGTTTCGTAACCATCCATTTCTGGCATCATTACGTCCATCAAAACGACATCAATATCTGGTGTATTTTCTAACAGACTGATTCCCTCTCTGCCGTTTTCAGCATATAAAACCTGGATTTGATAACGCTCTAGCATACTGGTGAGGGCGAAGATATTCCGCATATCGTCGTCTACAATTAGCGCTGTTTTACCAGTGAGTAAGTAGTCTTGTGAATGGAGTTGTTCAAGTATTTGGCGCTTCGGTTCAGGTAAATTTGCTTGGACTCGGTGTAAAAATAATGCTGTTTCATCGAGGAGACGTTCGGGCGATCGCACATCTTTAATAATGATTGTCTCGGCAATTCGTCTGAGTTCTGTTTCTTGAGCTTTGCTAATTTCTCTACCTGTGTAAACAATAATTGGTAAAGTTTTACCGTTAGGTAAAAGCTTTATCTGCTCAATCAGTTCAAAGCCGGTCATGTCGGGTAGGCCTAAATCGAGGACGAGGCAATCAAAATGCTGGGTGCGAATAGCTTCTAGAGCAGTTGCACCGTCAGCCACAGCAGTGGTTGAAACATCGCTGTTACCAATCAACTCAACAATACTCAGCCGTTGAGCGTCGTCGTCTTCCACTACCAATAAATTTTTCACTTGGCGCTCAACAAAACCTTTGATTTTGGTCAACGCCTCGGATATTGTCTCGCTGGTTAAAGGTTTTTGCAGATATGCGATCGCACCTAGTTGCAAACCGCGTTGTCTGCCTTCCTCAACAGTCATGATATGTACGGGTATGTGACGGGTATTCGGGTCATGTTTCAGACGATCCAATACCGTCCAACCATCCATTTCTGGCAGCCGGATATCTAGTAAAACGGCTGAAGGCTGGAATTGCTGCGCTAGCATCAAACCTGTACTGCCAGTTTGGGCAGTTATCACTTTAAATCCTTGTTGTTGCGCCATATCTAGCAGGATACGGGCAAAATTAACGTCATCTTCGACAATGAGTAAGACGCGATCGCCTCTTTCTATAGTAGTGCGATCGTCATTTATGAGTGCTTGCTGAGTGCTGTTAGCGGTAGCGGGGCGTTCAGCCCATGCTGAGTGAGGAGTGGGGAGTGGGGAGTAGGGAGTGGGGAGTGTCGATCTAGACTCAGCACTCAGCACTCGTGACGGGAGCAACGCCCCGCTATCGCTAATAGCACTCAATTGTGGTAAGTAGAATGTAAAGGTGCTACCTTCACCGGGTTGACTGATGAGTTTAATTTCGCCGCCGAAGAGACGGGCGATTTCGCGGCTAATTGATAAGCCCAATCCGGTACCGCCGTATCTGCGACTGGTAGAGCCATCGGCTTGTTGAAATGCTTCAAAAATCACTTTCTGTTTTTCGGGGGCAATACCAATGCCTGTATCGCTGACTGAGAAGGCAATTACAAGCTGGGCACGATTTAAGGTTTCGTTGTCGTTGCTCCACCCTAGCTTCGCCACCGCAATCCGTAAGCGTACCTCCCCTTGCTCTGTAAATTTAAAAGCGTTGGAGAGAAGATTTTTCAACACCTGTTGTAAGCGTTTGACATCTGAATAGATGGTGTTTGGCAATTCGGGAGTGAATTCAATTGTAAAGGCAAGTCCTTTGCTCTGAGCAATTTGCCGGAAGGTGCGCTCAATTACATCACCCAACTCTGCCAATGGCATTGGGATCATGTCAATGGACATCGTTCCAGATTCAATTTTAGCGAGATCCAGAATGTCATTGATTAACGTCAACAAATCATTACCTACTGAATAAATTGTTTGGCTGTATTCGACTTGCTTGCTGGTGAGGTTGCGATCGATGTTATCTGTCAACAATTTCGCCAAAATTAACAAG
The DNA here is from genome assembly GCF_030382115.1 of Nostoc sp. GT001. Classification (NCBI taxonomy): domain Bacteria; kingdom Bacillati; phylum Cyanobacteriota; class Cyanophyceae; order Nostocales; family Nostocaceae; genus Nostoc; species Nostoc sp. GT001. The sequence continues at coordinate 1,209,106 of NZ_JAUDRJ010000003.1, forward strand.
CTATTTAGCGGTGTCCGCAGTTCGTGGGACATGTTGGCGAGAAATTCTGACTTATATTTTGAGGAAAGGGCGAGTTGTTCAGCCTTGTCTTCTAAAGACAGTCTTGCTTGTTCAATTTCGCGATTTTTGCGCTCGACTTCTTTTTTCTGCATCGCCAATAACTCTGCCTTTTCTTCTAATTCGGCGTTGGTTTGTTGCAGTTCCTCTTGCTGTCCTTTGAGTAAATCCTCAGAGGTTTTGAGTGATTGGGCTTGTTGTTCTAAGCGCTTGTTGGTTTCGCGGAGTTCGCTTTGTTGGGTTTGGAGTTCTTCAGCTAAAGATTGCGACTGCTTGAGTAATTCTTCAGTTCGCATCGATGCTGCGATCGTGTTGAGAACGATCGCGATACTTTCGGTAAGCTGGTCGAAGAATGTTAGATGAATTTCGCTAAAGCGGCGGAAGGATGCTAATTCAATCACTGCTGTCACCTGTCCTTCAAAAAGTACAGGTAACACCACGGCATTCAGGGGCGTGGCTTCTCCTAAACCAGAGGCAATTTTGACATAATCGTTCGGTACATCCGTCAGCAGAATTCGCTCTTTTTCTAAAGCGCATTGTCCCACCAAACCTTCACCCAAGTGGAAGTGGTTAGCTAGATGTCTGCGTTCGCGGTAAGCGTAGCTACTAATTAGTTTCAAATACGGTGTATTTTCCCCAGACTCCATTAGGAAGAATACGCCGTGTTGCGCTCCTACCAAGGGTGCGAGTTCTGAGAGAATTAGTTTAGATACGGTTTCTAAGTCTCGCTGCCCTTGCAGCATTCGAGTAAACTTGGCTAAATTAGTTTTCAACCAGTCTTGTTCGGTGTTTTTCTGCGTTGTCTCCCGCAGGTTGGCAATCATCTGGTTGATGTTGTCTTTGAGTATCGCCACTTCGCCTAATGCTTCGACGGCGATTGAACGAGTTAAATCACCTTTAGTTACAGCTGTAGCAACTTCTGCGATCGCTCGCAACTGGGTGGTCAATGTAGCAGCAAGTTCATTCACATTATCTGTCAAATCTTTCCAAGTCCCAGCCGCGCCAGGGACTCTCGCTTGTCCGCCTAACTTCCCTTCAATTCCCACTTCCCTTGCTACTGTGGTTACTTGATTGGCAAATGTCGCTAGGGTATCAATCATCTCGTTGATTGTCTCTGCCAAGGTTTCAATTTCTCCTTTGGCATCTAACATTAGTTTTCGTTTCAAGTCACCGTTAGCAACCGCCGTTACAACTCTGGCAATACCGCGTACTTGTGCCGTTAAGTTACCCGCCATCGAGTTAACGTTATCTGTTAAATCTTTCCAAGTCCCCGCCACACCTTGGACTTGCGCTTGTCCGCCCAACTTCCCTTCAGTTCCCACTTCCCGCGCCACCCGCGTTACTTCCGATGCAAAAGAACTGAGTTGATCTACCATCGTGTTGGTAGTGTTCTTCAAATCCAAAATTTCGCCTTTGGCATCGACGGTAATTTTCTTAGATAAGTCGCCATTCGCTACCGCCTTGGTAACTTCCGCGATGTTGCGAACTTGTCCGGTGAGGTTCCCTGCCATCGAGTTAACGTTGTCAGTTAAATCTTTCCAAGTTCCAGCAACTCCTCTGACGTAAGCTTGCACGCCTAATTTACCCTCCGTTCCCACTTCACGGGCAACCCTGGTAACTTCCGATGCAAAAGAATTTAGTTGATCCACCATTGTATTAATGGTGTTTTTAAGTTCTTGAATTTCACCTTTCACATCAACGGTGATTTTCTTGGATAAGTCGCCGTTTGCTACTGCCGTGGTAACTTCGGCAATGTTCCGCACTTGTGCCGTCAAACTTCCTGCCATGAAGTTTACGCTGTCGGTTAAATCCTTCCAAGTGCCGGCTACACCTTTAACTTCTGCTTGTACGCCCAGCTTACCTTCAGTTCCTACCTCACGCGCAACTCTTGTGACTTCACTTGCAAAGGAATTGAGTTGATCCACCATTGTATTAACAGTGTTTTTCAACTCTAAAATTTCACCTTTGACATCAACGGAGATTTTTTTCGATAAGTCGCCATTAGCTACGGCGGTAGTGACGGCGGCAATGTTTCGCACCTGTGCCGTTAAACTTCCCGCCATGAAGTTCACGCTGTCAGTTAAATCTTTCCAAGTTCCAGCTACGCCGCGCACATCTGCTTGTACGCCGAGTTTACCTTCGCTTCCCACTTCCCGCGCCACCCGCGTCACTTCCGATGCAAAGGAGTTGAGTTGATCCACCATTATATTGATGGTATTCTTGAGTTCGAGAATTTCGCCTTTGACAGCAACAGTAATTTTCTTAGATAAGTCACCATTTGCGATCGCAGTTGTCACTTCGGCAATGTTCCGCACCTGTGCCGTCAAGCTTCCCGCCATGAAGTTTACGCTATCGGTTAAATCTTTCCAAGTCCCGGCAACGTCTTTTACTTCCGCTTGTACGCCCAATTTCCCTTCAGTTCCCACTTCACGGGCAACTCGCGTCACTTCACTTGCAAAGGAACTGAGTTGATCCACCATTGTATTAATGGTATTTTTCAACTCCAGAATTTCACCTTTCACATCCACAGTGATTTTCTTGGATAAGTCGCCTGTTGCAACCGCCGTAGTCACTTCCGCGATATTTCGCACCTGTGCTGTCAAGCTTCCCGCCATGAAGTTCACGCTATCAGTTAAATCCTTCCAAGTCCCAGCTACGCCGCGCACTTCTGCTTGCACGCCCAACTTCCCTTCACTTCCCACCTCACGGGCAACCCTTGTTACTTCTGAGGCAAAGGAATTCAGTTGATCCACCATTGTATTAATGGTATTTTTCAACTCCAGAATTTCACCTTTGACATCCACAGTGATTTTCTTGGATAAATCGCCTGTTGCAACCGCCGTAGTCACTTCGGCAATATTCCGCACCTGCGCCGTTAAGCTTCCCGCCATGAAATTCACGCTGTCAGTCAAATCTTTCCAAGTACCAGCGACACCGCGCACATCAGCTTGCACGCCCAGTTTTCCTTCACTTCCCACCTCACGCGCAACTCGTGTTACTTCACTCGCAAAGGAACTAAGTTGATCCACCATGATATTGATGGTATTCTTGAGTTCAAAAATTTCACCTCTAACATCGACGGTGATTTTTTTAGATAGATCGCCATTTGCGATCGCAGTCGCAACTTCGGCAATATTTCGCACCTGTCCGGTGAGATTACCCGCCATTAAGTTAACGTTATCAGTTAAATCTTTCCAAGTCCCCGCAACTCCCCGCACTTCTGCTTGTACGCCCAACTTCCCTTCAGTTCCCACTTCCCGCGCAACTCTTGTTACTTCTGATGCAAAGGAATTCAGTTGATCCACCATTGTGTTGATGGTATTTTTCAACTCCAGAATTTCGCCTTTAACATCGACAGTAATTTTCTTAGATAAATCGCCATTTGCCACAGCCGTTGTCACTTCCGCAATATTCCGCACCTGTGCCGTCAAGCTTCCCGCCATGAAATTCACACTATCGGTAAGGTCTTTCCAAGTACCCGCTACCCCTCGAACTTCTGCTTGACCGCCTAATTTTCCTTCTGCACCCACCTCACGGGCAACCCTTGTTACTTCCGATGCAAAGGAATTCAGTTGATCCACCATGATGTTAACGGTGTTTTTCAACTCTAAAATTTCGCCTTTGACATCAACAGTGATTTTCTTAGATAAGTCGCCATTCGCTACCGCCGTTGTCACTTCCGCAATGTTACGGACTTGGGCTGTCAAATTCCCTGCCATCAAGTTAACGTTGTCGGTTAAATCTTTCCAAGTCCCTGCTACACCCTTAACTTCGGCTTGCACGCCCAACTTACCTTCAGTTCCCACCTCACGCGCCACCCGCGTTACTTCCGATGCAAAGGAATTCAGTTGATCCACCATCGTGTTGACGGTATTTTTCAACTCCAGAATTTCGCCTTTCACATCCACAGTGATTTTTTTGGATAAGTCACCATTTGCGATCGCAGTTGCAACTTCAGCAATGTTGCGAACTTGTCCGGTGAGATTTCCCGCCATCAAGTTAACGTTATCAGTCAAATCTTTCCAAGTGCCAGCTACACCTTGGACTTCGGCTTGGACACCCAACTTACCCTCAGTTCCCACCTCACGCGCAACCCTGGTAACTTCCGATGCAAAGGAACCAAGCCGTTCTACCATCGTGTTGACAATATTAGCAGTTTGGAGAAACTCACCTTGGAGGGGTCTGCCGTCGATTTCTGTGGCGATCGTTTGGGATAAGTCACCATTGGCAACTGACCGAATTACACGAGTAGTTTCAGCTGTTGGTTGAACTAAATCTGTTATCAGAGTATTGACAGAAGTCACACAATCTGACCAAGATCCGCGAACATCTCCAAGAGAGGCGCGATCGGCAATTTTGCCTTCTTTGCCGACAACATTACCAATCCGTTGTAGTTCGGCCGCCATCCGCTCATTCTGGTCAATAATATCATTGAGCGTGTCAGCGATTTTCCCTGCTACACCAGTATGGTCTATGGGCATCCGAGCAGAAAAGTCACCCTGTTTAACAGCATTCAGCGTTCTTAGTAGCTGATTTAAATCTAGATTGTCGCTGTCTCTAGTTAACTGTTCGGTTGCCATAGCCTGATCTCTAAAAAATTTAGTAGGTTTTTGTGTTTAAAGAAGACTTTCTCAAAGCAGAAAGTTGATTTTAACTCTCATTAGTGTTTTTAAGTTTTCTGGTACTCACCATAGCAACAAATCTTTGGTAATTTGATTAGCTTGAAGTACGTAGTTATTTAAATGTCGAATCTCCCTGGTAGTTACTGATACTGAGGTTTGCACCAGTAAGACGTACTCATTCTAATGATAACGGGGGAAATTAAAATTTCTCAACGGACAAGGCAAGAGGGCTTGGTTAGGAAATACCTCAATCTACACGTAGTGATGCGTCCCAAACTATCAAAGGCATAAAATTACTGGGTGAAGTGATCGCGATTCGCGATTAAATAAAGATTTAATATTATAAGGGATGCGTTATTGTCCGCCGACTTGACTCATTACAATCTTAATTAAAATATTCTCTAAGTCGCTATTCAATAATTTCGTCATATTGATTAGCGTCGTCTTCGGGTAATTCTTTAATTTCCAACAATACATCCGCCAAAGTTTTTTCATCTAGCCATTGATGACGTTCTTTGGTGTAGTCTCCTTTACCCAGACTGAAATATTGAATAAACCGAATAGTATCAGCAACTCCTAGAGAATTGATTAAGGCATCGTAGCCCTGTTTAATAATTTCATTTTGGGTTTTCATCATTACTTTCCTCGGCTTGTATTACTTCAGCCAGCCATTGAACGGTATTATTAATCAATACGTTAATTAATTGAAAGTTTTTTTGAGCTTTTTTGAAGAGTCTGTCATCTGTTGTGAGAAATACATCAGCCTGACTTCTTTCCGCACTGGCAATGTGAGTGGCATCATAGCTGGAGAATCCTAATTTTTGAAGTTCAGCGGCTCTATGTTCAATGAAGGTGCTATTAATAACTTTAATTTTAGCAATGTCGAGTAATTTTTTGACTTAGAAGTTAAAAGGGTTTGGCGTAGCCTCCCAAAGAAATGGTATAACTGTTCATATACAGCAGTAAAAGAATTTTCCATACCTAACCCCAAAGACCTTACTTCAAGTCTATAACTATATTAGCTTTTGCATTCCAGCCACAACAATTTCTGCCAGGTTATCTGATAAAGTTAGAAGCGGCTTTTGGAGTCCCCATTCCTTAACTTTAGTTGCGGAAAGAGCGCCATGAGCCGTTGCATTCCGCAGTGCTTTCGCGAGTCTTACAGCTTCAACCCAATTAGAAACAGGTTGAGATTTCACTATCCAATTTTCGATGATTTCTTGATCTCCATTTCCAAGGCTGAGAAAATCTGCAAGTGCGCTCTTTCCTTGAATTGATGGATTTCTATTAAGCCACTTCTCAAGATTGACTTTTTTTGAATCGGGTGAATTTAATGGATTATAATTGTTTGCTAAATCACATTTAACCGTGAAATCTTTAATATTTTTTGTATCCAGACCTCCATTACTTTTTTTCAATAGCAATGTTTTTGTAATTGTTTCAAATCCACCCCAGGTCATCACAAGTCGCCACTGAATACCACGTGCTTTATGTGTATCATTGGGTTTGTCAACTGAGCTATGACCAACAGATGGCTCGTGCCATTCTAAGCCAGATTTAATCAGATAAAATCCTTTTGATAAGCCTTGGATAACATCATAGATATGGTCTGAGTTGTCTGAATGAGCCTGGTTGAAGTGTGAAAGCCTCTGGTGTATGTGCTTGCACTTGGCTGGATCGTTTATACAAGATTCATAGGAACCAAGAAATTGCCATAGTTCGCGCGAGACATCTTCAAGACGTGTAGATATATTCAGAGAATTTTGGATAATCATAATTATGAATAATATTTGTTTGGTGTCATATCATGTCCACTTGATTGCTTATTAAACCCGAAGAACCCCACCCCCGCCAAAGCTACGCTTTGTCTCCCCTCCCGAAGAGCGGGGAGGGGATTAAGGGGAGCCAGTGCGGTCTTCTCCCAAGGGGAGACGCCAAGGGCGATGGGGTCTCCCCAAGTGGAGCATCTGGCGTGTGGGGTGCAATGACTGTGGGTAGCATAACTAATTATGCGGACATGATATCATTACAAAAATATAGACAGAAACAGCCTATCTTTAGGGAAGTATTCTGCATATAAATTGGTTTAATTATTCTATTTAGATAATTTAAATATTAATTCAGTATTTATACTGGATTAAACCACAACCCCTTCCAACTCTTCATCTGTCAACTCATACAATTGGCGCAACTTATTTAACTTATCACCATCAGCTTCCCAGAAACCCCGCCCATGCGCTTCCAACATTCGGCCTAAAATATTGCGAAAAGCTTCAGGGTTTGCCTTGCGTAATTTATCCGCCATCTCTGCATCTAAGGCATAAGTATCAGCCGCTTGGTCATAAACCCAATCATCGGTAAAATCGGCAGTACCACCCCAGCCAATCAACGCCGTCATCCGTTGGGAAATTTCAAACGCACCACCAGAACCTTGATTCGCCATTGCTTGCGCCCATTTGGGATTTACCAACTTGGTGCGATACTCCATTCTAAGCAAATCATCTAACTTGCGGGGTGTAGTATCTTTCGAGAAACTTTCTACAAAGCTGGTTGTAACCTTCTTACCGCCTTGTTTTTCTGCCGCCTTTTTCAAACCGCCAGTATTGGCGTAATATTCTTGAATATCCGTTAAACCATATTCTACCGAATCGATTTCTTGGACAATGCGATCGCTAGTTTTTAACAACGTATTCAAAACTTCTGGTCTAGCTTGACCTTTATCTTCTCTCCCATAGCTAAACACGTTGCGACTTTGCCAAGTATTGCCTAACTCTTCACCAGATTCCCAGTTACCATCAACCACTCTATCATTCACCAAAGAACCAAAATCACCCGCCGGGTTAGAAAACAATCTCGCCGAGGCATTTTCCACACCTTGGGCTTTTAAAGCCAAAGCGTGTTTCCTAATAAAATTCCGATCTTCCGGTTCATCAGCATCAGCCGCCCGTTGAAATAAATCATCCAACAATTCGATGATATTTACAAAACTATCCCGGAAAATCCCAGATAAATTACCCAACACATCAACGCGGGGATGTCCAACCTCAGCCAACGGCTTCAACTCATAACGAACAACCCTACCAGTTCCTTCCTTAACAGGTTCAGCCCCCACCAATTCCAACAGAATCCCCAAAGATTCGCCCTTAGTTTTAATTGCATCCAATCCCCAAAGCATCACCGCCACCGTTTCAGGATATTTACCATATTCATCCAAATGCTGGGCGATAATTTTTTGAGCAATTTCCCGTCCCCGTTCATACGCCGCAGGTGAAGGCATCCGATAAGGATCTAAAGCATGAATATTCCTCCCAGTCGGTAGCACACCAACGCCATCCCGCAACAAATCTCCACCAGGCGCAGGCGGAATATATTCCCCATTCAACCCCCTTAACAAATTCGTTAACTCATCCGTAGATTGCATCAACAAGTCTTTGATTAGTTTTTCTTCTTCTCTTTCTCCTTCATCCTCCCCAAAATATGCCTCCAAATAAGAAGCCAATTCCTCTTCATTTGGTGCTTCCCCCAAAGTATGCAACCCCGAAGAAAACAACCGATTTTCTAAAACCTGTAAATATCCATACAACTCCACCAAATAATCATCAAAAGCATGACTGCTAAACATCCGCACATTTTCGGGAGTAAACGCAATACCCAACCGTTTAGCATCCTCAAACGGACAATCTGCATCCAAACCAGAGTCCACAATTTTTTTACAAATCCCTTCCTTCAAAACATAATTCTTTTGTGGATCTTTACGATACTCCGAAATCAAATCACGCAACGCCACCAATTCCTTATATAAACCTGCACGACCATAAGGCGGTACATTATGAGAAATCAACACACCATAACCGCGACGTTTTGCCAACATCGATTCAGACGGATTATTCGCAGCATATATATATAGATTAGGCAAATTTCCTAACAGGATATCCGACCAAGAATAACCCGTATTACCCAACGGAGAACCAGGCAACCATTCCACCGTCCCATGCATTCCAAAATGAACTACAGCATCAGCTTGAAACTCATTTTGCAACCATTTATAGTAAGCAGCATATTGCGGATGTGGTGTTAAATCTCGTTCAAACATTAAGCGCATCGGGTCGCCTTGTATACCCAAAGGTGGTTGTACACCTATCCAGACATTGCCTAATTGCACGCCACCAATCTGAAAATCATCGCCATAGGTTTTAATACCAGTTCCCGTCAGAGATTTCCATTGTTTTTCGATGCGGGAAGTTTGCAAATATCCCAGCCATTTTTCTAGAGTGCGAACATTAACGCTTCTTGTGGGGTGGGCATCTTTCTCTAGGGGCGGGCAAGATGCCCACCCCACAAGAGGATTAGATTCATCCGCCTCTTTTAAAGAGCGAATCAATTCTTCGCCATCATCTGGTAAATCTCCCACGGTGTAACCTTGTTCTTTAAGTGCGTGGAGAAACTTCAGCAAACTACGCGGCACATTTAATAATGCAGCTGTGCCTACAGCACCATAACCTGGAGGAAACCCATATAAAATGATGGCAATTTTGCGTTCAGATGCAGTTTTTTGCCGCAAACTCACCCAAGTTTTTACCCTACCAATTAATCGCTGCACCCGTTCGGGAACTAGATAAATATTTTCGCCTACCAAACCACCAAGGGGAACGGTATCAATAGCCCCATCCAATTCTGGTAAGGCGTACAATACTACACTTTGCAATCCGCCGATACCTTGACGCGTCCACGAGGAAATATCTTGAATTAATAATGGTGCGGCAACAATATAAGGTACATTTTTGGCAGTGAGGATGCGTTTTGCTACTTCTATTTGACGGCCAGCTTCCATTGAACCAGCAGGGCCACCCACCAGAGGAAAGCCAATTGTAGAGACGATCGCATCTACTTTAACTGCTTCACTAGATAGTGAGGGAGTTTCTATATTACCTAGTTGTCGTTGCTGAATTTCATGGTCGGTTGTCATTAAATCTCGTACCGCTACGTGTCCTTCTACGCCGTTGATGAAGATGGGCAAAGGAGTTAAGTCAAGCTTTTTCAAAACTGCGAATTAGTTGGGGAATGTAGGGTTGTTTGGTGATGACGTGTTTTCTGTAAAGTAAAATACCCACAATAGGTTTTGTGGGGTGGGCATCTTGCGCGCCCTTTGACAATGGCAGGCGAGACGACTGCCCCACAAGATACCATTCTAAGTATGCTTTTGGCGATTCAAAAAACCCTTGATAGTCGGGGTGGAGTAATCCGATGTTGGGGGTTTCAATTAGCGGGGGAATGTCGCCGACTTTTAAATTTAAGTATTTTTCTGCTAGTGTCCAGAATAATGAAGCGACGTTTTCTGAACCGCCAGCATTCCAGTAACCATAGATAATTAACCAGTTGCGTAAGTCTTGGACTTTTTGCACTGGGACGTATTTTAGTAGTTTGGGGCCAATTTTTAAGAAGCTGATGTAACCAGCGAGTTTATCTTCTTCTCGTCCGTTGCTAAATTTGTCGAGGATGAATTTAACTGGTTTGGGCATTCCTTTGGGTTTGTCGCCAATGGCAAAATCACCCAATTTGGTTAAACTCATCAATTCCAAGGCTGATTCAAAGACTAGACGGATGGGAATTTGGGAAATGCGATCGCGCAACCACACAACTTGGTCATAATCAAATAGTAGGCTACCAAAAAACACATCAGCGTTATCAAGTGCTGCTTCTACCTCGGTGCGAATGCTGGTAAGATCGCGATCACTAAATACCCGAATATCCAACTCAGGACAGCGAGAGTTAGCCAAAAAGGCTGCTTTTCTGTACAAGTCAGCGTTGAATGATTCAAACCCAGCAATCAAGACGATGCGTTTCATGCCTGTAAGCTACGAAATATTTCTTTACTTAAATTTTAAACGTGCTTTCAGGCTGATTGTTAAATATCTACCCACAGATTCCGGTCAGTAGTTCCTTGAAGGAGTTAGAACTTCACTATCACCACTGCCTTTAAGCGTGGTTCTTTCTGCCTTCTCCCTCGTGCCTCTGAAGACTTTATAAGCCCACAGTCGCATCAAGAGGTGTGTTCTGTTTAGAGATTTGGGCATCTAACTAAGTATATTTCTCATGGCTTTCCACTTTTACAAAGCGTTATTATCTGAATCATGAAGGCAATTGCTGCATTTCAATTTATTGCAAAAATTAACTGGTTATTCCCGATATTGATAAATTATAATGGTTGTGTTTTTGGTTACAATATACCTTTGAATTAGTGGATTTTATCACATATAATTTACTGTTCAGTTTCGCACAAAAATTTATTTGGTCTAACAGCGTGGTCATGCTTAAAAGAAGACGGATATTGCTAACCAGTAATTCAAAAAAATTATTATCCAAGCTTTGTCTCTATAATTAGAAGAGTTTTGAACTAGTGTAAAAACGAGTAAATTGAGGATGAAATCATGAAATTTGGAATTGATAGCGGGCACAATTGTCCACCAGATACAGGAGCTAGAGGTATTAAATTCGAGGATAATTTAACTATAGATGTAGGTAATAGAGTTATAGCCAAATTAAGAGCTTTAGGAAATGAAGTCGTAGTATGTAGACCAAGTAGTGCTAATACAGTCCGTGACTCACTCTCAAAAAGATGCTCTACAGCTAATGCCAGTAAAGTAGATATTTTTGTCTCGATTCATTTTAATGCTTTTAACAAGCAAGCTAATGGCACAGAAGTATTTGCAACTAGCGAAAATGGGAGAAAAATCGCTAAACCTGTATTAGATGAAATCGTCAAGTTAGGATTTTTTAATCGCGGCGTTAAGAGTGGTTCCCACTTGTTTGTTCTGAAAAATACAGATATGCCTGCTATCTTGATAGAATGTTGCTTCCTCGATTCGCAAAAAGATATGAATCTTTTTAATCCTGAAGCAATGGCTAATGCAATTGTCAAAGGTTTAACTGGTAAACTGCCAAGTGCCCCTATTAACCCTGTACCAGATGAAGAGGAGAATATAGATGCGACTATTCTCAGACTGCAAAAATCCTTAAATAGACTAAAAATAACCGATAGAAATAGTAAGGCTTTAGTGGAAGATGGCTTCACGGGGGCTAACACCAAATCTGCCGTAGAAAAATTTCAGACTATTGTCGGAGTTAAGCCGACTGGAATTGCTGACGCAACTACATGGAATGCCATAAATCTAATTTTGGCAAAACGAATTATCAGACCAAACCATGCTGGTGGTGCAGTTGTCAGATACTTACAATACCGTTTAGGTGTTGAGAATGATGGCGTCTACGGGCCGCAAACAGAGGTTGTAGTTAAAAACTTTCAAAAGCAAAATGGTTTAGATGCCGATGGCATTATCGGGCCTGCTAGCTGGCAGAAATTAATTGGTTAGGCTGATGAGGACTAGAGACTAAAGACTGGGGTAGTAGTGCTGAGTAAAGAAGTTGGGAATCTGACTTTTTTACTCAGAACTGAAAATGGGCTAAACGCACCACTACCGCTAACAGAACTGTTTTGCCTAATTAATAAGTGAAGGGGTTAATTTTAGCAACTTACAACCATATTTTGTTCATAACATCTTTGGCAAATGCACAAACTGCCAAAGCATTTAAGATAACATTGATATCGCTTCAAGCCATTGAGCTAAAATAATTAAAAGAAATAAGCAGGGCGTAGGAAATCACCTATTCTGCTGACAAGAATCTGTTCAACTTAACCAGATTTGCATTTGATGAGTATCAATCGCATTTGGTAACAAGTAATTTCCTATCGCTCTGGTGCTTTTTTGGCGGTGAAGTTTCGCCAAAGTATAAAAGTAAAGGGCTTTTCAAGCCTATAACAATCATTACTGATTTTTTGTATAAATCAACACATTTTAACTAGGCTTAAAATTTATTTTCTATATCATATTAATAACTATAAATTTGCCTAATCTAATGTATAAAAGAAAGTGCCAAATTAACCTTCGGCACTTTCAGCGCGCACGGTAATTACAATTCCTTCCCGCAGCAGTGCATTCGTAAAAAGCTTCCGAAGAACGCGCTGAATCTGAAGATGCTTTCCTGGCTTTACTTTCGTCAATGTCCGCAGCAACAAGTTAGACTCTCCCAGGCTTTCAACTCCATCCACTTGTGTGGCTTCGAGTACATCTGGGTAGTCTGCTTTTAACTGCTGTCCCGATTCCTCTATGACTTTGTACACATGGGCTAAGTTGGAATCATAAGGCACACCAACTTCTACTACTGCAAAAATATACTGTTTGGAGTAATTAGTAATTGAGCCAATATCGCCATTGCGAATAATCTGCAATTGACCATTAGGATGTCTAATACGAGTGGTTCTGAGTTCAATGGCCTCGACAATACCTTCGACAACTTTCTCTTCAACTTTCCCAGCTTCAATATAGTCACCTACTAAGTAGTAATTTTCAAACAAAATAAAGAAGCCGCAGACAATATCATTAATTAGTGTTTGTGCCCCTAAACCTACAGCGATGCCGACAATACCAGCACCCGCAAGTATAGGAGTTGGATCGATACTCAGGGCATAGAGAATGAAAACTGTAGCACCAAAGTAAATTAAGTATTGTAAGAAACTACGAAACAGAGGAACGAGGGTCAGGCGTCTACTTGTTTGAATATCAGTTAGATTCTGCTCTTTGAACAGCACCTCTTCAATCAGTAAGTAAACGACCTCAAACAACACGCGACTAATGAAGATGATACCGATTATCTTGATCATTCGCGGGCCAAAAGTTGCGATATTAGCTATTAACTGCACCTGCTGAATTACCAATGTTGCCATGCAGACATAAATCACAAGTTCCAAGCAGCGCTTGAAAAAAGGTATCAGGTGTCGGAGGCGATCGTAAAATCTGAGCAGGTTATCGGGATTGGAGTATCTGATGCTGAGAGCATCTAGGCTATCAACGATCGCAGCAACTGCTTTGAGTATAAGCAAGCCAACGGCAATTATTAGATAGATTCGCAACGCAATGTACAAATATTCCGAAACCGTTGCTGGCAATTTGAGAAACTGGGCACACAAGATGGTAGTCCACAGCCAAATTCCACTGCTGATTCTGTCATGGAAGGCGTTAAAGAAAGCATCAATACTTTCATCGTCAGCAGTATTTTTTTCTAAGTTCTTCGTACGAGTGCTGGCTACCTTCAGCCAATATTTGAGAAATTTCAGAGCGATCGCCGCTAAAATCAAAGTGCCAATACTCTGAGCTATGCCAATTCCTAGTGTCACCCAAAATCCTGATGGGATACGCTCAATCAACAAGAGTGTGTATTGCTGAAGGTTTTCGCCCCGATAAACTAGATAACCATTAGCACCCACAATCAGAATGCACGACACCACACAAGCAAGTAACAATAACCCTGTGATATTTCGGCGGAGGGTTTTGATACTTCTATTGTCGCTTTTAGGTATAAAGGTTTTAGTAAATAGCTTGAATAATTTGCTGAAAACCCAGTTCAGCAATAGAAAAATAAAGATTATCAGGCTGACTTCAGCCAAAATAATTAATACATTCATATATAAGCATAAAACTGAATTAATTTAACAGTTGTATATGAAAATATATTGATAGCATCAAGGTATTTCTATACATAGATGATTATTATTTCATATAATCATAACTTGTCAAGCCATTAACATTTTATTCACATATTCACTTTTGGTTTTATCTTCACCAACTCTAAGTAAGTGAGAATAAATTGAAGTAAATTAAGTAATGTAAAAAATCTTGATATTATTTTTTAGTATTCGCGTAGCGTCTCGAAGAGAGGGCTTCAGCCCTCATTTGATCTCACTACAAACCTTTAATTATTGATGCCGCTTTACTTAAGCGATGCTGATATAGCAATCCTAAATCATTCGTGAAAAATTAGATCCCCGACTTCTTGAAGAAGTCGGGGATCTGGACATCGCGCATTTTCACAACTCATTTAGGATCGCTGAGGATTATTTAGCATCAGCATTCTTACAATCCATCTGTACCACACAATTTCTCCCTTGTGCTTTTGCCTGGTAGAGTCCTTGGTCAGCAGCAGCAATTAAGGTTGCAGGAGATAATTGGCTATGAGGAGTGATGGTTGCCACACCAAGACTTAGGGTAATGAATTCACTGACCTGAGAATGGGGATGAGGCATTTGTAATGCACTAACATTGATCTGAATATCTCTTGCAACTGCAATGGCCCCTTCGATATCAGTATTCGGCAAAATGACTGCAAACTCTTCTCCACCATAACGAGCCACTAAATCAGCGGGGTGTTTAACTGTTTGAGAGATTGCCTTAGCAACCTGTCTGAGTGCATCATCTCCTGCCAGATGTCCATGCGTATCGTTGTAAAGCTTAAAGTAATCGACATCACACAAAATCAAAGATAGCGAACTTTGCTCTCGTGCCAACCATTGCCACTGCGTGTTTAACGTGTCATCAAAGCAGCGTCGATTTCCCACTTGGGTTAGACCATCGGAACAGGCAAGGCGCTGTAATTCCTGGTTTGCTTGTTGTAATTGATGGTAAAGTTCTGATTGCTGAATAGCGATCGCAGCTTGACCTGCTAACTGGTTAAACAAGTTAATCTCCGATTGCTGCCATTGTCTGGGCTGACGGCATTGGTGAGCAATCAATAATCCCCACAAACGCTCTTGCTGCAAAATTGGTACGACAAGGTTTGCCCGAATTTGCAGACTTCTAAGGAGGTCAATATGACACGGTGATAGACCTGCATTTTCAATGTCTGCGATCGCTCTGGTGTTACCTTGTTGATAGTAAGCTGCACGCGTGGATTTAAAGCACGTGTCCATGACGTGAAATCCAAAAATCGACATACACCCTGCTGCTAAGGATTCTACAGCGACTAATCCACTCCAGTCTGGCTCAAACTGGTAAATCAGCACTCGGTCTACCTCAAACAGTTGTCGCACTTCGGCTGCTGTGGTTTGCAAAATCTCGTCTAACTCCAATGATTGGCGAATGCGCTGCGTTACAGCCGCAACAATTCGCTCAGACTCGCTTTGGTGTTGGACACGCTGCTCAACTTCCTGAGAGTGTGCCGATGCTACAGTTAACAAGATTTGCTCAAAGTAAGGGGTTGTAGTCACAGGCGCTGCACTGGGTTTAGCAATCAAATAGCCTTGAGCAAAATTTGCACCTCTTTCTCGCAGCCAGTTCAGTTCCTCAATGCACTCAATTCCTTCAGCAACAGTTTGAATATTTAACTTTTGAGTAATCTCTAAAAGCTTCTCGGTAATCGAAGCTTTGTAAAGGTCTTGATGCACATCTCGAATTAACTCCATATCCAGCTTGATAAAGTCTGGACGTAACTGATGCAGCAAGTTTAGGCTGGAATAGCCAGAGCCAAGGTCATCAAGAGCGATTAAAAACCCTTCACTCCGGTAGTATTGAAGCACTGCCTTGAGGTGGGCTAAATCTTGAGGATTGTCTGATTCTACAACTTCAAAAACAACGCGATCGTGGGGAATTCCAGCAGTATCAATAGCCTCTACCGTACTACGTAGGCAAAAAGCTGGGTCATAAAGTGACGTTGGTGTAAAATTGATAAAGATGTGACCATTCACTTGATGGCGGCTGAATTGAGTGATTGTGCTGAGTCGAGCAACTTGGTCGAGTTGTGGTAGAAGTCCGGCTTCAGTTGCTAACTCCAGAATAGATGTCGGTAGTACTAAATTGCCTTCTTCATCCAGACCGCGCAAGAGCGATTCATATCCAAAAATTTGCGATGTATCGTTAATTGAAACAATTGGTTGAAAGTAACTGGTGAATCGTTCTGTTGCCAGCATATCAATTAACCAATCTGATTGGTTTAACTTAATGAAGCGTTGTAATGAGGCTATGTCACTAAAATCATGGAGTTGAGGTTGGATAGTGCCTTGCATGAAAAGAACTTGCGTCTCTTTTAATTCTCTTGGTGCAAGTAGTTTGGCCAGATTACGAGCAATTTCTAGAGACTGTCCGGGTTTACACTCCAAACTCAAACCTGGTCGCTCGTGCATCAGTTCATACTTAAGGGAAAACTGCTGTAGGTAGGAGATGACTTTTATCAGGGTATGTGAAACGGGGAACCAGAGAAAGAGCCTACCTGCTTCCTTAGTCCGGCAGCGTGCAATATTGCGACAAGCACAGGTTTTGGAGATAGGACATATTTGGCTCATAGCTAAATAATTTGAATTTGCTCAATCCGATTTATTCTATTATTCCCACTATTTTTACTGTAAAAGATAAACTATACTTCAAATACATAAAGATTTGATGATTTAAATAAACCGAATAATGTAGATGAGTAAGCAACTTAGCAGCACATACTAAAATTTATACTGAGGACTCAAGTAATTGCCGACATATTTTGTGCAATTAAACAACCAAATAAGGAGTTTGCTCAACAATTTAAGTTACAAAAAAAGGCAAAATTAGCCAGATTAAGAACAGCTTTTAGCTAGATTAATTCAGAGTAAATATATCTTTTTTAAGAATCAATCTGCCTAAATAAACAACAAAATCTTTGAAAAAAGTCAATAAACTAAGCCATGAATCAATGAGCTTTCATCCTAAATCCCTCTCCCAATTTTGGGAGAGGGAATTGGAAATTGGCTCCCCTATACTTATAGCGGTTCTCGGTTGAGTGAGGTACAAGAACCCCTCCCCGCTCTTCGAGCTACGGTGTACACACAAGTCGAAAAATCCTCTACAGTGAAACTGTCACGCCCACCCATATCCCGCCCAGAACTGAAGTTCTGGGCTGATAGCGAAACTCCACTGAAAGTGGACTAAATAATTCATTCAGTCCACTTTCAGTGGACTTGGGCTATGAGACTCGGAATTCATTCCGAGGCGGGATCAAAACACAGTGCGAGATTCATTAATAAAGAAAGATATAGACTTGTGTGTACACCGTAGGCAAGCGAGGAGGGAGGCTAAGATGTACCTCATGTGATTAGGAAACGCTATAGACATGCCCACTTCTAGCAATTAGAGTTGCAATTTCCTTAATTAATTCCTCTGGTTCGACGGGTTTGGACAGATGCTTTTGAAACCCTGATTCCAGTGCTTGTTGCTGATTGATTTCTCCGGCATAAGCGGTTAAAGCGATCGCCGGAATTTGTTTGGCTTGGTTTACCTGCAATGCTTTAACTTGGCGCATCAGCATATAGCCATCCATATCTGGCATCCCAATATCACTGAGCAGCATATCTGGTTCTGACTGTGCCAAAATTTGTAATGCTTCTTTTGCTGATGTCACTGCTGTCACCATTGCTCCAGCCTGTTCTAGTACAAATGTGTGGAAGTCACGGGTATCATCGTCATCATCTACAACTAAGATTTGGATACCTGCCAGAATTTCAGCCGGAGGAGAAGGATTTAATGCAGCAACATCTATATCTTGTTTTGGGGTTAAATCTTTTTTAATTAGTGGTAGCCTAACTCGAAAAATAGCTCCTTGCCCTTCACCTAAACTTTCTGCCTGAATCGTACCACCATGTAATTCGATCAAATGTCGCACAATTGCTAACCCTAACCCCAATCCACCAAATTTTCGGGTTGTCGTGCCATCAGCCTGACGAAAATATTCAAACACATAAGGCAGAAACTCAGAGCTGATTCCCTTACCTGTGTCGCTGACGGTAATCTGAGCTTGAGCGTCAACGAACTCTAGTTGAATATCAATTTTTCCTCCTTCAGGAGTGAATTTAACGGCATTCGATAAGAGATTCCAAATAACTTGTTGTAAACGACCAGAATCACCCAAAACCTGCCCGAAAGAAGCATCCAGCATCGTCTGAATTTGAATATTTTTAGCTTCTGCTGCCAAACGGACTGTTTCCAATCCCGCCTCAATCACAAGTACTAGATTGACAGGTAACATCTTCAGGTTGAGCTTGCCTTGTAAGATCCGAGAGACATCAAGCAAATCTTCAATTAGTTGAGCTTGTAATTGAGCATTCCGCTCGATAGTTGCGATCGCTTTCTTCAGCCCTGCGGCGTCAAATTCACGAGTCTGCAAGAGTTTCGCCCAACCAAGAATCGGATTGAGAGGCGATCGCAATTCATGGGAAAGTACCGCCAGAAACTCATCTTTAATTCGGTTGGCTCTTTCGGCTTCAGTTCTGGCAACTTGCTCAAGTTCCAGGAGGCGATCACGTTCGGCTTCTGCGGCTTTGCGATCGCTAATGTCTGTAACAAAAATGCTTACCCCTTCAGCAAAAGGGTAGACGCGGTTCTCAAACCAGCGCTGCCAAGCTGGATAAAAGTATTCAAACTGAACAACGGTGTTTTGGGCGATCGCCTGATGAACCTGGGTATCAAACTCGCTTTTAACCATATCGGGAAAAACTTCCCAAAATCTCTTACCTAGCAACTCTTCCTTGGGGATGCCAACAATTTCGGCTACCTGTTCATTGACAAAGCTATAACGCCACTCTCGATCCAACACAAAGAACTGGTCTTGAATACCAGCGATAACAGTCTCTAGGTGTGCTTTGGCGACCTCAGCTTCAATTCGCAACCCTTGCTCGCGTTCCATTGCCTCTTGGCGAAGACGAGCCATTTTTAAGGCTGCTTCTACTCGCGCCAACAATTCACGGGCAGAGAAAGGTTTAATCAGATAATCATCGGCTCCCGCTTCTAACCCTTCCACCCGTGCCTCTTCCCCTGCCCGTGCTGACAACAGAATGATGGGAACTTTTTGCGTCTGCGGATCGGCTCGTAATGCTTGCAGCAGTCCAAAGCCATCTAATCCAGGCATCATCACATCTGTCAGTACCAAGTCTGGAACACGCTCACGAGCAGAATCCAAAGCAGCTAAACCGTCTGGCACTGATTCCACTTCATATTGCTGACTTAATAGCCGCTTAACATAATCGCGCATATCTGCGTTGTCGTCAGCCAAAAGAATCCGAGCAGAAGGAGCAGAAGGGCACAGAGGCAGAAGGGAAAATACTTCCTTCTCCCCTGCTCCCCTGCTCCCCTGCTCCCCTGCTTCTTCCGGTAGCCACCGCAGGGCTTCTTCTAAATAAGGTGTTGCACCTAATGCAGTTGAAGCTAAAGTTCGCGGGGCACTAATCCGGTCTGGAGGTAAATGAGCGTATCCTGTTGGAATTGACACAGTAAAGCAACTGCCTACTCCGAGAAGACTGGTAACATCAACTGTTCCACCATGCATTTGCACCAATTCTTGCACCAGTGATAATCCAATTCCTGACCCTTCAAAAGTTCGTCCTTGCGCCCCTTTGACGCGGTGGAATCGTTCAAAAAGGTGGGGGATTTCTGCGGCTGGAATACCGATTCCTGTGTCTTTGACTGCAAACTCGATACGGTCATTTGACCACTGTAAACTGACCGCAATTTCTCCAGCCATCGTGAACTTAAAGGCATTCGAGAGCAGGTTAAGAACAATTTTTTCCCACATCTCTCGATCTACATACACTGGTGCTGGCAGGGAAGGACAATTAACTGATAACTGCATCCCTGCCCGTTCTACCGCCGAACGAAAGACACTAGCTAGTTCTGCTGTGAAGGTGGCAAGGTTGGTGGGTTCATAAGAGGCTTGAACCCTTCCGGCTTCAATACGTGAAAAATCTAGCAAGCTATTGACCAGTTTCAGCAGCCGAAGTCCGTTGCGTTGCACCATTTCTAACTGCTCTCGTTCTTTGGCTGGAAGCAGGGTGGCACAATTGGTTAAGGTGTCTTCTAATGGCCCCAACATTAAAGTAAGTGGGGTACGGAACTCGTGGCTGACGTTGCTGAAAAAGACGGTTTTGGCGCGATCGATTTCTGCCAAGGCTTCAGCGCGTTTGCGTTCTTCCTCGTAAGCTTGGGCGTTAGCGATACTGGCGGCAATTTGAGCCGCAACTAAATCGATGAATCCTTGATAATTGTCATCGAATAGCCTGAAGGGGTTCAAACCAGCGATTAATATCCCAGCTTTTCCAGTTTGACCGGATGCAGCAATGGGTACTGCGATCGCTTGATGGGGCGATCGCTGCCAAACGCCACAAGGTAGACTATCAAAAGACATTTCCAAATCGGAAATCAGTTTGGCTTGATGTGTTCCGATCACTTCCGCAAAGGGCCAAACCCCATCAGCATCAAGAGAAACTGTTTCTGGAACTGCTACGTGGTTTTGCTCAATGCGGCACGTTCCAGCCAGAAAAACTTCCTGCTTATCGGGATCGACCAGATAAATCATTGCGAAAGGGAGATCGTAAGGGTTGCTCTCCAGGCAACTCGCACTTAGCGTACAGGCTTCATCAAATGTCCGCGCGTCTGCTGTCCTCGCCGCTAGTTCGCGCAACAGTGCCAATTGACGCTCGCTGATAATTCGCTGCGTGTCCTCTGTGTTAGCGCAGATGATCCCACCTGTGTCGCCTTGGTCATTAGGAACCGGGCTATATGAAAAAGTATAATAGGTTTCTTCTGGGTAGCCGTTGCGCTCCATAATTAGCAGTAGCGCTTCGTCGTAAGTACCCTCATTCTTCAGCATTGCTGATTCGGCGCGAGCCCAACCTGATCCCATATTTCCCGCCACACGTAGGAAGCCTGCTGTCCAAGCGCTGCTGGATGTTTGCCGCCGATAATAGTTTTATAAGCGTCATTGTAAAGGTTAATTAGTTCCTCACCCCACCAAACAAACATGGGTTGACGGCAAGTTAGCACAATTCGCACAGCAGTCTTCAAACTCTGCGGCCACTGCTGTGTCGGGCCAAGGGATGTTTTTGACCAATCGTATTCTCGCATCCTAGCCCCCATTTCACCTCCACCGATCAGGAAATTTACGTTGGCATTGCTTGCTAACGTTGACTCGTTCTTCATTAATTCCTCTCGATTGGTCATGTGTTGGTTACAGGCTACATCGGTGGTTGTCTTTTAGGAGAAATCCTCTATAAATTAGACCTTGACGCTTCTAAACAGTCATTTTAAAGGATATTCAAAAGCGTATACAGCTTGAGATGTCAACTTTGCTGTGACTTTTCAAAGCATTGAAATTGCCTTTTCGGGGCAAGTTTTTACTTTGGCTATTTTTATTGTCTCCTTTATATCATCGATATTTCAAGCTACCAAGGGCGATTATTATTAGACATCTCCGAAGAAAGGCAGGAGACAGTCTCTATAAAACAAGCGTTTGGCACGCTGTAAGTCAAGCAAACGGGACTTCCTGAATTTCTCACAAGTGAGAAAAAAACGCTTAGGTTAGCCACCCGCATTTCTCACAAGCAGTAAAAATCAATTTACATTACCTGATGTAAGATATTTTTTTGATACATCATCATTTCAAATTTAAGTAGGCAAAATAATTAAGTATAAAATCAGACTGAAAAATATAAAATAGTTACTAAATTTATTTGAGTACGCAAATATAAAAACTCTGTTCATAAAATAAGCATTTCAAAACTAGACTTGGTTTTATCCAAGTCCTAAATATTCCTCAGCGATCGCTTTATGGTATGAGTAGTGGTTAAATAAATTTAATATATGTATGCCAGCTAAAGATATATTTCATAATAAAGTCATGCCAAAAATCGCTCAAATAGTCAGACAGAAGTCAAATTGTTATTTGATACTGAACGCGATCGCTATCAAGTTATGAACATTGGTTGGCAAGAGCTAACGCGAATATTTGGTTGTATTATTTATGTAGAAATTAAAGATGCCAAAATTTGGATCGAACGCGATGGAACCGAAATCGGAGTGGCGAATGAATTAGTAGAAGCTGGAGTTCCTAAACAAGATATAGTTTTGGCTTTTAAAGCCCCATACAAACGAAAATTTACTGACTTTGCTGCTAGTTGAAGCACATAAGAGTTAGTAAATATACATACTTATTTTATCTAGTCAAACTCTTTACTGACACTATTTTTTCAGCTTCATCTACCATAATTTGCGCTAGCCCAAACTGTTCAATAACTGCTGCATTCGTCGTCAAATGCCTACTCACTTCAGCCACCCGATAATGACTTTCTTGCGAAGCTAAAGCAGCTAAGCAATAATAACTGATCTGCTAAATGTTCATCCACTGGTGCGCCCGTGTAATGAAACTCAAGCAGTTGCTGACAAGCAATCTCTGCAACTGTTTCCGCCGACAATCGCAAACGCCCAAATCCACCAAAGCCAGTTAAGCTATTCTGATACTCAGCAGTTAAAAAAATACCCGCCCCAGGTGCTACACCTCTTTCTCGTAAAGTCTGTACAGCAACTTTTAAATGGGCTGACCGTAACAAATTCTCCGCACGATTCGCCATCCGTTGCGGAATATGGGAAGGCAATTCCGTCACCACTGCTAGTCCTCGCACCTGTTGTAAATCGCCCCGTTCCAACAAGTCGATCCCACCGAGTTTACCACCGCCATCTACCTGTAACTCTACCTCACCCCCACCTTGGGGATACCACCCCCAAGCGCCTAACTTGACTTGGGCTTCTACACCCATGCGTTGCAGTATAGGCAGATAAACTTGCTCAATGTACGTCGCTGTCGGGCTAAAGTTCACATGAGTTCCACCCTTTAGTGTCACCAGGGAATTGCCAGATGCTAATGCCAAAGGTAAGAGAATTGTTTGAAGAACTAGAGCGATCGCACCCGCAGAACCACCTTGTTGTGCTTTACTAACATCAAAGGTATAAATTCCAGCTTGCACAGCACTACCTGGGATGAATTCCAGCAGCATTGAACCCAAAGCATCACCCCGTAGTTGGGCATTACAAATTCTCGCCGCCGCCCGAACTGCTGTTAAATGTTGTGCTGCTAATCCTGGCTTTTTGCGTCCAGCGCGAATGCCTGTAATTCGTATGGGTTCGCCGGTAATGGCGGCTAGACTTAAGGAAGTGCGAAGAACTTGTCCGCCTCCCTCTCCGTAGGAACCGTCAATTTCAATCATGGGCGATTATTGGAATGTTGGATTTTGGGTTATCCCCACGGCTCTTAAAATCAAACCACAAATTATAAACGCCCAGCAACTAGCTTTTTGGAGCTAAGTTACACAAATATACAGAGAAATTTCTGATATGTGTTTCTGTAGTTTGCTAATTTTGAGTATGGAATTGAATAACCTTGCTTTTACCGGGGTTCATCAACCCATAAGGATCGACTATTTCTTTAAATTTTAACTTTTCAGGATCGATAACTTTTCTACCGCCGTCTTCAATAATATACGTATGAGGATTGGCAATACTCACACCCTGTTCTTCGTGATAGCGGATAATTTCATTGAGGCGTTCTTCTGTGGTGTAACGCACAAGTTGCAAAGCGCCAGGAACTACGACACCATTCACCCGAAAAAATTCTAAATGCATCATTACCTCATCACCGAAGTAATTATACATCTGCTCTACTAATTGCAAATTGCCATCATTAGGAAAGAGACTCTGTAAGTATGTAATACCAGCATCTACACTCCGGGCAAGCAAGGTAGTGTGGTTCCAGCTAAATTCTGCTAAATGTGTACCTTTGGCTGCTTCCTCAGCTGATTTTTTATATGTAATCTGGCCGCCGTATTGCTGCACCAAAGTCGGTAAGAATTCCAAACTTGGTTCAGAAATTATCAAAAATACTGAGTGAGTTCCTTCAGGAATATACTCTTGTACTGCGTGAAAATATTGGGAAATTGGGGATGCAAAAACAGAAATCAACTTCTTAATCATGCCATCAGCATTGCCAATTGCCTGACCAAACTTTGCTGCTGTCATAAAGTCGTCAAAGGTGACAATGACTTCTGCCCAAGGATAAGCTGGCCCTAAAGGAATTTCCACTTCAGTGATGATGCCATTAATTCCCCAAGCATGATTTACCTTTTGGACATCATCGCCGCGTAATGCGATCGCACGGGGTTCATCTTCTACAGTGATCACTCGCAATGCTAAGATATTACCGCGATCGCCTAGTAACCCATATTGAATCGAGCCAATACCCCCACTTCCCCCAGCAATAAATCCGCCAATTGTCGCTGTGCGGTATGTAGAAGGAGCCATACGGATTTCCCAGCCGATTTCTCGTGTTTTTTTATCCAAAGCTGCCAACTTCACCCCAGCTTCTACCCGCGCCACTCCCGGTTTTACCCAAAGAATCTCTTGCAACCGCGTCATATCTAAAATTACGCCACCATGCAACGGTACACATTGCCCATAATTCCCAGTTCCCGCACCTCGCACAGTTACAGGTATACGATGTTTTGCACAGGCAGCTGCAACTTTTAAAACCTCTGCTTCATTAGCGGGACGCACTACGATATCCCCAACTTTTCCCTCTAATTTCGACACTAACACAGGGCTAAAAGTGTGATAATCCTGGGATAATTTTGCGACTTGGATAGAGTCGGTAATAATTTCTATGCCTTCTAGAGAATTAATCAGAGCGTCTAATTTTGTCATCATATCAATACCTTATTTTTTAACGCAGAGGAACGCAAAGAATTCACTCCTCTGCGAACCTTTGCGCTTCCCTCAGCGCCCCTCTGCGTTTTAAAATCCTCTCATCTTTCACAGAACTTTCATGCCACTTACTCAAAAAGTCAGATAGCGCAAAGCAGACAAAAATCAATACTTAGTTTCCTCTGTCTGTGCGTCAATAATTACACTCCAGTCATCGTTTTTCACAGCAGCTTCAAGTTGACGCTGACGTTCGGCTTCACTCGCATCTATTGTTTCTAACTCTTTAGAAAGAGTTGTATCAGCCATTGCTTTCCGCAGTTTTAGCTTTTTCTCCTCGTAGGCTTGAAGTTGGGCTTCTGACATTACCGCCTTAGTCGCTTCACCTACCGTACTAGCCCACATTCCGCCATCATTTGCATTACCAGGTGGCATACTTTCGAGTTCTGCTATCCACGCATCTCGCAAATCTTCCATTTCTTGACGTTTGGGAAATTTGAATGCTTGCACACGTACAAAAGCACACCTTTGCTCGCCATTTTGGCGAAGATGGCTGTTTAAGGAAAGCAACACATTCCGAGAATAGCCAATGTACTGCGTGCGGCGTTCTGCATCTAATACTGCGTAAACTCCGGCAATTTTAGCGTTCTGAGCAGCTACACTCCAAGCCTCAAACTCAATGATTTCAGTACCATTGTTTGCCAGTTCAGGAGTTATACTCACCTCAATGGCGGTGTGTTCGTTGTCAGAACTATACAAAAAATCATGCAGTCCACGGTGGTTTATGGGGACATTTTGATGTTCAATTGGCGGATTGTGCTGAGTTTCCATTGCAGTTTCTCCGAGTTATTAATTAGCGATGTCTACGACGAACTTCTCTATGAGAGGCGACGCCAATGCTTACACAAGCAAATAATGCCCTTAAAATATTGAAGCTTAAATCTACTCACATCTCCAAATTCTTATTCTGACAAAGCAAAAACGGCGTTGCATAATGGCGGTATGAATTGAGGTAAAACTGGATGGAATGTCCGCGTTGTGGGTCGTCTCATATCCGTAAGAACGGAAATAAAAGAGGTAAACAGAATCACATTTGCTGTAATTGCGATCGCCAATTTATTGATCGGTACGAACCACCTCAAGGATACAGTGATGAAGTGAAACGGGAATGCCTGAAAATGTACGTTAATGGTATGGGATTTCGTGGCATTGAACGGGTCAAAGGTGTGCATCACACGACATTGATTACTTGGGTAAAACTTGTAGGAGAACTGCTACCTGATGTTTATGATCCAGAGACAATTCCAGAAGTTGGCGAACTCGATGAACTAGAAACGTTCGTCGGCTCAAAAAAAACAAAGTTTGGCTTTGGACAGCAGTGAACCACTTCACACAAGGTATTTTAGCGTGGGTTTTGGGCGACCATAGCGCCGAAACTTTTCGACCGTTATGGGATATTGTAGGTACTTGGCAGTGCTATTTCTATGTCACGGATGGATGGTTGGTCTATCCAGGCTTTATTCCAGAGGGCGACCAGATTGTGAGCAAGACTTACATGACACGAGTTGAGGGGGAAAACACCCGGTTGCGCCACTATCTCGCTCGATTGCATCGAAAAACGCTATGTTATTCCAAATCAGCACAAATGCTGAAATACTCGATTCGATTGCTACTTCACTATCTCAAGTTTTGGGATGTTCCAGTTTCAGTATGATTCATACCGCCATTATGCAACGCCGCAAAAACAACTATTAAACTTCTTATGAATCAATTGATACCTAAAAATTGGATGTTCATTAAACAACGGCTTACCCCTTATTTATTTTTATTACCCGCCCTAGTTCTTTTAGGGTTAACTGTCTTTTGGCCTGCACTGCAAGCCTTTTACCTCAGTTTTACCAGTTATGAAGACATTGCCCAGCCGCCACAATGGATAGGTTTAGCCAACTTTCTCAAGCTTTGGAAGGATGCAGTTTTTTGGAAAACCTTGGAAAACACTTTTTTATATCTTGTAGGTGTAGTACCAATTTTAGTAATTGCTCCCTTAGTACTGGCAATTTTGGTAAATCAGAAATTGCGGGGAATGAATTGGTTTAGAGCAGCGTACTACACTCCAGTGGTAATTTCAATGGTGGTTGCGGGAATAGCTTGGAAATGGCTGTATGCAGAAAACGGATTACTGAATCAGTTATTTAAAGCTTTAGGTCTTTTTCCAGAAGGTATTCCTTGGCTAACTAGCCCAGCAAAAATCTTAGGCATTGTACCAATTTCTCTTGCCAGTGTCATGGCTGTCACCGTGTGGAAAGGATTAGGCTACTACATGGTGATTTATTTAGCAGGGTTGCAATCAATTCCCGCTGATGTGTACGAAGCCGCAGCCATTGATGGCTCTGATGGTATCAGCAAACATTGGGATATTACCATACCTTTAATGAAGCCATATCTAGCACTAGTGGCGGTAATTTCGGCTATTTCTGCGACCAAAGTCTTTGAAGAAGTCTACATTATGACTCAAGGAGGCCCACTCAGTAGCTCGAAGACGATTGTTTATTATTTATATGAGCAAGCCTTTAATAACTTGGAAATTAGCTATGCTTGCACGATTGGTCTGGTGCTATTTTTGATAATTTTAGGATTGTCAGTTTTGCGATTAACTATTAATCAGCAAGGTGATGATATCACAATTTAATATAGACTTAATTTAAATATATTAAATTTAGAAAAATCATCCGATTCGATAACTTTTTTGTTTGCTCTAACCAAAGTAATACGATGTGTCATGATCGGCTTTCCATTCAGGTTTATAGGTGCTAAGAGAGCGCATATACTGGGCACGTTCAAAGGCGCTAGGATTTGGGCAATGCTTTTGACTCATACTTCCTTGCATTTGTTGTACTGATTCGTATTCGTGTTGTTGCATCCATTCGCGCATTTCCTGCTCAATGACTCGAATCTGGTTGATCCCATGTCGTAGCAGTACCGAGCAAAGCATCGTAATCTTGGCACCAGCCATGAGCATTTTTAAAGCATCATCGCCCCGATGAATACCGCTAGTTGCAGCCAAATCAGCATGAATGCAACCATAGAGAATCGCAATCCATCGCAGAGGTAATCGCATTGATTGCGGTGTACTTAACAGCACATTGGGTTCAACATCGAGGAGATTGAGGTTAATATCCGGCTGGTAAAAGCGGTTAAATAGTACCAAAGCATCAGCACCCGCCTCATTCAAACGTTTTGCCATATTTGCCATATTGGTAAAATAGGGGCTGAGTTTGACTGCTACAGGGATAATTACTGCTGCTTTAACTGCACGAAGAATATCAATATAAGTCTGCTCAATTTCATTACTCGTTAGTTCCATATCGGTAGGAACATAGTAAATATTCAATTCGAGTGCGTCTGCTCCCGCTTGCTGAATTTGTTTGGCATAGTTTGTCCATCCACCAACGGATGAGCCATTGAGACTGGCAATAATCGGAATGCCTACCTTCTGCTTGGCTTTGTAGATATGCTCTAAATAAGTTTCTGGCCCCACCCGAAAGTTGATTGAATCAGGGAAGTAAGTCAAGGCTTCAGGAAAACTTTCAGTACCGTGAGTGAGGTGATGATGGAGTTCATAACGTTCTAAGTGCAACTGTTCCTCAAATAGTGAATGCATCACCACTGCTGCTGCACCTGCGTCTTCCATTCGCTGAATGTTATCAATATCCTCAGAGAGAGGTGATGCAGAGGGAACAAGAGGCGATCGCAATTTCATCCCCAAATAAGTTGTAGTCAAATCCATAACAACCTCGATAAAAAAGTGCTAAGTTCTGAGTACTAAGTCAGCATTCTATAGTTGCCGTGCTGCCAAATATTCATACATTTGCCAACGGGTTTTCACATCTGCTTGAGCTTCTTTAAGTAACTGCTGTGCTACTTCTTCGTTACTCTTAGTCAACATTTTGAAGCGATTTTCTAGATACATATATTGCTCTAGCGGTAACTTTGGTGTGCGTGAATCAAGTTGTAGTGGGTTTTCTCCTTGTTTGATGCGGTCTGGATTAAATCGATACAGTAACCATTGACCTGAATCGACAGCAGCTTTTTGATTCTGCATTGCTGTACTCATGTTGATACCGTGGGCAATACAATGGCTGTAGGCAATAATTAGCGATGGTCCTTCATAAGCCTCAGCTTCTAGGAATGCCTTAAGAGTGTGTTCATCCCGTGCGCCCATTGCGACGCTGGCAATATAGACATTGCCGTAAGTCATCGCCATTAAACCCAAGTCTTTTTTAGGTGCAACTTTACCCCCAGACGCAAATTTGGCTACAGCTGCTTTGGGTGTGGCTTTAGACATTTGTCCACCCGTATTAGAATAAACCTCAGTATCAAGAATGAGAATATTAACGTTGTGTCCACTGGCTAAGACGTGATCTAGTCCACCAAATCCAATATCATAACCCCAGCCATCACCACCGATAATCCAGACACTCTTTTTTATTAAGTAATCAGCAATACTTAAGAGTTGCTTTGCTTTGTTTGTCAGTGGTGATTGACTACTGATAATTGTTTCTAACTGTTGCTTCAGGATAACAATTCGTTCGCGTTGTTCCCAAATATCAGCTTCATCTTTTTGTTCGGCATTGAGGATACCATTTACCAGTTCTTCACCCACATCTGTGGTTAGTTGTTTGAGTAATTCAGCGGCAAATTCTGCTTGCTTATCAATCGAAATGCGAAAACCAAGTCCAAATTCAGCGTTATCTTCAAATAACGAATTTGACCAAGCTGGGCCGCGTCCTTCGGTATTGTGCGTCCAGGGGGTAGTGGGTAAATTCCCGCCATAAATAGAAGAACAACCAGTGGCGTTGGCGACAATCATGCGATCGCCAAACAACTGTGTTGCTAATTTAATATAAGGTGTCTCGCCACACCCAGCGCAAGCCCCAGAAAATTCAAACAATGGCTCCTGCATTTGCTGCTGGTTAATATGAGTCAGTTTCAGATGACTTCTATCTGGATTGGGAATATTCAAAAAGAAATCCCAATTTTCCCGTTCTGGTTCCCGTAATAGTAATTGCGGTTCCATGTTAATCGCTTTACGGCGTAGTTCTGATTTATTCTTCGCCGGACAAACATCTACGCAAATACCGCAGCCAGTACAATCTTCTGCTGCCACTTGGATAGTATATTTCAAACCTGTCCAATCGTGGTCTTTGGCATTGGCACTCTTAAACGTTGATGGTGCGTTTTCTAACTGCTGCGGTTCGTAAACCTTACTGCGGATGACACTGTGAGGACACACCATCACGCACTTACCACACTGAATGCAGACATCTGTATCCCAAACGGGTATTTCTTGGGCAATATTACGCTTTTCCCATTTTGCTGTACCTGTAGGATAAGTACCGTCTGCTGGTAAAGCACTAACTGGCAGTTCATCTCCTTGACGGGCAATCATTTTACTTAAAACATCATGGACAAAAGCAGGTGCAGCATCAGGAATTGAAGATTGTTTTTCTTTCCCATTCCCTATACCTCGACTGCGCTCAGTACAAGTTCCCAATTCCCTATTCTCTACCTCATACAAATTATCCAATGTAGTATCTACCGCTTTGATGTTCATCTGCACAATTTCGTCGCCCTTCTTGCTATAAGTCTTGCGGATGGAGTTTTTGATGTAGGCGATTGCTTTTTCTCGTGGCAATACACCTGATAAGGCGAAGAAACAAACCTGCATTACTGTGTTGATTCTTCCTACCATGCCTGCTTGATGAGCGACTTTATAGGCATTAATTACATAAAATTTCAGATGCTTTTCGATAATTTGCTCTTGTACTGATGGCGGCAGATGATCCCAAACTTCATCCTTTTCATAAGGAGAATTTACCAAAAATGTACCATCTGATATGATGTCTTTCAATATCGGAAATTTTTCAATAAATTCCCATTGATGACAGGCAACAAAGTTAGCTTTACTGATTAAATAGGTCGAGCGAATCGGTTGTGAACCAAAGCGTAGATGAGAAACTGTGACCGAACCTGATTTCTTGGAATCGTAAACAAAATAGCCTTGAGCGTAATTGTTTGTTTCTTCTCCAATAATTTTGATTGAGTTTTTATTAGCACCGACTGTACCATCAGCACCCAAACCATAAAAAATAGCTCTTATTATATTGTCTGGTTCAATGCTAAAGTCAGGATCATAATTCAAGCTGGTGTGGGTGACATCATCGTTAATACCGATAGTAAAATGATTTTTTGGTTCAGCCGTAGCCAGATTATCAAAAATGGCTTTAATCATCGCTGGTGTGAATTCTTTGGAAGATAAACCGTAGCGACCACCAAGAATTTTGGGCGGAGGGGCAGAGGGGCAGAGGGGCAGGGGGGAATTTAACTCTAATTTCTCCTCTACTCCCCTGCTCCCCTGCTCCCATGCTTCATGGATAGCAGCGACTACATCCAAATACAATGGCTCACCAGATGCGCCTGGCTCTTTGGTGCGGTCTAAAACTGCGATGGTACGGATAGTTTCTGGCAAGGCGGCGACAAATCGCATAGCATCAAATGGGCGATATAGTCTTGCTTTCAAAACGCCGACTTTCTCACCACGGGCGTTGAGGTAATCTACTGTTTCATGTACAGCTTCGCAACCGGAACCCATCAGCACAATAACTCGTTCGGCTGCTGGGTCGCCGTGGTATTCAAATAGTTGGTACTGTCGCCCAGTCATGGCGGCAAATTCATCCATGACTTTCTGAGTGATGTCTGGACAAGCTAGATAGTAAGGATTGACAGTTTCCCTGGCTTGGAAGTAGACATCAGGGTTTTGTGTTGTACCGCGCAAAACTGGTTTGTCGGGAGTGAGGGCGCGTGACCGATGAGCGAATACTAATTCATCGGGAATGAATTCTCGCAGGTCATCTTCTGTTAAAGTTTCTACTTTGTTAATTTCGTGGGAGGTACGAAAGCCATCAAAAAAGTGCAGAAAGGGTATCCGTGATTCTAGGGTTGCTCGTGTTGCTATCAATGCAAAATCTTGTGCTTCTTGCACTGATGCGGCACACAACATAGCAAAACCAGTACCACGCGCCGCCATGACATCGCTGTGGTCGCCGAAAATAGAGAGAGCTTGCGCGGCTAGCGATCGCGCGGCAATATGAAATACTGTAGGTATTAATTCTCCAGCAATCTTGTACATATTGGGGATCATCAACAATAATCCCTGCGATGCTGTAAATGTGGTTGTCAGTGAACCAGTTTGCAAAGCACCATGTACAGCACCAGCCACACCTCCTTCACTCTGCATCTGTACTACCGAGGGAACAGTACCCCAAATATTGGGTTTACCCTCACTAGCCCAAGCATCGGCCCACTCAGCCATCGGTGAAGAAGGAGTAATTGGGTAAATTGCAATAACCTCATTCAGTCGATAGACAATTTGAGCAACAGCCTCATTGCCGTCTATGGTTGCAAATGTTTTGTCCTGCATCTTCTTGCACCTGCGAAAGTCTCTAAGGGCTAGTAATGATTAACCTGAACCTACTTTTGACATTAGAATAAGGAGTTGAGAAACTTGTGAAGAACTAATATCATGTCCGCATAATTAGTTATGATTTCCACAGTCATTGCACCCCTCCCCGCAAGCGGAGAGGGGAGACAAAGCGCAGCTTTGGCGGGGTGGGGTTCTTGGGGTTTAGTTAAGTAATCAAGCGGACATGATATAAAGGGATCGAGCCAAGAAACTTTGAGACTTTGAATATGCGATCGCAGTGGTTCTTCCTTTTCAATCCGCAGCAGGAAATTTTCTAGATTTTGCCAACTTCATGCATAATTCTTTCCTCGCGGTTTTGATTAAGTGGTTTATTTGATCAATTGCTATCTCTATTCCTTGTTCAGCAAGAGGTGATAGATTCTCACCTAATTCAAAGTTTTCTCCTGGTATTGTCACCCACCAAGCTGGCGGACAATAACCGTATATAGCTTGAGTTAGAGCTAGAAGCGATCGCGGATCGACTGTATGTCCAGCGATAACATTGGAAGAGTTAGGTAAGAGCGATTGTACTTGCACCTGGGAATTTTCGGACGCTAAACAAGCATCAATAAATACTGCCAAATCACTATTAGCCAACGCTTGGGCAAGTTCGGGGGTGAGTTGGTGGACAGCAATAGATTTCACATTCGATAGCTGCAACGCCCTAGCTACTCGTGGACCAATGCCATCATCACTACGCAACTCGTTACCGTAACCAATTGCGTAGGCGTAGCCAGCACTTCGGCTCATTTCGGCTACGCTTAATGACCAACGCTCTGTTACCGTCGTAGACATCGCCTCTGCGTAGCCCATCACATTACACATACTTTTTAGTTGTCAATACCTTAGCCAAAATAAGAGGATGAGGAGAGAGGGCCGATGTAGTAGAGTTATTGTCTCTCACAACGACAACTCAAAAACTACAATCAGCCCATGTCCGATATCTTATCACTGCTACAATGCTTGCTACCGCAGATAAACGCTACGACGATGCGGCAATTGAACCAGATAATCCTGGCTATGTTAGCGATGAGCGGACGAGTCACGATGTTGGGAATTTCCCGTTGGGCAGGCATTGGTGGTAGTTATCGGACGATGTTGCGGTTTTTTCATACAGTAATACCTTGGGCTACATTGTTTTGGCTATTTTTCCGCAAGCATTTGTTCCGTGCGAATGAGGTATATTTGCTTGCAGGAGATGAAGTTGTAGTCAGTAAATCGGGTAAAAAGACTTATGGATTAGATAGATTCTTTTCTAGCCTAGCCAATAAACCGATATCAGGATTATCTTTCTTTGTATTATCATTAGTGAGTGTTGAACAGAGGCACTCGTTTCCGATTCAGATAGAACAGGTAATAAAGAAAGATACTCAAACAAAAAGTACCTCGACAATCGAAAAACCAAACAAAAAAGAAAAGCGTGGGCGTGGACGACCAAAAGGAAGTAAAAACAAAAATAAAAAGGAAGTGATATTAACATCTGAATTAATACTAATTCAGAAAATGATTGGTTCACTATTCAAGTTATTAGCTAACTCTATTTCCCTCACCTACTTGGTAGTAGATGGTCATTTTGGTAACAACAATGCTTTGCAGATGGCACGTCTTGTCAACTTGCAGATAATTTCCAAATTGCGCCATGATTCAGCATTATACTTCCCTTATGAAAATCCTGACTCCAGTAAGCGCTCTCGTCGTAAATACGGTGATAAGCTAGACTATCGTAATATACCTGACAAATACTTATGTAAAAGTGCTATTGAGGATGATATTCAAACTGATATTTATCAAGCCACTCTTATTCACAAAGAATTTGCCCAAGCTCTCAATGTAGTGATTTTGGTCAAAACCAATCTTAAAACTAATGCTTGCAGCCATGTAATTATTTTTTCTAGCGACCTAACTCTGTCATTTGAAAAAATTATCGACTATTACAAACTCCGTTTCCAAATCGAGTTTAATTTTAGGGATGCCAAGCAGTTTTGGGGATTGGAAGATTTTATGAACCTGAGCCAAACTGCCGTGACTAATGCTTCTAATTTAGCATTTTTTATGGTCAATTTATCCCACCATCTTCTCGCTGATTTCCAGCAACTCAATCCCGGTTCTGGCATTATTGACCTTAAGGCTTACCATCGTGGTTTTCGATATGTTCGTGAAATGTTAAAAATGCTTCCCGAAATCCCTGAGCCTATTTTATTAACCCAGATTTTTGCCAAGCTTACTTCTTTAGGACGTATTCATCCCGTTTCCACTGGCGTTGAACCCTCGTAAATTGGCAGAGGTATTGATGAAAATGAATCAATTAATGCCGGATATAAGTTGGGTCAGCAGAAAGCCACCTACAATTACTTGGCAGGACACTATGGCTTCTTGGGTCGGTTGTTGATTCCTCCCTTTGCTAGCAAAAATCATCGTGCTTTCCATTTATTATTAGCAGCATTACCAACGGTAGGTATTTGGTTTGCAGCGATGGGTGTATGTTCGATGGCATTTAATATCAATGGATTGAACTTTAATCATTCCATCTTAGATAGTCGGGGTGAAGTAATTAGAACCGACGCTGATATGCTGAACCGTGCCAATCTTGGTATAAATGCAATGCACGCCCCTAATGTTCATAATTTTCCTTTGGTTCTGTCTAGCGGTCAACCTATTCCAGTTTCCTAAATTCAGTTTTGATAAATCTGCAAAAATCTGCGATCGCTGTAAAATCTAACAGACCCTCGTCAAGTGTCTCCAAATGAACTTGTAAATTCGCAGTATCTCCAAGGCTATTCATTGATGTCTGTTTGTCAATGATTTTTATGATCTTTTTGGTGCTGAACAATGTTATTTCTGTTGAAAACCCTCCTGGCTGGGACACTATTAACCCGCAGATCCCTTAGTGCAGATCAAGCGGTTCTAGTTGCGATCGCACTGCCTACAGCTAGGGGTGCTTGCATCTTTCAGGCTAAGGTTTCTGCATCTGCTATTGGTGAAGCATTAAGTATTTTTGCTAGTTTGAGTAAGTAAGTTTTAATTGTAATAGTATTAATCTACCAATATTAGTCATAAAGCTACTTCAATAGCAAGGAGGGGTGGCATGGAACCTGTAGAAGTGAAAACTACAGAAGGCGTTCATGTTGAGATAAATCCTAATGCAATTTCTGAAATAGTAGAAGTAGAAGAAGAACAGCCAGGATTTTTATTTTTCCCTGGAAAAGAAGCAGAGTATGAAATCCACATGATGGACAAAGAAGTGTACCGGGTTACTCAAGAAGAACATAACAAATTGAGAAATTCCTCACAGTGAGTTTTGAATCTAGCCCCATCAGGAACAGATTCAGATTATCAAGCATTTGTCAATAATTCATAGGGCACAAAAGTTAGTTAAGTACGGACTCTGGTTGATTTGCTTCTAACCAGTTAAATAAATCTGCGATCGCTAGTGATTCTCAATTTAAAATTAAGCGATCGCGGTTTGTTTAGTGGCAAATATTTCCAGTTTGTTTCTCTATGGGTTGATTGAAGGGCGATAGTCAGACTTTATAATCCGTAACCAATGGCGTAGGCGTAGCCCGTCGTAGACATCGCATTACAATTCATACTTTTTAGCTGTCTAACCCGATTTTGAAGTTAGATAAAAAACTTCAGGAAAATGTGAGGAGATAGAGAAGCTTTGAACTAATCCTCACAAGTTCCTCAAATTATTGACATATAAGTAAAGCTATAGCAATTCTGAATCATTCGTAAACTTATTTCATTATGTTCTTGGCGCTCTTGGCAGTTCGATAAAGCCATTCTGGCTACAGGCGATCGCCATAGTCAAATCCTCTCCTGTAGAAAAATGAGGGGGAAATCATTAAAAGCTTGTTTTACCCATTATTACAAACTTTGAATAGCAAAAAATTGAAAAACTAGCGAGGCTGTAAAATGTTTTTTATCTCTGATTTATGTGATTTATACGAAAAAATTTTAGACGAAAGAGTGAAAGAGGTGCAAATATCTCTAAAGAGTACAATGCAAAAGATATGCAGATGGTTTCAAGAATATAAAAATTGGCCAGATTGGGGCTTGAGTATATTATGTATCACATTGGCATTATTGATTGCATTTCTTTGGGATTATCTGAAGATTTATGAATTTGGCGCATGTTTTCAGGGATTCCTCAAGAATAATCTCAAGATTTGCTTTGATCTACTAGGCATGAAAGATATTTCGGGTGATATACAGAAGCGAATATCCAGGTTTATTCTGCTGCAAATATTCCTTCTTGGATTTGTTTTTTCTTTATTATTTTTGTTTTTAAAATTTTCTATAAGGCTCAAGGTAATCCGATTATTTATATTTTTCCTATTAGGTTTTTTAGCTGTAAAATATTTTGATATAATCAACAAATCAATTACAACAAATAAAAATTGGATTTTTCCAGAAAACTATCTTTTAGTAGATTATTTATATACATTTGATGCTGGAAAATTTCTTTCGCTGATAACAATTATCATTCTTGTTACTGTTTTATATCTTTTACATCGCTGGCTATCGAGCTCTCCCGGAATAATTATCCAACCATTTGGTTTTGATGATGAAAATCAGAAAGATAGTTTACGTGAGAAACAATCGATTGCCGATCAGCTAACTGCGGAACTACATCAAATTTCTCACATTCATAATTTTCTTGAAGATGGAAAACTAAAAGTACGATCTAGCTCTTCCCTTTTAGCTGTTTGTAGAGAAGATATAATTTTTCCTTTAGGAGAAATCAATGGAGAAAAATTAGAAAATACTCTTGAGGAATTAGGAACAGTTACTGTATCTGGAGGGACATCACTACAATTAGGTAAACTATTGCTGGCTTTACGGCAGTTGTGGCTCAGGGATCTGTGCAAGTCATCACTGGAACTATTGTCCAAAAACAAAATTCCCCTTTAGAAATAGCAGCTCGCTACCAACAAACCACTCATATTTCCGAAGTCCATGCTTACAAAATAACTCAAAAACTTCAAGATTCTAATAAAAAATCTGACCTATCTGACATGATAAAAGAGCTTGCCTACCGAATTGCTCTTGATTTATCGCAAAAAGCATTATCAACTCATAGTTGGGAAGCATTTAAGTTTTTTACTGAGGCACTGCATCAGATATGTCATTATGAAAGAACTAAATCTATTAACGATCTCAATAAAGCTAAAAAGTTATGTCTTGATGCTAAAAAATATGATATAAATTATATCAAAATTGGAGAAATGTTAAGTTTAATAGGACTTTGCTATTTAAGTATAGACCAATACAAGGATGCAAAAAATGCTCTTTATGAGGCAATGCAAATAAGTCCTAATAGTCCTTCTATTCTCACCGTATATGGAACTCTAGATTATTATTTAGGTGAATATGAACAAGCGCTTAAGCACTATAAACATGCAAAAGATTTAAAGCCAGATAGCTATGAAATTCAGATTAAAATTGGCATTATCCAAGCTATTCATGGACAATATGTTGAGAGTCGAAAAAATTTTTTAGAATCTAGATTACTAGAATGTGATAATCGTGCTGCTCGGAGTGCGCTTGCTTGGCTTGATTTTCTGTGTCATTTGGATGAATTAAAAAATGGAACCGAAAGAAAAGCTAATTCTAGGTTAGAAAAAGCTTATAAGGGATTGGATAAAATAATAAGGTCACGGGATATCACTAACATTGACTATGGTAATCTCGCTATTGTCTTATTATATAAAGGCGGAAAAGAAAATGTTAAAAATGCTTATGAAAATTGGCGAAAAGCATTTCAATCATGTCCAAATAGGACAACTTCTGACAAAATAAAGCATATATTTTATGAGCTACTCGTTAGGAGTGAAACTATTGATCGGACGGGAATTATAGATCAGAAGTTGAGTGAACTCAATCAGCTTCTACAGAATCAAATATTGCATCAAGAAGTTTTGCCACATGCCGTTATCAGTGATATTTTGAAGAATGCAAAGATTATATGGAAAAAATGCATGGACAATATGAAAAATACAGAAGCTGAAAAATTATTGATCAGCAGAATTCTGACAAACTCTATAATATTTAACTTGAAGTATGAAAAAATAGAAATCTCAGGCTCTGAGATGATATTTGACTTCACCTATGAAGAAATAGAAATATTAGACTCTGAAAGTTATGAGGCATGTTTCCCTGCTGAAGAGCATAGACAATTAGAATTATTCATGAGAAAGCTTATTGTATTTTTGGAGCGGAGTAAAAACAGCAAAAACCTGTGTTCCCATAATCCAATTTTTTCCTCTGAGGGCTAAAGCCGCACTCTTTCTAAACATCTCTGGTGGAAAACTTGCAATACGCTGTCACCAATATATCCGGTACGCAATATATTTCCAAGCACTCAAACGCAAGTTAACAAATAGGCGTTGCATAATAGTGTCAGAGATTCTCTGCTGTTACTCCCGCCAAACCTCATTAACAACACTCCCATCAACACCAACTAATTGAATATGCAAAGGCATTTGCCCCGCCGCATGAGTTGAACAACTCAAACAAGGGTCAAATGCTCGAATTCCTGCCTCAACTCGGTTTAACATACCTTCAGGAATTTCTGAGCCGTGAATAAAATGTCGGGCAATTTGAGCTACTGTGCGATTCATCGCTAAATTATTCTGACCTGTGGCAATTATTAAATTTACTTTCTGAAGTAACCCATTTTCATCAACTTGATAATGGTGAAATAATGTACCCCGTGGTGCTTCACTACAACCAACTGCTTCTAATCGGTTAATGGCAGCATCAGCCCGCAATTTGGTAGACATTA
Source organism: Nostoc sp. GT001 (assembly GCF_030382115.1). NCBI lineage: Bacteria > Bacillati > Cyanobacteriota > Cyanophyceae > Nostocales > Nostocaceae > Nostoc > Nostoc sp. GT001. The sequence continues at coordinate 1,248,463 of NZ_JAUDRJ010000003.1, forward strand.
AATCTGGGTCATCTATGATAATTTCTATGCGTTCAATGCAAGCTAAAATTTCAATTAATCGGGCGTAATGATAGAAAAATGATGATGTAACTGTGCCTTTACCTCTATCTCGAAATTCTCTCAATTCAGCATCAGCTAAAGGTGTACCAATATGACTGCAAATATTCAAACGCGCTAAAGGTCCTACTCGGTAAATACCGCTATCGAGACTACAATAGTCGCTTTGGTCAGGATAACCCAAAGGACGATAGTAGGGAGACTTTAAATAAGAATCTGGTTGAACTGCTTCACCGATAAATTCTTGATAATTAGTTGGGTCGAGTTTATCAGCAATAATATTCCCGGCGCTATCTACAAAGCGAATATGTCCGTCGTAGTACTCCCACAAACCATCGGCAGTGACTAAACCCATAAATAAGCTAGGAAAATTCCCAAAGGTTTGTACTTCTTTTTGATAATCATGAAGTAAGTTTTTAAATCTACCTAGTGCATCTAAGATTGTGGCGCGTGCTTCTGGGATGCGATTTTGAATATGAGTACGTCCTTCTGGGGATAAAGGTTCGCGGACACCACCAGGAATCGCCCATGATGGATGTATTTTTCGTCCTCCCAATTGTTCGATAATTTCTTGTCCAAATTGACGTAAGCGAATTCCGCCACGCGCTAGTTCTGGTTCGGCTGCAATTAAGCCAAATACATTGCGTTTTTGAGGATCGCTATCCATTCCTAATAATAAATCTGGGGCGCTGAGGTGGAAAAAACTCAGGGCGTGGGATTGAATAATTTGTCCCAAATTCATCAAACGGCGCAGTTTTTCGGCAGCTTTAGGAATTGTCACCGCAAGAATGCGATCGCCAGCTTTGGCAGAAGCTAATAAATGACTCACCGGACAAATTCCACAAATCCGCGCCGTAATTCCTGGCATTTCCCAAAGCGGACGACCTTCACAAAACTTTTCAAAACCACGAAATTCTGTGACATGAAACCGAGCATCGCTGACTTGTCCGTTATCATCCAAGTAAATAGAGATTTTGGCGTGTCCTTCAATGCGGGTAACGGGGTCGATAATGATTTTTTGAGACATAAGCCTCTCTTTTAGGTGGTGAGTTGTTATTTTTTGGAGCTAGTATTCTTAGTCCAATTACGGGCAAGATTAAATAATGAATCACCGGACAACTGCCGCAAATTCACGCAGTAATTCTTGGCATTTTCCAAAGAGAACAACCTTGCTATATTAGGTTTTGATCTCAAAATTACTAGCTAAAATACGCATAATTGGCTCCTTTAGCCAAGGCGACCAAAAAGCATAGCAAACAAGGTCTTCAGTATGTTTTTCTGAAAGTTTCCTAGCTCGTTCGATGAAAGGATCGTTCAAGCTAACTGTCCATTTACTCAGTTCGGTATTCTGGATATTGAACATCTCAACTCCAACTACATCCGTAAACACAAGTGTTAAATCTTTTTCATCATCAGTCTCAAAATGAACATATAGCGTTCCTTTAACTAAAGATATTTCGCCAATTCGCCCATCTACTAACTGGAAAATTGCCGATTTTTCAGATGATTTTATTGAATCTTTTGAATCTATTAAATCTTTCATTATGTTTGTATCTTTCCCTCCTATTGCTTACTATTTAAGTGAGCAAGTTAATATATTTCTGAGCTTAGCCGCTACACCAGTTGTCATAAATTTCTTTGGCCTCTGGATATTCATTACAGTATTCTTCAAAAGCAGTTGTTACAACTTTCTCTGCTCGTTGATGTGCAATCTCAGCTTGTAATTCCTCGATTGCATCCCAAGCAGCGGCACATTCTTTTGAGCGAATACCTTTCTCGGCGCAAACAGTACGAGTTTGTTTAATTTCGTCCTCAAGCTGTTCTTCTAGTAGAATAGTATGGGGTTTTTCAAGAAAGTTACTATTAGCGAGAATGTCAACCAGGGAAATGATACCCAGTAGTTTGCCCTGAATAACAGGCGCTCTCTGCAAATTATGGTCAGCAAATAATCGTGCTACATATTCTAAACCTAGATCGGGATTGACAACGATACAAGGCTTGGTCATTACTTCATAAACACGCACTTTAGAGGGATCTTTATCATAAGCAATCACTTTATAGACAATATCTTTTTCGGTAATAATTCCGTAGGCATCTTGTTCATGGCGACGATCTACAACCAACGCTTTCCAGTCCCTTGCCCTTAAAAGTTTGACTGCTTCAGTTACCGTTGCATAACTGCGAATCGTAGCAACATCTTTAGTCATAATGTCAGATGCTTTCAACATAATGCTCTCCAAATGTATAATGAAGCTGACGCAAGACGGATTTCATCAATTTAATCATCTTAATATTGAGAATAGATTCGTTCCCAATATTTAAGGTGTATATGAAAAACTGATATTTGAAATATGAATTGATTTAATTTGGTTTAAGTTGCAATACTTTATAACTTACCAAAACAAATCTTGTTTGCAGTTTGAATTAACAGCTAAAAATGTGAGCTTTCTAAATGGTGTTGTGATTGATTAGCCCTGGTATGCAGCCGCATCCACTTAAAAGCAGTAATGTTTAATAATAAACCCACAAAAAATAACAAGACCATCAAGGCTATCTGATACCAGAGAACTGGCTGAACAAATAAATCTAAAACCAGATGTAGTAAGTTCATGATGCTGTAAAAGACAGTTAAACCAAAATGAATGGTTCGGTAACGCTTGGAATCGGTAAAAGCAGTAACGATAATTCCGAGCATTGGTAGCACAAAAAAGCCCAGCATCAACCACATGATTCCAGAAATATCATTGAGATTTGTTGCTTTTTGAGATTCGACAACAGATAAGTCGTGAAAAAGTGGCATTAATCCTAGTTGTGTATGAAACAGTATTCCTAGCAGAAATGCTGTCCAAAGAGCAATAATTCTTTCTCGATAATTAACTGCCATAATTGCTTCCCAAATTATTTTGGAATTACCTTACTTTCAATTTAGATAAAGAATTTGAGTAACTTGTGAGGTTTAACCAAACTTAATAAATTCACGTCCTTCTAAGTGTGGTTTTTCTCCTCTTAATAGTGGCGCTAGTACTGCTTTAATTTGAGTTGCTGAAGGTGGGCAGCCTGGTAAGTATACATCAACTTTGACTATTGTATGAACTGGTATCACCCGATTTAATAAAGTTGGTACAATACCAGGTTCATGGGGAATTTGACCATGAATATCCACTGCTTCGATGTAACAATGCTGAAGAACAGGTTCGGCACTACCTAAAGGGTTGCGTAAGGCAGTAACATTCCCAGTGACAGCACAATCGCCAAAGGAAACAAGAATTTGCGATCGCTCTCTGACTGTGTGAATCATTTGCAGGTGTTCTTCATTCGCAATTGCACCTTCAACTAATACCACGTCCACTCCTTGGGGATATTCTTTGGTATCAACAAAAGGACTAAAAACTAAATCTACTTGGGCTGCTAAATCAATCAGCCATTCGTCCAAATCGAGAAAAGACATGTGACAGCCAGAACAGCCGCCTAGCCAAACTGTTGCTAATTTTAAACGAGCCATTTTCTTTTTTTGAGGTGATTGAATTTTGACCTTAGTACTCAGGATTTCAATGCAACTTCTTGCCACTCCTGTACGATATATTGAGGGATTGAAAGATTGATAAAGTGTTGTCTACCTAGAGGTATACCAATCAATAAACCTTCATTTGGCAATTGAGGTAAAATATCCTTGAAGTCATACTGACCGATAGTTGGTGCTGGTGCTTCATCTAGAAAAATATCGGCAGCAGTCAATACTTTACCTGTATCGCTAGTAATTTTCAAGGGTAAGGGATGGGCTAGCTCCTGAGAGCCAGGGAACCCTACTAATCGGAGATTTATTGAAGATATTTGATTGTTATTAGAATGAATTTGCTTAAATAAGATCACCTGCCAATAATTTCCCAATTCATCATTTAATTTTTGCTGTGAGCGATATACTATTTCTTCTGGCGCATCTTCTAATTTAATCACAGCAGCAATCACCGTTTTAGATGTGAACGTTGCTAAACCCAGGTATATATATATTGTTAATATTCCCAGCAATAGAAACCACCAAATAGTTTTTAAAATGCGGCGTAACATGAGATTTACCTCGTTGTGATAATGTAGTTAAACCAGCCATTGTTGCTTCTCTCGTGCTGTAACTATAAAATCAAGTTTGGCGCGATGTCTTGCGACAAGCCACTTCGTGTCTACGCGTTTCATTTCACCAACGCTTGATCCTTTGTCAAAAAGCGCACCTGTCGGACAAGCATTAACGCATTTGCCACAAGAAGTACAAGTGTCTGAGGTTCCCCAAGGCTGATTTAAATCAGTGATTACATGAGAATTTGTCCCCCTACCCGCCATATCCCAGGTGTGCGCTCCCTCGATTTCGTCGCAAACACGGACGCAACGAGTGCAAAGAACACAACGGTTATGATCGACGCCGAAGCGATCGTGAGAAATATCGACTTTGCGATCGGGAAAATGGTAATCCAAACGCACATGATCCATACCCATTTCAATAGCTAAGTCTTGCAATTCGCAATTACCATTAGCTACACAAACCGAGCAAATGTGATTGCCTTCAACAAACAGCATTTCGATAATTGTGCGACGGTATTTTTGCAGGCGATCGCTATTTGTTTGAACTTCCATTCCTTCAGTAACTTTTGTCACACAAGCAGGTTGAAGTTTATTGCTGCCAGCAATTTCTATTAAACATAGCCGACAAGCCCCAACATCCCCAACCCCTTGCAGGTGACACAAAGTTGGAATGTGAATTCCTGCATCTTGGGCTGCTTGAAGAACGGTTTCTTCTTCGCGGGCGCTAACTAATTGATCGTTGATTGTTAAAGTTTTTACTGACATTTATAACCTCAGTATTTTTAAATAGCTATATCTTCAACGAAACTCAGCTTGCTCAACTGTGGCACAGAAGAATTCTGAGTAACGATGTGTGCCAAGCCACCAACCTGCACCCATCTGGGAAGGAATTGTAAATCCTCCAAATGTTTTTTCTTCCTGGTACTCTCCGCCAAATGGAATGTAAGTATAGCTACCATCTTCTGTTTGATCTCCCCAACGTGGCAGAGAAAGCTTTAGCAGTTTGCCGTTAGCATCTATAAACAGTGTCAGCGTTACAGGTTCATCATCAACTTTTAGACTAGCTTGGATAGTTTTGTCATCTATTGCTTTCCAACTTACGCCGCGCTGAGGTAGTAAAGCAGAAGGTAGCCAGAAAAATTCTCCTGCGAATCGTCCAATGCTAGAGCGAGTAATATCAGAATTGTGGACATTGACGAGGGGAACTAGTCCCCAAAGAGAGAACTGCATTCGACCAGATTTGTTGGTATAGCCATCGCTGCCGATCATTTGGAACAAACGACTACCAATACTTGCTTTCCAGACAAATCCTTTTGTTGAGAGAATTTCTGTAGCTTGCATCGGTATCCACGGTTTATCCTGCGCCATCCTAAAACTGCCACTCATTTCCAAGCTGACTGAGGAAGCAAGAGGAGTTCCTGGTGCAATGCTATGCAAAAAATAGCGTTGTACAGGCGCAGGTAATCCTGCAACCATATCTTTAGTAAAACGATTTCCTGTTGGCAATCCTTCGAGCGATCGCCAAATTCTATCAACTTCCTGTTCGTTCTTTACGCCGATAATAACTAGAATTATGAATGCGATCGCTAGCAATGCACCAATGCTCAAGAAAATTTTGGTAAACATTTGCTCACCTCCATCAAAAATGGAGTTTTTACTTAATCAAGGTTAAATACTCATCCCGAAAATACCGCAATGTACTAAATACCGGATTCGGCGCTGACTGTCCCAAACCGCACAAACTGGTATGTTTCACCATATCGCACAGTTCCTCTAACAGTTCCAAGTCAGCAAAGGATGCTTTACCTTCACTAATCTTTGTTAACAATTTGTACAACTGCACTGTACCAACTCGACAGGGAATGCACTTACCACAAGACTCATCCATGCAGAATTCCATGAAGAAACGGGCGACATCTACCATGTTGGTGCTTTCGTCCATGACAATCATGCCACCGGAACCCATCATCGAACCTAGTTGACTTAGAGATTCGTAATCTACAGGGGTATCAAACGCGGAAGCGGGAATACAGCCGCCAGAGGGGCCGCCTGTTTGCACTGCTTTGGCTGTACCGCCATCTGGTACATTACCACCCATCTCTTCGACGATTTGCCGCAGGGTTGTTCCCATTGGCACTTCTATAATGCCTGTATTTTGAATTTTCCCAGCTAGGGCAAAAACCTTCGTACCTTTACTTTTTTCTGTACCGATGCTGGCGAATACATCTGCACCTTTGCGAATAATCCAGGGGACGTTAGCGTATGTTTCAACGTTGTTAATTAAAGTTGGAAATCCCCATAAACCGCTCTCTGCTGGGTAAGGTGGACGAGGACTAGGTGTACCGCGTTTGCCTTCAATTGATGCCATTAAAGCGGTTTCTTCACCACAAACGTAAGCTCCTGCACCAATGCGTATATCAATCTTAAAATCAAAAGGAGAGTCAAAAATATTACTTCCTAATAAACCGAGGCGTTGGGCTTGGCGAATGGCAATTTGCAGCTGGTTAATGGCAACGGGATATTCGGCACGAATATAAATGTAACCTTGGTTAGCACCTACTGAGTATGCTGCGATCGCCATTCCTTCTAAAACCCGATGGGGATCGCTCTCTAAAACACTCCGATCCATAAATGCGCCGGGATCGCCTTCGTCAGCATTGCAGATGACAAATTTGCGTTCTCCCTTGGCTTTGGCAACAGTTGCCCATTTTACACCCGTGGGATAACCAGCACCACCTCTTCCCCGTAACCCACTGCGGGTAATATCATCGACAACTTTCGCAGGTGTCATCTCTCGGAGTACTTGATAAAGTGCCTGATAGCCATCAGCAGCAATGTAAGATTCAATGCGTTCCGGGTCAATTTTGCCACTGTTTTCTAGAACAATCGGCATTTGCTGGGTAAAAAATGGCTGAGTTAAATCACCTTTTTGAACTTTTGTTTCTCCACCATTAACAGCAGCGACAATTGATGGTGCATCTTCAGGGGTAACTTTTTCGTAAAGTGTCCCCAGACTTTCTGCCGTTTTCTCCTTGACTTCTACTAATGGCCCATTACAGCACAAGCGCATACAGCCAACGCCGATTACTTGCACTTGTTCTTCTAAATCGGCGGTAGTGACAGCTGCTTCTAAATGCTGTTTGACAGTTTGAGAATTGGCTGAGAGACACCCAGCTGCAACGCAACAGCGAATTTGCATAGGTAAACTTTCTTTTTGGGCAATTTCCTGTAATTCAGCTAGATCCATCTTTTAGCTGCCTCCTCTCCCATCATTGCTTTGGCTCTATCCTGAGGTTAGGGGAAAATATTGAGGAACTTGTGAGGAAATTAATTGGTAAGGAAAAAAGAGTATTTGTGTAAGTCTTGTGTTGATGTTATTGGGTTTATTTATTTTTAATTGTTTCTCCTAGTTCTTTAATTTCTTTAATTAAATCCTCTATAGTCAGCTGCCTTTGTTCATCTAAATTAGTTAGATGCCTTTGTTCATCTAAATATTTTGAGATAATTCTTACATCCTTTAACAAAATTTTTAATTTTCCTAGAGACAAAGAAGGTATATACTCATTAACAATAATATCTAAATAGCGTTTATTTTGATCAATAGCGAGTGGAGATGCTGAATTTTCTGTGTTTACCAGAGGTTGGATAACATTAGCTATATAGGCATAAAATGCCCACCATTCTTCATGGTTTTTCAATGCGATATCTGAAGCTTTTTTCCAAGCATAGTAAGCCTCTTTCCTGTTATTATCTATCTCTTTTTGGTTCCCCTTGCAGAAGCTTTTGTAACTTTTCACCCACTGTATTAAACCAAGATTCCAGTAAAGATAAGATTGACTATCAAGAGAGATATCAATAGCTTTTTCTATCTCTTTCACCGCTTTTGATAAATTTTCTGTTATTATTAATAGTTCATTTTTACAATTTTGCGCTAAGTTTTGAGTATTTAGATAATTCGCAATCTTGTCAAAAGCTTTTAATTGCTCTACAGCTTGAAAAAGGTAGGTTAAAGCTAAACCACTGTGGACTTGATGCAATTTCTGGGCATCTTTTAAGTATTTGTTAACATTGTTGGCTCTTGTAAATTTATCTTCAGCCTTGTTATAGTCGGCTAATGTATTGTCATCTCCGTATAAGTACATAAGTCCAAGATTATGGTAAGGTTCCCAGAAATGAGAATGCGAGAAATTATCATTTATTGTACAAGCCTTTTCATACTGTTCACACGCCTTTTTAAAATCTCCTTTCTGCAAATATACATTACCAAGACCATAGTAAGCAGAGGGAAAATCTCTATTTACTTTCTTAGCAAGCTGATATTGATTTATCGCATCGTCAAATTTTTTCTGTTTGTAATAGACATTTCCCAGTCCAATATAAGAATCTTGGCTTTTAGGATTAATTTTTAGGGATGACAGAAAAGCTCTTTCCGCTTTACAATATAATTCTTCCTTAAAATAAGCTGTGCCAATTTGATTGAAGAAGTTATCCAGCTTCTCATATTTTTTTTCTGCGTTGTATGCTTTTTGACAATTGTTATCGGCATTATCAAGATGTTCTCTATCTCCAGTTTGTTCATATTGATAATAACTATAAATTGCTTCAGTAAAAAACTTGAAACCTTCCCATGTTCGAGCAGTAATCTTTGGTGCTAAAGACATAGCAACCTTATAAGCTAGATCCTTAATTTTCTCAGTCATTGTATCTATCTGATAATTTTGCCACGTCACCTCCCAAGCCTTTACTTCATTTTGATCGTCTAATCGGACAACCAAACGAGTTGTCGAGCCGTAGTTTTGTAAGCTTCCAGAGATTGCCCTGTTCACACCTCCAAAAGGCCATAGCTGTTTGAGAATTAGAATTATTTTTCCAATGGATAAATTGGTTTTACCAGCTTCAAAAGTCGCAACATCAGTAAGATTGCTGTTTAGATTTTCTTGGGTGGAAGTTAACGGAGGAAAGTGAGGGTTTATCCTCTCTGACTTAATGTTTTCTTCTCCTGTCTTGATAATCTGAAACATTGTAGTGTGGATGTGATTAATTCTATGAAGTTCCTCAACTAATGAATCAGCGATTGCTTTACCCCGATTAGATTTTTCTTTTTCCCCGGTCTTGTTATCTTTTTCTTCAGGCGGTGATGTAGTTGTATCATCAAAGGGAAGAACTACTGTACTTCCTTTACTGCTGGAGAGCCAATTAAGTAAAATAGACACAACTCCAAATAAGAGGAGCAATCCAATAATATTCAATAGAGTAGCAACATAGTTTCTTAGTTCTTCTAGCTCGTTTGTTACATAAAAATTATTAGTATAATAAATTATATGTATTAAAGTAAAAGTTAAAATACCAATGGTGGATAAGATTATAAGAAATCCTAAGTTACTAAATAGAAATATAACAAATTCATATATTATTTTTGGGAATTTACGTATCTGTGATGCAGATTTATATATATGGTCTGCCCATTGTTCTTGTCGGATTCTTTTCAAATAATTTTTAATATTATTTAGATGTTTTTTAAGCCATAAATCAAGTTTACTATATTTACTACGATAGAAATAAATCAAGGTCGAAAATACATACAATACTCCAACAACAATCGGACTTAATATAATTATTAAATAATAAGGTTTAATATATTTATTCCAAAAGCTTATAATAATATCTTTTAAAAAAGGAATATGCGGATCTTTTCTATGCTTTCCAATAGAGCTTTTAATTTCTTTTAACCATCGGTCAGCTAACAATTTTCTACTTATTTTTAATGCTTTAGCATCGTCATCTGTCACGGTGACGATAATTTTAGTTCCTGCCATAATATTGTTATTATCATATCCTTCCTCAACTTTAATAGAATCAATTGGAATTGAATAGGTTTCAGCAATATCTTTAATATTTTCAGTAATGATTTTGGCTCGTTGGTCAGGAGTAAATGAATCGAGTTTTTCTTTAATAATAAAGAGTTCTTGATCGTCTAAGCAGACAACACCGCTCTTCTGGCATGAATTAGTTGTTTGGGAGTGAGCAGATAGGGGTAATAAAATAGTAAGGGATGCTACTAATACAAAAGTGATAATGAAAGAAAAATATTTACTAAATTTCATAACTGACCATCCTAACTTATTAGTGAGATTTGAATTACAGGAGGAATGTATTTAAGGATTTTGATTTACATTTCCTCCCGCAGATTTTTTAAATTTTGATGTTATCTAAAGAGGAAATTGAATATTAAGAGTGGGGCGATCGCTCTTTTCCCTCTAGCCAGTCTTTAATGCGATCGCACACTAATTCAGGAGTTTGATTACCTAAAACAGTGCCGTCAAATACTATAGCAGGTGCAATTCCACAAGCGCCTAAACATCTGGCTGTTAACAGTGAAAGTTCTCCATTGGGGGTTGTTTCGCCAGCATGAATTTTGGTAGTGTTTTCTACGGTTGCTAGTAAATTTTCTGCACCTTTGACGTAACAAGCTGTACCCGTACACACGACACAAGTATGTGCGCCTTTTGGTGCGAGAGAGAAAAGATGATAAAAAGTTGCTACGCCATAAACACGACTAGGTGGTAGTTTCAAGCTGTGGGCGATGTAGTGTAACAAGTCATTTTCTAAATAACCGAAAAGTTCTTGGGCTTTATGCAATACTTCTATCAGTGCATCCTGCTGATATTGATGGCGCTTCATGGTTGCATCAAGTATTTTGAAGCGTTTATCACCGCTCGGATGCTCTTTTAGGGGATTTTTNNNNTTGACTGTGTGAGAGTCCATGCTGGTATTTTAAATATAATGTGCGATCGCAAGATGCCTGCTAAAGTTTTACCTGGGCTTATATCGTTATAGATCAACAATTTGAGGAAGTTGTGAGGTTATATCAAGAAGGGGTAGGGGTTCAAAAAGGGCGATCGCTACTGTCACGGTTTCGCCCACCATTGCTTGATAGTTTGGGTTCAGAACACAAGTCCATTTGTTCAGAACACAAGTCCATTTGTTCGGAACACAAGTTTGTTGGTTCAGAACACAAGTCCATTCGTTCAGAAGCGATCGCTTGACTTTTAAGACAGTTGCACAAAGAGCGATGTCTACGACGGTCACTGAGCGCAGCCTAAGTGCGGGCTACGCATACGCACTTGTCTGTGAAGTACCATAGAGCTAGATTCTTAAGGAGTACAAATATGACTCCAGTATCGAATTGGAGTAGCAATGAAAGCACTTAAAGTCATGGCAACGATTAATGAGCAAGGACAACTAACCTTAGATCATCCTCTCATAACGAATAAAAATAGCCGCGTAGAAGTTATTATTCTAATTTCAGAAGACGAAGTTCTAGATGATCAATCTCAAATAGAAGTTTTAGCAGATTTCCGGCAAGCTTGGCATGAAGCCATGACTGGGCAAACTATACCAGTGGCTCAACTTTGGGAAGGGCTTGAAAATGACTGATCAGCCTTTCATTCAAGTTGAAGCTTCGCCAACGTTCAACCGAAATCTACGCGCTCTTGCCAAGAAGTATCGCAGTATTCGGAATGATATACAACCCGTTATCGAACAACTTGAACAGGGAGAGTTGCCAGGAGATCAAATACCTGGAGTTGGTTATGCAGTCTTCAAGTTAAGAGTCCGAAATAGTGACATTCAAAAAGGTAAAAGCGGTGGCTATCGTCTGATTTACTACGTTAAGACAGCAACGGGAATTATTTTGCTGACTGTTTATGCAAAATCTGAACAAGTCGATATTGCCGCAGATGACATTCAGAGCATCATTACAGAATATGAGCAAAGGGCGATCAAAGATAAAGAGGATATCTAAACCAAGCATACTAGCTGCCGCTCAACTTAGCCGTTAGAAGCCGACCAGAAACGCGTAGGCGTAGCCCGCACTTCTCTACGTTCGCGCAGCGTGTCGCAGACAGACGCTCCAGCTTGCTTCCCCGGAGGGGTACGCCTGCGCTCAGTGACCGCCGCAGGCATCGCCTAAAATAAAAACAGAATTTGTTATGCATCAAGTAATCATTTCTGCCCTCACCACTGAACCCTCAGCAGTAGGATGAATACGAAAGCCCAGCTTTTCGCAGACTCTTCGCATTGCAGAATTTTCAGCTAGAATTTCGGCACTAATTAGCGTTAAATTTTCATCACGCCCTACTTGCAGCAATCTTTTGAGTAACTCAGTTCCTAAACCTTGACATTGGTAGCGATCGCTAACTAACATTGCAAATTCAGCTTCATTTGTACCGTGCAATTTACTGAGTCTACCAATAGCTAAAAGTTCATGTTCTTCCGTTTCTGGATTTTGATAGTCTGCTACCAGTGCCATTTCTCTGTCATAATCAATGAAACATAGGCGCGTGAGTCGTTCGTGAGCAATGCGTTGACTCAGTTTAATCAAGTGGAAGTAGCGGAAAAAAACGCTTTCTTCAGATAATGTCTTATGTAACTTAATCATTAAAGGTTCGTCTTCTGGGCGAATGGGACGAATTGTTACTTCGATGCCATTCCGCGTTGTCCAAGAGGAAACGTACTGTGTGGGATAAGGGCGAATTGCTAGTTTTGGTAATTGTGCTTCAGTGATATCTAAGTTATGAAGAACAATCCGCGCATCAAGTGCAACTAAAGAGTTTTGGCTGATTTCTTCTGCCTTTACCAAAAGCGGATTAATATCAATTTCTTTAATTAGGCGTTGCTCGACTACAAGCTGGCTAAAGCGTACTAAAAGCTGTTCTAAAGCTTCCAAATTAACTGCTTTTCTACCTCTAACTCCCTGTAGTGCTTTGTAAATTCGGGTTTGTTCCATCATCCGCCGTGCCAAAGTAGTATTTAATGGCGGAAGTCCCAAGGCTTTATCTTGAAATACTTCTACTAACTGTCCACCTGTGCCAAATAGTAAAACTGGGCCAAATTGAGCGTCAATGCTACTACCAAGAATCAATTCATAGCTGTTTCTCAAATCTATCATTGGCTGGACAGTGACACCAGCAAAAGAATTTGCGCCAACTTTGGCAGTTACAGATGATGCGATCGCATTATAAGCCTCATGTACTGCATCAGCATTGTGTAAATTCAAATGCACCCCGTCCACATCAGTTTTATGGGTGATGGTTTGAGAAAATACTTTTAAAACTACAGGATAACCAATTTCCTCTGCTAGTTTAACTGCCTCCTCAGCATTGGTTGCTATCTGCGTTGCTACTGTCGGAATACCGTAAGCAGCCAGAACTTGCTTTGATTCCACTTCAGTCAGTAAAGTTCTACCAGCTTGACGTGCTTGTTGAATAATCGTCTCTGCAATGGTGCGATCGCAAATGTCTGCATTATCGGGAAGTACAGGGGTTTCATACAAAGCACGCAGGTTATAAGTATAACGCCACATATAATTGAATACATGGGCTGCCATATCGGGAAAAGGGAATGTCGGAATTAAAGCTTGGTTGAGAATTTCTGCACCTGCTTCCACATCTGCATCGCCCATCCAACTCGCAAGTACGGGTTTACCGATTTGAGCTAATGGTTTTAGTTGATACGCTGTTTGTGTAGGGTCAGTCATTGCTTGCGGTGTGAGAATCGTCAAAAATCCATCACTATTTGGGTCTTTCGCAATAATTTCTAACGCTTTCGCATAACGGATGGGATCAGCATCTCCAAGTAAGTCAATTGGGTTATTGTGACTCCATTGGGGTGGCAACAACTGGTTCAGCGCTTCATAGGTTTCTTTTGATAATTCTGCTAATTCACCTCCATCGGTAATCAAAGCATCAGCCGCCAAGACTCCGGGCCCGCCTGCATTGGTAATAATTGTCAGTCTTGGCCCTTTGGGACGCGGTTGCTTTGCCAGTACCTCTGCCATGTCGAACAAGTCAGCAATACTCTTAACCCGTAAAACCCCACTCCGGCGAAATGCGGCATCAAATACGGCATCACTACCTGTCAATGCACCTGTGTGGGAGGCTGCGGCTTTGGCTGCTGCTGCTGTCCGTCCAGCTTTGATGACAATAATTGGTTTTGTCAGCGCTACCTCTCGTGCCGCCGAGAGAAACGATCGCGCATTTCCAATTGACTCCATGTAAATAACAATGCTTTCAGTATGCGGGTCATCACTGAGATAATCAATCAAATCGCCCCAACCCACATCCAGCATTGAACCAATGGAAATAAAGGCACTAAAGCCCACATTCTCGTGAAAACTCCAATCTAAAATTGCTGTACACAATGCCCCACTTTGGCTGATAAAGCCAACCTTACCAGGCAAAGCCATACTCATACTATTGGCAAAGGTGGCATTCAAACCAGTATGGGGATTCATTACACCTAAACAGTTGGGGCCAATCAGCCGCATTTTGCCCCGGCGCACTTGCTGGAGTACTTGCTGTTCTAATTCTGCCCCAACAGTGCCAATTTCCTTAAACCCAGCAGAAAGAACGATCGCTCCCTTAACTCCTACATCGACACATTCACCAATTACACTAGGAACTGTCAGGGCAGGTGTGGCTACAATTACTAAATCTACTGGTTCTGGCACAGCCGCAATATTTGGGTAAGCTTTGATCCCAAGAACACTATGTCGTTTGGGATTAACTGGAAATACCGTGCCGCCAAATGGATGGCTGATGAGATTCCAGAGGACAGTTCTACCGACACTATTTTCACGTTCGCTAGCACCAATTACGGCAATGCTTTTAGGCGCAAATATGGCATCTAAAGGTTGATGCTGGGTACGTAAAATATCATAGGCGCGATCGCTTCCCAATTGCATAATTTTTTACTCCCGTTGCTTCTTCACTGACGTTGGATATTTTGGATAGGATGGTCAAACACAACCGTCGGTGTCTGTCGCACAATCCACTTACGTAATTCATCTGCCATCAAAATCAACGGTGGACAAATTAGCAACAGCAACAACTGAGAAGGCTGTAAAGCCGCAGTTGCAAAGATTTTCTGCAACGTTGGAGAGTAAATAATCGCCAAAATCAACGCCCACTCAATCCCAATCCCCAACCAAATGAAACGGTTTGTCAAGAAACCCAATCTAAAAATTGAAACTCTTTCAGAACGACAAGCAAAAACGTTGCCATCTTGACAGGCGACAATTACCGCTAAAGTTACAGTTGTCGCCTGATGGTAAATTGCCATTGTGGTAGCGCTTGCTGATTGCGAAAGAATACTGGAACTCACCGCTTGCAATTGGGTAATTCCATAACCATTTGCCCACCAAACTAAGAAAAAGCCCGTCATCCCAGCTAAACCTTCGAGTAATCCTAAGAAACAATAAGCACGCAGCATCAGAGGTACATCAAGTAAGGTTTGAGACTTTTTGCGCGGTGGTTGGGTCATGATGCCTTTTTCTGGACGTTCTGCACCTAATGCCAGCGCTGGAATCATATCGGTTCCTAAGTCAATGGCCAAGATTTGCAGAATTACTAAAGCTGGAGGTACTTTTAAAAAGACCATTGCCAGAAATGGCAGAAACTCTGCCATGTTTGATGCCAGAATGTAAGTAATAAACTTGCGGATATTTTGATAAACTGCCCTTCCTTGCTCGATGGCGATGACGATAGTTGCAAAGTTATCATCAACCAAAACAATATCTGCGGCTTCACGGGCAACATCTGTACCATTTTTGCCCATTGCAATGCCGATATTAGCAGCACGTAACGCCGGGGCATCATTGACGCCATCGCCAGTGACGGCGACTACATGACCTAACTTTTTATACGCTTGTACAAGTCTTAATTTTTGTTCAGGCATCACCCGTGCAAACACTAAGCCTTGTTGATGTTTGTGTAATATTTGTCGGAGTTGAGCTTCTGAAAGATGCCCTAATTTTTCACCTGTAATAACTCTGGGTTTACCATTGAATTTCTCATTAATCAAACCAATTTTTTCAGCGATCGCAGCTGCCGTCAACCCATAATCACCTGTAATCATTGTGACTTGAATACCTGCACGATGACAAAGTGCGATCGCATCTGCAACTTCTTTTCGAGGTGGATCGATCATGGCTACAAGTCCGATAAATATCAGGTCTTCTTCTAGGGCAGCATTTTCTTGTTCCCGTAATTCTGTACCACCTTGTCTTGTCGCCACACCCAAAACCCGATAGCCAAGGCTAGCAAGTTGATCGTTTGCCGTCTCCACCTCTGCGCGTTCTGGTGCTGTTAGTTCCTGTTGCTGTCCGTCGCGTAAAATAAACTGAGAATGTTGCAATACATCTAAAGGTGCACCTTTGGTAAATATCTGTAGTGCATTTTCAGTCTTTTGTGTCGGTTGAGCAAATTCTAGACTACTTGCAAGTAACACTGTCATCATCCGGCGGTGAGAATCAAAAGGTACTTCTCGCAATCGTGGTACTTGGTGCTGCAAATCCTCCAATTTAAAACCAGCTTTAATTGCCACAACCAACAAAGCTGCTTCGGTGGGATCTCCTAATACTTGCCACTGACTCGAACCTGGGGGATGGTTTAAGCGTGCATTTGAGCAAAGTGCTGCACCTGCTAATAGTAATCTGACTTGGGGTTCACACTCAAAATTTGTAATTTCGACTTCACCTTTTGGTTCGTAACCCACACCTGTAACATTAATCTTTGCACCAGGAATCCACAACTTGCGGACAGTCATTTCATTTTTAGTTAAAGTTCCTGTTTTGTCAGTGCAAATAACTGTTGTCGCACTCAACGTTTCCACTGCTGAAAGACGACGTACCAATGCGTTTTCTTTGGCCATTCGCTTCACACCAATTGCCAAAGCAAGACTAACTGTTGGTAACAACCCTTCAGGTACAAAAGCCACAATAATCCCAATGCCAAAAATGAAGCTTTCTTTGATTCCCATACCCACCAAAAAATTAGTGAGTAAAAACACAACCACGCCCATGCTGATGGCAATAATTGTAATGATGTGAACCACCCTAGAAATTTGCACTTCTAAGGTGCTGGCTTCACGTTTGACGTTAGCAGTTAGATGTGCGACTTGGCCAAATTCTGTATGCGTACCCGTAGCATCAACCACAGCCAATCCCCGGCCTGCGGCAACAGTGGAACCTGCGAATACTAAGTTAGTCGCATCTAAAGCACGGAGATTTTCTGTAGCAACGGGTTCAGAAGACCGAGGAACGGGTAGAGATTCCCCAGTTAAAATCGAAACATCGACATACAACGATTGGCTTTCCACCAGTCGCGCATCAGCAGAGATTTTATCTCCTTCCTCTAACTGAATTACATCCCCTGGAACTAACTCGCGTGCAGGGATAGTACACAGCGTACTGTCACGATAAGCTTTTACTTGGTTAGGTAATACTTGTTTTAATGCAGATAATGCCTTTTCTGCTTGAAATTCTTGCCAGAAACTAAAAATTGCATTAATCCAAATTACTGCCCAGATAGCCCAACCTAATTCCGGGGTTTGAGAAATAAAAGCTAAAGTTCCTGCTACCCATAATAACAGCGCCATAAAGTGGGTTAGTTGGTCAATAAAGCGCAGGATTAAAGGGCGGGTTTGCGGTTCGGGTAGTTCGTTGTAACCATGTTGTTTGAGGCGTAAATTAGCTTCAGATTCGCTTAGTCCTTGGGGAGTTGTGATTAAGTTTTTGTAGACTTGTTGAGAGGTAAGTGACCAAATTTGATGATTTTCATTCATAACTGTATGTAATTAAATTGAGGAAAATTCTTTGATTACCTACCAAGAATGTAAAGCTCTGAGTTGAGGCGTTTTTTTCATTTGGTGTGCTTGCATTCTTACCAACACATCATCTACAATTGTCACTGCATCAGCAATATATGCTCCTTTATTCAACATGACACATTCTGCACGTTCGGCCATTGCCACATCGGTGATTTCGGCTCGTGAAGGAATACCATGTTTAACTAGATTTTCTAAAACCTGAGTCGCCCAAATTACAGGTATATGGGCTGCTTCACACAACCACAAAATTTCTTCTTGAATTTCAGCCAAACGTTGATAGCCAATCTCAACAGCAAGATCGCCTCTAGCAATCATGATTCCAAAAGGTTGTACACCAGCTGCTTGCACAATTAACTCTGGTAGATTGCGAACGGCTTTAGGTGTTTCAATTTTAGCGATAATGGCAGGTATTTCTATATTATCGGGTAAGCGATGTCTACGACGGGCTACGCCTACGCGTAATTCTTGTTGCAAAAGCGCAATATCGCCCGCTTCTTGAACAAAGGAGTAGCCGACAATATCTGCATGATGGGCGATAAAGTTCAAATCTTGCCGATCTTGATCAGTAATTGGACTTAGACACAGTTCTGTATCTGGAAAGTTCAAACCTTTATCAGCAAGCAGCTTGTCACCTTTAGATCGGGCGTGTACAATTTGCAGCATTACACCTGTAGGCTCAATGGCACAAACACGCGCCCCAATGTGGCCATCATCAATCCAAACTGTTGCACCTACCTGTAATTGGTCTAAAACTTCTGGGATAGAACAACTTGCCTGGAAATAGTCACGGTGAATCTGAGTTGGAATTTCACGGGTTAATAGTAAATGATCTCCTCTAAATATGCGTTCCTGGTCATTGGGACTGATTACCCCTTCCGTCCGAGGTTTAGAGCCACCTAAATCCATCAAGACTTTACAAGCACGTCCTGTTTCTACCTCGGCTAGTCGGATATTCACAATCATCGCTAACCATTCACTTGAGGAGTCATGAGCGCAGTTAATTCGCATACAGTCACATCCTCGCTGGATCAAATCCTTGACTAACTCATAGTTACTTGCAGCTTCGGTTGGTAATGTAACCATGATTCGCACTCGGCGATCGCTTGATGATATCCCAAATAAATCTTCAGTATGCTGTTGCAGCAGACGTTCACCTTCAAAGAATGCCGCCAGTGGTGGACGTTGGGTTAATGACTGATCAAAAGGCTGACAAATTGCTGCCAATGTTGCAATCACAGCATCTAAGTTAGGTAAAACTCGTGCTTCAATCCGACCCAGAGAGGATAGACCCCAAGGCATCAAAGCCGTTTGCAGAAAGCGTAAATCATGGCGACGCAAAGCTAGGTAGTAAGCTAAATTCAAACTGCTATCAATAAAAGCTGGACGTTGAATATGCGATCGCCATTTGTCAAAAATTGCCTGTCCTTCTTGATAAACGGTGGTACGAAGTTCTCGCAATGCAGTCAGCAAATTTTCAGGTCCTGATAGATCGGCTGCTAAATTTGGGGTTTGTAAGCTAGAGTTTGGCATATAATTATTCTCTGCTACCTTTTTCTGCTGCCGCAATTTCTAACAACGTCTTCAGCACTGAATCAGGATTGAGGCTAATGGAATCAATACCTTGTTCTACCAAAAAACGAGCAAATTCTGGGTAGTCACTTGGTGCTTGACCGCAAATACCAATTTTGCGTTGGCGAAGCCCGCCGGAGGCATCGCACTGTTTTACTGTAGATATTGCTTTCGCGATCATTCCTTTGACAGCATCATCGCGTTCGTCAAATAAATGCGCTACCAACTCGGAATCTCTATCAAGCCCTAATGTTAATTGCGTTAAGTCATTAGAACCAATTGAGAATCCGTCAAACACTTCACAAAATTGCTCTGCAAGTTGCACGTTACTCGGTAACTCGCACATCACATATACTTGTAAACCGTTTTCTCCCTTCACTAAACCATGCTTCGCCATCTCTGCAAGTACGCGCCGACCTTCAGCGGGAGTGCGACAAAATGGCACCATCAAAATCACGTTGATTAAACCCATTTCTTCGCGGACTTTTTTCATGGCGCGACATTCTAAAGCGAATCCTTCGCGGTAGCGTTCATCATAGTAACGCGATGCACCCCGCCAACCAATCATCGGATTTTCTTCGTGAGGTTCAAATTGTTTTCCACCTAAAAGATTGGCATATTCATTAGTTTTGAAATCACTCAGACGAACGATTACAGGTTTGGGATAGAATGCTGCGGCGATCGCGCCGATACCTTGGGCGAGTTTATCAACAAAGAATTGCGCTTTATCTTCATATTGTGCGGTTAATTCAGCAATTTTGTATTTGGCTAGTTCATCTTCCAATTCATTAAAGTGAATTAATGCTAAAGGATGCACCTTAATGTGGTTAGCAATAATAAATTCCATCCGTGCCAAACCCACCCCATCATTAGGAATAGCGCTATAGCCAAATGCTTCTTCTGGGTTGCCCACATTCATCATGATTTTAGTGCGAGTGTGGGGCAATTTTTCTAATGGTATTTCTTGAACTTCGTAGGGTAACAAACCTGCGTAGACTTTTCCGGTTTCACCTTCAGCACAAGAAACTGTAATTTCTTGCCCAGTTTTAATTACCGTTGTGGCATTACCGCAACCCACAATCGCGGGGATTCCCATTTCTCTAGCAATAATTGCCGCATGGCAAGTACGTCCGCCGGAATTGGTGACAATCGCACTGGCTTTTTTCATGATCGGTTCCCAGTCGGGATCGGTGCGATTAGTTACCAGCACCTCACCAAGCTGAAATTGTTCCAAGTGATGCACATCGAGAATTACTCGTGCTTTGCCTTGTCCGATCATCTCTCCGACGCTGCGCCCTGTAACAAGAGGCAGAGGGGCAGCACTTCGGCTACGCTCAGTAACCGAGGGGTGGAGGGGCAGAGGGGAAAAAGCTTTTGTCTCCCCTGCTGCCACTACAAGATGATAACTACGCAACACATTTTTAGTCTTCTGCGATTGCACAGTTTCAGGGCGTGCTTGGACAATAAATAATTCGTTGGTGATACCATCTTTCGCCCATTCGATATCCATTGGCGTGTAAACACCACGCACTTTTGAGTAGTGTTCTTCAATTACATACGCCCATTGTGCTAGTTGGAGAATATCTTCATCATTGAGGGCAAAGGCGGTGCGATCGCTCGCTGTAACTGGAATATTTTTAGTCATTTTCGAGCCGCCCAAGTCATACACCATCTTGATTTCTTTTGTCCCCAGGCGTTTTTTTAAAATTGGGCGGTATCCTTGTTTAAGAGTTGGTTTAAATACTAAATATTCATCAGGATTTACTGCACCCTGAACAACGTTTTCACCCAAACCGTAGGCGGCGGTAATTAGTGCTGTATCTTTAAATCCTGTCTCGGTATCAATAGAAAACATCACACCAGACGTAGCTAAATCGGAACGCACCATTTTTTGAACACCGACAGAAAGGGCAATACTAAAGTGGTCGAAACCTTTGATTTGACGGTAGGAAATGGCGCGATCGGTAAAAATAGATGCAAAGCACTTATGGCAAGCTTCTAATACAGTTTGCAGTCCGTGGACATTTAAGTAAGTTTCTTGCTGTCCGGCAAAGCTAGCATCGGGTAAATCTTCGGCTGTAGCACTGGAACGAACTGCTACATCAGTATCAGCACCATACTTTTGACACAGGTCTTGATATGCTTGAGCGATCGCTTGTTCTAATTCTTCAGGAAACGGAGTTTGTAGCATTAAAGACCGCGCCTGTTTACCTCGTTGCCGCAGATTATTCACATCTTCAACATCTAAGTCTGCAAAAATCTCTTTTAACTGCGGTTCTATTCCTGCTGCTTCAATAAAATAGCGATACGCATAAGCAGTAGTAGCAAATCCCGTAGGAACTTTTACGCCTTTGGATTTAAGCTGCTGAATCATTTCTCCCAAAGAAGCATTTTTGCCTCCAACTCTAGGGATGTCTGCAATTCCTACTTTTTCCAAAGGCAACACAAGAGCTTGTGATAAAACTTGATGTTCAGTGTTTTGATTGGACAGTATTTTTAGTTCCATAGTAAAGCTTCCTTAATATAAGTGGAGAGAGTTGCAAGGGCTGCTTTGAGTTAATGAGCATTTCATCTGACACTTATGTTTATAGGAAGATACTTTGAGGAACTTGTGAGGATGTCGGATTGTGACTATCATCCAATTTTGGATTTTATGAAACAGAAGAGATAATATTGCATTTCCTCACAGGTTCCTCAAACTTTTTGCGTAATTTTATCTATGTCCTGTATGGACAAAGCTATAAGAGGGTAATTAACGTGGAATCTAGAAAATACACTAAATTAATTCACTTTTTACTAGAGGAGTTGGCAATTCCTGCTGCTGCTATCAGCTTGGCTTTGCGTCATGTTGAGCAAACTCCAAGTTTGTTGCCTATAATTCTTTGGCAGTATGGACTAGTAACTGTTACCCAGCTAAACCAAATTTTTGACTGGTTAGAAGTAGCATCCTACATTTAACCAGCAATTTACGTCGTATAAATATTTCTCATCTAATAGTTTTATGAAAAACCGCAAACGAGTTGGTATTCTTACCAGTGGTGGAGACTGTCCTGGGCTTAATGCTGTGATTCGGGCTGTTGTCAGCCACGCAACACTCACTTATGATTGGGAAGTGCTGGGAATTTCTTATGCAACGCAGGGATTGCTGGAAGGTAAAGCAACTACTCTGAAGATGCACGGTCTAGACCTGCGTGGAATTGACCCCTTGCTTTTTATGGGGGGAACTATCTTAGGAACTATTAACAAAGGAGATACACTGGCTCATGCTAGTGAGATTATTGCTTAGTTATCAGACGTTAGAGCTAGACGCACTAATTGGCATTGGTGGTGATGGTAGCTTAAGTATTCTTCACAATCTTGCACACCAAGGAAATTGGAATTTTGTCGGTGTTCCGAAAACGATTGATAATGATGTAGCGTTTACAGAAAGGTCTGTAGGATTTGATACTGCTGTTAATACAATTACAAATGCTCTTAACGCTCTGACTTTTACAGCAGCGAGTCATGACCGGGTGATGATTGTGGAGGTTATGGGTAGAAAAGCAGGTCATTTAGCGTTGCAAGCAGGAATAGCAGGCGGTGCAGATGTGATTTTGATTCCAGAAATACCTTATTCAATTGAGGGAATTTGCCAGCATCTTGCTCAACTGCGCGATCGCTCTTGGCGCAAATTTGCGATCGTCGTAGTTGCAGAAGGTATTGAAGCGGTGAAAGGCTCATCTGATCTTAACGTGCTTTGTCAGCCAACAGCTACGTGCGGAATGGGTCAATACATAGCCGACCAAATTAGCCGTTGTAGTACTCAGAAGATAGAAACGCGAGTTTCAGTTTTAGGGCATATTCAACGAGGCGGTATTCCTTCTGCCTTAGATCGTCTAGTGGCGTCAGCTTTTGGTAAAACCGCAGTGGATTTGGTCGCACAAGGCAAATATGACCAGATGGTAGCTTGGCAAAATGCCCAAGTTGTTGCTGTCCCTTTGGCAGAAGTAATGCTTCAAAGTCCTTCGCCTGTGGATGCTAACGGGTATTTAGTTCCCGTTGCTCGCTCTTTGGGCATTTATGTAGGTGATGGTTTTCAGTATTGAAGAGATTTCTTTAAAACCGCTTTTGATATTCCACTACTGCACGACTGTCATCAGTTAAGTTAGTCGAAGCACGCACACGATATTCATTGTTTATCCGGTAATTAATACCCCATTGGAAGGGATCGTTTGTTGTCAAAATTTTAATACTGGAAACGGATATTTTGGAAGAAATGTCAACCCCAGCCTCCGCTGCTAATTCCAAAGTTGAATTGTTTCTTCCAGCTTCAGGATTCTCAGATATCACGGTAGGAAATATCCGCAGTTCACTTAAGCCAAAAGTACTCCCAATCTGGTTAAAAGCTGACTGAAAATTGTTAAACACAGCCGAACCTGCAATGTTAATCAGACCTAAAGTACTGTCTGCACGTCCTTGGGTGTCTACAAATCCGCCTCCTAAAAGAGCAACAATTTCGGTTTGACTACGTGAGGGACTACTTGTTAATTCTAAATTTTCATTTAGTTTACTAGCTAAACCGTTGATAGTAGCTTCGACTCGAACACTCTCTAACGCTGATAAACCTGTAGAATTTACCCGGCTGAAGTCATTACTTTGAGTTACATCCAATACTTTGGCAAATAGCCGAATATCTAAGTTGGGGTCGCGGGGTTGAGAAGGACTAAAGGTTGCAGTGTGTTTATAGCCACGAGCAAGGTTAAATTGGGTAGTAAATAAATTTACCCCTCCTTTTTCTAACTGAATAGTGCCATCGGGTATCGGCTGATTGATTAAGCCGTTAACTATGAGATTACCGCTGGCGCGAAAGTTGAGAATAGGGTCACGGGTAATTTGGACGTTTTTACCTAGTTCCAAATCTAAATTATTAAATCTGGCGTTAGTATTCCCTGTCCCATTTCCAATTTCAGATTTGCTCTGCTTATTGTCTTTTATGGGTGATACGCCAATACTACCATTTTCAGATGTCGTGGCGTCGGTAGATTCTGCCAGCAATACTTTACCATCAAATAAATTTACTTTACCGCCAATTATGGGATTAAGGGCAGAACCAGTAATCTGCAAATTGCCACTAGCACCTCCCTGATAAAGTCCCTTGAGATTCAACGCCAGCTGATCGAGATTAACAGTCAGGGGATTTTTGATAGTTACGTTCTCATTGTTGAAGATGGGAATTTCTCCAGCAGCTTCGACCTTTCCACGGCTAAATCTACCTTGAAGATTTTCTACTAAGATGCTGTCAAAATTAAATAGCACTCTACCTGTGACGCGTCTCAATTTACCTGGCAAAGCCTGGGCTGAAAAAGTCGCATTATTGACAGTAGCAATTCCATTTACTTCGGGTTTTTGCAGTGTTCCCCGCACCTTGAGGTCTACTTCTCCTTCACCTCTCTCAAATACCACTTGATTAGTCAATGCGTTTAAAAGCCCTAATCCCTCGTTTTCCAACTTCATATCCAAACTGATTTGCTCGCTGTCTGGTGCGACGGAAGCAAAAGGTAATTTATAAGGGATGCTGCCAGTAATATCAACAGGTTTTGGCCCAGCAACTGCTACAGTACTACCAAAGTTTAAACGTCCATCAGCATAGCTGAAACTTGCTGTTGCTGACTCTATTTTGCTCTGATTTAGTACTCCTTCTGTAATTTGCAATTCCCCTCTAGCTTGGGGATTAGCAATGCTGCCCGCTAAAGCTGCTGTACCGTTAAGATTACCTGTGATTCCAACTGGTAGCTTGACAACATTATTCAATAGTTGTACTGGAAAATTATTCACCCGCAGCTGACCAGATTGTTCATCACCACCAACGTTACCTGTAAACGCAATCAGTCTGTTTTGAGACTGGATTCGTAATGGTCGCAAACTCAAAACACCATTTTCAAAGTTACCTTCGGCAATAACTTGATCGGCAGTATAAAAACGATTTCGTTCTTCCTTTTTACCCCAGGCAAAGTCTTGTCCATTCAAATTAAAATCCACTGATAATCCATTGGGTGTAGCTGTATTTACAGCCACTTCTCCATTGAAAGTCCCCTTTAAGTCTGCCAAATCTGGTATGGGAGTGGAATTAAGTCGCTGTTCTTCCTGTTCTGCCACCAAAGCTTCAATTTCAGAAAACCGTTGGATCTGGGTTAATAAGGGTTCATCTGGCGTTCCTTGGGGATTGGTAGTCAGATCCGCTGCTGTACCGTAAATTTCTGGCGAACCACCTGGCAAATTTTGTAAATCAAATACCCGTGCTACAACCAGAACATCTTGGATCTCACCCTGCTTGACGTTCAGTTTGCCTTGTAATTGAGGCCCTTTAGGGCTTTGAGCCACAGTACCGACAAGGGCGTAGCTACTTTTTCCTTTGACAAATTCGCTACTAGTGAGTGTGGCTTTACCGTCACCGTAGCGGAATTGAGCAGCTATTCGATCGCCTTTAACCCGGCCAATTTGGGGATTTGCGATCGCTAAATTTCCCGTTGTTGCCAATGTCTGCTGATTAAACAGCAAATCCCCAGTTAACAACCCAGCTATCTTACCAGCACCCAGGCGAGTAATGGGTGGTGGAGTCAAATTCAATATTTGTAAGGGGAAATTGGCAACTTTCAGCGCCCAATCATTTCCTTGAACATTACCTGTGGCTGATGCTTGCTGCCATTTTACTAAGAAGGATTTCGGGCGATTATTAGCATCTAAATTGAAGTTCAAGCGATCGCTATTACCCGCCAAGTTCAAACTCAAACCGCGCCCCTGTTCTGAATCAATGTTTCCAGTTAACAAGGGTTCAAAAGCAATATCTTGAACAACCAAATCTCGTAAGTTGATTTGCCCTACTACATTTGGCAAGGGCAGTTTACCAGTGACTTGACCATTAAAATCTACACTTCCCGCCACAGCAACTTGATTGGGAAGATTAATCGGTAACTGTTTTAAGTTGTAATTCTGCGCCTGGACGTTGAGATTTAGGGCAGTAATTTCCGGTATCCCTGCCTTTGTTGCATTGGCTAATATGTTACCAGTCACACTTAAACCGGGAGCAGTTGCTCGCTCAATAGTCAGCCTTTCACCACTCCAAGCGATCGCAGCCGTCAGAGGTCGCTCAAGACCAGGGATACCTTGAGATAATTGTACCTGTCCAGCAGCACGCACATCAGCTAATTTGGACGATCCGACATTGCCTGCTAATTGCAACTGACCGCCAAACTGACCCCGCAATTGCTGATTTAACCGATTTAATTCCACACCAGCAGCATCAACTACAGCTTGATAGCGACCATTAGCCACTTGGATATTAGAGGCTGTAATATTTCCACCTGCAACATCCAGCCGTCCCTGACCGTTAGCTTGGATAGTTTGCGGTTGGAAGGATTCAACAGAACCCGCCACGTTTGCTTGACCAGTTAACGTCCCTCGCAACTGTGGTGGTACTGCTGCTAATTGTTGTAAAGGTACATTAGTTGCCTGAACTTGCGCCTGGTATACACCATTACCCACTTGGATATTAGAGGCTGTAATAGTTCCACCCGCAACATTGACCCGCGCCTGACCCATCGCTTGGATAGTTTGTGGTTGGAAGGACTCAACAGAACCCGCTACGTTTACTTGACCAGTTAACGTCCCTCGAAACTGCGGTGGTACTGCTGCCAACTGCCGCACAGGTACATTCTTAGCCTGAACTTGCGCCTGGTATAAACCATTCGCCACTTGGATATTAGAGGCTGTAATAGTTCCACCTGCAACATTTATCCGCGCCTGACCATTGGCTTGAATAGTTTGCGGTTGGAAAGACTCAACAGAACCCGCTACGTTGAACTGACCATTTAATGCCCCTTGAAACTGCTTTGGTACTTTTGCCAATTTCTGCACAGGCACATTCTTAGCCTGAACTTGTGCCTGATAGACACCATTCGCCACTTGGATATTAGAGGCTGTAACCGTACCCTTGCCAATAGCAAGGCGACCCTCACCACTGCCACGGAAGGTTTTCAGACTAAAATCATCTCTGCTACCTGCGATTTGGAACGTTCCCGCCAAAGGATTATCTAAAGCTGGGGGAGACTGTTTTAATATTTGTCCCAACCGCACGCCATTAGCTACCAGTTGAGCCGAGAAACTTTGGTCTTGCAGTTGGATATTAGAAACTGCAACTGTGCCGCCACCAATTTGAACTCCTGCACCATCACTGCGAATAGTGGCAATTTCAAATGGCGCTGTGCTGCCTGAGAGGATGAGACTACCATTGAACTGTGCCCCAGCCAAAGAGACATTTTGCAGTTGACTCTTGTCTACAAAAGGTTCTAACTTCACCCCAGAGGAAACAGCCACAGCTTGCCAACGCTCATTGGCATAACTACCAGTTGCCCGAACTGTCCCACCACTTACATTCAGAGCCACATTGCGGAAAGATACGTTGCGATTTGGAGCGATCGCAACTTCACCAGTTCCGGGATAAGTTCCATTGGGAGCTTGAAACTGTACCACAGTTTGGACATTGGTAGGAGCGCCAGTTAGTTGAGCTGTACCTGAGACATTGCCGATTTGAAAGGTAGGTGTTGTTTCGTAGACTTTGGCGATCGCATCCCCTGGAATATTCTTGGCAGCGAAATTTAAATCCAGTCGTGGGCTTTTACCGAGTTGAATTGTACCAGCGCCCGTGATATCACCACCGACTTTAGCTTTACCTTGAATATCTTTTAGGGTCAGTAAAGAGGAACTAGTAACAAGCTCAAACTTACTACTGATGCGATTAAAATCAACTTTGTCAATTCTGGCAGTTTGGATAGTGGCAACTGAGCCGGAAAGAATTGGCTCTTTAGTCGATCCGGTAATCTGCAAAGAAGCTTGTACTTGTCCAGCGATCGCTACAGGTAATTTTACCTTGAGAGTCTCCTGGGCATTCGCCAAACTCACCGCATTTACACGCGCTGCTAACTTCAAACCTGCTTGAGTATCGACGATTCCCGTAGCCACTAAAGGAATTTTGCCGTAGTTGCTAGTCACATTATTTAACTGCAACTCCGTTCCTTGGAAGCGGAGGTTTCCTTGACTATTGCTCAACAATTGCGGGACTTTGGGTATTTGCAGCGTTACCCCTTGCACAGTAGCGTTGCCAAACAATAGAGTTTGCTGTCCAGGTGTCAACCGAACTAACAAATCGCCATTGGCTCGACCCGCCTGTAAGTCTACTGGTAACTTAATCAACCGAGTAATATTCTCAGCTAGAAAATCTTGTGCCTGCACCTGGAAAGTCCCTGCTAGCACCTTAGAACGTGTCTCTCCCTGAATGGAAATATTGCCACCACTGTCTGCTTGACCCCCAACTTCAAACCGTATCAACTGGTTATTTGCTAAAAGTTGAGCAGATCCATTGAGTTGAGAAAATGTTACGGGGGATGAGGAGGATCTTGCTCCCTTATCTCCCCCTGCTCCCTGCTCCCCTGCTCCCCTGCTCCCTCTGCTCCCNNNNTCTCCCTCTCTCTCATCCGGCATCAAGGCCAGCTTGGCATTACGAAACCGCAGGTAGTCCAAATCGGTTTTAATGGCACTGCTTCCACCTGACGACGCAATGGTAGTAGAAACCCAACGCCCTTGGTCATCCTGGTCAATATAAATATCTGGATTGACTAAGGTTACATCTAGCTTTAAATGGCGATTAAAAATTAGTTGTAACAAATCAAAACCCACCTCTACAGATTCGACTGTGGCTCGATCTGCATCTGTAGGTGTGGCTGGGATAGCTGAAGCCCCAAACTGTACTCCTGTCAACGAAAATTGTGTGACTCTTCCCAGTTTTACCGGACGGTTGAGTGTAGTAGTTAGACTTTGTTGTGCTAACGGCGTTAACTCTGTTTGGACAAAAGTCCACAACCGCCAAATACCAACGAGAACTCCTAACAGCAAAAGTCCACTCAAGGCAATGCTACCCCGGCTCAACACCAGTAACCACAAACGTTTGCGGATAGGGGAGGGGGAATGAATATCTTGATTGGTAGATTTAATCATTTGCTTTCACTGTATTAATTGCCGGATGTCGCTGGCACACACAAGCATTAACTGGCACATTGGTTCAGTATGCCATTTCCAGGATACGCCAACAAAACCCAAGACCCCATTGGTTGAGTTACGGTATTTTCTCGATCCAATACTTATGCTTAATAATATTGGCGTTTTCAGGAAAATCTGAATAGAGTGAAAATTATTCCTGTGACTTTCCTTGAGGCACAATCTCGAACTTTAATATGAATAAACCTTAAAAAGGACAGATGATTACACCAATGCGTGTTTTTGTGTTAATTTTTAACGCTCGAACGGAAAATGAGGGGATTCACACGATCCGGGAAGGCGATGCCAAAAGCGGCAAGCTACGCAATAAAATTCTGATGTTCGAGTCAGAAGACGATGCGACGCGCTTTGCCCTGATGTTAGAAGCTCAGGATTTCCCCGCACCCACACCGGAGCCGATGGATGCTGAAGAAATTAAGGAATTTTGCGAAAGTGCTGGATATGAATGGGAAATCATCCCAGAAAACAGCAATTTAGTTGTAACTCCCCCAGAACTTAACGTCGAAAAAACTGACTGGCAAGAAGATGCCCAGAAGGAGGATACTGTTGAAGATACTTTCCCTCTCAATCAACAGCCGCTAGAAGAACCAGAATTGTCGGATTCTGAACTAGAGAAGATGCGTCGCAAATTGGAAGGGTTGTTGTAAGTAGTCATTAGTCATTAGTCATTGGTCATTGGTCATTGGTCACTTGTACTGAGCTTGTCCTGAGTGTAGCCGAAGGGCGTAGTCGAAGTATTGGTCACTGGTCACTGGTCGCTAACTGACAAATGACAAATGACAACGGACAAATGACAACGGACAAATGACAAAGGACAAATGATAAATGACAAATTTGCAAGAACGCGGGCATCTTTTAACTGAGCTGGTAAATCCTAATAGTCTGAACTTAGACCAGCTCAGTTCTCTGGAATTGGTGGAGTTGTTTAATGACGAAGACCAAAAGGCTGTTGCAGCAGTTGCAGCGGCGAGAATTCAGTTGGCAGAGGCAATTGAACGCACCGCAGAGCGTTTGCGCCACGGAGGACGCCTATTTTATATCGGTGCGGGTACAAGTGGCAGATTAGGGGTGTTAGATGCTGCTGAGTGTCCACCTACTTTTTGTACACCCCCAGAGTTGGTACAGGGGATTATTGCTGGTGGTGCTGGCGCACTAGTACGCAGTTCTGAAGATTTAGAAGACAGCATTGAAGATGGCGAGGCTGCGATCGCAGGGCGGCACGTTACCCAATTAGATGTCGTAGTTGGCATTACCGCGGGTGGGACAACGCCTTATGTCCACGGTGCGCTTCATGCTGCTCGTCAGCGAGGAGCCATAACTATTTTTATCGCTTGTGTTCCTGCTGAACAAGTTAGCTTTGATGCCGATATTGACATTCGTCTATTAACAGGACCAGAAATAATCGCCGGTTCAACTCGCCTGAAAGCGGGTACAGCTACTAAATTAGCTTTAAATATCCTTTCTAGCGGCGTGATGGTTAAGCTCGGCAAAGTTTATGGCAATCGCATGGTGGATGTAGCAGTAACAAATCAAAAATTACGCGATCGCGCTTTGCGAATTTTGCAAGACCTCACAGGTTTAAGTCGGGAAACTGCTGGTTTTTTACTAGAACGTAGTGGTAAATGGGTCAAGCTGGCCCTATTGATGCACTGGACTGGTTTGGAAAAAGACGAAGGCGATCGTCTACTTTCAGAACACCAAAGTAATCTCAGAGCAGCCGTTATCAGCTATCAAAACCACAAGCAACCTTGAATAAATTTTCTAAATTAATACTTTCTAATCTGGCTGCTACTTGTTTTAGTAGCACGCCTTTTTTTAAGAATAATATTCCCTAGAAAAGTTGACATCAATTAGCATAATTAAGAATAGTAAACTTAAATAAATATTTTTAACCTATATTGTGAATGTGAATAACTAAAGCAAGTCTCTTTGGAGACTGCTAATCTTTTTTAAACAAAAATTCAGAACTTATACGGATATGATTCAGTATGAAAATTCTTAAGATGATATATTAATACACTATGATGTCGACTATGGCAACCTACTTTAGTCATAAATATTAGCAGAAAAGTAAACTCTGCCAATAAAGACTTGATGCTAGATAAATTCTTTACTAGCAATAGTTTTGCTATCTTAACATCCGCCTTGCTTTTAATAATCTTGATTTAGACTGCTATATACCAAATCCATTTGCACTGATTCATATATTTGCCAATCGCTATATAGCTAGAACACTGGGACAGAAGTGTTGCCTATCTTTAACAAGTGACTTCAGAAATTTGTCTGGTTAATTGAGATGGTAGGTAGATTGACGCTGTGCTCTACTAGTATCGGTTTTTAATGGCTAGCTTTTTAATAAAAGGAACAAACTATGGCTCATCAAGAACTTATTTCAAATAATCTAGTAAATGAATTTAAAACTTGTACTCAGTTGCAATACAATGGCAAATTAAATATTAAGAGTTCAAAGGGCAGCCAATGGACTTTTTACTATCGACTGGGACGGATAGTTTGGGCAACAGGAGGAACTCATCCCTTCCGACGTTGGCGTAGACATATAGCCCAGAATTGTCCCCAGATTGATGTTGATAAGTTGCAGTTACGTGGGCAAGACCTATCAATTGATTACTGGGACTATAAACTGATAGAAGTATTTTATAAAAAACAGAAAATTCAGAGAGAACAGATTCAATCTATTGCGGAAAATACGATAGCAGAACTATTATTTGATCTAGCTTTGCAAGGAAACTTTGCTTCTCTAAGTTGCAATCGCAACCAAGAAGTTATCTTAGAAACCCCAATGAGCTTCACGAGTGCAGAAATGTCTGTAAAGCACATGCAAGACTCATGGAAAATTTGGTCAGAAGCAGGTTTAGCAAATTTTTCTCCTGACTTAGCACCAATTCTACGGCGACCAGAACAACTTGAGCAGATGGTTAGTCCATCTGTCTACAAAAACTTTGTAAATTTAATCAATGGCAAATTTACTCTGCGAGATTTAGCCATGAAAATGAAGCAGAGTGTACTACCACTTACCCGTTCCTTGCTTCCTTATATCCTTAAAGGAATCATTGAATTGGTAGAAGTACCTGACTTGCCTTTAGGAATTACTGAAGTCAATAATAACTCTACCACCACACAAGCCAAGAAGCGGATTGCTCCACTAGTGGCTTGCGTCGATGATAGCCCTCAAGTATGTAAAATGGTAGAGGATATTGTCACTTCCAATGGATTGAGGTTTGTCAAAATTCAAGATGCAGTACAAGCTCTACCAACCCTAATTCAGGATAAACCAGACCTGATTTTTTTGGATTTGATTATGCCAGTTGCTAGTGGTTACGAAATTTGTACTCAGTTACGAAGAATATCTACATTTTCCAACACACCAATAATTATATTAACAGGCAGTGATGGTCTTTTAGATCGAGTTCGTGCCAAAGTAGTTGGTTCTACAGATTTTCTCACTAAACCTGTAGTGGCTGATAAGGTAATGAGTATAATACGTAAATATTTACCTACACAAAGCGTATCCAGTGAAAAGAGTAAATCTAATTTAGAGGTTTGTAATTAGGGAAAGTTAGAGGCAATTTTTGGTTCTGAATTATTCCTCAAAACTTATAAACTTTTCCACCTCAGTAAAAATTAAATTATTGAGGTTAAACAATTTTAAATTAAGTCTCTTCTTCAAATCA
Organism: Nostoc sp. GT001; assembly: GCF_030382115.1. Classification (NCBI taxonomy): domain Bacteria; kingdom Bacillati; phylum Cyanobacteriota; class Cyanophyceae; order Nostocales; family Nostocaceae; genus Nostoc; species Nostoc sp. GT001. Next base: position 1,281,609 of record NZ_JAUDRJ010000003.1, read on the forward strand.
TTTATTTACGATTTTAGATATGTTATTACCTTGAAATTATTTTGCTGCCAGTCATTTTTACATCTTGAATCTTCAATCCAAAATATAGAATCTACAATTAGGTTATCAAACTATTTTATATTCAAAAATCTTATATTAAGTTATGTTTATTACGTACTTTTTCTGAGGTTGATAAATAAAGATTGAATCAAAATTAGACAAATACAAATTTTTGTATTTATAGCAGTCCTATTTGATTTGTGAATATTGTTTAGGGCAAAGGGGTTAGGGCTAGTCTCTAGTCCCTTCCATTTCTTTTTGAGGAATCATTTAGGATTTGTCTATTTTGTTTACATTTTGAGAAAAAGTTAACGATTAATTGCCATGAATACTGTTTTAGTTGTTGAAGATGGCTTAACAGATATGGAAATAATCAGCCGTTACTTGCAACAGGCAGGTTATTCTGTGATTAGCGCCACTAGTAGTGAAGAGGCTCAAGACAAAATAGATCAAAATAAACCAGACTTAATATTTCTCGATGTAATTTTACCGGGTAAAAGTGGCTTTGAAATTTGCCGAGAACTGAAAAATAATCCTGACACTAGCAATATACCTGTGGTTTTTTGCTCTACAAAAAATAGTGATGTAGATAAAATTTGGGGTAATATGTTAGGCGCTGATGGTTATCTATCAAAACCGATTGATCGCGAGGAACTAGTAGTAATTTTAAAGCGATTACTCAATTAGTGAAAATATCATAAATCAAAAAATCCTAGAAGTCACTATTTTTTAGATGAATCTCTCCAAGAATAAACAATAACTGTAAATAGTGGCTCAAGATAAATAATCAAGGACAAAGGATCGATAGCTTTGGAAACCCAGGAAAAGTTTTTAAGTTTTAATTTGGGAGTAACTGATACAGCTGTAATTTCTTTACAACACATCGCAGAAGTTTTGCAAGTATCATTACCAGAAATATGTGGCGTTCCTCAGATGCCAAGTAGTGTCTTTGGTATTTATAATTGGCGGGGTGAGATGCTTTGGTTAGTCGATTTAGAGGCAATGTTAGGTTATCCTCCAATTTCACAAGAGTCAAATTTAGTTTCAAAAATGATGGCAATTGTTCTAGAAAATAAAGGTAAGTATTTGGGACTATTGGTGCGACAACTTATAGATATTGAATGGCTGGATACTAAAGAAATGAAACCCGCAAGTGCTGAATTATTTTATCCGAAAATATCACCTTTTTTACAGGGATACTTTATTAATGATTCGGAGGAGATAATTTTTAATTTGGATGCTACAACTATTATTCAATCTCCAGGATGGGGGATTCATAATTGAATACTTAGTAAGGTGTGATTAGGTATATTGTTTTGAAAACTCCTAATCATTAATGAGTAAATACCAGATAAATATCGCTTGCCACATATCCAGTTATTACCAATCACAATTTTGAGGTTAATCAAATGACATTTTTGTATAACAATAGCCATGAGAACGAGCATCTAATCTCGGAATTAGAAAATCAGAATGGTAACGCTCATATAGCAAATATTGCTAGTAGTGAAATATCTTTATTAAATGCGATCGCTCTAGAATTTAAAACTTGGCGGCGACAGTTGAAAGACATCGCAACTTACATGCGCCAAGCCCCAGACCTTGATACATTACTGAAAATTACTGTAGCACAAATTAGAGAAAAGATTGGCTGCGATCGCGCCTTAATTTATCAGTTTACTTCGCGAGAATCAGGTAATGTTTTAGCCGAATCGAGAACACTAGGTTGGACACCAACTTTAGGTGAAAATATTCCTGGAATTATTTTTGGTCTATATACCAATCAAGACTATATAGAAGCTGTAGTTATTGACGATATCAATCAAATTCAACTTACCCCTTATCAAAAGCAACTGTTAGATAAATTTCAAATTAAAGCTAGTTTGAGTTTACCGATTGTAGTAGAAGGTAAAGTGTGGGGTTTACTAGTAGTTAATAATTGCTACTCAACGCGGCAGTGGCAAGAAGTAGAAATTAGCCTACTATCTCAACTGACAACAGAACTAATTTACAAATTACAGAGCTTTGAATTCCAAAAAGAACAGCAACAGCGGCTACTAGCAAAAAAATCGGTAGCTAAAGTCATCGACAAAATTTTGCGGATATCAAATGTCGATAAGCTTTTTCAAACAACCACTCAAGAAGTACGTCAATTACTAAAATGCGATCGCGTCGGTGTCTATCGCTTCAAATCTGACTGGAGTGGTGAGTTTGTCGCTGAGTCTGTGGGTAATGGTTGGGTAAAAATGGTAGGCCCTGATTTTTACATGGTCTGGGAAGATACCCACTTACAAGACACTCAAGGAGGACGTTATGCCAAGGGTGAAAGCTTTGTAGTCAATGACATTTATCAAATGGGCCATTCTCAATGTCACATTGACATTTTAGAACAGTATGAAATGAAGGCTTACATCATTGCGCCCATATTTGCTGGAGAGAAATTATGGGGTTTGTTGGCAGCTTATCAAAATTCTGGGCTCGTGATTGGCAACCTTGGGAAGAAAGCTTTGTAACTCAAATTGGGCTGCAATTTGGTGTAGCTATCTCGCAAGGGGAATATCTTGAGCAAGTGCAGACAAAATCTGAGCAACTAGCTCAAATAGTTGAACAAGAGAAAGTTTTCACTAAGATAGTCAACCGCATCAGACAATCTTCAGATGTAGAAAGCGTCTTCAAAACAACCACTCAAGAAGTGCGTCAATCACTACAATGCGATCGCGTCGCTGTCTATCGTTTTAACCCTGACTGGGGTGGTGAATTTGTAGCTGAGTCTGTGAGTAGTGGTTGGACAAAACTGGTAGGCCCTGATATTAAAACCGTTTTGGATGATACCTACTTGCAAGAAACTAAGGGAGGTCGGTATGTCAGAGGTGAAAACTTTATCGTTAATAATATCTATGAAGTAGGGTTAGCTCCCTGTCATATTGAGATTTTAGAGCAGTTTGAAGCCAAAGCTTACATGATTGTTCCGATATTCTTCGGGGATAAATTGTGGGGATTGCTGGCAGCTTATCAAAACTCTAGCTCCCGTGAATGGCAAAGCTGGGAAGTGAACTTTTTGGTTCAGACTAGCTTGCAATTTAGTTTAGCTAAATCACAGATAGACTATTTGGAATTAGTACGAGTCAAATCTGAAAAACTAGCTCAAATAGCAGAACAAGAGAAAGCTGTCACCAAGATTAGTAACCGCATCCGGCAATCTTTAGATGTAGAAGAAATCTTCAAAACAACGACTCAAGAAGTCAGGCAATTACTGCGATGCGATCGCGTTGCCGTGTATCGTTTCAATCCTAACTGGAGTGGGGAATTTGTTGCAGAGTCAGCAGGTCATCTTTGGGTAAAACTTGTAGGTCCCGATATCAAAACTGTCTGGGAAGATACCCACTTACAAGAAACTCAAGGAGGTCGATATGCCCAAGGAGAAAACTTTGTTGTAAATGATATCTATCAGGTAGGTCATTCTCCTTGTCACATTGAAGTTTTAGAGCAATTTGAAGCCAAAGCTTATGTAATTGTGCCTGTATTTGCTGGAGAACAATTGTGGGGATTGCTGGCAGCTTATCAGAATTCGGGAACTCGTGATTGGGAAGAATTAGAAGTTACTTTGTTAGCACGTATTGGCAGCCAATTAGGATTGGCATTACAACATACCGAATATTTGCAACAAGTACAAGCGCAGTCAGCAAAATTAGCAGAAGCCGCAACACGGGAAAAGGCAGCTAAGGAGTTACTACAACAACGATCCATTCAACTCTTAAAAGCCCTTAGACCCGCCCTTAACGGCGACTTAACAGTACGCGCACCGATTACAGAAGACGAGCTAGGCACGATCGCAGATGCTTACAATAATACTCTGCAAGCACTGCGGCAAATTGTTGTTCAAGTACAAGGGGCTGCTCAACAAGTTGCACAAACTTCCAGCAATAGCGAAGCTTCATTAGCGGGATTGACTAATCTGGCACAACAACAATCTGAGGAGATTACCGCAGCTTTAGATGACATTCAACAGATGGTGGACTCTACTCAAGCTGTAGTAGCGAATGCTGAGTTAGTACAACTAGCAGTGCAAAAAGCCAATCAAACTGTAGAGTCTGGCGATACTGCCATGAACCTGACTGTAAAAGCAATCCAAGGAATTCGCGAAACCGTTGCTCAAACCAGCAAAAAGATTAAACGCCTCAGCGAATCCTCGCAAAAAATCTCCAAAGTGGTGAATTTGATTGGAAATTTTGCCACACAGACAAACGTACTCGCTTTGAATGCAGCCATTGAAGCTACTCGTGCTTAGGTGAATATGGCAAAGGCTTTGCAGTTGTAGCTGATGAAGTCCGTTCTTTATCTCGCCAATCAGCAGCAGCAACCATCGAAATTGAAAAATTAGTTCAGGAAATTCAAGCAGAAACTGGGGAAGTTGCAGTAGCAATGGAAACTGGTATTCAGCAGGTAGTAGAAGGTACAAATCTTGTTAGCGACACTCGCCAAAACTTAAATGCGATCGTTTCTGCGACTGCCGAAATTAGTCAGCTAATCGAGCGAATTACCGCAGCGACTCAAAAACAAATGGCGCAATCTGTAACAGTCACTAAATCAATGCAAGATGTTGCAGAAATTGCTGATAAAACTTTTGCTGAATCTCAAGAAATTGCAACTGTGTTCCAAGATTTATCAGGAATGGCGCAAGAGTTATTAACAACTGCTAGTAAGTTTAAAGTGAAATGAAAAATGGTTAGGAGTTAGGAGATAAGAGCTATTAGGTCAAAGCATTAATTATATAAAGCACTATTTTATTGGCAAATGTAAAATGCTTTGACCTTAATTACTTATAACTTTTTAGTTAAGAAAAGGAGATGTCTAATTGGCAGAGAGTGTTATTCAACAGAAGAGTTTCAAATTTACTTTAGAAATTATTCACCTATATATTAAACTGCAAAATCAACGTGAATATGTGCTTTCTAAGCAATTACTACGAAGTGGGACAAGTATTGGCGCGAATGTTGAAGAGGCTAGCGGTGGTCAGAGTAGAAAAGATTTCTTGGCAAAAATGTATATTGCATACAAAGAAGCTAGGGAAACCAAATACTGGCTACGTCTACTACAACAGTCCAAACTAGTAAATATTGATTTAACTAATGAACTCATCTATGCAGACGAAATCATTCGGATTTTGAGTTCAATAGTCAAGACAACTGAAAAATCAATTGGTCGCTCAACTCTTAACTCCTAACTCCCAACTCCCAACTCCCAACTCCCAACTCCCCACTCCCTAATTATGATCACAGATAACGAAATCCGCGAACAAGGGTACATCTATTTTCTGGCTGAAGCCCCAGAATTAGTCCAAATTATTGAACAAGAACTATTTAGCTTATCGGCAGATTATAGCATTACTAAAATTCACAATTTAATGCGGGCTACTCATACACTTAAAGGTGGTGCAGCTAACGTTGGGCTAGAATTAATTAAGACGATCGCCCATTTTTTAGAAGATGTATTTAAGGCTTTATACAATCCAAAAGTAATCGTGGATGCAGAATTACAAACACTTTTATTACAAGCTTATGAGTGTTTGAGTATAGCATTAAATACTGAGCTAATAGGCAGTACTGTTAATGACGAAGAACTGCTTCAGCGAGCAACTTCAGTGTTTGCACAGTTGCAAGAAAATCTGGGTGATGCGTTTGGTGCTGAATCTCATATTCCCACTTCTGAAGAATTGGGATTTGATATTGTACAATCTGTTTTTGAAGTAGGAGTAGAACAACGTCTAAACAGTCTTGCTGAAGTTATTAACAATCCACCAAATAATGAAGAATTTATCGAGTTTTTACACTCTCAAGCTGAAGTATTTCTTGGCTTGGCAGAATCTCTAAATTTACCTGGATTGGGAGAAATTTCCGAAACAATTCTCTCCGCATTGCAAGCAAATCCCAACCAGGTACAGCAAATTGCAGAAATTGCCCTTGCAGATTTACAACAAGCAAAAAAATTAGTATTAGCAGGCGATCGCATATCTGGTGGAGAAACGTCTTTAGGTTTACAAAAACTCACAATAGTGGCAAACAATGAGTTATCTGAAGAATTACCAAATAATTCATTTTCTGACACATTTATCATCAATGTAGAACAATTTTATCAATTTCTCACTACATCTGATAACAATAAAAATGAATCGGTAAAGCCAACAACTGCCAAATTCTATTTAAAAGTAATTCGCTACATTTTTGGCTGGTTTAATCACCAGATGCAAATACCAGAGACGGAACTAAATTTAAATTTACTAGTTCCCAGATTAGAAAGAAGAAGTCTGCTGAACTATATCGAAAACTGGCTGAAAGACTTTCTTGATTTTGTTCAAGATGAAGAAGATAGTCAAAGTCTTTGTATTTATCGACATGGGATTATCTTAATCATTTTATTTGCAGTTGCAAAATTTCAATATTCTCTGAAAACATCTGATAGCTACCTTTCAGGAATTAAAATATTACAAAACCAAATTCATAAATTAGCAAAAGAATATAAAAGTTATCCTCCTGTTACTAGTGAAGAGAAAAATTGGCTTGATAGTCCCAAGTTACAAAAATTGTTAGTTATTAAAGAGATTGTATCTTCTCAATCACCTGATAACTTACTAGAAGCAATATGGGGAGAAGAAGCTAGGCAGAACCTTGCTGTTGAAGTGGTGACAACCCAGGCTGATAATTCTTCAGAAAAGCTTGATTCATTAACTGTCAACGAGCAGGTAGTTATAGACGTTCCGAAAACAGCTATTGAAGTCATCCCTGATATAGCTACACAAATCAACAAAGAAATAGACGATAAATCAGAGTATGTTAAAACTAAAAACTTTCGTCAACCTTCATTTATTCGGGTAGATACAGAGAGATTGCAACACCTCAATTATTTAGCAGGAGAATTGCTGATTTACCAAAAACGGGGTAGTTTACAAGATGAACAGGTCAAAGAAATAATTGAGCAACTAGAACAGCAACTCACTAGACATCAAACAACTTTAAATAATTTACGCGATCTACCTTTACAAATACAAAATATTACCTCACAACAAACGCAAAGTTTTGCAGTGGATTTTGACTCTCTAGAAATGGATGTATATACAGAATTTCACATGACATTGCATGAAGCAATAGAAGAAACACTGCAACTACAAGAAACCACAGAATCTCTCGATTTGCTTCTGACCCAAGCTACTCAAATTAGTGATAAACAAGAGAATTTAACTCTTAATATTATAGATAGCTTAGTCGAAGCACGAATGGCACCTTTGGGCAATATATTGAATCGCTTCCCTCACATGGTAAATAAATTGGGGAATGTTCATGCCAAACTTGTAGAATTGAAACTTACTGGTAGTGAAGTACTAGTAGATAAAGCGATCGCAGAAAAACTCTACGATCCCTTGTTACACTTAGTGCGTAATGCTTTTGACCACGGTATTGAAGCTCCGCAAGTTCGCCGAGAGCTTGGTAAACCAGAAGAAGGTTTAATCGAAATCTGCGCTTATCATCAGGGTAGCCAAACTGTTATCGAAGTTCGTGATGATGGTCAAGGATTGAATTTAGACAGAATTCGCAGAAAAGCTGCTGAACTTTATCCCATACAAACTGAAGAAAAAACTAGAAAATATGCTTCTAGTCTGGCTGAACCTGAACTTTTAGATTTGATATTTTCGCCTGGATTTACTACTGCAAATAAAGTAAGTGAAATTTCTGGGCGCGGTATGGGTTTAGATATTGTGCGTACTCAGATGCACGCACTCAACGGCTCGATTTCAGTTCAATCCTTACCCAACCAAGGAACAATATTCATCCTCAAAATTCCTTTTTCTATGACTACAGAAAAGTTAATGCTTGTTCAAGCCAAAGGTGTTGTTTATGGTCTGATATTGGACAGTATCGAAAAAATATTAATTCCCTCTGAACAACAGATTAAAGAAATTGAAGGAAAAAAAGTCTTATATTGGAATATAGACAATGATGAGACTATGGTTAGCCTTCGTCAACTTTCAAAGTTGATTAATTATAATGGTTCATTCATTAATAATGAGACTCAATACGACACTTCAAATACTCACGACCCAAGTGTAGCGAAAAATCCGGTGCTTTTGCTACAGCGAAATCAGGGAAAGGTTGCTTTAGAAGTTGACCAAATAATCGGCGAACAAGAACTGGTAATCAGACCTTTAGGAAATGCGATCGCACCGCCAAAATACATTTATGGTTGTAGTAGTTTAGCCAATGGTAATCTCATCTTAGTAATTGATGCTTTGTTACTGGTAAAATCTAGCGAAATCCAACAAACAACACTTGATATCAGGGCACTACCAGTTGCTTCTTCGTCAAATAAAAAAGCCTTGTCGATATCAGGGCATACTTTTTCATCTACACCATTACTTGCGGCATCGACTTCCACAACAACCATAGAAACCCAATCCAGTTATTCTCAAGAGCCAGATTATAAGTCACCAAAAGTTGTTTTAATAGTAGATGATGCAATTAGTCTCCGGCAAACTCTCTCTCTGACTCTCCAAAAATCTGGCTATCAAGTAATACAAGCCCAAAATGGTGTAGAAGCTCTAGAAAAATTGCAGTTACATCCTGAAATTAAAGTTGTCGTCTCCGATTTAGAGATGCCACGAATGAATGGTTTTGAGTTGTTGAGCAATTTCCGCCAATACACCAATTTAGCAAAAATACCCGTAGTAATTCTCACTTCTCGCAGCGCTGAAAAACATCGCCAGCTTGCCCAAGAATTGGGTGCAAAAGCTTACTTAACCAAACCTTTTTTAGAGCATGAGTTTATCTCTAAAATTAAGGAGTTAATAAACAATAATACAGATAATTTAGATCATTTACTCATAGTGAAAAATAATTTATAATTTATAATTTGTAATTACGAATTACGAATTATCAGGTAGATTATTTGGATCTACACCTAGAGAACGTAAATACTCAGCTAATTGTTCAGCCCTTTGCCGTTCTTGTTGTGCCTGTTCTGCATCTGTAAAATAGCGGTTTCCTTGCTCGTCATACCAACATAAAAACTCCTGTTGTATCCCGCCAATTACAGCTTGGTGTCGCCCTATACCTAAACCCACCTCTGGCATCAAATAGGGTTCACCTATTTGTAATTGGTAGTTTCCATCGAGCAACTTATATACTTCAAAGGGTTGATGTTGATCGCGTCGCCAAAACTCAGGGTTATAAATTACGTAGTACAATACACCGAGTTTTCTATATATATCTAGTTTTTCGTCGTATTCACCTCCTGGAGTATGGGATACCATTTCTAATATGAATATTGGAACTATCCCATTTTCTTCCCAAACCGCGTAACTTTTGCGTGATTTACCACCCTTTTTCCGTTCTACTCCCAGACTTAAAAAAGCATCTGGGACTACGGGTACTCTGGGATTTACTCCTGTGGTGTGATACACTCCCATATCTACTCCGAAGTACCAATCCATGCGATTTGCCCAAATGGAGTTAAGTAAGAAAAGTAGAATGTTGGGCAAAAAGTTTTGATCTTCGTTATCCACTGGCGTATCGTCTGAACAGGGAAGTTCATCGGTAGTTGGTAACGCATTTTTGAGATCGGGTGAGAGCATAACCGTTGTCTCGCTGGCGTTTGATGCCTTTATTATAAGTGAGTGACCAAAAGTTTAGCGTTTGGGTGCAGCTTCCCCAAACTTAATTAAAAGTGCGATCGCAATACTAACAAACAAAATTAAGGTCATACTCAAGGCTGAACCGAATCCCCAATTTTGGGTTGCTCCAAGAAACTGGTTATAAACTAACCGCGCCGCCGTCATACTAGAAGCACCACCGAGTAATTCTGGATCGACAAAATCCCCCAAGCCTGTGATGAATACAAGCATGGAAGCAGCCGCAATTCCCGAAAAAATTTGCGGTACAGTTACTTGGAAAAAAGTTTCCACCGGATTTGCACCTAAATCAGCCGCAGCTTCTAGCAAGCGCTTATCTAGCTTTTCGAGAGAAGCATATAAAATCAAAACCATATAGGGTAATAAACTGTAACTCATGCCAATTAATACAGCTTGACTATTGTTGAGTAATTCCCAAGTAGGCAAGCCTAAATTGCTGAATAAAGTGTTCAATAAACCAGTGGGACGAAGAATTGTAATCCAAGCATAAGAACGGAGTAAGGAAGAAGTCCACAAAGGTAAGACAAAGCCTAATAGCAATAAATTTCGCCAACGCTGCGGCGCTATCTGAGCAATCCAATAGGCGACGGGGAAGCCCAAAATTAAACAAATTACCGTAGTACCAAAGGCAAAAAATAGCGATCGCCCAATTACTTGCAGATAAAGTGAGTCAAATATTCTGGTGTAGTTTTTGAATCCGTTAGGATTGACCAAATCTCCTGGTCGGATGTCTGCAACTAAACTTAACTCGAAAATTATTAAAGATGGCAGCACCAACAAAAGTAATAACCAAATTCCAGAGGGTGCAAGCAATACCAAGGGTTGCAGCCAATTTCTGACGGGGTGCTGCAATTCTTCTATTTTAGAAATCTCATTTTTTTCCAAATTAATCACTCCTAACTCCTAACTCCTAACTCAATTAACTGCTAGTTAATTGAGTCCAATAACGATCGTAAACCTCTTCAAATTCTCCTACAGGTGTAACACGTTCACAATTTTTTAGCAGAGACTCTGGGGGAAACAAATTAGTGTTGTTTTGGATTGTTTTTGGCAATTGCTCAAATCCGGCGCTATTCGGCGTAGAAATATTTAGGCGTTGAGTGATTTGGGCTGCGATTTCTGGTTGCAAAATCATGTTAATCCAAGCGTAAGCTCCAGCTTGGTTGGGGGCTGTTTTGGGAATTACAATAGTGTCTGTCCATAATGAAGAACCACTACGAGGAATCACATATTTGAGTTTAGGATTTTCTTGAGAGATTTTCACTGCATCTGCTGAATAACACATTGCCAGTAGTAAATCTCCGGCTAGAATTTGATTTTGCCAAGCGTCAGTGTCAAAACGGGCGATCGCAGGTTTTAGCTGCTTCAATTTTTCATAAGCTTGTTTAATTTCTTGTTCATTTTTTGAGTTATAAGAATAACCAAGCATTCGTAAGGTTGCACCCATCACTTCTCGAACATCATTGAGCAAGGTCATCCGCTGATTCAGTTGCTCTTGATTTTGCCAAAGATAATCCCAGTCTTGTGGTGCATCTTTAATTTTTTCAGAATTGTAAAGTAAACCTGTTGTCCCCCAGTTAAAAGGGATACTGTAGCGGTTATTGGGGTCATAACTAGGATTTTGAAAACGGGGAAATAAATTCTCTAGACCGATTAAGCGATCGTGATTTATTTCTGTTAACAAGCCTTTGTCTACCATCTTCTGCACCATATAATCAGATGGGTTGATGATGCTGTAAGTGCCACCGCCTCCAGCTTGCAATTTAGCCAGCATGACATCATTGGAATCATACACATCTGCTAGGACTTTTATGCCAGTCTGGCTGCTAAAAGTTTTCAGTAATTGATTGTCAGTATATTGTGTCCAGGTAAAGATATAAAGTTGGTCACGCTGACTACTGGTATTAGAATTAGCACGTACTTCAGCCAGCCTCCAGCCACAACCACCTAAAGATAAGCTAGAAAGTGCTGCCACCCCTTTTAAAAATTGGCGTCTGTTAGTCATTAAGTTAATAGTTAATCATCTTTTGTATTGTTACCGATTGGTTCTAAATATGCCTTTAATTGGAGTGCCCATAGGTAGTTTAAAGATTAACTTAAGTGTATCTATCTGTGCAACTGTTAATAAGTTACTGCTGTCAGCTAGTGTTAGGCATGGTTTTTAATCAAGCTTGAGTTATAAAAATTAACAAAGCGAGGGATCGTCTAGGACTAGCAATCAGTCTGCAAATCGTTGAAGAAACCCACGGCGGAAAATTGAGTTTTAACTCGGTTTTCAGTGAGGGTACGGAATTTATTATTGAAATTTCGGTGTAATTGTGGCTATTTTTGGTAAATAATTTTAGACATCTGGGAATACTAAATCTGGAAGTTTTAAAGATTTAGCAGTATGGTTAGCACTCTTGTCAATATTCCCGGATACAAGGTTAGCGAAGAACTCTACAATGGTTCTAGAACCATTGTGTATCGAGGGTATCGAGAGACTGACTCATTACCCGTAGTGATTAAGTTGCTGAAAAATCCTTATCCGAGTTTCAGCGAACTTTTGTCGTTTCGGAATCAATACACCATAGCTAAAAATCTCAACTCACCGCTAATAGTCCAAACTTATAGCCTAGAACCCTATCAAAATGCCTATGCGCTGGTGATGGAAGACTTTGGGGGGATTTCTCTCAAAAATTATTTTACCTCTGTAGAAACGCAATATATCTCGTCTTTAAAAGAGTTTTTAGAAATTGCGATCGCACTCTGCAATACCTTAGATATACTCTACCACGAACGGATTATTCACAAAGACATTAAACCTAGCAATATTCTCATTAATCCCGAAACCAAACAAGTTAAATTAATCGACTTTAGTATCGCATCCTTACTCCCACGAGAAACACAAACTTTGATAAATTCTAATGGATTAGAAGGGACACTCGCTTATATTTCCCCGGAACAAACAGGAAGAATGAATCGGGGAATTGACTATCGCACTGATTTTTATTCTTTGGGTGTGACATTCTACGAATTACTTACTGGAGTTTTGCCATTTCAATCAAACGATCCAATGGAGTTGGTGCATTGTCATATTGCAAAACAACCTCCTTCAGTTATTAGAGAAGAGATACCGCAGGTGATTTCAGATATCGTCATGAAATTGATGGCGAAGAATGCCGAAGAGAGATATCAGAGTGCATTAGGACTAAAATTGGATTTAGAAAAATGTTTAGATCAGCTACAAGTTTCTGGTGAAATTCAAAGTTTTAAAATTGCACAACGGGATGTATGCGATCGCTTCATCATCCCCGACAAACTCTACGGACGAGAAACCGAAGCAGAAACTTTACTGCAAGCATTTGAGCGAGTCAGTCTTGGTGCAACAGAAATGATGCTGGTAGCAGGTTTTTCGGGTATTGGGAAAACCGCCGTTGTCAACGAAGTTCATAAACCAATTGTTCGGCAACGCGGTTATTTTATCAAAGGGAAATATGACCAATTTCAACGCAATATTCCTTTCTCTGCTTTTGTACAAGCATTTCGGGATTTAATGGGGCAATTGTTAACCGAAAGTGATGTCCAACTAGAGCAATGGAAAAATCAAATATTAGAAACTGTTGGAGAGAACGGTCAGGTAATTATTGAAGTCATTCCCGAATTAGAAAAAATCATTGGCGAACAACCACCAGCAGTAGAATTATCAGGAACGGCAGCCCAAAATCGCTTTAATTTATTGTTTCAAAAATTCACCCAAGTCTTTACTAGCGCCGAACATCCATTAGTGATGTTTTTAGATGATTTACAATGGGCTGATTCAGCATCATTAAAGTTGATGCAGCTATTAATGGCTGATACAGGTCATCTTTTGATCATTGGTGCTTATCGTGATAACGAAGTCAATCCAGCCCATCCATTAATGTTGACTTTGAGCGAAATCCAAAAAAACCAAGCAACTATTAATACTATTACTTTAACACCCCTGAGTCAATCCCAAATCAATCAATTAGTCGCTGATACCCTAAAAAGTACAGAAAATTTGGCATTACCACTTTCACAATTAGTCTATCAAAAAACTAAAGGCAACCCATTTTTTGCCACCCAATTTCTCAAAGCCCTACACGAAGAAAATTTCATTCAGTTTAACTTGGAGTTAGGCTGTTGGCAATGCGATCTGTCCAAAATTAATCAACAAGCCTTGACCGATGATGTCGTAGAATTTATGGCGTTGCAGTTAGAGAAGTTACCGTTAGCAACCCAGAATATTCTGAAGTTAGCCGCTTGTATTGGCAATCAGTTCGAGCTAGCAACATTAGCAATTGTTTCAGAACACTCAGAGGTAGAAACCGCAGCCAATTTATGGAAAGCATTGCAAGAAGGTTTGATTTTACCGATTGGTGATGTTTATAAATTTTATGTAGGGGCAGAAAGTCAAGCCATTACGCCAGAAAAGTCTCAAAATGTTACCTACAAATTTTTACACGATCGCGTTCAACAAGCAGCCTATTCCCTAATTCCCGATGACCAAAAACAAACGACTCATTACCAAATCGGACAACTGCTTCTACAACAGATTTCCACACAAGCTAGAGTTGACCGGATTTTTGAAATCGTCAATCAATTAAATCATGGAACTGTTTTAATTACCCAACCAACTCAACGAGAAGAATTAGCTGGCCTCAATTTAATTGCCTGTCGCAAAGCTAAAACTTCAACCGCCTATCAAGCAGCGCGTGAATATGCGACAGTGGGATTGTCTTTGTTGTCAGAAAATACTTGGCAGCAGCAGTATGAAATGACCCTCGCCTTATATGAATTAGCTGCGGAAGTAGCAATGCTAAACGGTAATTTTGAGGCGATGGAACAGCTTATTGATATTGTCATTCAACAGGCACGCTCCTTACCTGAAAAAGTCAATGTTTACTGCATTAGAATTCAATCTCATATTTCCCAAAGTAAACTGACATTAGCGATCGCGATCGCCCAACCAATCTTACAACAGCTTGGCATAACCTTTCCTGAAACACCGACACCATCAGATATTCAACAGGAAATCCAACAGATTAAGGAACTCATTGGAGATAGGGAAATCGCTGATTTGGTTCACTTGCCTGAAATGACCGATGCAGAAAAACTTGGTACTCTTAAAATTGTCAATATCATCAGCCCAGCAGCTTACCTCACTGGCTCTGTGCTGTACCCATTGCTGAATACTTTGTCCGTTAAACTATCAATTCAGTACGGTAACACATCGACTTCTGCTTTCGGTTATGTGAACTATGGCAATATTCTCTGCAATTTCTTCCAAGTCGTGGATACAGGAACACAGTTTGCTTCCCTGGCACTCCAGATTATTTCAAAACTCGATGCCAAAGCAAGTAAAACAGATGTTTTGATGATCTTGGGGTTATTTGTTGTACACCGCAAATCTCACATTAAAGAAACACTACCCCTGTTGCAAGAGGGTTACACCAGTGCCATAGAATTTGGGAACTTGGTACTTACTGGGTACAATGGCCACAGTTTTTGTCTCAATTCTTTTTGGAGCAGTCAACCCCTGGCTACCTTAGAGCAGGATATTTGCGCTTACTGCCATAGTTTGACCCAATTAAATCAATTAACAACTGCAAACTATTGCCGGATTTATTGGCAACCTGTTTTAAATCTGCTGGGTTTTGCAGAACACACCACTTTTTTGTCTGGGAAAGCCCTTGAAGAAACAGAATTTCGACCGCAGCTAGAGTCTGCCAAAGATGGATATGGATTGTATATTTTCCATTTGTATAAACTAATGCTTTGTTTCTTGTTTGGAGAAATTGAGCCAGCGAAAAATCATGCTATTGAAGTCAGGCGCTATTTTATGGCTGGTGCGGGATTAGTCACCGAACCAGTATTTTATCTTTATGATTCTCTGCTAACTCTGGCACAATTAAATCCACAGTTAGATGAAACATCAGAAGAATTGCAGGGTGTAACAGAAAATCAAACCAAGTTACAGCAATGGGCGTATCATGCACCCATGAATTATCAACATAAGGTTGATTTGGTAGAGGCGGAAAAATGTCGAGTATTAGGACAAAAAGCCGAAGCAATTGAGTTTTACGACAAGGCGATAACTCTAGCCAAAGCCAACGAATATACCCAAGAAGAAGCACTTGCTAACGAACTGGCAGCAAAATTCTACCTAGATTGGGGCAGACAGCGCATTGCTGGGGACTACATGATTGAAGCCTACTATGCTTATGCTCGTTGGGGTGCAAAAGCCAAAGTCGCTGACCTAGAAGCTCGCTATCCACAACTACTTAGACCTATATTAGAGCAAACCCGTTCTCCTCTCTCCACTCACGAAACTTTGTTCACATTGGGTAGTGTCACTTCCACCAGTTCGGCCATATCCAGTAGTAATGTTTCTGTGGCTTTAGATTTAGCTACTATTCTCAAAGCTTCTCATACTATTTCCGGTGAAATCGAACTGGAAAATCTACTTTCATCGTTGCTGACCATCGTCATCGAAAATGCGGGGGCTGATAAATGCGTGTTCATGCTCTTGCGAGACTCGCGCCTGTTAATCAAAGGGTCAATTACCACAGGTTCAAAGCCAGTTGTCTTGCAGCGTATTCCCATTGAAGATAGCCAGGACATTCCCCACAGACTGATTTACAAAGTCTTGCATGACAAGCAAACTGCTGTGCTGGTGAATGCAAGTGCCGATCGCACCTTAGCTAATGACCCCTATATCATCCGTCAGCAGCCCAAAAGTATCTTGTGTAGCCCGATTTTGCATCAAGGGAAGTTGCTGGGCATTTTATATCTAGAAAATAATCTAGCAACGGGGGCGTTCACAAAAGATCGCGTCGAACTTCTCAACTTACTCTGCGCCCAAGCCGCAATTTCTTTGGAAAATGCCCGACTTTATGAGCGATCGCTAGAGTATTCCCAACAGCTAGAGCGATCGCTTGAGGAGTTAAGCACCGCACAGTGTGTGTTGCAATCATCCCAGCAACGACTCCACCTATTGGTTCAGCAAACTCCACTAGCAGTCATCGAATGGGATACTAATTTCCAGGTTACTGACTGGAACCCAGCCGCAGAAAGAATCTTTGGCTACAGCAAACAAGAGGCTTTGGGTTGTGGATTCAAATTCATCATTCCTGAAATAATTCAAGCAGAAATTGAGCGAGTCAGCGTCGAAATTATATCGCAGGAGGGCGGTAATTACAGTATCAATGAAAATGTGACAAAGGATGGTCAAATTATCATTTGTGCTTGGTATAACAATCCGCTTGTAAATGCAGATGGCGAGTTAATCGGAGTTGCTTCCCTAGCAGATGATATTACAGAACAGCAAGCTGTGCTACGCGAACGCAAAGTTGCCGAAATCCAACTTCAACAAAAAGCACAAGAGCTAGAAACTGCTTTACAAAACCTGCAACAAGCACAATTACAAATGGTGCAAACTGAGAAAATGTCTGCACTAGGCAACTTAGTTGCTGGTGTAGCTCACGAAATGAATAATCCCCTTGGTTTTATTGCTGCTAGTCTCAAACAAGCGAAACCTACTATCGCTGATATTGTTGAACATCTCAGACTATATCAAGAAAGTTTCCCCAATAAAAGCGATGAAATCGAAGACCACGCCGAAGAAATCGACTTGGATTATAGCTTAGAAGACTTACCAAAGATGATTGATTCTATGTCTATGGCGTGTGACAGGCTAAAGAACATCAGCACCAGTTTGAGAACTTTCTCTCGTGCCGATCAAGACTACAAAGTACCTTTCAATATCCACCAAGGCATTGATAGCACTATTCTCATTCTCAAACATCGTCTCAAGGCCAATGAACAACGTCCGGCGATTCAAGTTGTTGCCAACTACGGTAATTTACCTCAAGTAGAATGTTTCCCCGGTCAATTAAATCAGGTATTTATGAATATTTTCGCTAATGCTATTGATGCATTAGATGAATCTAACTATGGACTCAGCTTTGAAGAAATTAAAGACAATCCTAACTGTATTACAATTACAACCTCAGTCGAAAATAATCTCGTTAAAGTTTCCATTACTGATAATGCCAAGGGGATGAGCGAAGAAGTTAAACAAAAAATATTTGACCATTTATTTACTACGAAAGCTGTGGGTAAAGGTACAGGATTAGGGTTAGCGATCGCTCGGCAAATCGTTGAAGAAACCCACGGTGGAAAATTAAGTTTTAACTCGGTTCTGAATCAGGGTACAGAATTTACGATTGAAATTCCGGTATGAATCTCGGATACTCCTTGTTCGCGCCGCGTCTCGTAGAGAAGGAATGGGATTAGCGCCGATTTTCTTTGACTCTAAATCCTGAAAATTTCAAGTCGTGGAGCGACGGGTTCGCTTTATATCTGGGAACACTATATCTGGAGTCTTAAAGATTTAGCAGTATGGTTAGTACGAGAGTCAATATTCCCGGATATAAGGTTAGCGAAGAACTCTACAATGGTTCTAGAACCATCGTTTATCGAGGTTATCGAGAGACTGACTCATTACCCGTAGTGATTAAGTTGCTGAAAAATCCTTATCCGAGTTTCAGCGAACTTTTGTCGTTTCGTAATCAGTACACCATAGCGAAAAATCTCAACTCACCTCTGATCGTCCAAACCTATAACCTAGAACCGTATCAAAATACTTATGCCTTGGTAATGGAAGATTTTGGGGGGATTTCTCTCAAGGATTGGGGATTAAGGAGTGGGCTTGCCGTGAGCGTAGCCGAATGGGAGTGGAAAATTGGGCGAAACCTAGAATCTTTGATGGAGTTTTTAGAAATAGCGATCGCACTGTGCAACACCTTAGATATATTGTATCGCGATCGGATTATTCATAAAGATATCAAACCCGCCAATATTTTAATTAATCCAGAAACCAAACAAGTTAAATTAATTGACTTTAGTATTGCATCCCTACTACCACGGGAAACTCAAACACTGATGAATCCCAATGTTTTGGAAGGGACACTTGGTTATATTTCTCCCGAACAAACAGGAAGAATGAATCGGGGGATTGACTACCGGACTGATTTCTATTCTTTAGGTGTCACTTTTTATGAACTACTTACGGGTGAGTTACCCTTCCATTCAAACGACCCGATGGAGTTGGTACATTGTCATCTAGCAAAACTTCCACCAATTTTAGGCGATAGAAAAGAGATTCCCCAAGTTCTCTGTGACATCGTAATAAAATTGATGGCAAAAAATGCTGAAGACCGCTATCAAAGTGCATTGGGACTGAAATTTGATTTAGAAACTTGTTTATCTCAACTCCAAGAAACTGGTGAAATTAAGCATTTCCCAATTGCTCAACGGGATCTGTGCGATCGCTTTATTATCCCTGATAAACTTTATGGACGAGAAACAGAAGTAGAAACTCTCCTGCAAGCATTTGAGCGCGTTAGTACAGGTGCGACAGAAATGATGCTGGTGGCTGGTTTTTCGGGTATTGGTAAAACCGTTGTAGTTAACGAAGTTCATAAACCAATCGTCAAAAAACGCGGTTATTTTATCAAAGGGAAATATGACCAATTTCAACGAAATATTCCCTTTAGTGCTTTTGTACAAGCCTTCCGCGATTTAATGGGGCAATTATTAACCGAAAGCGATGCTCAAATCCAGCAATTTAAAACCAATATTTTAGCGGCTGTAGGTGATAATGGACAGGTAATTATTGATGTCATTCCCGAATTAGAAAGAATTATTGGTCAACAACCACCTGCTACAGAATTATCAGGAACTGCTGCCCAAAATCGGTTTAACTTATTATTTCAGAAATTTACCCAAGTCTTTACTAGTGAGAAACATCCATTAGTGATGTTTTTAGATGATTTGCAATGGGCAGATTCAGCATCGTTGATGTTAATACAGTTATTAATGGCTGATACGAAACATCTTTTTTTAATCGGTGCTTATCGTGATAACGAAGTCAATTCAGCACATCCATTAATGTTGACTTTGAATGATATCCAACAAACAGCAGCCACAATTAATACGATTACTTTAGCGTCTTTGAGTCAATCGCAAGTGAATCAGTTAGTTGCTGATACACTTAAATGTACAAAAGATTCGGCATTACCTGTTTCTCAATTGGTATTTCAGAAAACTCAAGGTAATCCGTTTTTTGGCATCCAGTTTCTCAAAGCATTACACCAAGATGGATTAATTGAATTTAACTTTGAATCAGGGTATTGGCAATGTGATATCACCAAAATAAATCAGCAAGCGGTGACAGATGATGTTGTTAAATTCATGGTATTTCAATTACAGAAACTATCTCCATCAACTCAAAATGTATTGCAGTTAGCTGCTTGCATTGGCAATCAATTTGATTTAGCAACCTTGGCGATTGTTTGGGAGTCATCAGAAATTGAAACAGCTGCGAGTTTATGGAAAGCTTTACAAGAAGGGTTGATTTTACCAATTAGTGATGTTTATAAATTTTATCAGGGAGAAAATCACGATCGATTGGCGCTGTCAACAGGGAATACCAATAAACAATTAGCCAAATATAGATTTTTACATGACAGAGTACAACAAGCTGCCTATTCTCTAATTCCTGATAACCAGAAACAAGCAACTCATCTCAAAATTGGTCAATTACTTCTAGAAAATTCCTCTCAAATAGAACAAGAAGAAAAACTGTTTGATATTGTTGGGCATTTGAATTTAGGGCAAGAGTTGATCGCCCAACCGCACCAGCGAGAAGCCTTGGCTCGACTTAACTTAGCAGCAGGAGGTAAAGCTAAAAACTCTACTGCTTATGCTGCTGCCAGAGCCTATTTACAAACTGGGATTGAGCTACTTACAATCAACTGCTGGCAAGATCAATATGAATTGACTTTGAGTCTCTATGTTGCCGCCGCCGAAGCCGCCTACTTAAATGCTGACTTTGATGGCATGGAACAAACAGCAGTACAGGTGTTGCAATCAGCCCAGACGATTTTAGACAAAGTTAAAATTTACGAAATTCAAATTGCTGCCCAGACAGCCCAGAGCAGACTATTAGAAGCGATCGCAGTTGGCAGAGATGCTTTAAAGCAATTGGGAGTTGAGCTACCCATCGAGCCAAACAATGCTGAGATTGGTAAAGCTTTACAAGTCCTTGCTAGTCAACTTGCAGGCAAACGAATTGAGGAACTAGCTGACTTACCAGTGATGACAGATCCCCAAGCACAGGCAGCCATGCAACTGTTAGGAATGTTGTTTGCACCCGTTTTTCAGGGAATGCCGGGTTTATTGCCTCTGATTAGCTGCACAATGGTGACTCTATCGCTTCAGTTTGGGAATACGCCCGCCTCAACTGTGGGGTATGGGCTGCACGGAATGGTGCTGTGTGCCTTTTTGGGAGAGGTTGAAGGGGGCTACGGTTTTGGGCAATTGGCATTGAATTTGCTAGATCGGTTTAATGTGCGGGAATTCAAATCCACGATTTCCATGTTGTTTGGTGGCTTTATTCAGCATCACCAAGAAACTCTCTCAGCAACGATACCGTTGCTGAAAGCTGGTTTTACCTCTGGTATGGAAACTGGCGATTTTTTACACGCTGGCTATAACGTATGTTGTTACAGCTATGCGGTCTTTTGGAGTGGCTCTGAACTTAGCAATTTGGAATTAGATATCGCAAGTTACAACGCCGCCTTAACTCAGGCGAAGCAACATTCTGCCCAGACTTATGTAAGTATTATGCGGCAGGCGGCACAGAACTTTAGGGAAACCCAAATTCAGCCCGATTGTTTGAGCGGCAGTATCTACGATGAAACGGTGATGATTCCTAAACATCATCAGGCTAATGAACTCACGGTGATGGCTGAGTTGTATATCTACAAACTGTTGCTTGCCTATTCTTTTGGTGATTACAAAGCTGCGATCGCTTACATTGAGGAAGGGAAAAAGTATTTACTTGCCGTATCAGGATTGATTTTTGTTCCGATTTCCCATTTTTATGCAGCCCTGACGCACCTAGCTCTATTTTCCACCCATCCAGAAATTGAACTTTCCCTAATTCTCGCCCAGGTAGAAATCCATCAAACCACTCTCCACCATTGTGCGCAAAATGCTCCCACAAATCATCTGCATAAATGGCATTTAGTTGAGGCTGAGAAACAACGAGTGTTGGGCAATAAAGCAGAAGCACTGGAAAATTACGATCGCGCCATAACTCTAGCTAAAGCCAACGGCTACATCCAAGAAGAAGCACTTAGCAATGAATTAGTAGCCAAATTTTATTTCGATTGGGGTAAAGAAAGAGTTGCCCAAGAATATATGCAAGAAGCATACTACTGTTACGCTCGTTGGGGCGCAAAAGCCAAAATAGAAGACTTAGAAAAACGCTATCCCCAACTACTGCAATCCATTCTGCAACAGCAACGAATCAACTTCAATACCCTAGAAACTATTAGCTTTCGTAGCACTTCCTCATCTACTTGCACTTCTACCACTGGCAGCACTAGTATTTCCCAGACATTAGATTTTACCTCTGTCCTCAAAGCTGCTCAAACTATCTCCAGTTCTCTGGAATTAGATCAACTCATTGCCAGCTTGACCCACATTATCCTAGAAAACTCTGGCGCCAAGAAAGCTGTACTCATTCTTCCCCAAGATGATACTTGGCAAGTTAGGGCAATTACCTCGATCAATCATGACCAAATACAAACCATTCTGGAACCACAATCACTCGCCGATTGTCAAGAGATTCCTGCAAAAATTATCAATTACGTCAAAAATACTCAACAAACAGTTGTTATAGACAATTGCAAAACAGATACCATTGGGTTGATTGGGGAATATATGCACCGAATACAACCCCAGAGTGTATTATGTACCCCGATTCTTAATCAAGGGCGTTTAGTAGGGATTCTTTACCTAGAAAATCAACTGACTCAAGGGGTATTTACTAGCGATCGCCTTTCTCTTGTAAATTTCCTCTGCACTCAAGCCGCAATTTCTTTAGAAAATGCCCAGTTATATAATCATCTCCAGGAGCGAGAAAAGTTCCTCAATAGTATTTACGAAGGTGTTGGCTGTCTGATATTTGTGACTGATATCCGTGATGATGGTAGGTTTGAGTACACAGGATGGAGTAAATCTTGCGAATTAGCGGTTGGTATACCTGCTTCTCAAGTGCTGGGTAAAACTCCGCAAGAAGTAATGGCTGCTGACGAAGGTGCAGCAGTCGAGCAAAAATATTTGCATTGTTTTCAGACCGGAATACCCATCACCTATGAAGAATGTCTAACATTTAATGACCAGAAAACTTGGTGGTTAACCACACTCAGTCCATTAAAAGATGAGACAGGCAAAGTTTATCGCATAGTTGGAACAACTATTAATATTAGCGATCGCAAACAAGCTGAATCAGCAGTTACAGAAAAATCTCAAGCACTCGGAACAGCCTTAGAAGATTTACAGCAAGCCCAATTACAAATTGTTCAAAGTGAGAAAATGTCTGCACTGGGTAATTTAGTTGCTGGCGTAGCCCATGAAATGAATAATCCTTTGGGATTTATTTCTGCAAGTCTCAAACAAACTAAACCCACTATCGCTGATCTTGTGCAACACTTGAAACTTTATCAAGAAAGTTTCCCTAATCCGGGTACTGAAATTATTGATCATGCAGAAGAAATTGACTTAGATTATAGCTTAGAAGATTTACCCAAGGCAATTGATTCAATGGTGATGGCGTGCGATCGCCTGAAAAATATCAGCACTAGTTTAAGAACTTTCTCCCGCGCTGATAAAGATTACAAAGTGCCATTTAAAATTCATGAAGGGATTGAAAGTACAATTTTAATTCTCAAACATCGCCTCAAAGCCAATGAACAACGTCCAGCAATTGAAGTAATAACCGATTATGGCAATTTGCCTGAAGTTGAATGTTTTCCTGGACAACTAAACCAGGTGTTTATGAATATCCTAGCTAATGCCATTGATGCCTTAGATGAGTCGAATACTGGGCGGAATTTTGCAGAGATCCAAGAAAATCCTAACAAGATTACAATTCAAACCTCATTGAAAGATAATCAAGTGAAAATAACGATTGCTGATAATGCTAATGGCATGAATGAAGCAGTCAAACACAAGATATTTGACCATTTGTTTACGACGAAATCTGTGGGAAAAGGAACGGGTTTAGGATTAGCGATCGCCCGACAAATCGTCGAATCAACCCACGGCGGCAAATTGAGTTGCAATTCTGTTATCGGTGAAGGTACAGAATTTATCATTGAAATTGCAATGTAAATCTTTGGTGTTGTTTATCAACCACTTAATATATCTGGGAACACTATATCTATAAATCGTCACTCCTTGAGCAGTTATGGTCAGCACTTTTGTTAGAATTCCTGGATATCGGATAACTGAAGAACTCTACAATGGTTCTAGAACCTTAGTTTATCGAGGGTATCGAGAGACTGATTCCTTAGCAGTAGTCATTAAACTGCTGAAAAATCCCTATCCGAATTTCAGCGAACTCTTGTCGTTTCGCAATCAGTACACCATTGCCAAAAATCTGAATTCACCTCTGATAGTTCAAACTTATAGCCTAGAACCTTACCAAAATGGCTATGCATTGGTGATGGAAGACTTTGGGGGAGTTTCTCTCAAGGAATGGAAATTCAGGGGGAATCTACAATCTCTACAGGAGTTTCTAGAAATAGCGATCGCTCTGTGCGACACCTTAAATTTACTTTATAAAGAGCGCATTATACATAAAGATATTAAACCCAGCAATATCTTAATTAATCCCCAAACCAAACAAGTTAAATTAATTGATTTTAGTATTGCATCACTTTTACCAAGGGAAACTCAAACACTAGTAAATCCCAATGTATTAGAAGGGACAATCGCTTATATTTCCCCAGAACAAACTGGCAGAATGAATCGGGGGATTGACTATCGCACAGATTTTTATTCACTCGGCGTAACTTTCTACGAATTACTAACAGGAGAATTACCTTTTGCCTCCAACGAGCCAATGGAGTTGGTACATTCTCATCTTGCCAAAATCGCACCATTAGTACACGAAATTAATTCTGAAATTTCATCTGTACTATCAAAAATTGTCAGTAAATTGATGGCGAAGAATGCCGAAGATAGATATCAGAATGCCTTGGGACTAAAATTTGATTTAGAAAATTGTCTGCATCAGTTACGAATTTCAGGTAAGATTGAAAGTTTTGAAATAGTGAGTCGGGATGTGTGCGATCGCTTCATCATCCCCGACAAACTCTATGGTCGAGAAACCGAGGTTCAAGCATTACTTAAAGCCTTCGATCGCGTTTCCCAAGGCAGTTCAGAACTCATGCTAGTGGCAGGATTCTCTGGGATTGGTAAAACCGCCGTAGTCAATGAAGTCCACAAACCCATTACCCAGCAAAAAGGCTACTTCATCAAAGGCAAATTCGACCAATTCAGCCGCAACATTCCCCTGTTAGCCTTTGTTCAAGCACTGCGCGACTTGATGAATCAACTACTCTCAGAATCCGATCGGCAGTTACAAACCTGGAAAGAAAAGCTGCTCAAAGCACTAGGAGATAGCGGTCAAGTCCTCATCGATTTAATTCCTGAACTCGAACGGATTATTGGGTCGCAACCTCCCACTCCAGAACTCTCCGGTGAGGCAGCCCAAAATCGCTTTAACCGTCTGTTCCAAAACTTTATTCAGGTTTTTGCGAAGGTAGAACATCCCCTAGTCATCTTTATCGATGACCTGCAATGGGCTGACTCCGCCTCCTTGGGCCTCATGCAAAGTTTGTTGACGGAAGCTCAATCTCACTCTCAATGTCTCTTAGTCTTAGGAGCCTATCGAGATAATGAAGTGTTTCCCGGTCATCCCTTTTTGATAACAGTTAAGACCCTAGAAAATGCCGATGTTACCCTTGAAACTCTTACCCTCAGTCCCTTGAGTGCTGATAGCCTCAATCACCTAATTGCTGATGCTTTTCAAGCCTCACAAAGCGCCGTGCAGCCCTTAACCAACCTGGTCATGCAAAAGACGCAGGGCAATCCGTTTTTTGCGACCCAATTTCTCAAGGCATTACATCAAGATAGTCTGATTACTTTTGACCGGGAGGTTTGTCACTGGCAATGCGACCTAGTGCAGGTACAGGATGCAGCTTTAACCGATGATGTGGTGGAATTCATGGCTTTGCAGTTACGAAAACTGCCCGTTACCACCCAAGAACAGCTTAAATTTGCCGCTTGTATTGGGGCAAAATTTGACCTCAAGACTTTGACGATTGTTTCAGAACAAGACGAAATTCAAGTAGCCTTGACTTTGTGGTCTGCGCTCCAAGAGGGGCTGATTGTGCCAGAGGGTAAAATCTATAAGTTTTATTTGGATGATAACCAACCCCAGGAGCATCGCTCCCTGAGTGAAGAGATTTCTGAGCAAATTCACTATCGCTTTTTCCACGATCGCGTGCAACAGGCCGCCTACTCACTAATTCCTGAAGACCAAAAACAGGCCACTCACCTGAAAATGGGTCAGTTACTCCAAACTCGTTTGTCAGCAGCAGAGCGAGAGGAGAAGTTATTTGATATTGTCAGTCATCTAAATCTAAGTCGTGGGTTGCTAAGTCATCAAGCCGAACGTGAGTCTTTGATTCGACTAAATCTAGCTGCCATCGAAAAAGCGAAAAAGGCAACCGCTTATGGCGCGGCGAGAGACTTAGTGACGGTGGGACTGGAATTACTCTCGGAAGATAGTTGGCAAAGTCAGTATGAGTTGAGCTTAAAACTCCATGAGATCGCCGCAGATGTCGACTGTTTAAAGGCTGATTTTGAGGAAGCAATTACCCAAGTTCAAGAGGTTTTGGATAAGGCTCAGACGGTCTTGGATAAAGTGCCTGTTTACATGGTGCAAATCAGGGTGTTGACGGCTCAGAATCAATTGGCAGATGCGATCGCCATTGCTGCCTACGCCATCACTCAATTGGGGATAGAATTTCCCTCAGACATCACACCGAGCCTCAGCGAACAAACCTTTCAAAATGTGGAAGTCGCGCTAGAGAGGAAAGTCATTGAGGATTTGGTCAACTTGCCTGTAATGACTGACCCGACCATGATGGCTGTCATGGAAATGCTGGGAATAATCATGCCAATGGTATTTATAGCTCAACCCGCATTTCTGCCCTTTGTTTGTGCGAACATTGTGAGCTTGTCGCTCCAGTTTGGCAATGCTCCTGTTTCGAGTGTTGGCTATGCTGTCTATGGCTTGCTCTTAGCAACGGGCTTGGGTCAACTCGATCGGGGCTATCGCTTGGGAAAAATGGCTTTAGCTTTAATCGATCGGCTCAATACAAAAGCGTATAAGTGTCTGACAATCCTTTTTTTCGCTGCCTGTGTCCAGCATCAAAAAGAATCTATGATTTCTATGGCTGCTTTGCTCAAGCAGGGGTATTTAGCTGGAATAGAAGTCGGTGACTTTTTGTATTTAGGCTATTGTCTAAGCCACTATTTTTACGCTTATTTCTATGCTTAAGCAAAGAATTATCTGCCCTTCAATCAGAAGTCGCTCAGTTTTGTTCTGCCATTGCTCCACTAAAGCAGGATAATGCCCTCGCCTACTTAACAATGAACCAAGCATTCTTTGGGCGCTTGCTTGAAAAAAACCATCAACCAACTCTCTTGATTGGAGATGCTTATGACGAGACGAAAATATTCCCACAGTACCTTCAAAATAAGCAACTAACAGGCTTTGGCATTGCTTACATCTACAAGTTAATCTTGGCTTATTTGTATGGTGATTATAACCGCGCCCTTGAATATCTCAATGAAGCTAACCAATATTTAGGTGGTATTGCTGGAATGCTGCATATTCCCGCCTTGCATTTCTATGGGGGGTTAACCTATTTAGCGGTGGTAGCAGGTAAGTCTGAGGATGAGCAGTTACAATTACTTGCTTTAGCGGAACAGCATCACGCTAACCTATCGACCTGGGCAGAGAATGCCCCTATGAATCACCAGCACAAGGTGCCTCTCTTGGCAGCAGAAAGATGTCGAGTTTTGGGCAATATCTCGGAGGCAATTGATGGCTATGAGCGGGCCATTGCGGGCGCTAAAGCCAACGGTTTCATTCAAGAAGAAGCCTTAGCAAATGAACTTGCAGCAAAGTTTTACCTGGAGTGGGGCAAACAACGCATCGCTAGGGAATACCTGACTGAAGCTTACTATGGCTATGCCCGTTGGGGTGCAAAAGCCAAAGTTGCTGATTTAGAAAACCGCTATCCGCAATTACTTGCCCCCATATTACAGCAAAGCCGTTCTCCCTTATCCACCTACGAAACCGTCTTCGCCCTGGGGAGTGTCACCTCCACCAGTTCTTCGAGTTCCAGCAGTAGCATCTCAGACAGCCTGGATTTAAAGTCCATTCTCAAAGCTTCCCAGACTCTTTCCGGCGAAATCGAACTGGAGAAACTGCTTGCATCGTTGCTTGAGATTGTCATTGAAAATGCCGGAGCTGATAAGTGTGTGTTCATGTTGATGCGAGATTCGCGCCTGCTGATTAAAGGCTTAATGACCACAGGTTCCAAGCCAGTTTTGTTGCAGGAAATTCCTGTCGAGAACAGTCAGGATATTCCCCACAAGCTGATTTACAAAGTCTTCCACAACAAACAGACTGTTGTGCTGCTGGATGCAACCGCAGATCCCGCCTTGTCCAGCGACCCGTATATCATGCGTCAGCAGCCCAAGAGTATTTTGTGCAGCCCGATTTTGCATCAAGGCAAGTTGCTGGGTATTTTGTACCTAGAAAATAATTTAGCAACGGGGGCATTTAGTGGCGATCGCATCGAACTTCTCAACTTACTCTGCGCTCAAGCGGCAATTTCTTTGGAAAATGCCCGACTGTATGAGCGATCGCTAGAGTATTCCCAACAGCTAGAAATTGCTTTACATAACCTCCAACAAGCACAATTACAAATGATCCAAAGTGAGAAAATGTCTGCGTTGGGTAACTTAGTTGCTGGTGTTGCCCACGAAATGAATAATCCTTTAGGTTTTATTGCTGCCAGTCTAAAACAAGCTAAACCAACGTTTACTGATATTGTTTACCACTTAAAACTCTATCAAGAAACTTTACCCGATAAGAGTGAAGAAATCGAAGACCATGAATCAGAAATTGACTTGGAATATAGCCTGGAAGACTTGCCCAAAATGCTTGATTCCATGACGATGGCGTGCGACAGACTGAAAAATATTAGCACCAGTCTCCGCACTTTCTCTCGTGCCGATCGCGATTACAAAGTGCCGTTTAATATCCACGAAGGTATTGATAGCACTATTCTCATTCTCAAACATCGTCTCAAGGCAAATGAACAACGTCCTGCAATCGAAGTTGTCACCAACTACGGCAATCTCCCTCAAATTGAATGTTTTCCCGGTCAATTAAATCAGGTATTTATGAATATTTTAGCCAATGCTATTGATGCATTAGATGAATCGAATATCGGGCGTAATCTTCAGGATATCAAAGCCAATCCCAACCGAATTACAGTTACCACTTCTATTGAAAATAACTATGTAAAAATTGCCATTGCTGATAATGGCAAAGGGATGAGTGAAGCAGTCAAACAAAAGATATTCGACCATTTATTTACTACGAAATCTGTGGGAAAAGGAACGGGTTTAGGATTAGCGATCGCCCGTCAAATTGTGGAATCAACTCACGGCGGCAAATTGAGTTGTAACTCTGTTGTTGGTCAGGGTAGTGAATTTATCATCGAAATTAAGGTGTAAATATTTACTTTTATATAAATCACTTGATATATCTGGGAACACTATATCTGTAAATCATCACTTCTTCAGCAATATGGTAGCCACTTTTGTGAGAATTCCCGGATATAACATTACCGAAGAAATCTACAACGGTTCGAGAACCGTGGTTTATCTAGCAGTTCGAGAAACTGACTCCTTAAGAGTAGCAATCAAACTGCTGAAAAATCCTTATCCCAATTTCAGCGAACTCTTGTCGTTTCGCAATCAGTATGTCATTGCGAAAAATCTCAACTCACCTCTAATTGTCCAAACTTATAGCCTAGAACCTTACCAAAATGGCTATGCTTTGGTCATGGAAGATTTTGGCGGAATTTCTCTCAGTGAGTGGAAAATAAGAGGAAATCTCCAATCTCTACAAGAATTTTTAGCGATCGCGATCACTCTGTGCGACACCTTAGATTTGCTTTACCAAGAGCGCATTATCCATAAAGATATCAAACCTAGCAATATATTAATTAATCCCGAAACAAAACAAGTTAAATTAATTGACTTTAGTATTGCATCACTTTTACCAAGAGAAACCCAAACCCTCGTAAATCCTAATGTGTTAGAAGGGACACTTGCTTATGTTTCCCCTGAACAAACAGGCAGAATGAATCGGGGAATTGACTATCGCACAGACTTCTACTCACTCGGTGTAACTTTCTACGAATTACTCACTGGAGAGTTACCTTTTGCGTCCAACAATCCAATGGAGTTGGTACATTCTCATATTGCAAAAATCGCACCATTAGTACACGAAATTAATTCAGAAATTTCATCTGTACTATCAAAAATTGTCAGTAAATTGATGGCGAAGAATGCTGAAGAGAGATATCAGAATGCCTTGGGACTAAAATTTGATTTAGAAAATTGTCTGCATCAGTTACAAGTTTCGGGTAAGATTGAAAGTTTTGAAATTGCACAGCATGATATGTGCGATCGCTTCATTATCCCCGAT
Organism: Nostoc sp. GT001; assembly: GCF_030382115.1. Taxonomy (NCBI): domain Bacteria; kingdom Bacillati; phylum Cyanobacteriota; class Cyanophyceae; order Nostocales; family Nostocaceae; genus Nostoc; species Nostoc sp. GT001. The sequence continues at coordinate 1,312,049 of NZ_JAUDRJ010000003.1, forward strand.
AAACTCTACGGACGGAAAAAAGAAGTTCGGTCTTTACTCAAAGCCTTCGAGCGGGTTGCTAGCGGCAGTTCTGAACTAATGCTGGTGGCTGGTTTCTCTGGTATTGGCAAAACTACGGTGGTGAATGAAGTCCACAAACCCATCACCCAACAGTGCGGCTATTTCATCAAAGGAAAGTACGACCAGTTCAATCGCAACATTCCGTTTTCAGCCTTTGTCCAAGCTTTTCGCAGCTTGATGGGACAAATCCTCAGCGCATCCGATACAGAATTAGCTCACTGGAAGGAGCAAATGCTTGCTGCTGTTGGTGAAAACGGACAAGTTCTGATTGAAGTCATTCCCGAACTAGAATGCATTATTGGTTCCCAACCCCCGATAATCGAGTTGGTTGGTAGTGCATCTCAGAATCGGTTTAATCTGCTCTTTGGCAAATTTATTCGGGTATTTACGAAAAAAGAACATCCCTTAGTGATTTTCCTCGATGATTTGCAGTGGGCCGATTCTGCTTCTTTGAACCTTTTGAAATTGTTGATGAGCGAGTCAGAAGCAGGCTATCTACTCGTACTCGGAGCTTATCGAGATAATGAAGTTTTTTCAGCCCACCCGCTGATGCTAACCCTGAATGAGATTAGAAAACAAGGTGTCAATCTCAATACTCTGATGTTGGCTGCTTTGAATGAATTAGATATTACCAGTTTGGTTGCCGATACATTGCAGTGTTCAAATAATATTGCAGCGCCGCTTTCGCACTTGGTCTACCAAAAAACTCAGGGAAATCCATTTTTCACCATTCAGTTTTTGTACGGACTGCACGAGGAAGAATGTATTTTTTTCAATCGTTCCTCCGGCTATTGGCAGTGTAACTTAACCCAAGTGACACAGTTAGCTCTGACGGATGATGTTGTAGAATTTACGATCCGACGATTGCAGAGGCTACCAGAAGCAACACAGCAAGTATTAAAGCTAGCGGCGTGCATTGGTAATCGATTTGATTTAGAAACATTAGCAGTAGTTTGTGAAGCTACTCAAGATAGTGTAGCAGCAGATTTGTGGCGATCGCTTCAAGAGGGGTTAGTGATTCCAGAAAACTCAACCTACAAGTTTTTCCAAGGAAAGGAAGACGATGTAGAAGCGGTTGATAACGTTACTGTTAGTTATTTGTTTCTCCACGACCGAGTGCAGCAAGCCGCTTACTCTCTCATTCCTGAAACTTTGAGACAAGCAACCCATTTCCAAATTGGCAAACTTCTGCTTGCTAATGTTTCGCCAGAAGAACAAGGCAGCAAAATTTTTGCGATCGTCAATCACTTAAATGAGGGCTTTGTACTTCATCAAAGCCAGGAAGAACGTTCAGAACTTTTACAGCTAAACTCTATTGCCGGGAGAAAGGCTAAAGAGTCTACTGCCTATGGGGTTGCTGTTAACTACTTTACGGTAGCTGAGAGCTTATTACCTCCAGATAGTTGGCAGCAATGTTATGAAAAGTCTTTAGATGTTTATTTCAATCTCGCAGAAGTTAAGTATTTGTCTGGGGATTTTCAATCTTCTCTAGCCATTGTTGAAACGATTTCTAGCTTTGCAAGACAACAAATTGAAAGAGCTGAAGCCTTTAACCTAGCAATTTTGATGTTCACATTGCAAGGTCAGTACCTCCAAGCACTTCAGTATGGACAAAAGGCATTGTCTTGCTTGAATTTTGATTTATCAGAAATAGACTTACCAGAAAAACTTGAATATTACCAACGTGAGATTCAATTGAAATTAGGCGATCGCACAATAGAGCAGCTCGTTGATGAACCAGAGACCACCGATCCAGAAAAACGCCTGATTATCAAAATCTTGAATAATTTAATCGTCCCTGTTTATGTTCTCCAAAAAGGAGAGCTATACTTTGTCGTCGCGTTATCGATGGTTTCAGTATCTCTCAATTTTGGCGTAATAGCTGAATCAGGAAATGGATTTTCCGCCTATGGAATGTATCTCGGATATTATCAGAGCAACTATCAATCTGGCTATGAATTTGGAGTACTTGCAGAAAGTTTAGCCAAACGATTTAAGCAAGCAGAAAATCTATGTAAAGCTTGCTATATGCTGGGGAATAATTTGCTTTCCTGGGTGCGCCCCTTGCGTTGCTCTGGGCCGATTTTCGATCGCGGATTAGTGGCTGGGCTACAGTCTGGGGAGATGGTTTTCTCAGGTAATCTTTTGATGTACAAGCTGCTCAATCCATTTTATGCAGGAGAAAGTTTATTAGAAATTCAGCAAAATCTTCCTGAATATTTAGAATTTTGTGCCAAGAAACTTAACTATCAGCTGACTGTGGATGTACTCTCTGGATTAAACATTGCGCTTGCTGAACTTACAGCCAGTCATGCTCTTGATATCCCGACTGAACAGCAGCATCTTGAAACATGTAGGATAAACAACAGTGATTATGCAATTTGTCACTATTTGCTCCTAAAAACTAAAATTCTCTGTTTTTACGGGCGCTATGAGGAGGCATTGGAATCGGCTCAGGGGGCTGAAGACCTCGTTGGTACAATTACTGGAAAATATCAGGTTGCAGCGCTCAATTTTTATCAATCTATTGCGATCGCTGAATACTGCCGGACTCATTCTCTAGGTTTAGACAATAGTTACATCCAAAAAGTTAAATCAAACCAAGCGCAACTGAGTCTATGGGCAGCTAGTTGTCCTGAAAACTTTGCTCATAAATACGATCTCGTGAATGCAGTTTTAAGCGTTTTATCAGGACAAAAAACAGAAGCAATTGAACTGTTCGATCGCGCTATTTCTGGAGCTGAAGTCAATGGCTACCTCCAAGAAAAAGCCTTAGCAAACGAACTTGCAGCCAAATTCTGCCTCGAATGGGGCAAAGAAAAATTTGCCGCAGGCTATATACAAGAAGCTTACTATTGTTACGCAAAATGGGGTGCAAAAGCCAAAATTGCCGATCTGGAAAGACACTATCTGCAACTGCTAGCCCCTATCCTCCAGCAAATCCATACTCCCTTCTCCACTAGAGACACAATGTTCTCATTGGCAAATGTTACATCCATCAGTTCCAGCATTTCCGACAGTAGTAATGCATCTGTTGCTTTAGATTTAGCTGCCATTCTCAAAGCTTCTCATACTATCTCAGGTGAAATCGAATTTGAAAAACTGCTTTCATCATTGCTTGAGATCGTCATTGAAAATGCTGGGGCTGATAAATGCGTGTTTATGCTGTTGCGAGACGATCGCCTGTTAATCAAAGGGTCGATTACCATAGGTTCAAAGCCAGTTGTCTTGCAGCGTCTTCCGATTGAAGATAGCCAGGACATTCCCCACAGACTGATTTACAAAGTCTTGCATGATAGGCAAACTGCTGTGCTGGTGAATGCAAGTGCCAATCCGGCTTTAGCCAACGATCCATATATCATGCGTCAGCAGCCGAAAAGTATCTTGTGCAGCCCGATTTTGCATCAAGGGAAGTTGATGGGCATTTTATATCTCGAAAATAATTTAGCAACGGGAGCATTTACAAGCGATCGCATCGAACTTCTCAATCTACTCTGCGCTCAAGCTGCAATTTCTTTGGAAAATGCCCGACTGTATGAACGTTCCTTAGAATATGCCCAACAATTAGAACAGTCGTTTGCCCAATTGAGTGCGAGTAACTCTCGTTTTGAAAAACTTGTAGACAACGTGCCTGGGGTGGTTTTTCAATACCAGATGAGTGCTGATGGCATCCTCTCGCTAAACTACATCAGTGGTGACTGTTACAATTTGTACGAAATTACGCCAGAGCAAGCTGCTGCCGAACCAAAGTTTTTCGAGAAAATGGTACATCCAGATGATGTGGCTTCTTACCAGCAATCAAGGACTGACACAGTTCAAACTCAATCTCCTTGGTGCTGGGAGGGTCGAATCATTACCCCTTCAGGAATCGTTAAGTCGGTTCACGGCGAATCTAGAATTGAACGGCGCGCGGATGGCTCATTGGTTTGGGATGGGTTGTTTTTGGATATTAGCGATCGCAAGCAAGCAGAACTGGCATTGCAACAAGCGCAATTACAAATTGTTCAAAGTGAGAAAATGTCTGCTTTGGGTAACTTAGTTGCTGGTGTCGCCCATGAAATGAATAATCCTTTAGGTTTTATTGCTGCCAGTCTCGAACAAGCTAAACCAACGTTTACTGATCTTGTTGACCACTTAAAACTCTATCAAGAAACTTTACCCGATAAGAGCGAACAAATCCTCGACCATGCCGAAGAAATTGACTTGGAATATAGCTTATCAGACTTGCCCAAAATGCTTGATTCGATGACAATGGCGTGCGACAGACTCAAAAATATTAGCACTAGTCTTCGCACTTTCTCTCGTGCCGATAAAGATGATAAAGTGCAATTCAAAATTCACGAAGGTATCGATAGTACGATTTTAATTCTCAAACATCGTCTGAAAGCTAACGAACAACGTCCCGCGATTGAAGTTGTCACTAACTACGGAAATTTATCTTTGATTGAATGTTTTCCTGGGCAACTAAATCAAGTGTTTATGAATATTTTGGCAAATGCCATTGACGCCTTAGATGAATCGAATTTCGGACGAAGTTTTGAAGATATTCAAGCCAATCCTAACCGCATTCATATTACCACTTCCATAACAGATAATCTCGTAAAAATTGCCATTGCAGATAATGGCAAAGGAATGAGTGAAGCAGTCAAATCAAAGATATTTGACCATTTATTTACTACGAAATCTGTGGGTAAAGGTACAGGATTAGGGTTGGCGATCGCCCGTCAAATTGTTGTGGAAAAACACGGGGGTTCAATAGACTGCAACTCCTCTCCAGGAAAAGGTACAGAGTTTGTAATTGCAATTCCAGTGCGGCAATAAACAGTACTGAGTAGACCAGCTTTAGCTAAGAAGATTAGACTTCTTGGCATTTGTAGGGGAAAGGGTAAGGGGTAAAGGGGAAAGGGATGGAATTTCTTCTTACCCTTTCCTCAAGCGGAAAGCAAAAGTCACTTTTGCAAGAGGTCTATTCTGTCACCCCACTTGCACGCGATCGCGTAGCGTTCATGCAGAAAAGGCATCTTCTGAGACGCTTTACCTTAGCGGAAGCCTCTGGAAGAGAAGGCAATTGGATAAATTAAATTAAGCTTTTAGCAATTTTTGCGTAAGTCCTGCCTAACTCAGGACTGGCTCTAAATAAACTAAATCGGAGTTGAACATGTGTACTGAAAAAATCAATGAAGAGATATTGCTTTTACGTCAGCAAAATACCCAATTGCTACAACAGCTAGAAGCATTGCAAAACCTATATTCAACTATGCTGTTAGCCGAACAACATCAAATTTGGGAATTAGTTACTGATGAAGTCCCACAGGATTTACAACTGATAGAATTACAGTCGAAATTGGTAGATAATTCTGCCTTGGTGGAATCAACAAATAAAATTCGCGGACGGCATCATCAAGCGGCGGCAAGTGCTTTGGCTGAGAGTGAAGCTAAGTATCGCCAACTCGTGGAAAATATCAGCGACCTGATTTTCTCTATGTCAGTGGAAGGTCTTTTTACTTATGTCTCACCACAGTATAAAAATGTTTTAGGATGGGAACCTTCAGACCTACTTGGTCAACCCTTTGCCCCCCTGCTTCATCCTGATGATTTCCCTCTAGCTCAGAGAAAAATTCAAGAAATGGTGGAAACCAAAGGACAGCGAATCGCAATAGAATTTCGCCACCAAAAAAAGGATGGAAATTGGTGCTGGATGAGGTCAGTGGCTTCGCCAATTTTCGATTCAGATGGTGAAATTATTGGTCTTCATGGCGCTATTAGCGATATCAGCAGTCGCAAACAAGCTGAAGAATTAATCAAAGCCTCGCAAGCCGAATTACTCGCTTTGTTCAACGCTATGCAGGATGTGATTCTTGTCTTGGATGCCGAAGGAAGATACTTAAAAATCGCTCCTAGTGGTGCGCCCTTACTCTACCAACCTCCTGCGGAACTGCTGGGCAGAAAAATATATGAGGTTTTACCCTCTGCTTGTGCCGACTATTTTCTCAACTCTATTCAACAAGCACTCTTAACTAAAAAAACTGTGAAGGTAGAATATAGCTTGCCTATAGGTGGGCAAGAGGTTTGGTTTGAGGCGAATATTGCCAGCATGAGCGAAAACACGGTTGTTTGTGTCGCTAGGGATATCAGTGAACGCAAACAGATGGAAGACCAATTGCGACAACAAACAGAAAATTTAGCACAAACTCTTCAAGAACTCAGACAAACTCAAGCACAAATGATTCAAGCAGAAAAAATGTCTAGTCTGGGTCAACTTGTGGCTGGAGTTGCTCACGAAATCAACAACCCCGTTAATTTTATTCACGGTAATCTCACCTATATAGAGGAATATACTCAAGACCTGTTGCGAATAATTCACCATCAGCAGCAATCTGGTAATAAGTCGGAATTTCAGGCTTTGTGTGAGGAAATTGACCTAGAGTACATCCAAAAAGATGTACCAAGAATATTGAGTTCGATGAAAGTTGGTACTCAGCGCATCCGTCAGATTGTGCTGTCGTTAAGAACTTTCTCACGCATAGATGAAGCCGAGTTTAAAGCAGTAGATATTCACGAAAGTATCGACAGTACTTTAATGGTATTACAACATCGCTTGCAAGAAACAACAAAGCTTCCAGCCATTCAAGTCATCAAAGACTACGGCACATTACCTTTAGTGGAATGCTATGGTGGAGAACTCAATCAGGTGTTTATGAATATATTGGCGAATGCCATTGATGCTTTAGAAGAATGGACAATTGAGAATGCACAATTAAGAATAGACAATTTAACATCTGGGTTGTTAACTCCCACGATCGCCATTCGGACATCAGTCATAGATTCAGGTTGGGTAAAAATTGCGATCGCTGATAATGGAATAGGTATGTCAGAACAGATTCAACAACAAGTTTTCAATCCGTTTTTCACTAACAAGCCTGTAGGGAAGGGGACAGGTATGGGAATGTTTATCAGTTATCAAATTATTACAGAAACACATGGTGGCAAACTGGAATGTCATTCAACACCAGCAGCAGGAACAGAGTTTGTAATTACAATTCCAATTCAGCATTGACCAAATAATTCGTAGTTCGTAATGACGCTCCTGCGTCGCTAACGCTACGCTAACGTAATTCGTAATTACGGACAAAATTAATAATTAATTCATTCGGCTTTCAAGCCCCTTTACGAATTATTGTGACTATTGACTAATAGCTAAACAATCAGTTTCTGACCACCAAGCGTAAATAGGTGTGTCGCGGTCTGGTAAAGTGCCAAAAGTATTAGGTTGCAACACATTAATGCTAATGCCATTTGTTAATTGCATAACATAATTAACGTGTGTGCCCAAATACATAACGTTGACAAGCCGTCCTTCAAAACAGTTAACTGGCAAATTAGGTGGATACAGCGAAAGCTGTATTTTTTCTGGACGCACACTCACTACTACAGCTTGTGATAATTCAGTTGGTGTATCTTCAGCGCGGTTAATAACAATTGATAGTCCCATTTTTGTGGAAATTTTAATATTAGAGGAGTCTACCGCGACGATTTCACCACTGAATAAATTAGTATCACCAATAAAATCAGCAACAAAAGATGTACAGGGACGTTCGTAAATTTGGCTGGGAGTGCCAACTTGTTCAATTTTGCCTTGATTCATTACGGCAATGCGATCGCTCAAAGACAATGCTTCTTCTTGGTCGTGTGTCACCATCACAAAGGTTAACCCCAAGTCTTTGTGTAAATTTGATAACTCAACCTGCATTTCTTTACGTAGTTTTAAATCTAACGCCCCTAAAGGTTCATCCAGTAGTACCACGGTGGGACGGTTGACTAAAGCCCTTGCTAAAGCTACTCGCTGCTGTTGACCACCAGAAAGTTGATTGGGAAAGCGCGATCGCAAACTTTCCATTTTCACCAGTTTTAAAACTTCTTGGACTCTAGCTTCAATTTTCGATTTGGGTATTTTTTTTAACCGCAGTCCAAAAGCGATGTTATTCCAGACATTCAGGTGGTTAAATAGAGCGTAACTTTGAAATACAGTATTGACGGGTCGGCGGTAAGGGGGCACATTAGTCATGGACTGACCCTGAATAAACACCTTACCAGCGTCAGCAATTTCAAACCCAGCAATTAAGCGCAGTGTTGTTGTTTTACCACAACCGGAGGGGCCTAAAATACTAAAAAATTCTCCTTGTCTGACATCCAAATCAATTCCATTTACTGCTGCTTCTTGGTTAAAAAACTTGAAGACGTTACGCAGTTCAACATCAAGTGGCTGAAAACTTGTTATCCCCCTCTGATTTTGCATGACAATTTGAGCCATAATCCTCAGTAGAATGCCGTGATATTACGTTATTTTGTCAATTGCTCTAGTCTTTTGGGCAGACTATATTTGACACTTTGGTTTATTGTATCCGCCAAAAACAATTGTTCAAGAATATACTCGCCCGATTCTTTTATACTCAGTAAGGATAATAAGATTATGGTAGTTTTATATACTATTTTGCTGATAAATATTCTGTAATGAAGTTAACATACCTTAAAATTGCATATTAGCAATTGCTAAAAGGCTGGCCGGAATTGCGTTTATTCATTTTGAATTTTGATTAATCTTGAAATCCTCTTTGGCTTATGAGTTTATTGAATCCATCTCCACTTGGCGGACAAAAAAATACACGTACAGTTGGAAAGAGTTTCCAGCCGATATTTTTAATTATATTTACTCTACTGATGATCACTGGTATCAGTGTTCGTTTGGCATATTTGCAAATTACTGAAGGAGCAAGCCACCGAAAACGAGCCGAGTCAAATCGAATTCGGATGATCCCCAAACAACCAGAACGGGGCAATATCTTTGATCGCAATGGCAAACTTTTAGCCAGTACTCGCTATCCTCGCTCTGTATATTTGTGGCCGATGGCACATACCAAGCCAGCATGGTCAGTTGTAGGGGCACGTCTATCTCAAATTCTCGAAGTTACCCAAGAAGAGATGGAAAAGAAATTAGAAGAGGCAGGTGCTAACTCTTCTTCACTGATTCGGGTCGCTCGTGACTTGAACGAGGCGCAAATCACAGCATTGAAGGAGTATCAAGCCGAACTTCAAGACGTGGAAATCTCTACAGAGGCCGTTCGATATTATCCCCACGGCAAGGAATTAGCTCATGTATTAGGTTATACGCGAGAACTGACCGCCGAGCAGTTAAAAGAAAAGAAGCAGGAAGGTTACAGATTGGGTGATGTGATTGGTCAAATGGGAGCGGAAAAAGCTTATGAGAAAAGTCTCCGGGGTGAATGGGGTGGTCAGCAAGTAGAAGTTGATGGTGCAGGTCGCCCGCTCCGGGTTTTGGGTGAGAAACAGGCGAAAGCTGGTAACGATTTGCACTTGACCATAGATTTAGATATGCAAAAGACCGCAGAAAAAGCTTTAGGCGATCGCGACGGTGCGATCGTGGCTCTTGATCCAAAGAACGGTGCGGTTTTAGCAATGGTATCTCATCCCACCTTTGACCCAAATATTTTCTCAAAACAGAAGCTCACCCAAAAAGATTGGGAATTTGTCCAAGGTGCCGATCATCCCTTGGTAAATCGCGCCCTCAGCGCCTTTCCACCCGCTAGTACCTTCAAAATTGTTACCACCACAGCTAGGTCTAGAATCAGGTAAATTTTCTCCTAGCACAGTCCTGCAAACCTACGGTTCTTTGAGTTTTGGTGGCACCCGATTTGGTGAATGGAATCACGCCGGGTTCGGGCCATTGGGTTTTGTCGGAGCATTGCAGTGGAGTAGTGATACTTTCTTCTATCAAATTGGTCGCGGAGTCGGCGGCCCAACTTTAATTGAATGGACTCGTAAGTATGGATTTGGTAAAAGAACTGGCTTTGAGTTTGGCAACGAAGAGGCAAAAGGTTTAGTGCCAGATGAGACATGGAAGCAGAAAACTTGGAAGATACCTTGGACTGTAGGCGACAGCATTAATATGTCAATTGGTCAAGGTGCTTTACAAACGACACCTTTACAAGTCGCCATCATGTTTGCTGTGCCCGCTAATGGTGGCTATCGAGTCCAGCCGCATTTGCTTAAAGACAATGAAGAAGCAAAAAGCTGGCGAGAATCTTTAAATATGAAGCCGACAACCATAAGTGTTCTCCGTCAGGGACTACGGAAAGTAGTAGCAGAAGGTACGGGTAAAGCTTTAAAGCAGCCAACAGTTCCCCCTGTGGCTGGCAAGAGTGGCACTGCTGAAGCGTGGAAGGGGCGTGTTAAGCAAAATCACGCTTGGTTTGGAGCCTATGCACCTAGCTGAACAACCAGAAGTTCTGATTGTGGCATTTGCTGAACATTCCGGTGGCGGTGGTGGTAGCATTGCTGCGCCGATGATCTTAGAAATTATGGAGGAATATTTTCAGCGCAAGTATCCAGGTAAGTATCAGAAACCAGCGCCTAAGAGTCCTTAAACAATTCGCAATTACGTTTTGTGATAGCGATGATGCGATCGCTAAAGACATCGCGGGTATTGTCCAGCCCTTAAGGAAGTGGTGCTTCAGCCTCCATTAGGGGAAGCATAATTCGTAATTCGTAATTAATAATTCATTCAGGGTACAAACCTAATCAATTTATTGATAAAAAAATAAATTTGATTTTTTATTCAGACCTAGTGTATTTATAAGCCACTGCGGTCTTGGAGTTTCCCCAAGTAGAGCAAGTGGCGTGCATGGGATAATAATTACGAATTACGAATTATTTTGACTCCTGTCTTTTATGGCGATATCTGAGCGGGTTTTAAGTTTCTGGCTTTGTAGAACATTTCTAAACTATTGCGATCGCCTACAAAACGCCAGTGCCACGGCTCATAACTCACACCTTGAGCATTATCTTTGGGAAATGACATTTCAAAGCCAAAACGTGCTGCATTTGTTTGTAGCCACCGATAAGCTTTGGTATTTTCAAAGTTTGTTTGGAGATTAGTTGCTGGTACTGCTCCGTCTCCAACATCCACTGCATAACCTGTGTGATGTTCGCTATGACCAGGAGGAGCGCTGAGGGCAGCTCGTTGTGCTGGCGTTTGATTTCGCTGGGCACCGACAGCAAAAAACAACTGCTCCTGGTCTTTGACTGAGCGAAAGGCAGAAATTGGTAGTAAAATTACACCTGAACTCCGGGCTGCTGCTACCATCTCCTCAAACTTTTGGGCAGCAGGTTTTCGCATTCTAATGCCCCTATTTGCGGAGATGGTTACTAGTTCTGATTCAGGGGCTTCTGGGTATGGAAAATGCCCTAATACAGTATCGCTGGAATTATTAGATGCTGGCGGAGTTGGAGTTGTAGTAGCAGAAGTAGCTGGTAAAGGTTGAGAATCTGCGGTTTTTTTAGGTGCAGTGAGGAAAAACAAAAAACCGCTTATTAAAGCGAGCAAGACAAATCCCGCAAATCCCCCAATCAGCATAATTCGGGGTTGCAACCAAATTTTAGGTGCTGCAACAGGGGTATCGCGTACAGCCACTGGAATATCATCACCAAGGTCATTCGATGAGTTTTGCGGTTTTCCAGAAAACCCTGCCTTATTCAAAGGTAAACTCCTGTTTTTGTGGAATAGCCATAACAGATTTTGCACTGGACAAAAGTAAACGTAACAGGTAGCATTTTACATCTGTGGTTCTTGGGCGCAATCTTGACAAACCTTTTAGAACTATACGTCAAGCTGGGAGGATTAGTCCTGGTAAGTTTTATTCTGGGACGCAAACTACCTGTGACAGTTCCTACACGTTTGGGACTGTTTCTTTTTTGAGTGGGAGTACCCATAAGCATAGTATCGTTTTTGCGTCAATCTAGTTTATCAGGGCAAATTTGGATTGCACCTGCGATCGCTTGAAACTCCAAGAAAAACGCATCTTATCGTTCTAATTTAAGCACTTTTAGAACATGATTTTTAAATCCTATTAATCCACCTCGGCTACCCCAATGTTCGTTGAATGTAGGTAGGGTTTCCAACTTCATCACTTTACCTCCCTCAAGATGGACATGATAATAATTCTGTCAAATCCATACATTTAATCTCTATTGGAACAACAAACTTTATGTATCAATATCAGCTAGGGATTTTGTATAACCCCAGAATAGCTGCCACTCTGAACTTTTATGGTTTTAACATCACAAGTAGAAAAAGTGCTACTTGCTATGCTTGTAGAAATTTCCTTAAAGTCTCGTTCTGCGGGAAGCCGCTTCTCTACGTTCGCGTAGCGTGTCGCAGATAGACGCGTTCACGCAGCGTCTATGTAAAAAAATTGACTTTGACAAATAGTTTTAGCCTTAACTTAAGCGTATTGCTCTATAGGTAAGTTATTTCTGCGCGATTTCTTAGCATTATTAGAACGTGGCGAAGGAATTGACGCATATCAGTTAAAGTTCTACAGGATGTTGCCCATAATATGGCAAAGCCTCTGACCAATTAGGAAATTTGCCCTCTTGCCAATCGAGATTAGCTAGTTCTAAAATACTTGTCACCGTCGCTGCTAACCCAGATTGGGCTTGAACCAACTGATAACTAGTATTCCAATTCGCTAAAGTTTTCTGCCATGCTTCTGGTGTGAATACTCTATCTGGTAAACACACTTTTAGTTTAGATATATCTGGCTCAAACTGATAAATAGCAGCAAAAATTTGACCTCGTTGTGCTGGCATTTCCACAGCAAAAGCCGTTAAATTTTGACTTTTGCCTACTTCTGACCAAGCTACCGCAGCCAAAGTTGAGATTGCAAATACAGGAATATTTAACTGTTGCCCTAAAGTCCGAGCAGTAACAACACCAATTCGAGTTCCGGTAAAGCCGCCGGGGCCTTTTGCAACTGCGATAAAGGACAAATCTGCCCAAGTTTGTGGTTTGATAAATTCAATTAAATATTGATGCACTAAGCTAGATAAATCACGCCCCAAATTCCAAGTTTGAGAGCGAGTTTCACCATCAAAATTACTAATTACCAAACCTAATTCTGGTGTGGTAGTATGTAGTGCCAAAGCGTATTTATTTATTGCAATGTCTTTTAGTTCCGTTGTCAAAATTATTTAAAATATCTATTTTTATAGAGTTAACGCGATTTATTTAAGCATATAACATAGCGGTTCTTAATTGAAAAGCTACTGAATAATAATCAGTCAAACAGTCTTGTTACAAGGTTTGTGAGAGCCAATGCTTTGACTTGCTAATAGTGATCGCGGCTAGGATGGGGGATTTGGATTAGCGCCTTGCTGTCTCAATAGATAGTCCAAAACTCGGTCAATTCGCTCTAAGGCAGCACCTGTAGTCAGTTGAAACTCCTGAAACTGAGATTTTTGTTCCTCAAAATTGCGGTCAAGCTTTAGCATGAGTGCTTCTAATCGCTCAGTTCGTGCCTTTGTTTCCTCTATTTCACTGCCTGCCTTTGTAAATAGGCGTTGCGTGTGAGTGATAAAACTATCAACCTGATCAGAAACTTGGTCAACCTTTTCCCCTATCTGGTCAACACGTGCCCCTAATTGATCGAGGTGAGATTGAGTACGGTCTTGTTTTATAGTCAACTCATCAAGGTGAGATTGGGTGCGGTCTTGTTTTATAGTCAACTCATCAAGCCGTCTGTTCGCTGATTCTGCGTAGCTAGCAGTAGAAACTAGCAATCGCTTAACAGTTTCGAGTTCATCTTCAACATGGTCTAATCGCTGTGCGTTGGTCATGCTGTTTTTGCTTGGCTGGCTTCTTTATCTTCTGCGATCGCTGATGGACAAAATCTCATTACAGCAGAAATCATGTATTTTGACCATATCGGTTGTAGGGGCGCAAAGACTTGCGCCCCTACCGCGTGGTCTATTTACCTGAAAAAGCTGTAACATACACCAATCATTTTCTATCAAGTCGGCACTAATTCACCAGGACGCAATTTCGACCACTTACCTGTTTCCCGCTTAAAGCTCAGACAACCAACAACATCCCATTCCATTTCAATTACATCATCTTTAGTCCGAATGTTGACATTGATAGAAGGTTCATTGGGATCAAAATCTGGTGTTTCAGTCAAGTGAGGCTGTTGGTGCTGCCCTTCTACGGCATGATAGGTAACACAGCTGTCTACATAGTGGCAATTCACGCAAATACACATAATAGAACCAACTCCAGGGGCCTTTATTGTTAATCTAACGTAAGCCCAACTGTTATTCATGAGTTGCTGGGTTGATTTTTATTACAATGCTTGAATCAATTCCTCCTACCCTCGCTCCCGAAAATTGGCCTTTTAGTTTGGAATTCTTGCCACAACCCGCTTACATGGTAGGTGGCGCTGTCCGAGATGCGATTCTGGGCAGAACTCGCGAATATCTGGATCTAGATTTTGTTATACCATCGAAGGCGGTAAAGGTAGCGAGAGCGATCGCTCATCATTACAAAGCTGGTTTTGTGTTACTCGATGCAAAACGCCAAATTGCGCGTGTGGTTTTTCCCCACGCCACGGCTGATTTTGCCCAACAGGAAGGAGATAGTTTAGAAGTTGATTTGCACAGACGAGACTTTACAGTAAATGCGATCGCTTATAATCCCCATACGCAAGAAATTATCGATCCTCTGCAAGGTTATGTAGACTTACAACAGGGCATTTTGCGAATGGTATCACCCGCGAACTTTGAAGATGATCCTTTGCGGTTAATGCGAGGTTATCGCCAAGCCGCTCAACTAGGTTTTACTATTGAGCCAGCTACCCAAGCCGCAATTCGTTCTTTGGCATCGCATATCAGCAAAGTTGCAGCCGAAAGAGTTAGGGTAGAAGTTGGCTATCTACTGGCAAATTCTCAGGGTACTCCTTGGATTGCAAGTGCTTGGGAAGATGGTTTACTTGCCCCTTTGTTCAAGAATGCTACCCGTGAAAGCTTGCTCAAACTAGCAGCAGTTGACACAGCTGCCGCCTTACTCACAGAAAAGTGGCAACAACTAGGCGTACAACTGCAAGAATATGTCCGCGATAGTATTAAAACTACTTGGCTAGCTATTGCCAAACTTGCTTGTCTTGTCAACCCAGATCCAGTATTAGCAGAAATAGAGCTACAGGAACTAACTTATAGTCGTGCTGAAATCCGAGGTGTAACTACTGCTCTGAAACTGTTACCGCAATTTCAAGTAGTTGATATGTCATTGCGAGAACAATACTTTTTGTTTCATAACGCAGATATTGTGTTCCCCGCTACGGCAGTGCTAGCTGTAGCAATTAATAATTTGGTAGAGGCAATATCTGGTGACAAGCCACTACACACAGCAGTGGAAACTAAATCTTTGAGCTACCAAGTTTTAGCACCTTTGATCGACCGCTACCTCAACCCTGATGATGCGATTGCTCATCCTACTCCATTAGTAAGCGGGAAGGAGTTGATCGTAGCATTAGATATTCCAGCTTCGCCAATTATCGGTCAACTGCTGACTGAAATTGGGGTAGCACAAGCTGAGGGTAAACTTTCAACACCACCAGAGGCGATCGCTTATGCACGTCAGTTACTTGATTGGTTAAATATACTTAATTAATTTATGGTAATGTACCAAAGGCGATGCCTACGCAATTTTGGCACTCCTGGCTAAGGCTAATAAATCTGCAACTTCAAGTACCTTAAACATCCCTTACTTACCATAAAATACCGAT
The DNA here is from genome assembly GCF_030382115.1 of Nostoc sp. GT001. Lineage (NCBI taxonomy): Bacteria > Bacillati > Cyanobacteriota > Cyanophyceae > Nostocales > Nostocaceae > Nostoc > Nostoc sp. GT001. The sequence continues at coordinate 1,327,744 of NZ_JAUDRJ010000003.1, forward strand.
CTTTATAGTCAATCCTTGCAATAACATACATCAATCATGCTACTATTTGCTTGACATTAGAACTGCTTTGCTATGTTATTTCCTAAAATTTAGCGCCGATGGACAACCGAATGAATTGTACACTAACCTATTCATTTTTATGCTTTAGTTGGTTGCCTGAAGATACTCTCATACATTAAATTAAACACTTATTAGAAACAAAGACTTTCAGGTTTTTCTGATGTGTGGAGTTTTTATGAATAGGTTTTCTTGGACAGGACTAACTGCTTATGAATGCACAGCCTTTAATTTTGGTTGTTGAACAGAGTTTACATGATTTAGAGCTACTTAATTCTCATCTAGGAATATTAAATTTTTCATGTATTTGTACCAAACAAGGAGTGAGGGCTGTAGTGTTGGCACAAACTCATCAACCAGATTTAATCCTGCTAGATATGAAGCTATCTAACTTGAGTGCAAACCAAGTCATTGACGATCTCAAGCATGACTCAAAAACTGCTACCATTCCAATTATTGCAGTCACACCTCTAAGAACGGTACAAGACGATCGCTCCACGATGCTCACAGCATTTGATGATTGCATTACTAAACCCTATGATTTTAATCAATTAGAAGTGGTAATCAGTCGTCACATCATTCAGCTAAATTTCTAACATTTATCTTAGGAATCGATTCGGGATTACGAAGTTCGGGTAATTCCTTGAGAATTACAACAATCCCAGTACGACCTGTTGCTAAATTGGTGTTTGTCATCAGGTAGAGGACAGGTTGACCAATAATTTCCTCAATCAATTTTTTTAAATCTGGTTTAATTATTTTTTCTAAATATAATCGTACTTGTTCAGCTAAAGTATCATAACCACCTTTGAGTAAAGTTTGTTCAGCTTGGGTAACAGAGTTTTCTAGAGAAATTACGATTTCAGCATCAAAAAAATGACAAATGATTTGGCTAGGAGACTTACCTAGTCTATCATTATATAAACTTATAATCCGCTGTGATATTTCTGTTTCTAATTGTCCAATAGTCGGTTGTACCATTAGTACCTACTATGTAATATTTATTGCTATAAGCGAAAAATTGAAGTATCCAACATTATAGTAGATGATTATGGATTCTGATAAAATAAATCACTATTTTATATGAAGTTAGTGTACCAATGTGATGTATCTAGTATGCATTGATTTAATAATATTTCCAATTTTGACGAAGTAAAATTTGTTAACTAACGATTTATGAAGTGTTCGGCTAATAACTGGATTTGATCGTCATTTGCTTATAGGTAATTAGCTTATTTTGTGCCAAATAAGCTCCCGCGTAGCCCGCCGTGTCTAAATCTCCCAACCCAGGAATAATATAGCCATGTTCATTCAAATGGTCATCAATGGCAGATGGATAAGCTAATCAGCATTCAAGTTGCATAATCAGGGCGGGCAAGATGCCATTAGTGTCAACTTAAGGTTAAAATCCATTTGTCAACGATAGGTTTTGTTAGAAACGAAGTATAAAGGTGAACTTTTTCTGACTTCTATACACAAGCTGGGAGTGATGCTAATAAACAAAGCATTAATAGTCCCTGAAAAAGTTCGTTTTTTGTCCCTTGAAAACCGAATTTTTAAGCCTAAATACTTATTGACATAGGAAGTTTGAGCTTAACTTGACACCAATGGCAAGATGCCCACCCCACAAGATATTGAGAAAATTTTCATCTGCAAATTAGATGTGTTTTAGCTTACAGCGTTACATCATAATGTAATGTACATTACAAAACTCTCTATACCTGCCAGTACAGCGAATAAGCGGATAAACTTAGGTTCTAATAAAGAGTGTGTTAGCCACTGAGATAATTTGTGAAAAACCAATATAACATAATATCTAGTGTGGTATTAGTCGTATTGTTGAACACAATAAGTCACACAGAAATTTCATAATTAGCGATTAATCACGCCTAATTTAAAGATGACTTTAAAAATGATTTAATCGAGAAATTTTGTGAGAAAGTTAATACAAAGGTATATTCACTGATCTCAAATTCATGGATTCTTTATTTATCAATTCCTTACTTGAAGAGTTGAAAAACCCGGATGCCACAGTGCGCGACAAGGCAACCAGAAAAATCTGGCGGATCTGGTTTCAGCAAAAGGGAATCTATGGGCTGGAAATAATTGACCGCAGTCAAAAGTTACTGGATGCAGGTGAAATTGCTGAAGCTGAAACATCGCTGACCGCATTAATTAAAGACCAGCCAGATTTTGCCGAAGCTTGGAATCGTCGAGCTTTCCTCTATTACAGTATTGGCGATTATCAAAAATCTCTGGCAGATTGTCAGATGGTTATACAGATAAATCCAATACATTTTGGGGCGCTTCATGGTATGGGCTTATGTTATGCAGCACTAGGAGAGTATAGTCAAGCTATCCGGGCTTTTCAACGTGCTTTAGAAATTCAACCCTATTCTCTAGTGAATCAAAAGTTGATTCTAGAATGTACATTTAGGTTCAGCTACAACGGCAGATAGGAGAGGGCATCATACTGTTTTATGAATCCGTTATCATCCTCATCAACAACAATTCATCGCCTTAGTCGCCATCATTTTATTCAATACACTTCTATCNNNATTAATAGCAGCGTCATTGCTGCTTGTACTAACAGCAATCAACCGTCAAATAACAATTTTCGGTTGAATAAAGTTAACTTTAGTACAAACNNNATAGCACAAGCAAAATATGGTGGATTTTACNNNACGATGTCTACTAGGGCTGCGCCTATGTTACTGGTCAAAGACTACAGTTTAGATGTAACTATCAAAATGAGTGGTCTTNNNGCGCTCAGTGGTAGTNNNTTGGTGATNGGGGGTACGGTAGATTTATTTATGAGTTATGGTATGGATGCCGTAAATGCCATAGCCACAGTTACAGCAATTTTCAAGAAAGACCCCTGGTGTCTTATTGCACATCCCAACACAGCAATTCAAATTCTTACCAATCTTATCTTTTACTCTGTTAAACTAAAGTTTTTTCTAACTATAGCAATCCTAAATGAGTTGTCAAAATCGAGAGACTAAGAGGATATAGGGGTTTTGTATTATGTTGTTTACAATCCCCAACGCCGGAGAAAAACACCTTTAGAAGGTTACAGCAGTTTTCTTTTGTATGAGGTACAAAGTCACTGGTTTTGAGGCAGGAGGCAGATCGCTTTTAGCGTCTCCCCTTGGGAGAAGGCAGGAGGCAGGAGGGAGAAGAATAATTTGATTTGTGAATCCTTAGTTCTGTACCTCATTTAGCTGCAAACTACTGTATCGCTTTGTAAATGGTGAATATCTATTGCAACCAGGAAATATTGTGGAAGTAAATCCTTACATAAAGAATATGTGGTCGAACATATTATACCTGCCTCAAGAGGTGGAGTAGCAAAGCCTTATAACCTTGTAATAGCTTGCCAGTCCTGTAATAGTATAAAAGGAAAATCTGTTTGGATACCAAATAACATTGAGGCAATTACAAAAGATTATTCTGAATGGCGTATATATATTATGGAGCTTGCTACAAACTATCAAAAAATTATATAAATTTAACAATAAAAAACTTAAATATTTAAAAGATTAATATTAATTTTTATATAGTAAAAATTAATACAAATAACTACCCAACTATTTTAACTTTTCCCTGACATAAGTACGAAATGATTTGAGCAAAGCAATTTCACCGATACTTTTACTCTGCTCAATAAATCTGCTTATCTCACTCACTGAAACTATAGAAAAAGCAATACTAAACTTACACTCGACATATTGCCCTTTTATCAACTGATAAAACTTTAAATTTTGCCCATCATATCTCCAAAGTTCAGTTACACCCAACGCTGAATAAATCCCCAATTTGTTAACTGAACTGCTAGTCATATCAATCTCAATTGCTAAGTCAGGCGGCGGTTCTGTTTCTAAATTTAGCGTTGCCCTACCTCTGACTTTCAATTCATTTTGTATATAATAGCAGTTATCTGGTTCTATACCTCGAAGTGCTAATCGTCGCTTCAGTGTTGTAGAACCAGCACTTTTAATTTCTACTCCCAGTTCTTCAGCTAAAGCGAATATAAATCGGTCAAACTGAATTTTAGGATTTTCGTGTTCAAAAAGTGGGGTCATAATTTCTAAAATACCGCAGTCGTAAGCAAACCGAGAACCTCTATGCTCACCTGTATCTCTCAGCAAGGCTTCAAAGGTTTCCCAGCTAACGTTGTGTAAGACTGTTCTTTGTTCCCCAAGGGTTGACTTTACAAGCATATTACAATACTTTTTCTGTCAGAATGTTAGATAAAATTCAGATAATTTTACCTATGTCATTAATATAATACTCGCCCAAATCAATTTCAATCACTTGCTCAATAAGTTTGAAAAACTTCCAGTTAGTTCCAGTGGTGATGGTTCCATAAAAATAATCATTTCTGCACGGGATTTTTCTGTATTACTTGCAAGAGCTAAAGGTGCATTTTCCCGCAATATTTATTTCTGCAAGAAATGGTGGAGAATCTACTTTATGTACAAATGCAAATATATCAGTTTTATCAGAAATGGTTAAGCTAAAGGTTTTCCTAACTCTATCTAAAGTAAAGTCACTGTATGACACTTTAGTTGATGCTGGAAATAATTGAAACAGCAAAGTTGTGCCAACTATTGTTAGTTAATAACTGGCACAATCAGCATCTAAAATATTGTCTACTTTTAACTAGAGAAGCCAGCAAAAAAATCAATAGTTTCTTTCAATGCTTTGATGAAAATATCAATTTCTTCGCGGGTGTTGTAGAAAGATAGACTTGCTCGTGCGGTTGCAGCAAGACCTAAGTAACGGTGTAATGGTTGAGTGCAGTGGTGTCCAGAACGGATTGCAACGCCTTCTTGATCTAATAATGTAGATAAGTCATTGGCGTGGACTTCTCCGGCGGTGAACGACGCAAGAGCGGCTCTCCCTTCTCCTGTCGGAGACGCTACGCGAACACCTTTTGCATTTGGTTTGGGGCGNTAAATTCTAATTTGGGGAATTTGCTCTAATTGTTGGAACAAATAAGCTGTTAATTCTGCTTCGTAGGCGTGAATTTTATCCATGCCGATACTGCTAAGATAATCTATTGCAGCACCAAGTGCGATCGCTTCTCCAATTGCAGGTGTACCAGCTTCAAATTTATGCGGTAATTCTGCGTATGTGGAATGGTCTAAATACACCTCTGCTATCATCTCACCACCACCAAAAAATGGTGGCATTGATTCTAACAATTGCAACTTGCCATACAGAAATCCTATCCCAGTAGGGGCGCACATTTTATGACCAGAAGCTACCAACCAATCACAATCTATTTTCTGTACATCAATGGGGTAGTGAGGAACACTTTGGCAAGCATCAACTAAAAATTTAGCACCATATTTGTGAGCGATCGCACCAATTTCTTCCACTGGGTTAATGCAACCCAAAGTATTAGAAATATGCACCACCGACACCAACTTTGTTTTGTCGGAAATCAGCTTTTTATACTGTGACAAATCAAAAGTCTCTTCAGGTGTCAGTTCCACGAATTTCAGTACTGCACCCGTTTTTTGTGCTACCAATTGCCAAGGCACAATATTACTGTGGTGTTCCATCACCGACAGAATAATCTCATCTCCCGGCTGCAAATTATTCATTCCCCAGCTGTAGGCTACTAGGTTAATCGCCTCAGTTGCGTTGCGGGTGTAGACGATTTCCTGACGCGATGCAGCATTAATGAATTTGGCAACTTTATCTCTAGCGCCTTCATAAGCATCAGTAGCTTTAGCACTCAGGGAATGGGCACCTCGATGCACGTTAGCATTATAGTGTTCGTAATAATCCCGCAGGGTATTTAACACCAACAAAGGCTTTTGCGATGTCGCAGCATTATCGAGATAAACCAAGGGTTTCTCATTGACTTCCTGATGCAATATCGGGAAGTCAGCGCGAACTTTATCAGCAAGGGTTTTGGTAGAGGTAAAAGTCATTGGTAGATTAGTTATTACTCATTAGTCAGGGACTTGAGATTATTCACTGTGTTTAAAAGGATTTCTCGCAGAGAAGGAACTGGTATTTTGTTGATAACTTCAGCAGCGAAGGCGTTAATTAACAACTTCCGAGCATCGTTTTCATCAATTCCCCGACTTTGCAGATAGAATATTTCGTCATCTTCCAATTGGCTAACAGTAGCACCGTGAGCGCATTTGACATTATCCGCAGTAATTTCCAATTGGGGTTTGGTATCAACTCTGGCTTTAGATGATAGCAGCAAATTGCGATTCAACTGGGCTGCATTTGTTAACTGCGCTGGTTTGGGTACAAAAACTTTACCATTGAAGACTGCATGAGCGCGATCGCCTACAATACATTTATGCAATTGGTCACTTGTACCGTGGGGATAGTTGAGTGCGATCGCACTGTGAGTATCAGACAACTGCTTACCAGAAATTATCGTCAAACCATTGAGAGTAGTTTGTGTCTGCTCACCAGTTTGCAAAATTTCTAAATTGTGCCGTGACAACTTCGCACCTAAAGTTATGGCGTGACTTGTATATCGACTATCACGAGCTTGGATTACAGCAGTCTTACCTATATGAAAATCGGCCAGATGTTCGCGTTGAATCCGAGTGTGATTTACCTGAGCATTCTCTCCCAGCCAAATTTCCGTTACTGCGTTAGTAAAGCCAACAAATTCTGGTGTGGTATTCTCTACAAAATCGCCTACAAGACCTGAAGGAGTTGTATACTCTTCAACTAAAGTAAGACTACTTCCAGCCTCAGCTACTACCAAACAACGCGGTAGAGAAAAAATTGAAGGTTCAGCCACAGTTACGAACTGTAAATGAATTGGCGTTTCCAGTTCCACATTTTTGGAAACCCACACTACCGCTACATCGTTTATGCCAGCAGTATTGAGCGCGGTAAATACTTCCTGCGCTCCTTCTGTTTGAGCTAAATACTGTTTTAAATGCTCACGATTATCCGCAGACAAGCTAGCTAAATTACTCACCTTAACGCCAGGTGGTAAGTTGGCAATTGCAGATAAAGCAGGTGCAAATTTGCCATTAACAAACACTAAACGACTTTTTAGGGCTTCTGGCAGCGATAAAGGTGTACCCTCTGCATTGGATATCTCGCCTGGCTGAAAATTAAATTGAATTTGCCGCAAAGACGACAAATCAGTAAATCGCCATTCTTCCTCGCGGGTGGTGGGAATAGTCGAGTGGCGTACCCAATTTGCAGCACTTTGGCGTAATTCCTGCAACCAACCTTCTGTTTTAGTTGCTGTTACTTGATTTAACAACCCAGTCAGATAATCATCTCTATCTAGCAGAGTTGATGTCAAACTGACTACATTGGAATTAGGAATAGGACTAGGAGATACTTGAATACTCATTACACACCCACCTCAGCAGCTGCAAATTCTGCCAGCACCCAGTCATAACCGCGAGACTCTAATTCCAGCGCCAGTTCCTTACCACCACTAGTAATAATCTGTCCTTGTGCCATCACATGGACAAAATCAGGCACAATATAATCGAGTAATCGTTGATAGTGAGTAATCAAAATTGTCGAATTGTCTGGACTTGCCAATTGATTTACCCCATTCGCCACAATTCTGAGCGCATCAATATCCAAACCCGAATCAGTCTCATCCAAAATTCCTAACTTTGGTTCCAGCAGCGCCATTTGCAGAATTTCATTCCGCTTCTTCTCACCACCAGAAAACCCTTCATTCAAACTCCGACTGAGAAAACTGGCATTCATCTTCACCACATCCAGCTTTTCCTCAATCAAATCGTCAAAATCAAAAGCGTCTATTTCCTCTAAACCTTGCGCCTTGCGACGAGAATTGTACGCCACCCGCAAGAAATCCAAATTGCTCACACCCGGAATTTCTAACGGATACTGAAACGCCAAAAATACACCACTTCTAGCGCGTTCTTCCGGCTCCAACTCCAGTAAATTCTGCCCCTGAAAAATTACCTCACCGCCAGTCACCTCATACGCCGGATGCCCAGCCAACACCTTAGAAAAAGTACTCTTACCAGAACCATTCGGCCCCATGATCGCATGAATTTCACCCGATCGCACATCCAGATTCACACCCTTCAGAATCGGTGTTCCATCAACATTAGCCGTCAGATTCCTAACTGACAGCACAACTTCACTATTTTCAATAATCATCTTCTCTCCCTTCTCTGCGCTCTCTGCGCCTCTGCGGTTCGTCATTCTTCCAAAAGATAAACACAGAACGCCGATGTATCTGTGTTTATCTTATTTATCCAACACTGCCTTCCAACTTCAAACTCAACAACTTATCAGCTTCCACAGCAAACTCCATCGGTAGCTGATTAAAAACATCCTTACAGAAGCCGCTAACCATCATCGAAATGGCATCTTCTGCTGAAATACCCCGTTGAGCAAAGTAGAAAAGTTGATCTTCCCCAATCTTAGAAGTAGAAGCTTCATGCTCCACCTTCCCAGTATTATTTTGCACCTGGATATAAGGGAAAGTATTAGCATGGGCATTATCCCCAATCAGCATCGAGTCGCACTGGGAATAATTTCTCGCGCCTTTAGCCGTCGGATTAACTTTCACTAAACCCCGATAGCTATTACTAGAATTACCTGCGGAGATTCCTTTAGAAATAATTGTACTGCGGGTATTTTTACCTACGTGAATCATCTTTGTACCCGTATCGGCTTGCTGCATATTATTTGTCAGCGCCACCGAGTAAAACTCACCTACAGAGTTATCACCCACCAAAACACAGCTAGGATATTTCCAAGTAATTGCCGAACCTGTTTCTACTTGAGTCCAGGAAATCTTGGAATTTACGCCCTGACACAAACCGCGCTTGGTGACAAAGTTGTAAATACCGCCTTTACCGTTAGCATCTCCCGCGTACCAGTTTTGGACGGTGGAGTATTTAATTTCGGCGTTGTCGAGGGCGACGAGTTCCACAACGGCGGCGTGCAGCTGGTTGCTGTCATACATCGGTGCGGTGCAACCTTCGAGGTAAGAAACATAACTACCTTCTTCGGCGACAATCAAAGTCCGCTCAAATTGCCCCGTATCACCAGAGTTGATGCGGAAGTAGGTAGACAGTTCCATTGGGCATTTCACGCCTTTAGGAATGTAGACAAAAGAACCATCGCTAAATACGGCGGCGTTCAAGGCGGCAAAATAATTGTCAGCGATGGGAACAACGCTACCCAAATATTTTTTGATTAATTCTGGGTGTTCTTGCAACGCTTCCGAAAACGAGCAGAAAATAACGCCATCTTCCGCTAGCTTTTCTTTAAATGTAGTGGCGACAGAAACGCTATCGAAAATTGCATCAACGGCGACATTTGCCAGTCGCTTCTGTTCAGATAGGGAAATGCCTAGTTTCTCAAAGGTTTCTAAAAGGGTTGGATCAACTTCATCCAGACTGTTGAGTTTTTCTTTCTTGCGTTTCGGCGCTGAGTAGTAAATGATATCCTGATAATTTATGGGCGGATACTTGACATTCGGCCAAGTTGGTTCCGTCATTTTTTGCCACTGGCGATAAGCTCTGAGGCGAAAGTCCAGCATGAACTGCGGCTCGTTCTTCTTAGAAGAGATCAAGCGGATAACGTCCTCGTCTAGTCCACGCGGAATAGTGTCGGCTTCAATATCTGTAATAAAGCCGTACTTGTAGGGTTGGTTGACTAAGGTTTTGACAGTGGCACTCATCAGTAATAATCTCTCGTGTTCGGAACTCTTTTAGGATGGGAGACGGGCTGCGGCTAACCGATTCCCATCTCCCGTTACGGAATGGTTACACGCCTGCTAGAATAGTGGTGGAGAGTAAAACAACAGCTATGTTGTTTAATCTATCTTAATTTTACGCTAAATTAACAACAACAATGTTGTCAAAGTCAAATTTTCAAATAAATTTTTGGGACGTTCGCTGAACGTTTCGCACCAAATGAAGATGGCGACTACCCACCAGTCCTCAACCAAGCAAGATATTCTTGAGTATCTGCACAAACACGAAAAAGCAACGGCTTTGGAGCTAGCTGAAGTTTTAGACGTTACCCCCCAAGCGATTCGTCGCCATCTTAAAGATTTGGAGACGGAAGGGCTAGTTTTGTATTCTACATCAGTGCAGGCGGCGGGGATGGGGCGGCCGCAGCACCTTTATGAATTGAGTCGTCAAGGACGCGATCGCTTGCATCGAACAATGAGCGATCGCTTTGGTGATGCAAGCGGAAATTTTGCGGTTTCGCTGCTAGACACCTTAGCCGAAACGGTAGGACACGACCAATTTAAATCGATTTTAGAGAAACAGTGGCAGCGCAAAGCTAAAGAATACCGTGATCGCGTGGGTAACGGTTCACTGCGAGAACGTGTAGCCAACTTAGTAGAGTTAAGAAAAGCGGAAGGCTTCATGGCGGAGTATCACGCTGTTGATGTGAATGACTCCTTTGAGTGCGATCGCTTTATCTTAATGGAGCATAACTGTGCAATTTCTAACGTTGCCGAATCTTTTCCGAGTATCTGTGGCCACGAACTAGAAATGTTTGCTGCTGTATTACCAGATTGTACCGTAGAACGCACCCACTGGATTATTGATGGCGAACACCGTTGTGGCTATTTAGTACAAATTCGTCAGTAAAATTATCATAGATAAACTTGGTTTACATCTAGCCCTGGTAATGGATAATAGCTGAATAGCAACTACCTATTATCAATAATCAACTAAGTTTGAGATAGCATTTATGGATGTACCACCACAGCAACCATCAGCACAATTTTTAACCCTGGAAGACTCAGCAAAAGTAGATGCAGCATTGTTATCTTCCCCAGAAAAGTTTTTAACAAGATTGACAATTTCATCACTGAAGCTTTTGAAGCATATTGCCCAAGAGTACGGTGTTGCTATTGAAGATTTGACAACACAGCAAGTAATTGCCTGGTTTGAAAAAGATGGCAAAATTAGACGTGAACAGGGCATTGAAGGTTCATATCTAAAATGGTAATTTGCGGTAATACTTTACAAATGCCCGCCTTAAATATAAACAAAAAACACCTTGAAAAAGGTGCTTTTATTTAAAAATAAATAACATTTGATTTGTCAAACAATTATTTAAGCATTGTAATTGTTAGTCCGAGGACTACGAGCGCCAGTTACGGCTCCAATCATTGAGGCTATTAAACCCAACAAAGAACCAAACACAAACCACCACAATCCCGAACGTATATTAGCTGCCGTTTCACGAGCTTGTTGGGCACTTATATTTGCTTGTGGTACATTAACACCACCTTGCTGTTGTACTTGGTTTATAACTTCCCCTGCGTTAGAAGCAGCAACACCGAAAGCACCAGATACTCCACTTGCTAAAAGCCATGAGCTAACTGCCAAAGTCGTTGCCCAAAGAATTGCGCCGTTCAGAAGAGCTGTATTGCGGTTCATCGGCCCACAAGCACGGGCTGTAACCCAACCACCAGTAAATAGGGAAATTAGTAAAGCGATAGTTGACCAAAGCCCCGCATTACCCGCAGCGTTAGGAGCAATTGTTCTAGGTGCCCCTGAACCTGCAACTGTGCCTGCCGCAACCGCAGCAATGATAGAACTCAAAATTAATTGTGTAGCCAAAGAAACCAACAAACCAGCAATAATTGGCCCCCAGCGAACACGGTCGTGATATTCGGCTACTCGACCTGCTACCACAGTATCAGTAGATATAACGTCATTGCCTGTCCGATTTACGTATGACATCGCTTATGTTCTCCAGTGCTGTTTCAGCAAAATTCCTACTCAGGTATATTCATCTTTATGCTTCAAATTAAATAACTAAATGTTCTGTTTTAATCTCTATCGATAGAAAGATTTAATAGGTCTATCTTTAGCTAGAAAAAACAAACTTCATTTAACAACTTTTAATATAATTTAGTGTTTATTTATGTATTTTTTCTAAAATTTCCATCTAAAAACTCTTAACTTAAAATATAACTATTATCTAGCTATCAGAAACCAGCTTTAACGATGTATGCCATTAGACTTAATCTAACTAAAGCTTTGTAATGAATGTCAAAAGTAAAAATCATCAAAAACTAACGCATCCTCACAGCAGTGCCTGTGGCAGTAATCAGCAAAAGAACTCCTGACTGGTCAAGATTGATTGTGCCAGTATCAATTTCAATCCCAATTACAGCATTTGCTCCTAAACGTTGGGCGCGTTGTTCTAATTCTTCTAGTGCCTTGCGTTGACCCTGCTCAAATAGACGCTCATAGCTACCAGTGCGTCCACCGATAATATCTCGAATCCCAGCCAAAAAATCTCGTAAGAAATTGCTGCCGTAGACTACTTCTGCTGTCACAATGCCTAAATATGACTCAATTACAGCTCCTTGAATTACATCAGTGGTAGTTATAATCATAAATTAACCTCCTATATGGGACATATCTTGATATTTATTATTAAAGTATTTGGATAAATATTTTAATAATTGTAACTATTATTACAGAATACAGCTTTGGTAAACATCATCTCACACAATTTTAGATTGCGCGTTGGGGTCTAGTGTTGTCCTAAACAGATTAATGCAACATTTGACAGGTTAAATTTATCTTATCTTTGAATGAGCAAAAAAGATGTAAATGCCTAGATGATAACTTCTTAAATGGTAGTATCAATGATTAACAATTTCAGAAAAATTAGATAGAGAATCAGCAAACTCTGAAATGAAATAAAAATAGGAATAAATGTCAAAGTCTATAAGCTTGGTGCATCAGAATCTAGGATTAAGTCAAATGCCTGTTGAGTTGTTCTGGGTAACACGTATAACTACTGATTAAAAAATGTGTCGTTTTGCTATAGTACTGATTTATATGTATGGTATCTTCACCTGCTGCTCGATCGCTGACACTTCATCTTTCAGTAAAAACTCTGTTATGTAGTACTAAATGTAAAGAAAAGAAGAATGAACTATTAACATCTTAATCAATACGAAGAAATACAGTTTTCAAAAGTCCATATTTTTGTTTTAATGTACAAGAAAAAAGTCCTCTAAAATTTCAGGAAATTTACTGTGTACAAACCAACATCATTCATGTTTAGTGTGGTGTTACTAGGATGTTTTACTTTCACCATACCTTCAGTAGCTCAAGCTCAGGTATTAGTGGCGCAGGCCAAAAACCCAGAGTTAAAGCAATTACTGGAGGAAGGACGGAGGTTAGTGAATGCCGGGGATTATGGTGGTGCGATCGCTGTTTATCAGCAAGCAGCTAGTATAGATCCGAAAAATGCTAAAATCCATTCAGGTATTGGGTATTTATACGCTCAACAGGGAAATTACCAGGCAGCATTAGCAGCTTATCGTAAAGCGATCGGTATCAACCCTAACAATAGTGATTTTTACTACGCTGTGGGTTACATCAAAGCCAATTTGGGCGACACGCGTGGGGCAAAGGAAGGTTATCGTCGTGCAATACAGCTGAACCGTAACAACGTCAACGCCTATTTAGGATTGGCTGTAACCCAATCTCGTATGGGAGACTATACTGCTGCTACCTGGGCATACCAACAAGCAATCGACTTGGATAAAAACAACGCCCAGACTTATGAGTTGATGGGTTCGATGTATAAACAGCGGCGACAAGCCAAACAAGCAAACAGCTTGCTTCAGAAAGCCCGTGACTTGTACAAGCGGCGCAATGACTCAGATGGCGTAGAAAGGGTAGAAGCCATGCTGCGGCAGTTAGGAGGATGAGGTTAATCTAACTGGCGTCCCGTTAATTCCACAAAAATATCTTCCAGATTAGAGGGACGCACCATCATTCCCGTTTTATCGGGCTGTTCATTCAAGTAGATATTTGCTGCTTCCAATGATGGGAAAAACAGATATTCCCAATTACGAGCGCCATCACTTCCCACGTTAGATACACCTAATTGTTTCATCACCAAACCTTCACCGTGAGCAGAGCGCAGCTGTTGTAAAGTTCCCAAAGAAATCAGCTTACCGCTATCCATAATACCGATGCGTCCTGGCTTGGTAGAACCAAAGGCATCGCATAAAAATTCGACCTCATCCATATAATGGGTCGTCAGTAGCATCGTCATCCCTTGTTTATTTAAATCCCGAATAATTTCCCAGAGGCGTCGCCTAGTCTGGGGGTCTAGTCCTACCGTTGGTTCATCTAAAAACAAAATTTGCGGTTGATGCAATAAAGCTCTCGCAATTTGCAACCGTCGTTTCATACCCCCAGACAGGGTTTTTACTAAATCATCACGTTTTTCTGCTAGCTCAACATACTCTAGCCATTGATTAATCAATTTTTGTCGCTGCGGGTTACTAATGTGATGTAGCCTCCCGTGCAATTCCATATTTTCCCAGACGGTTAAATCGTTATCCACACTGACTTGTTGCAAAACAACGCCAATACTCTGTTTTGCCAACGTTGCTTGGCTTGTCACATCATATCCACCTACTTCTATGCGTCCTTGGGACGGTTTTGTGAGTGTAGTCAGCATCCGAATTGTGGTTGATTTACCCGCACCGTTCAGGCCAAGTAGAGCAAATATCTCCCCCGCTTCAATTTGGAATGATAAGTCATTGACTACAGGTACATTATTGTAAAACTTGTAGACATTTTCTAGAAAGACAGCAGCAGTCACGTCGCTTCGCTCCGAATTCAAAATTCAAAATTCAAAATTAACCAACTCATAAATATATTTAGTTGCTCTGTATCCTTTTCTGTTCGGTCATGGATAAATTTGCTCATAGTAGTTCTTAAATCAAGACTACCATTCTGATTACATCAAACTAAATATATTTTATTAACCCTTAGATAACTCAATCTTTACTTGTTGACATAACAAGGTGTGGTAAACACTTATCCTGTAATACTTTAGTTTAAGGTTGCTGTTATTTAGTATGGAATCTCATCACCCATTGAAGCTAAATCGGCGTCAGTTTTTGCTACATTCAGCTATCACTGCTGGTGGAATTATTTCCACAAATTTTGTCGCTAAATCACCAGTTTTTGGCGAAGCACCTGCAATTATCACCTCTGATAGAATGCGCCCTAGCATACCTTATGGTGTAGCAAGTGGAGATATATCTAACGATAGCATTGTGATTTGGAGTCGGAGCGATCGCCCCGCCAAAATGATTGTAGAATATTCTACCAGCGAATCTTTTCGCAACGTGCAGCGAGTTGTCGGGTCCAATGCTTTAAAGAATAGCGACTTCACAGCACGACTTTATCTGAAGAATCTACCATCAGACCAAAAATTATTTTATCGGGTGATTTTCCAAGATTTAGATTATCAACGCACCTACAGCGCTCCTTTTTATGGTAGTTTCCAAACTCCCCCCAAATCTGGACGAGATATATTCTTTGTTTGGGGTGGCGACACCGCCGGTCAAGGATGGGGGATTAATCCTGATTTTGGTGGAATGAAAATTTACGAAACTATGCGCCAACTTCATCCCGACTTTTTCATCCATTCTGGCGATAATATTTATGCTGATGGCCCGATTCAATCAGAAGTAACTTTAGACGACGGCACAATTTGGAAAAACATCACCACACCAGAAAAATCCAAAGTAGCAGAAACTCTCACAGAATTTCGTGGCAACTATATTTACAATTTGCTGGATGAAAACATCAAGCGTTTCAATGCCGAAGTTCCCATATTGGCGCAGTGGGACGACCACGAAACCACAAATAACTGGTATCCTGGTGAATTTCTAAGCGATGAGCGTTATACAGTTAAGGATGTTAACTTGCTAGCTCAAAGGGCAAGACAAGCCTTTTTAGAATATCTGCCTATTGGATATGAAAGCAATAATCCAGAGCAAGCGAAAATTTATCGCTCTTTTAACTATGGCCCATTATTAGACATTTTCATGTTGGATGAGCGCACCTACCGGGAGCCAAATTCCCCCAATAATCAGTCAGTACCAAGTAAAGAAACAGACTTTTTGAGCAAAAAACAAGTGCAATGGTTGAAAAGGCAATTACTGTCATCAAAAGCAACATGGAAAGTGATTGCTAGTGATATGCCTTTGGGGCTGATAATTCGAGACGGTAGCACTGATTTTGAAGCTTGGGCGAATGGAGATGGCCCAGCTTTAGGAAGAGAATTAGAACTTGCCGATTTACTACGATTTATCAAAAATAAAAAGATCCAGAATGTTGTTTGGTTAACTGCTGATGTACATTATGCAGCAGCGCACTATTACGACCCCGCTAAAGCACAGTTTACCGACTTTAAGCCTTTTTGGGAGTTTGTTGCCGGGCCGCTTAACTCTGGCACATTTGGGCCTAACCAATTAGAAAATACCTTTGAGCCACAATTAGTATTTCAAAGCCTTCCTCCAGGTACGAAAGCAAATCGACCGCCAAGTGAAGGTTTGCAATTCTTTGGAGGAGTTAAAATTGATGGAAATACAAAGGTAATGACGGTAACATTGCGTAACTTGGCTGGGAAGATTGTTTACAGTGTAGATTTACCGCCAGAAAAATAAATCGCCAAAATCATAGTGAGATGTAGCCAGTTAGATAGAGTAATTACGCAATTTTTTACTTTGTCTGCTGGCTTTGCTGTTTTTTAGGTGGTATGTTGAACAATGAAAAAATTGTGCGTGCCTGCGGCGGGCTTTGCCTACGCCACTGTTAGGAGCTAAATTTAGATAGGTACTGGATTATCTAATTATTATGCTAGCAAGCTACATTGACCAAGCAATGGAACTAGCGCTTTATGAGATCATTGAAGATGATCAAACTTATTGGGGTGAAATTCCAAGCTTACAAGGAGTCTGGGCAAATCATCAAACTCTAGAAGGATGTAGGCGAGAGTTAAGAGAAGCTTTAAGTGACTGGCTGGCGCTACGGTTACATTTGGGGTTAACGATTCCTCTAATTGCTGGTATCAATCTCAATGAACTGACCAAACCTGTATAAAAATGTCTAGATTAACCCCTATTTCTTGGCGTAATTTAGTAAAACGTATGCAAGAGCTAGGTTTTGAAGGCCCGTATGCGGGAGGAAAGCACCCACAAATGCGGCGAGGTGATGTTACTGTAATTATTACCAATCCTCATGAGGGTGATATTAGTGTGGGTCTATTATCGCGGCTATTGCGACAAGCTGGAGTTTCTCGTGAAGAATGGTTGGGTGAGTGAAGTTTTAAAGGTGTATTAAACTCTGCAATTTGCACCCTAAGTTGCTATCAAAAGTATTAGGAATATAATTTTAGCATTTTTGGAGTTGGTCATGCTTAAGCAACTCATCTTAGAAAATTGGAAAAGTTTCCGTTACGCCGAGCTTCCACTTGACCCGTTGACTGTTCTTATTGGTACAAATGCAAGTGGTAAATCTAATGTGGTTGAAGCTTTAGAATTTTTACAACGAATTGCTAGAGGTGAGAATATTGAAGCAGCTTTAGCAGGAGATAAAACACTTACATCTATTAGAGGTGGCTTAGAGTGGGCTGTATTTAAACCTGAAACAAAATTTACATTAAATGCTTTAGTTCAGGGTGAAGATGAGAAAACAGACTACTTGTATGTTATACAAACACAAATAATAAGTGAAGTCAAAGTTATAGAAGAATATATTGACCGTCAAAACTTAAATGAAGATCATACTATTAAGTATGTAGAAAAGTTTACTGTAAAAAAAATAGATTTAAATACAAAAAGTGGCATGAAAGAGCCAGGAAATTATTTTGATTTTAAGGACATTGTATCTAATCATATATATTTAAGTACGGACGAAGAGGGAAGGATCATTTTAGGAAAAGAACTTCAAGAGAGATATTTTCCCTTAAAAATTAAAGCTATCAATTGTGTTGTTTCCACTCTAAAAGAAATTTTGATTCTGAATCCTATTCCCTCGAAAATGCGGGAGTATTCACGCCTATCTGACACTCTTGAAAGTGATGCCTCCAATATTGCTGGTGTATTAGCAGCATTATCTGAAGAACATAAAACTGAAGTAGAATCCACTCTATCTAGCTACATCAAAGATTTCCCGGAAGGTGATATTCAAAAACTATGGGCAGAAAAAGTTGGTAGATTTGGTACTGATGCAATGCTTTACTGTCAAGAAGAATGGAAACCTGGTCATATCATAGAGATTGATGCTAGAACTATGTCCGATGGGACTTTACGATTTATAGCAATTATTACAGCACTACTCACTAGACCAGAAGGTAGTCAACTAGTAATTGAAGAAATAGATAATGGGCTTCATCCCTCGCGTGCAGAATTACTGGTAAGAATACTGCGAGAGATTGGCAGCAAAAGAAAAATTGATATTTTAATAACTACCCATAACCCAGCTTTGCTTGATGCTTTAGGCCCGGAGATAGTTCCTTTTGTAGTTGTAGCACACCGCGATTCTAAAACTGGAGAAAGCAAACTTACACTTTTAGAAGATATTGAAAATCTTCCTCTTTTGTTAGCATCGGGTAGTTTAGGCAAACTAGCAACTAAAGGTGCAATTGAAAAGAGCCTTTCTGATAATAAATAAAGTTAAATATGAGAAAGGTTCTGATTATTAACACATCCATACTTTGCGTCTACTTAGGTGTACCTGGTAAAGAGACTTGTGGTTCTGATAACGATAAATGGGATAAAAAAAGAGTTGAAGCCCGTTTTCAGGAAGAAGAGAAACAAGGTGCAAAGTTTATACTACCAATAGCAACAATTATAGAAACAGGTAATCACATTGCCCAAGCTAACTCTAAGCGATATGAAATTGCTCAAGCTTTCGGTAATATTTTAGTGAAAGTAGCGGATGGAGTTATACCTTGGGGAGTTTTTGAAACTCAAGTAGGTGAACTTTGGAACTCAGAGCAATTGAAACAACTGGCTACTGAATGGCCTACTCTAGCATCTAGAAAAATTTCTATCGGAGATGCGACAATTAAGACTGTAGCCGAATATTACGCCAAAACCAGTAGCACATTTCAAGTAGAAATTTTTACGGGCGATGGGGGACTTAAGGCTTATGAACCAGCTATCCCAGCACCTACGCGTCGAAGTACTCGCAAAAAAGCCTAAAGCGATTAGTCTTTAACCAAAATAGAGATTTTTTAACTAACTTGTCAGGAATTAAGTTCGATAGGAATTGTAATAATAAATTCTGTTCCTTCTTTTATGGTAGATATACATTGCAGTTGACCACAATGTTTTTCTACAACAATTTGATAGCTGATAGATAGCCCTAACCCAGTGCCTTTACCAACGGGTTTAGTAGTGAAGAAAGGGTCAAATAATCGCTTTTGTATATCCTTGGGAATTCCAGTACCATTATCGGCAATGCGAATAACTACTTGCCGATTGTCTGTGACTTCAGTACGAATACGAATTACAGGTGATTTTAGAGTTGAATAAACTGATTCAAAACTCTCGAAGATAGCATCAATTGCATTGGATAGAATATTCATAAATACTTGATTTATTAACCCAGCATAGCATTCTACTAAAGGGAGATTTCCATATTCTTTATCAATAGTAATTATCTGACCTGTTTGCTGATTTACTAGACGACTCTGTAATATTATTAGAGTACTATCAATACCTTCATGAATATCAACTATCTTTTTATCAGATTCATCGAGGCGAGAGAAATTGCGTAATGAAAGAACTATCTCTTGGATACGTTCAGTACCAAACTTCATAGAATCAAGAAGCTTGAGGTAATCAGCAGTTAAAAACTCTAGTTCCATTTCTGCGATCGCAGCTTTAATTTCTGCCACTGGTGCAGGATAATGGTGTTGGTATAGGCTAATTAATTGTAGTAAATCTTGGGTGTAGTTAATCGCATAAACAAGGTTGCCAGCAATAAAGTTTACAGGGTTATTGATTTCGTGTGCAATACCAGCAACGAGTTGTCCCAAAGCCGCCATTTTTTCATTCTGAATTAATCGCGCATAGTTATTCTTAAGGGTACGAAACCCTACTTTAGCAATTCTAGATTGTTCTTCTACTTTCTCTAGTTGAGCTAATGTTAAAATATGAATTTGAGAGTACGCTAAAAGTAAATGATGGAAATCGAGTAGCTTATAACTACCTAACTGAGTTTCTATTAAAATCGGCTCATATACAAATTGAGGTTCTCGCTGCAATGCTATCTTATTTGCTTCTACAATGAGCGTATCCTCAGAAATTATACATACATCTGGCTGAAGAAAGTTAATCAGATTGATTGCAGGTCGTTTAGAAAATAGTGGGAAACTATAAGGACGACTCATGTGTTCAAAAAATCTTTGCCGGGAAATCATCCCCAGATAGTCATGATTTTTCACCAGGATAATTCCTGGTAGTAAAGTCTCTTGCTTAAAGAGTGTATTCAAATCATTTGCTGGACTATCTGCTTCGATGTAAACAGACCAAAGTGGTAATTCTTGCAAAGTAGATTCTAATCGTAAGTTCAGATTATTAGCATTTGTCATGCTATGCATTGCCAACATAGTTTAAATCCTTAACCTTGAGTTAACATTTCTGATAACACTGCGAATCAGCATTGCGATAATTGCAAAGTTAATCAAACTTATATTTCCCTGATTACTAGTGAAAATCACAGTTATGCTGCAAAACTGCTGATGTTAGCGCATCCGATTATTTTCTATCCTGGACAATTGATACTAATTAAAATCCTCTGTTACCTATTCGCTAACCTTGTGACGTTATATTTCTTGTTTATTTAAAATATTTAAAATTATTTTGGGATACGCTCTTACCAATGGTTAATAAAGAACTTCAACCACAGTTANNNGCAACACTCAAACTNGCATCAATGGCAGTCAACGACATTGCTCTTGGAGTGAAAGAGAAAGTAATTAAAAAGGGTTTTGGAAATTTGGTTATCTCTNNNACTGCTGCTTACAGTTGCAGGCTACTGTTTAGAGAACTAAAGCATTATCTTGTATAATCAACAACTAATGACTCCCCTTGATGGGGAGTTATTTGAGATCACTTAGCTAGCTAAAATGAAATTGGTACATTTTTAAATGCGGCTGTATCTGGCACAAAAATGTCCAAATTATTGATACCATCGGGAACTCTTAGCCAGATATAAGCATCTGCGGAGGCTTGTGGACGTACCTGGAACAAAGAAACGCTTCCTGTTGAGCGGTTAAGAGCAACTCCTTTGTAGGTTACGCTAGTGTCAGGATTGCGGGCTGTTGTACTAGCAACCGAGATAATATCGCTACCAACAACTCCGTCTGTGGCAAGGCGACGAATCCGCATTTGCACATTTACCACATCACGGTTTCCGGTTTCTGGGTCTTTAATTCGTTTTGCTGAAAGTAACTCAACTTCTGCCTTTTTGCCAAAAGCAGGCTGCACAAATTGACCAGGACTAATTGCTGAAGTTGTAGCACTCGCTGGGGATGGTGATAGTGTTGCTTGTGGAGAAATTGTAGCTGTAGGACTTGGGACTTGAGTGGGAATGGTGTTACTGGCTGTACTAGTAGCATTTAGTGTCTGCCGCAACGTGAAAACTTCATAAGCTACATAGCCGCTACATCCCAAAGCCAAAGTAGAGAGTAATACAGCTACACCAGATAAAAATGTACTCACACCATTGCCTCGATTTC
This sequence comes from Nostoc sp. GT001, assembly GCF_030382115.1. NCBI lineage: Bacteria > Bacillati > Cyanobacteriota > Cyanophyceae > Nostocales > Nostocaceae > Nostoc > Nostoc sp. GT001. Next base: position 1,349,353 of record NZ_JAUDRJ010000003.1, read on the forward strand.
GTATTTCTGTATATGCAGGTTGACTTGGGTTTCTATTTTGTAGTCCCATAAATATGTTTGTGCGTAGGCGCAGCCAGCACTTCTCTACGAGACGCTGCGCGAACGGCTGCGCTCAGTGACCATCGTAGACATCGCCTATGTATGAAACATGTGAACATCTTCCCTATACTAATTAAGTAACTTTACTGAGCCAATTCTTCTCTCTCCGGAAGGAAATTGTTTGCAAGGTAAAAATATCTGTCTTTGGGATAAGGAAAATTGGTGAGACTTAAGACTTTAAATCAACCACTGGGTGTTTTATTAATATTTTTGACTAGTCAGATAGGATTTAGTTCTAGGGTTGCGAAAGCACAAACCACAGTTGCACCAACAACTACCACAAAATCAATTTGCTCTAGCCAACTGGGAAAAGCTATAGATGCTGTAATCAATCGTCCCTTATTTAATCGGGTGCGCTGGGGAATTTTGGTACAACCTCTGTCAACGGGGCCAACTCTTTACAGTCGAGATGCTCAAAAATATTTTACTCCTGCGTCTAACGTCAAATTGCTGACAACAGCAGCTGCATTGCAGGAATTGGGTGCTAATTTTCGGATTCGTACCTCTATTTATCAGAATGGCAATGGTGTTTTACGTGTTGTCGGTAGGGGAGATCCTAGCTTCAGCGATACAGAACTGCAAAAATTGGCACAGCAGTTAAAAAAGAAAGGTATTACCCAAATTCAGCAGTTGATTGCTGATGATAGTTATATTCAAGGTGATATTGTTAACCCCACCTGGCAATGGGAAGATGTGCAGTCAGATTATGGCGCACCAGTCAGTAGCTTTATTCTGAATCAAAATATTTTTAGCTTAAAACTTGTACCGCAGGCTGTAGGTAAATCTTTACAATTAGTGTGGATTGATCCTGGTGAAGCGAAACAGTGGCGGATAATTAATCAGTCAGTAACCGTTCCCCAAAATCAACCGAACTACGTTAATGTTACCCGCGAATTGTCAGGAACAGTATTACGAATTCAAGGACAACTGGCAACGAATTCTGAACCATCTTTAATAGATTTGCCTGTAGTTGACCCTAATTATTACTTCTTACGACGCTTCCGTACTGCTTTAGCAACAGAAAAAATTAACTTGGGACAAACATTAGTAGTAAATGGTGGTGTGAATCAGCAAGAAATCGCATTTGTAGAGTCACCACCTTTAGCTGAATTATTAGCAGAAACTAATTTAAATAGTAATAATCTTTATTCTGAAGTACTGCTGAGAGCATTAGCTGTGAAAAAAATCAGACTGAAAAATCAGACTAGTGCTGATGTCGGTTTAGAAGTTGTCAAAGCAAGTTTAACTAAATTGGGGGTCGATCCAGCTAATTACATTTTAGTGGATGGTTCAGGTTTATCACGTCGTAACTTAGTAACACCAGAAGCTTTTGTACAAACTTTGCGGGCAATTGCAAGAACACCAACAGCATATATATATCGGGCATCTTTACCTGTGGCGGGTAAAAGTGGAACTCTGAAAGGCCGCTTTCAAGAAACACCTGCTGAGGGCATTGTGCAAGCAAAAACAGGTACGTTAACGGGTGTAGTTTCTCTATCTGGATATATGAATGCGCCGAAGTATGAGCCGCTAGTTTTTAGTATTATCGTGAATCAGTCGGATCAGTCTGCAACAGTAATACGGCAGGCAATTGATGAAGTTGTTGTATTGTTGACACAGTTGCAGCATTGTTAATATTATACTTTTGACTCATAACTTGTTTCATGCCATCCAAAATCTTACCACCGCCCTTAAAACCTGGAGACTTATTACGAGTAATTGCCCCTAGTGGTGCTTTGCGAGAATTTGAGGAATTTAAACAGAGTCTAGAAATTTGGCGATCGCGTGGCTACAAACTAGAAATCAGTCCCCAGATAGATGACAAATGGGGTTATCTAGCAGGGACAGATGAAACCCGTCGTCAACAGCTAGCAGCAGCATGGCAAGATCCTGATTGTCGTGGTATTCTCTGTGCCAGAGGTGGTTTTGGCAGCACCCGCATCTTAGAAGATTGGAATTGGCCAAACTCAGGGCTTCCCAAGTGGCTTATAGGCTTTTCTGATATCACAGCTTTATTATGGAGTCTTTATACAGCAGGAATTTCCGGCGTTCACGGCCCTGTAATGACAACTTTGGCAGATGAGTCAGATTGGTCTATTAAACGATTATTTGATTGGGTAGAAGGTAGTTCTTTCACACCTCTTAAAGGTTGCGGTTGGGGTGGTGGTGTGGTTACTGGCGCTTTGTTACCAGGTAATCTGACAGTGGCTACTCACCTTTTGGGTACACCAATCTTGCCACATCTGGATGGTGTAATTCTGGCCTTCGAGGATGTTACCGAAGCACCTTATCGAATTGACAGGATGCTGACGCAGTGGCGTTTGAGTGGTGCTTTGTCTCAAGTCTGCGGTATTGCTTTAGGCGGTTTTACTCGTTGTGAAGCGCCACCAACGATATCTAGTTTTAGTGTAGAAGAAGTATTGCGCGATCGCTTGGGTGATTTGGGGATTCCCATTGTCTCCGATTTACCTTTTGGCCATGATAGTCCCAATGCAGCCTTACCAGTGGGTGTAGAGGTAACTTTAGATGGGGATGCAGGAATATTAGCGATCGCGCATCCCCATTAAGCTAAAATTCAGATCCGCTTACGATTAAATGTTCTAAAACACTAAAGAGAATGATTGTATCAAAAGTTTCTTTTGGTAGAATTTCTATATAAAAAACTATAGATAGTGTAAAGTATTACATGTTTGAACGCTTGCGTGATTATTCAAGGAAAACGTGATTGATGGATAAAAATTTAATAATTGATGTGGGTGTTCACACAGGTGAAGATACAGAGTTTTACTTAAAAAAAGGCTTTCGCGTTATTGGTATTGAGGCTCATCCTGAGCTTTACGAAGCTACGAAAAAGCGACTAAATTTATATATAGAAAATGGTCAACTTACCCTCCTAAATATTGCTGTATCACCGAAAGATGAGCCAGTAACTTTTTACGCCAACTTAGAGAGAAGCTTTTGGGGTACAACTTCACCAGATTGGGCTATTCGGAACGCACACTCTTTTGATGCGCCTTCTATTGAGATAACTGTAGAAGGGCGCAGATTTGAAAGAATTTTGGAGGAGTTTGGCATTCCCTACTATCTCAAAGTAGATATTGAAGGTGCTGATTTATTATGCATACAAGCATTACGGCAGTTTAATACTAAACCATCATTCCTATCTATCGAATCAACCAAAACTTCTTGGAAAGAACTGCTAGAAGAATTTGCGCTATTAAAAGAACTTGGCTATCACAAATTCAAAGCTATTAGTCAGGAGCATGTACCTAACCAAGTCTGCCCTTCACCAGCACGAGAAGGTCAATATATCCCACATCAGTTTGAATATGGTGCTAGCGGACTTTTTGGAGAAGAAACCCCAGGTACTTGGCTTTCTGAGAGTGAAGCAATCAAGGTCTACAAAGGCATTTTTTGGACTTATAAAATAATTGGAGTGAATGGGATTATTTACCGATTCCCCATAGGAAAGATGTTCCTAGACAAGCTTAAAATCCAGGAACCTTGGTATGATACCCATGCTAGTCTATGAACACAGCATTTTATCCTAAACATAAAAACCACTGTGGGGCTTGAGTTTAACTCAATCCCATTTCCGGTAGCAACGAGCTGTACAGTAATAAGGGTGAAAAACTTCTAAGAAGTTGCTCTGAATCGTCCTGTAGAAAGTTTCTACTACTTGAGGATCGTCGATGTGAAAAGGGTAATCTTGATTAAAGCCTTTAAAGAAATACCAGTTCAAAATTGTTTTACCACCAGGTGTCAGCGCTTGATGAAACTTTAGTAACTGTTGGCTGGGATCTGACAAATGTTCTAAAACATCAAAAGAAATGATAGTATCAAAAGTCTCTTTTTCAGGCATTTCCAAGTAAAAACTCATTTTGTGGCTCAAACCCATCTGTTCAGCTCGATAACGCACAAAATCATAATGAATAGGATTAAGATCGCAATAGATTACTTGATCAACCTGTGGACAAAGGGCAGCATTAAGTGCATGAGTGCCAATCCCGCCGCCAAAATCTAACACCCGACCTTGAGCATGATCTACAATCAAATGTAACGTGTTTTCAATATTTTGACTTTGTTCTAGATGCCAAGCTCCTAACTCAAATAAATAAACTTCTCCCACCTGGTCACGATAAAAGTCTGTTGCTTTTTCCCAATCAAAATCTTTATGGCCTAACTCGGCCATTTCTTCTTGTCCTGTCGCTAACTTTTTTTCTAGTGTTTCTGAATCTAAATGCAAAAATTCCTGTAAATGTTGTTTTAAGTTAAATGAATTTTGCCAATAATCGCTTAAGAAAGCTGGAGCGGGATACTTAACCATGAATTGTAACTATTATCATTAATTCAATAATCTATATCTTAAACTGAATCAATGTTTTCTACTTACTTTTTTTCAAAAAACTAAATTTTAATAATTCTGTAGACATACTCACTAATCTGAGCTATAGCCCCAAAAGGAAAAATAAGTTAAATGCCATTTTCAGGGCAACAATGTTTAAGTAGTGTTTTATCAAGTCTGTAAAATTGCCTGAGGGGATTAACCAGTCTAGTGTAAATCACGGTAAAATTTACTTACCTTTACTGTACAGCAAGTATTGCGCGATGCCTTTGGTGGGTGTAGCCATCGCTTGCTTGATGCCGATTATGGCATATTGAATACCAGTGAATAAATTACAAATAGTATCATTATTTGGTTGTGATGCTATGTTGTTAGTAAGTAGGTAGACATAATTAAATATAAAATAAACTCCTAGTTTGCAGTGAGCGATTTCTCGCTCAGAGCAAGGATTATCAGGACTAAAGTCCTTACTACAAACTTTAAATTTATTTATGCCTAGATACTTATGAACAATTTTCAACTAGTTACAAATTAAACATCTAACTCTTATGAGTCCCATTGTCTTTGACTTTAGTCCCGAAATTTCAGTTATACTTTGTACCTACAACCGAGAAAAATATTTGAATATTTGCATCAATAGTGTCCTCGCTCAAACTTTTAAAGATTGGGAACTGTTGGTAGTTGATGATGGTAGTAAAGATAATACTTTTGAAATTGTCAATCCATATTTGCAAAAATTTAACAATATACGTTATTTAAAACACCAAAATAGAAAATTAGGGTACTCTAAAAATGCCGGAGTTCAAGCATCCTTTGGCAAATACATCACTTTTATTGACAGCGATGATACATATAGACCCAATCATTTAGAGTCGCGACTTAAATACATGCAGGCTAATCCAGAAATTGACTTGATTGAAGGAGGCTTTTTCTCTGAAGAAGAGATTTTTGTAGCCGATTATTTTCAACCAGGTAAAATAATTAATTTACGCGAATGTGTTTTAGGTCCTACATTTTTTGGTAGGAGGCGAGTATTTTTTGAATTGCAGGGATTTAATAATATTCCCTATGGAGAAGATACAGATTTTTGGAAACGGGCAGATAAAATTTTTAAAACTCAAAAAGTTACAGAACCACAAACCTACGTTTATACCAGAGCAGAAACAAGCATTACCAAGGATGTTTTGGAACAGCGCTCATTAACCTAAAAACTTTAATTCAGTTTATCTCGATCCACCCAGTATAACGTTACCTGCAACTATGCATATTTGTCATATAGTTTTGAATAACATTGGTGGAGCACCAAAAGTTGCTGATTCGCTAATTTCTTCTCAATCCAAAGCTGGCTACCAAGTCTCTACTGTGGTGCTTACTGTTTTAGAGCCACAATGGATAGTATCTTTTAAAGCGGCTAAAACTGTGATTGTTATGAAAGTTGCAGGTACTCTATTTATTATTGGGGGGATAATACACCAAATATGGGTAGCGATAAAATTAAGCAGGGTTATTGCTGAACAAAAACCAGATATTATTGTTTGTCATACTGCATTTATTACTAAACTCTTTTATCTATCTAAATTCATCCCTGGCAGTTTCTCTGTTCCATACATTAGCTATATTCACAGTGATTATATTTCGGAATCACGGGTTGAACTTAAAACAAACCCCATCAGCGCCTTGATTCAAAAATTCTTTATAAGTCTTGCTAGCAGAATTGATATGCTTGCGCTTCAGCAAGCTAGTGGATTAATATTTGTTTGCAAGTCTCTCTATCAAAGATTCGCAAATATTGGGTTAAACCATCATCGAATAGTGATATCCTACAATCCAGCAATAGATGATATTAGTAACCAACCTCTTCATCCTACAGCCGCATCTTGGTTTAACAATTCGCAGTTGATTACCTTTGTATGTGCTTCTAGGTTTCACCATCAAAAAGACCATAAAACCTTACTCAAAGCATTTGCTAAAGTTAGTCAAAATCACTTAAATATTCGGCTTATTTTGTTAGGAGAAGGTGATTTAGAGACAGAAATGCAAGTTCTAGCAAAGTTTTTAGCCATTGATGAAATTGTGCTGTTTGCCGGTTCTGTTCTCAATCCTAGAGCTTATTTCACACTGTCTAGAGCAGTTATACTTGCTTCCCATTTTGAAGGCTTACCACTGGTTCTTGTAGAAGCTGTAGCTAGTGGGGTAACATTTATTTCCACTGACTGTCCAGTTGGCCCACGTGAGATTTCTGAAGTACTTAAATGTGGAACGATAATACCACCAAATGATGTAAATGCATTAGCAGAAGCCATTATTGAGCATGTAAAAACTCCTCAGAAGAAGATTGAATGCTCTGAGCAAATTGCACAATTATTTAGTGAGGCTAGCTGTGCTAAAAGATTAGAAGTTTTGATAAACCAAGTTATTGCCCAATGAGTATATGCTATTTTACCTAGTACTTATATCTAAAGACTTTCTATGAATATTAGTTTTTTAGCTTTTAAAATTAGAGATTTTTGGTGTTCATTGAGAAATTTTGCTCGGCAGCTTTCTCTTTTAGGAATTACTCTGATATGTCTTATATTTTTATCTAGTTGTCAGGGGATAATACCAAAGGAAGATGGGGTAATTCATCTGACACTATGGCAAGCTATTAATCCCCCTGCAAATCGAGATATATTTCAAAAACTAGTAGATAAATTTAATCAAACTCATCCTGATATTCAGGTAGAATCTATCTTTGAGAGTGAACCTCAATTACCAAAAATATTGACATCAGTGGTTGCCAATGTACCACCAGACCTGCTGTCATTCCATCCTGAATATACAGGTCAATTTGTGGAATTAGGGGCACTTCGACCTTTAGAAGATTGGTTGAATAAATCGCCCCTCAAGTCAGACATTAGACCTAACTTATTGCCAGAAATGCAATTAGATGGTCACATTTGGTCAGTGCCAATGCATACCAGTAATATTGGTATTTTTTACCGTCCTAAACTTTTTGAAGCTGCGGGAATTACAGAATTACCCAAGACTTGGGATGAATTGAGACAAGTTGCCAAAAAATTAACTATAGACCGCAATGGGGATGGCCGCCCCGAACAGTATGGGATGTTACTGCCTTTAGGAAAAGGAGGATGGACTGTATTTAGTTGGTTCCCGTTTTTATTTGGTGCAGAGGGAGAGGTTGTAACTAATAATCGCCCCAATTTAACGAATTCGGGTGCGATCGCGGCCTTAAAATTTTGGCAAGACCTGATAAAAGATGGTTCAGTAATGCTTTCTGCTCCAGAACGAGGTTATGAAGAGGAAGCTTTTCTTACAGGTCGTGTTGCGATGCAAATCACAGGCCCTTGGACATTAATCATGAAATCTGAGGTCGATCATCAGGTATTACCCATACCAGCAGGTATCAGACCTGCTACAGTCACAGGTACTGGAAATTTTTTTGTGATGAAGACCACACCAGCAAGAGAGCAAGCAGCATTCAAATTTTTAGAGTATGTTTTGAGTGAGGAATTCCAAACCGAATGGAGTATAGGGACGGGTTTTTTGCCAGTTACCCTTACATCGGCTCAAAGCAAAGCTTATCAGCAATTCATCAATGAAAAACCAGTGTTAAAAGTTTTTTTCGATCAATTACCTGTGGCACGTTCTCAACCAATTATTGCTGGATATAGTCGTCTTTCTGACAGTCTTGGTCGAGCTATAGAAGCCACAGTACTAGGAGAGTCTGCTGAAAAAGCCCTTAAGAAAGCACAAGAGCGTTTAGATTTGATTTGGGATGACAAATAAATAGAACTAGTGCTGAGTGCTGTTAACGGTAGCGGGGTGTTGAGCCAGTTCTGAGTGATAAATCTCAGTCCCTAGTCATTCTTTTATCCTTGGTTTTTGAAATTTGTTTCATAGGGACTGCCTCCTGCCTCCAAACCTGTAGCTTTGTACTTCATAGAAAAGAAAACTATTGTAATTAACTACTAGCATTAGTAAGAATTCCTACAAGTACTCGCACTAATTCTTCCAAACCTTCGGGAACGCGATAAAGTTTGATATCTTGCATGACCCGTTTATCTTGCCGATAAAATATTCCAAATCGCCAATCTTCTCCATTTGTTACAGCACCATACAAAGTTGATGTTTGCGAATCTGTCCATTGGTCGAGTGCTATCAATTCAATTGCAAGTTGAGTAAATCCCCGGCTTAAATCGGATTGCTTGGCTTCAACCACTAACAGGGAATTGAAAGATGAAATATAGTAATCAAAACTCCCTTTGAGTTGTTCGCTAACATTAATGGGGTACTCAATGTTTAGTTGAGTTTGCGTTTGGTCGCAAATTTCCAACAAAATAGGAGCAATTAAAACTTCACGTTTTGCAGCTTCACTGATAGGATTTACGCGCATGATATTGCGCCGTAAGTAACGCTGTAAAAATTCTAAATAGTCAATTACGCCTGAATATTGTGGTAGTTGTAGCGATGCGCGTTCGTAACTACATCCCAGTTCCGCCAAGATATCTCCTGGGGTATATGGTAATTCAAAATACTTACTAAATGTATAACTTTGACCGGGTTGGAGAATGCGCGGGCGAGTCATAAATATTAAGGTTATAGAATATATCGATAAAAGTCAGGAAGAAACTCCAGTTTTGAGATGTAAATTTCTTTTCAATGTACACAAACCAATTGCTGGTATGGCTCCTAAAATCGCTGCTGTCAGTCCTTGTCCACTCCAATATAGTATGGGAGTACGGTAGGTTTCTGGAATCAAATTTTGCATAATAAAAAGCAACCAAACCAAAATAGTGATCCAGAAAAAAGAGATTGAGGGTAAAAAATTCCACCACCAAATATCTGCTGTATATCGCCTCAACACCAGCCATTGGCAAATCCCTAGCCAAATTCCAGAAATTATATATGCGATCGCAGACAAAAATCCAAAAATCAAAGTATCTTCAGAAGATGATGAGGCAATGGTTGAAATGTAGTTAATCCAGGCTGTAGAAACACCGTTGGCAATCAGCCAACCGACACTAGTAGCAAATAGCCACTGCCAACCCGGTAAATATCGGTAAAGCACAAGAGCTTGGTCAGCAGCAAAAATCACGGCAAATACAACGTTACTAAGACTTCTAACCAAAATGATCCATGTTTGTGGTTGATTAGCAACGTTAGATGAGAGACTTTGGAAAATAATTTTCTCTAAAGCGATACTGGCAACGCCACCGACAACCCATCCGATGAGGGTCATTAAGGTAAACTGAATAAAGAACCTCTGTCGCTGCGATCGCGGAATCAAATACTTTCCTAGATTAGGCTCATTATTAGCAGATGCAAGATGATCGGGACTGTTAGAGTCAGTTTGCATAGAGAATTAAGAGAGTAGATAGTGGAGACAACACAAAAGAGTGACGAAATTCTTTTATATTCCACTTTCTTTGTTAATTCTTGTTTTATCCCATTCCCGACCCGATTTCCCTTTGGTGTAAAGAGACTAGGGCTTTTGCTGACAACTTGCTAATAAAGCGTAATCTCAGAATGATAAGCTAAACAGTGGCATAAAAGTTGTGACTTAGGATGAAGTGATAAATGGGTGTTTATTCAACGACTCCTCATCTCTTACGGGCTGCTCGTGGTGAAGTAGTAGATCGTCCCCCTGTATGGATGATGCGACAAGCGGGACGATATATGAAAGCATATCGAGACTTAAGAGATAAGTATCCTTCGTTTCGCGATCGCTCCGAAATTCCAGAAGTAGCAATTGAAGTTTCTTTGCAACCCTGGAGAGCTTTCCAACCAGACGGAGTAATTTTATTTTCTGATATTGTCACCCCATTACCTGGTTTGGGGATTGACATGGATATTGCCGAAGGTAAAGGCCCAATCATTCACTCGCCCCTCCGCACTCAAGAACAAATCGATGCTCTGCATCCTTTAGAACCAGAAGCAGCTCTACCATTTATCAAGACAATATTGCAAGCGCTGCGTTCGGAAGTAGGCGATAAATCAACGGTGTTGGGCTTTGTGGGTGCGCCGTGGACATTAGCAGCTTATGCAGTTGAAGGAAAAGGTTCTAAAACCTACTCCATCATCAAAAACATGGCATTTTCAGATCCAGCGATATTGCATCAACTGTTAGCTAAATTAGCAGATGCGATCGCCATCTATGCCCGCTACCAAATTGACTGTGGCGCTCAAGTTGTACAAATGTTCGATTCTTGGGCGGGTCAATTGAGTCCTCAAGATTATGACACCTTTGCTCTCCCCTATCAGCAGCGAGTTTTCCAGCAAGTCAAGCAAACCCATCCTGATACACCTTTGATTTTGCTAGTTAGCGGTAGTGCGGGTGTGTTGGAAAGAATGGGACAATCTGGCGCTGATATTGTCACTGTAGACTGGGCAGTGGATATGGCAGATGCACGAGCCAGATTGGGTAAACAAATGAAAGTTCAAGGAAATCTTGATCCTGGCGTGCTATTCGGCTCTAAACAGTTTATCCGCGATCGCATCCTCGATACGGTTCGCAAAGCCAGCAATTGGGGTCACATTCTCAATCTCGGTCACGGTGTCTTGCCAGAAACTCCCGAAGAAAATGTCGCTTTCTTCTTTGAAACCGCAAAGGAATTGAATCTTGCAGGAGTTAAGGGTTAGGAGTTATGAGTTATGAGTTATGAGTTAGGAGTTAGGAGTTATGAGTTATGAGCTATTAAGTTATCAGTCGCGAGGTGCAGAGTTCTTTTTTATTCTTAACTCCTCACTCCTCACTCCTAACTTGATTCTTAACTCCTAACTTTATAAATAACTCCTGATTCGGAACTTTTAACTTAATTCTTAACTCTTAACTCCTAACTCCTAACTTATTAAAATCTTAGTATGAGCCAGAAGCGGATTTTAGTGACTGGTGCAAGTGGTTGTGTAGGTCATTATTTAACAGAAGCCTTAATTAAAGAAACAAATCACGAACTGTATCTATTGGTTAGGAACCCAAGCAAACTGCAAGTTGATACTAAGGCACGTTCAGGCATCAACGTTTTGCAAGGTGATATGCAGAATATTCGCCAATTTGCCGATTTGCTATCCACAATTGATACAGCGGTACTCACAGCCACGGCTTGGGGTGGTGATGAGACATTTGATATTAATGTCGTCAAGACAATCGAGTTACTCGAACTGCTAGATCCAGAACGTTGCCAACAGGTGATTTATTTTTCGACAGCTAGCGTTTTGGATCGCTACAATCAACCATTAAAAGAAGCCGGGGAAATTGGGACGGATTACATCCGTTCTAAATATGAGTGCTTAGAGAAAAAAGAAAAATTAGCGATCGCACCCAAAATTACCACAGTTTTTCCAACTGTAGTATTGGGCGGTGATGCGAATAAACCCGATTCTGCTGTCTCATCTGGTATTACAGAAGTTACCAAATATATTAATTTAATTCGTTTTTTAAAAGCAGATGGTAGTTTTCACTTTATCCACGGACGAGATATTGCCACTGTCGTACGATATTTAATTGATCATCCTGCTAAAGATAATCAGCCACTTCGGCTTGTTTTAGGTCAAGCACCGTTAACTGCTAATCAAGCAGTCAAACAAGTTTGTGCTTATCTGGGCAAAAAGATTTACTTTCGCATTCCCATATCCATAGCATTGGCTAATTTAATTATTGTCCTTTTCCGCATTCGCATGGCCGCTTGGGATCGGTTTTGCATGAACTATCGGCATTTTACTTATGAAAAATTCATCAATCCCGATAGTTTCGGCTTGCCAAATTATTGTGCAACCATGAGTGATGTTTTGAAAATTAGCGGTGTTGAAAAGGCTAAAAATTGATTATAATCTGTGGCTTTTGACAACGTTTGGAAAATATTAGCAGAAAATTATCCTCATCTCGTAGAGAGCGTCTGGGGTCATTGGGTATGAGTGAAGAATAGAAAATTACCTCTTTCCTCTCTGCTCTCCAGTCCCTTGATTTGAGTTAAAAATATCAATGGTAAAATAAAACAACTTTAATAAAAAGTCAATAACTCTTTATTTTCGTTAGAGTGGGATAACAATCAAAGTGTGAGGATTGATACTACATGCGAATCTTGTTAGTGTATCCAATATTTCCCAAAACCTTCTGGTCTTATGAAAAAATCCTAGAGTTAGTCGATCGCAAGGTTTTATTACCACCTCTGGGTTTAGTAACAGTAGCCGCGATTTTGCCCCAAGAATGGGAATTCAAGCTGGTAGATCGTAACATCCGCCAAGCAACAGAAGCAGAATGGGCATGGGCAGATATAGTAATTCTCTCTGCGATGATTGTCCAGAAACAAGATTTACTTGAGCAAATTCAAGAAGCAAAAAAACGTGGCAAGTTAGTCGCAGTTGGCGGCCCCTACCCTACCTCTGTACCTCATGAAGTTGAAAATGTTGGCGCAGATTTTCTCATTCTGGATGAAGGGGAAATCACGCTGCCCATGTTTATTGAGGCAATCAAAAGGGGAGACACATCTGGCACTTTCCGCGCCACAGAAAAACCTGATGTCACCAGCACACCAATACCCCGCTTTGATTTATTAGAACTGAACGCTTATGACATGATGTCGGTGCAGTTTTCCCGCGGGTGTCCCTTCCAGTGCGAATTTTGCGACATTATTGTTCTCTATGGGCGCAAACCACGCACCAAAACCCCAGCGCAATTGTTAGCAGAGTTAGATTACCTCTATGAATTGGGTTGGCGGCGGGGTGTGTTCATGGTGGATGACAACTTTATTGGCAACAAGCGCAATGTCAAATTGTTGCTGAAAGAGTTAAAAGTCTGGATGGCAGAACATAAGTATCCCTTCCGATTTGACACTGAAGCTTCAATTGACTTAGCACAAGACCAAGAAATGTTGGAGTTGATGGTTGAGTGTGGTTTCTCGGCGGTGTTTTTGGGAATTGAAACGCCGGATGAGGATAGTTTGCAAATGACCAAGAAGTTTCAAAATACTCGCAGTTCTCTAACTGAGGCAGTGCAAACCATCACCAAAGCCGGATTGCGCCCAATGGCTGGGTTTATTATCGGGTTTGATGGCGAAAAAGCCGGTGCAGGCGATCGCATCGTCCGCTTTGCTGAACAAGCAGCAATTCCCTCTACAACCTTTGCCATGTTACAAGCGTTACCTAACACTGCGCTTTGGCATCGCCTGAAAAAGGAAGGAAGATTACGGGAAAATCAAGACGGAAACATCAACCAAACAACATTGATGAACTTCCTACCCACCCGTCCTTTAGAAGAACTTGCACGAGAATATATTGAAGCATTCTGTAGTTTATACGACCCAATACAGTACTTAGATCGCACCTATCGCTGCTTCTTGATGATGGGTTTGCCAAGTTGGAAAGCACCAGCCAAAATGCCAGAGTGGGTAGTTATAAAAGCGTTGCTAATTGTGATTTGGCGACAAGGAATCAAACGGGAAACCCGCTGGAAATTCTGGCATCATTTGTTCAGCATTCTCAAGCGTAACCCTGGAGTTATCGAGCATTACATCGCTGCTTGCGCCCACAACGAGCATTTTCTAGAGTATCGCCAAATTGTCCGCGATCAAATTGAAAGTCAGCTAGCTGAATATTTAGCACAAGGTGCAGAAACGCCTTATGTTCTAGTTAAGGAAAAAGTAGAGGAAAAAGCTGAAGCGGTAGTCAGTTAAGTGTGGTAACGGTTAATAGGTAAGAGTTAAAAAATTACTTATTACCCGTTACTAAAACTAGTATGCTATTCAAAGTATGATAGTCCTAACTCGACACTCACTGAATGGCAAAAACACCAATTGCTCTCTATCGGCAAGGTAATGCTAATTCTCCTAGAATGGAGAATGTTAGACCTGACAAGGATATTGCCAGCTATAATAAAAATATTGAATAACCGTGTGCGGTGAACAATCGCAAGCACGGTTTCGGAAGAGAGGGGTGGAATGGCAACATTTCCCTCGACTCTACCTCTCAGCGGCTACTTATTTAAAGATTATCATCAGGTTGCCAAGCTTTTCGCCAACGTTGATCAATTTTATAATCTACTCTTTGGTAACGTATGTCAGTCGATAGGCGAATGCGTTTTTGTAAATCTTGATTTGTTGAAGAAGCATGAATAATATATGGACTATGAACAACAACATCTCCTGCTTTATACTCTGCTACTAACCATCTACTATTTAGTAAATCAGATAAAGCAGCTAAGTCTTTAGTAATCCAGCCTCTTCGCCCCATACCTTGACTACGAATAGCATGAGCTTCTTGGCAAGATAAATTACTGATATCGGAATCAAATTTCTGTTCTATTTGTTGCCCCAACTTCCAAGAATTTTCTAAATATATTAAACCACCCATTTCTACTGGAATATCTCCCAGAGGTATCCAGCAAGTGTACACATCATTAGTACCACATCTTAGGTAAGTGAAATCATAATGAGATCCAGTATCACTACTATAGTCACCGGGTATTTTACACCGAATAATTTTGCGTTCCAGTGAGCAGACAGATCCGTTCAAGAAAAACTGAAAAAAGTTCAAAATTTCCTTTGAATTAAATAAAAATTCATATTCTTTAGAAGTAATCATTTCGCATCTAATCTTATTCATTATTCCTGGTTTTATTTTTCGTACACAAAAAATCCCATCTTCAGTTAATGAACCTTCTTTTAAGAGTCCAAGTCTCTTGCATTTTGTTAAAAATAGATAGCGAAATTCCATGACTTTTTTGGTATCAAGTAACCCTTTGAGCCATAAATATCCTTGTTCCTGATACTGTTGTTTGAGGGTAGCAATAGAAGAAGTTATATCGCTAGAATTAAGCCAGCCGAGACGATTGGTGTCCATTGAAAGTGGGAAACCATTGCTCATTAAGGTGATACTAATATTTTTCTCCATGATTTATCGAATCCAGTTCCTATTTTCAGTGAATGTAAAAACCACGATTAAGTAGGTAGGTGGGAAAATTTATAACTATGTCATTGCGAACATAGCAAAGCAAAGTGAAGCTATCACAAGGATTTCGACTCTTTTACATTTTGTTACATAGTTAGGTTTATTTGAGCCAACCTACTTAGCTAATGTTTGAACTATTAACTAGGATATGGGTTTAAATTTTAGAAATTTAATTTTGTAGGAATGTTTTTATTTACAGAAAAAACCTCTGTAACCCTTTTAAAGGTTGTACATATCTCGGAATAAGTAGAGCCGCGTGAATAATTCAAGGTTTGTAGTGTTCGCGCAGCGTCTCGTAGAGAGGACTTTAGTCCTCTTATGAGGGCTGAAACCCTCACTAAGAACTGATATCAATATTTTTTACATTACTTAATCTAGTTTGATTTATTCTCACCGACTTACTTATCATTACTATTAAGCCTCTTGACTTTTGAATTGAACTTAGTTCTTGTGTACTACTTTGTCAGCTTTTTGTTGATGTGTGACAGTTAGGGTGCGGAAAGTGGGTTAAAATAATACTCTCCTATCCCAGAGATTTGAAAAATTAACTCTGCCGCTTTACTCATTAACGAAGTGTTAATCTCAAGTTGATAATTCCCCTGTTTTAAAATCTCTATTACAACTTGACTGAAATCTGCATTACCTTTCCTCGCACCCAAACCATTAATTGCACATTCAATTTGCCTCACGCCACAACTTAAAGCAATGAGTGAATTATCTACCGCCATACCCAAATCATCATGACAGTGTACTGAAACTACAACTTCGTTAATATTGGGTACTCGATTAAAAATCATTTGCAGAAGTTGCGAAAACTCTTCTGGCGATGCCAAACCTAAGCTATCAGGAATACTAACAGTAGTAGCACCACTCTTAATTGCAGTTTCAATAGATTTACACAAAAAATCTGGCTCACTTCTAGGAGCATCAAAAGCGCTCCATTCTACATCATCACAGTAATTGCGTGCTAGAGAAACACTCTCTTTGATTGTTGCTAATACTTCTTCTTTGCTTAATTTAGACTGATTTTTAAGATTTACCGGAGTATAAGTGTGAATTCTACCTCTGATTGCTGGTTTAATTGCTTCAGCAAGAGTGATTATTTCATTTGAATTGGAACTAGCTAGCCCACAAATAATAGAATTTTTAATTATTTTAGAAATATTAAAGACTTCATCAAAATCTTTTTGAGAACTTGCTGGATAACCAACTTCAATAATATCTACTCCCATTTCTTCGAGCAACAGGGAGATAGCGATTTTTTGTTGCAAATTCATCTTTACACCAGGCGTCAATTCTCCATCACGCATGGTGGTATCAAAAATAATTACTTTGTGATTATTTTCTGACATATTGGCTAGAGATAGCGATTCATCTCTTTGAGGTCTTGCTTGGCTGGAATTGTTAAAACGTACCGACTCATTATTTAGCGCCTCTGCTTGTTGCATTTGAGCTTCAGCACGTCGGATATCTTCTTCAATTTCTGCAAAGACCTCTTCACCATCAACTACTTCACCACGCTCTGAGGCTTCAATACCTTCTAGGATTTTAGCTTTCAATTCTGCTTGACGTTGTTCTTGAAAGCGATCTCGTTCATCTAGCAATCTCAATGCTTCGCCCATCACCTCACTTACTGAGTGATATCGACCACCATTAACTTTATCCTTAACCAACTGCTCCAGTTCTGGGGTCAAAGATACATTCACAATTATTACCTCATTCCATTTACTCTATATAGTAACCGAAAGCAATTGGAGCAAGGCTAAAATAATTCGTAATTCGTAATTCAATTACGAATTAAAGCTACGGTGTATACACAAGTCTTGCGGCAGGCATATCTTTAATTAATGGATATTAATGAATCTCGCGCTACGTTTCTATCTCACCTTGGAATTCATTCCAAAATGAGATAGCTACTAAACAAGAGTATTTCAGCAAATAATTACGAATTACGAATTACGAATTACGAATTAATTTGCTGCTGTCTGGGCTTCTTGATAAATTATTTCTTGGAACTGAATCATATCTTTTTGTGGATCGGCGTGGCTAACTTTCACCGCTATCTGTTCGCCCAAGTTCACAGAACGTTTGAAAGCCATTGGCAACTGCAAGCCCAAATCTTCTAACAAAATTAGGGCTAAGTTGCTGTCTTCTCGCAACCACATCAACACTGTTACATCCCAAATTTCCTCTGGATGACGGCGTAAATACTCTAGAGCATAATATCTATTAGTTTGTCGTTCCACCATCGTCACCTCTTGGGTGATGCTGGTGACAGTCATCATTACTTCTTTAAGTTGATCTGCGGAAAATGGCAGAACTTCACCCCGCAAATGAGCTTTAATTTGAAAGTGGGTGAGTAAGTCACTGTAGCGGCGGATGGGAGAGGTTGCTTGAGTGTAAGTATCCAAGCCCAAACCAGCATGACGCAAAGGCGTAATGCTCATTTCACTCTTGGGCATACAACGACGCATAGCGCAAGCGCGAACGAATCCGGCTGGAAGTAGAAGCAATTCCTCATCTGGAGGTAATTCTGGTTGCGGTTGACCGCGAAAAGGCAAAGGGATGTTATGAGTTTTACCATAACGAGCCGCAACTTCACCGACAACAATCATCATTTCTGCTACCAGTTGCCGCGATGGGGAATCGTCCAAAATATCAATGTGGATCTCCTCACCTTTGACTTTGATTGTTGCTTCGGGCATGGTGATGCTAATTGCCCCTTGGGCGTAACGCCAAGCTCTGCGCCGCTGTGCCCAAATAGCGATCGCAGCAATTTCTGGTTCTGCCTGTACCCGTAATTGCAGCATTTCATCTACATCTTCGTAGGTGAGGCGATAAGTCGGCTTAATAAAGCTGGTATGAATGCTGTAATCTTCTACTCCCCCAGTTGTACCTAAAATAATCCCGAAACTGAGGGCGCAACAAACCTTTCCCTGGATCAGACTCATTGGCCCAGTTGCCAACACTTCTGGAAACATGGGAATCATTCCCGTCGGTAAATAGACTGTACTACCGCGCTTTCTGGCTTCCAAATCTAATTCATCTTCCGGTACTAACCATCTAGTGGGATCGGCGATATGCACCCACAGGCGCTCCCGTCCATCAGGCAGTACTTCCCAACTTAGACCATCGTCGATCTCTGTGGTAGTTTCATCATCAATGGTGTAAACCTTCAGTTGAGTCAGATCAAGGCGGTTTGCATCTGAGTCAATCGGCGGGAAATCCAAACGCTGTTGCGCCACTTCTAATACCTTATGAGGAAATTGAATCGGAATTGAAGAACGCCGCAGGAACAAGTTTTCATTAGGACTCCAGCAACCCAAATCTACTAATAGTTGAAAAGCCCCTTGGGGTGTTGTGGGGCGTCCCAGCATGGTCATAGTTTCTAGTACTGGAGCGCTGGGTGGATAAGCGCGAGCCAAGGAGTCATAATTAACCCCCGTCCGCACCGTGTCAGCTATTAGCGCTGCATATTTTTCTAGTCCTTCTAAGCGCTGGCGATCGTGGCGCTGCCACTCTACTGCTTCACCTTTGAGCGCTTGCTCTACGCGAGTTAAAAATTCCTGCTGTCCTTTAGCTTTTAGGGCCTCTACTTCCAGTTGGTGCTTGCGTTCTGCTACTTGAGCAGCAGTTCTCGGCTCGTAAGCGTCTCCTTTTTGCTTGAAATAAAGTTTGTCGTCTGATAACAAGCAATAGGCGGCGTAACAAGGAGGCGCGGCTGATTCTGAAAATAGCAGATTCGCCATTTGGTTTGGGGTAACTGTTTCCCCATCTTCAACCAGTAATTCCCAAGCCACTTCTAAACTAGATGGGTCTAAATAAGGCTTGATCTGCTCCAAAAAGCTGGCAATTTCAGAAGCCTTGTAAGTCTGTCCGGTAACTGTATAGGTTATTTGTCTAGGCGCGAGGCTGTGGGATTGACCACGTTCGTCTACCACAAACCAGCGGGTTTTACCGTCTGGACGTTCTACGATGCCCAGACGGCGATCGCCTTGAACCCTAAATTCAACTAGCGTCCCCTTCTCCACAACTCTCGCACTCTAATTTGGTGAACAGTTTAAATAGTTTTAAGTTAGGAGTTAGGAGTTAGAAGTTTTGATTCTTAACTCATCACTCATCACTCATAACTCATCACTCTTTTTAGCCTTCCGCATTGATAAATGGCAACAGAGCCACAATCCGCGAACGTTTAATTGCTAATGTCAACTCTCGCTGTTGTTGAGACGTAAGCCCGGTAATCCGACGTGGCAGTATCTTTCCCCGCTCGGTGACAAACTTACGCAATAAATCAACATCCTTATAATCGATTGGTTCTCCTGGCTTGATCGGAGAAAGACGACGACGGAAATAACTCATCTCTACTTAATTTCCTTGTGAACGGTATGTTTGTTGCAGTGGGTGCAGAACTTTTTCAGTTCTAGCCTGTTGGTGGTGTTGCGGCGATTCTTAGTACTGGTATAACGGTTAACACCAGCAGAACGCTTATCTGAATTTGTCCGGCACTCAGTACACTCTAGTGTGATAATAATGCGGGCACCTTTACTCTTAGCCATAATCTTACAAACAGTGAAGCCTGAAGAGAATTAACACAAATGACTATCTTCTCACATTCCGCCGCATATTTTCAACTAATCTTTTAATCTTTATATCGAGCGAGTAGCCACGACGCGACGAAACGATAAAAGTTCCACAATAGCGATCGTGTAAAGCCTGCCGCATCTGGGTATCAGAGAAGGCAGTCCCACAATCAATAGCTAGGGGAATTACTAGCAGTATAGCAGTGGGATTGGCTCTAATATTGCTCAGGGCAATTGACACTAATAAAGCACCCAAGCCGATAATCGCCTCTCGCTTCACTAGTGAGAGCAAATCGGGAATTCTGCCCACTACTTCCCCATCTTCAACTTCCAAAACCTTTAAATCGAACGCCCAACGCCCTAAACTTTGCCCTTGATTGTTGTATGGCACTAGTACCCGCAAAATCAGCCAAAATATGACAAAAACTAGGATTTGCACAAATTGAATCCCGATATCGCCGCCTCCCAGTAGGGAACTGACTAGCCAGACACCAAGGAAATCAAGTCCCAATGCCATACCTCGGCGTCCAATCTCAGCCTTGGGATAGTGTTTTTGGGGAAGTCGTTCGATAGTCATACAAAATAAGTATTTTTATTTAGGGGTTGGAGAATAATAATTGCTCCTGTTTTTTATATTAAGATGATGACTTGGGTTTGGCGTTTAAGCTGTTATACATCAAAGTTCCATAATTCGGGCGCTTATCTTGTCTACGCCACAAGAGTCTGTTTTTAGGAAATATTTTTTTGTTGTAAAAACTTAATGTTATGAGTTTGGAAGTTGTATCATGATACATCTGTTTGCTAAAACAGCTATTAGTGTGGTGACGACTACTGCTTTAGGGTTAGCGATCGCCATAAACACGAATAACCTAGCTCATGCTGCCGAGTTCAACTTTAACTGGAAAGGAAACACTGGTTATTCAGCGAAAGGTTCATTTAACTACGATACAACAACTGCTCCCAGCGTCATTTCGGAAACAGGCTTGGGAGTTACGAAGAACTTGCAATCTCTCTCAATTTCCTTCTTTGATCCGTTGAGTAATCTGATAAATAGTTTCACTCCAGTGCTTAGTGGGATCTCTAACTACGGCTTTTTGAGATTCAACTTTGATAGCACTACTGAGCAAATCTTTGGCCCCTTTGATGTTGGCAAGGATGATGCGCTTCCTGGGGACACATGGCTTAATAATAATCTCGCACTCATAGATGAAGGTTTTAGTGATGAGGTTCTAGCGAAAGAATTTGGTTTTAACAATAGAGATGCAACAGGTACAAAGCAAATACTAGATTTAAGCAACAATTCAGTTCAGGTATCCAAAGTCCCCGAAGGAAGCATAATTATCGGTTTACTCGCAGTATGTAGCTTGGGATTTACGGCTTATAGAAATCTAGACAAAGCTACCCAAGAATAAAAGAAAATTCGGAGGCGATCGCTATGTTATCAGTCAGCGATGCACAAGCAATTATTTTAAATTTGGTGCAGCCGTTGGATCGTCAACGGGATACAGAAGTTGTAGATTTATTGACAGCCGATAGTAGGATTTTGGCAACACCTGTCACCAGTCTGCTAGATTTTCCCCATTGGGATAATTCGGCAATGGATGGCTACGCAGTTCGCTACGAAGATGTACAGCACTCTAGCACTGAACAACCAGCCATTTTAGAAATTGTTGAAGAGATTCCGGCTGGGTATCAGCCCAAGTCTACGATTCAACCAGGGCAAGCCGCACGGATTTTCACTGGTGCGGTAATCCCAGCAGGTGCGGATACTGTAGTCATGCAAGAAAAGACACGCCGCGAGGAAAACCGCGTGTTTATACTGGATGCGCCAAAACCGCAAGAATTTGTCAGACACAAAGCATCTTTTTATCAAGCTGGAACACAACTACTACCAGCAGGAATTAAGTTAAATGCCTCAGAAATTGCCGTATTGGCAGCAGCACAGTGTCCGCAATTAAGTGTTTACCGCCGTCCACGTGTGGCAATTTTTTCCACTGGTGATGAGTTGGTGACAGTCGATCGACCGTTGCAACCAGGGCAAATTGTGGATTCTAATCAGTATGCGCTGGCAGCATTGGTGAGACAAAGTGGTGCAGAACCGTTAATTTTAGGCATTGTGAAAGACGATCCAGTTGCTTTGGAGAAAGTCATTGCTCACGCCATTGCGATCGCTGATATAGTTCTTTCTTCTGGTGGCGTCTCAGTGGGAGATTATGACTATGTTGACAAAATTCTAGAGTCACTAAAAGCAAAAATCTACATTCGGGCTGTACAGATAAGTCCAGGAAAACCCCTGACTGTCGCCACTTTCCCAACTCAAAATTCAGCACTATACTTTGGTTTACCAGGAAATCCTGCTGCTGTGTTGGTGACATTTTGGCGATTTGTGCTACCAGCAATCAAGAAACTTTCGGGAATTACTGAAGGTTGGGAACCAGTCTTTTTGAAAGTGCGATCGCATGAGGAATTGCGATCAAACGGCAAACGTGAAACTTACCTTTGGGGTAAATTGCATTTAATTGATGGTGTTTACGAATTTCACAAAGCTGGTGGTAGTCACAGTTCTGGCAATTTAATTAATTTAGCTCAAACCAATGCCTTAGCTGTTCTACCTGTGGGGAAAACATTAATTTCTCCACAAGAAGAAGTGCAAGTTTTGCAGCTTTGTAATTCGTAATTTGTAATTAAAAACAGTTGCATAAAGGGATTTAGACACTATGTGAAAGAAAACCATGTATAGATTCGTAGGTTGGGTTGAACGGAGTGAAACCCAACAAAGCCCTGAAAATGTTGGGTTTCGTTCCTCAACCCAACCTACCCGGAGTGCTTTTTTAGGCTTAACCGAGCAGTATTGGGGAGCCGAAATATTACGAATTACGAATTAATTAACGTAAGTTCGATGCACAGGATTTTGACCTCACCCCCAGCCCCTCTCCTAACAGGAGAGGGGAGCAAAAAGCCTAATTTTTCGTTGCTCCTCCCTCTCCTCTCTTCGAGACGCTTCGCGAACGCAGGAGAGGGAGGCTGGGTGGGTGAAGTCTGTCGAATTCACGTTAATTAAAATGTCTGTTCAAAAGCCTCAATTAGGCTGTTAACTTCCTCAAGGGTGTTGTAATGCACCATACTCACCCGGACTATTCCACCTTGGGACGCTAACCCCAGGTATTCAATGAGCCGTTTAGCATAAAAGTCTCCGTAGCGAATCCCAATATAATGTTGGTCAATTTTTGCGGGAATGGTTGAGCTATTTATTCCATCAACGACAAAAGATATAGTTGGTACACGGGTTTGACGGTCAGCCTTTGATTGACCAATTACTCGCACATTAGGCTTACTGTTGAGGTAATTTAGGAGGCGATCGCTAATATGTTCTTCATGTATGCTAATTAAATCAAATGCTTGCACCATTTGATTTCTCAAATCAGATGCAGTTTCATTTCCGTAGTGCAATTGTGCTAATTCACTCAAGTAATCACATAAACCTAACATTCCATAACTTAATTCAAAATTGACATTCCCTAATTGAAATTTATAAGGTATGTCTGTCTGGTCAATAAAATAATGGTTAAGACCAGGCAATCTTAATAAATGTTCTTCTTTGCCATAAAGTAAGGCATGATGCGGCCCATAGACTTTGTAACAACTCAAAGTATAAAAATCAACATCTAAATCTTGGACATCAACTAATCTGTGGGGTGCATAAGCTACACCATCTACACAAATCATAGCGTTGCGATCGTGTACAAATGCAGCAATTTCTTTGATTGGATTGATGGTTCCCAAAACATTAGAAGCATGAGTCAATGCTACCAGTTTGGTGCTATGACTCATCAATGGTTCTAAATCTGCTAAATGAAGTTCTAAAGTATCTGGGCGAACTTTCCACACTTTAACCTTCATTCCTTGTTTTTCAAGAGCTACCCAAGCACCAATATTAGCCTCATGGTCACAATTAGTAACAATAACCTCATCACCAGGTGTAAAGGTTTGACCCAGACACATTGAGAGAACTTTCAACATCATTGTAGTAGATGGTACCATAACCACTTCTTTATAAGAATTGGCATTAATGAAAGTAGCCATTCCCCTAGTTGCTAAAGCCAATCGTTCTCCAGCAAGTTGAGAGATGCCATAAGAAGCTCCTAACTGGACATCTGAACTGAGGAGAAATTCGCTAATTCTATCTACTACTTTTTTCAAGGTTTGTGACCCACCAGCATTATCAAAAAAAGTCCACTCACCAGCTAGAGCCGGAAAATATTGACGAACTTTATCAAGATTCAGGAGCATAATATAAGTTTTCTAGAGAATGTTATTTACCCTAGCCTATCTTCTGACAAGTCGCCTAGAGAACATCTATATTCTCTTTTGATGTTTGTAGCTTGTTGTGCCAACCTTATTGCTCTAGACATCTGGTGAAAAAGAATGTAGAAAGATGTAGCGATGCTATGTCTCTACAAGGGTTCTAGATCATGCATATTATTTAATTTCTGGATATGTCTTCTACAAGAACCTATCTAAAGAGGGTATACTTAAATCCATAAAGAGTATTTTACTATTTGTAACTATACAAGTTACACTTGCGCACCCCACTTGCTTTCATAGCAGAAAGTCTAAGAGCGAACAAGTCAGTCGGGCTGACCAACGTAGTGGCAACACTTACAAAAGGAAAAGTGGTCGGGTATTTCTGTATCTGATGTTGGTGTAGCCTCTGTCTCCGACACGCTGTTCGCGTTCGTAGAGAAGTTGAAATCTCCTGTATTTAACTTCCAGCAACTATTAATGTCTTGATTCTTCACAATTCTCGCCAATTTTATTTGATAAGTTTAAGGGAGAGTCAAAGCAACTATTGTTTTGAGTCTTAATTCCTTGATTGAAAAGAAAGGAACGACTTATGAATACTACGGTTAAATATGACATCAAGGTTATCAAGGAAGAAGCACTTCAACTTGTTAAAAAGAGACTTGTTAACCGTCAGCAGCCAATTTATACTCTCTGTAAATATATTCCTCTTCGTGACTGGGTTAATTTTGAACTTGAGTTAGAAAAAAATGAATTTCTACTCAGAGATAGAATTATCGATTTACTGAATCATGAATATTGGGAAGATGATTGAGGCTGTATAAAGCTAAACCACTATTAGCTGCATCCCAATAAAATCAAAATTACAAATTCATTTTTCAACCTTAAAAACTCTCGAATTAATCGGGGGCTATAAGCAAAAGATTATTAAAGTAAGCAATAAATCTTGGTCGATGGCTGAGGTGCTTGAAAAGATAAGAGAAGTATCGCTAGCGTAGCAACAATTCTCTGTTAAGCAAGTTGGCACAATAAAAACAAGCTGTGTAAAGAAAAGTAAACAAGGCTCAAGCCCTTTTTCTCCCTTCTTTATTCCAATGATAATTATTGACACCGAGCTACGGTGTACATACAAGTTTTTTAGAGTTGCCCTACAAACTTACCATTGTCCTCTGGTTCCCCTACTCTGTATGGAAATGGTTAATTAGAGGTTGCTACCTCAAGTCAGATATAGCCTAACCTCAGAAGCAACCTCACCTGTTTGGCTGTGGGTTTGAGAAAGTTTTCTGTCTTCTTTTCCTAGCTGTATCAGTTAATACCTGATATTTTGGCTAAAGTCTCACATTCTTGAGCAATTGATTACTGAAATAAAGAAAAATCATTATACTAAATGATTTCAGGAAATTGGATTACGTAGATAACTCTTCTAGCCCAATCCATTCGGTAATCGATTGCCATTGGCTTGCGTAAACAATAGTACTTCTACGTTTTTCTTGTTGAGGCTTTCTAGGTAGTTTACCCATGACGACATCAGCGAATGAACTGGATTCGTTCCAATCATAAATAGGCATTTCCTGCCAGCAGTGGCGACAAAACCAGTAAGTCTCTGCACCGCGTATATGTTCTAAAAGTAGGCTTGAGCAGCAAGGGCAGTAATTCATATTTTTCTCAAATCCTGTTCATAAAAGTGTTGTTGCAAATCAGGGCAGCTACTTGAGAAGCCCGTAAATATTTAAAACAAACTGTCTATATTTTGACTATAGTCTTTAAATATAAGGAACTTGTGAGGATAGTTGAAATACTTAATAAATTAGCAAAACTTATACATATTTCTTAAGTAATACTTCAGGCTGATTTAGCAGTTTTTTCGCAAAATCCTCAAATTATATTCAGATAAATTACAGGAAGATCACTATAATTGACAAATTAACCATAAGATTCAACGAGCAACTGCTTAAATTAGCTAGCTTAAATCATGTTATTAATTATTCTCTATGATCGATTAGCCCTGATAGTTTTTTAGTCGATATTGTCTTGAACAGTCAGAAAATATTCAGCCAATTGAGATAGAGTAAGTCCGCAGCCAAAGTCAAAATAATTTAAAATCATGGGTTGAGGCACAATCGGCTCAAATGATGCAAGTTAATCAGGAACTTCAACAAGCCCTCGAAGAACTCCGGGTTGTGAAAGAAAAACTGCACCAAGCTTACGAGGAGTTAGAACAACGAGTGACGGAACGGACAGCAGAACTTGTGATGTCTAACGTCCTGTTGCAACAAGAAATTATTGAACGCGAAAGGGCAGAAGCGGCGTTACGGCAGAGCGAAAACCTCTATCGCCAACTTGTGGAAAGCCAAACTGATTTAATTATTCGCATTGATTTGCAGGGGCAGATTACCTTTGGCAATGTGGCAGCTTGTCAAACCTTCGGCTGGAAACAAGATGAGTTTCGTGGTCAGTCATATTTCCAGTTTCTTCATCCAGATGACTTGCCTCAAGTGATGGAAAGTATCACAGCTTTAGGATCTTCATCCCATTCCTTGACTAATTATGAGCGATGTGCATTGACAGTCAACGGTATTCGCTGGTTTCAATGGAATGCGATCGCAATTCATAATGACAAAGGAGAGGTTGTTGAAATACAACTGGTAGGCAGAGATATTACTGAACAGCAAGCTGCGTTACACGACCGCCAACTTGCCGAAGCAGCACTACACCAAAGTGAGGAGAAATTTCGCACTTTTTCCGAAAATACCCACGCAGTGATCTGGATTGGTAGCGCAGATTCATTCTACCCTTTGTACATTAGTCCTGCTTATGAGAAGATTTGGGGTCGATCTTCCCAAGGTTTATTTGAGCAGCCAATATCTTGGGTAGACACAGTTCATCCAGACGATCGCGATCGCGCTACCCAATCAATTAAGCAACTACTTAGTGGCAGTCAATCCATTTCAGCAGAATATCGGATTTTGCGACCTGACGGATCGATCCGCTGGATTTGGAATCGGGGTTTTGCTGTCTATGACGACCAAGGAAAAGTTAACTACTATGGTGGCATTGCTGAAGATATCACCGAGCGCAAGCTGGCTGAAGAGTCACTGCGGGAAAGTGAAGCGCGATTGAGTTTAGCGACTGAAGCTGTCCAAATAGGCATATGGGATCGGAACCTGATCACCAATACTTGTGTTTGGTCTGCCAATATGGGGCTACTTTATGGTCTGCCGAGCAATACCTTGTGTCCAACCGTTGAAGACTATTTCAATTTAATCCATCCAGCAGATCGCGAATCTGTAGCTGCGACTATAGCTCGCATGATTGAGGAAGGAAAGGGATCTATAGAGTATCGAATTATCTGGCCCGACGGCAGCCTACACTGGTTAAACTGCAAAGGTCAGGTCTACTATAACGAAATCGGTGAGCCGATCCGGATCATCGGTACAAATAGGGATATCACCGAGCGGAAGCTGGCGGAACAAAAAATCTCCGAACAAGCCGCTCTACTTGATATCGCTACCGATGCCATATTAGTTCGAGATTTCCAGTCTCAAATCTTATTCTGGAATAAAGGTGCAGAGCGGATGTATGGTTGGCTTTCTACAGAGGTTATTGGCAAAGACCTCTACGAGATTTTATACCCAGTTGGAATTCACCACCAATTGCAAGAACCACTAAAAAGCGTAATTGAGAGTGGCTCGTGGCAAGGTGAGTTACATAAAGTTACAAAATCCGGTCAGAAAATTATTGTGGAAAGCCGTTGGACATTGATGCGCGATTCTGCCGGAGATCCCAAATCCATCCTGACTGTTGACACTGACATCACCCAAAAGAAACAACTCGAAGAGCAGTTTTTTCGCACCCAGCGATTGGAAAGCCTTGGTACCCTTGCAGGTGGTATTGCCCACGACTTGAACAATATATTGACGCCTATTTTGGCAGCTGCTCAATTATTACAGGGAAAATTTTTCCAAGACGAGGAGCGTTCTGGGCAATTGCTGAGACTGATAGAAAGCAACGCCAAACGCGGAGCAGCTTTAGTGAAGCAAGTCTTATCCTTTGCACGGGGATATAAAGGAGAGCCGACAATTATTCAAGTCCAGTATCTAATTTCAGAAATTATCCAAATTGCTAAACAGACATTTCCCAAATCTATTGAATTTTCCACCATTATCCCAGAAGATATTTGCGCGATCGCTGGGGATACTACACAACTACATCAAGTGTTAATGAATCTGTTAGTAAACGCCCGCGATGCTTTACCAGATGGTGGCAATATCAATATTTCTGTGGAAAATAAGTTTATTGATGAAGCTTATACCAGAATGAATCTTGATGCCAAGGTTGGGCATTATATTGTGATTACCGTTACCGATAACGGAATTGGGATACCGCCAAAAATATTAGATAGAATTTTTGAGCCATTTTTCACCACAAAAGAGGTCAACAAAGGTACGGGACTTGGACTTTCAACAGCGTTGGGCATCATTAGAAGCCATGACGGTTTTATTAAAGTGTCTAGCAATGTCGGTAGAGGCAGCAAGTTTGACCTGTTTTTACCAGCTGTAGAAGCAACCCACTCATTTAAGATAGAAGACCTGGATTTGCTCCCAGGAGAGGGAGAATTGATTTTAGTTGTAGATGATGAAGCTCAAATTCGGGAAATTACCACAATCATTCTAGAAAATCATAACTATAAGATACTCACTGCTAGTAATGGCATTGAGGCGATCGCACTTTACGCCCAACACAAGCATCAAATCAATGCTGTGTTGATGGATCTAATGATGCCAGAAATGGATGGAATCACCGCTATTCGCACCTTGCGAAAAATGAACAACCAGCTTCAAATTATTGCCTGTAGCGGGCTGAACTCAATGGAAGTGTTTGCTCAAGCTGCTGATGTTAATGTGCAAGTAGTTTTATCTAAACCCTATACGGCCAGAGAATTATTGAACAGTTTACACCACCTATTTAGAGGGTAGTAAAGAGAAGGGGAGCATACTTCTCTACGAGAGGCTGCACTTCTCTACGAGACGCTCCGCGAACGACTACGCTCTGTTACCACGCCAACGGCTACGCTCAGTAACCAGGGGAGCAGGGGAGTAAGTTTTTTGCTCTGCCTCTTGTGCCCAATTCCTCACAAGATCTTCAAATTGTTTTCTTAAATTCAGAGTGTGGATAATATTGGCAAAATGGGGTTAATCTGGCTGATGAATATTGTTAGGAAGATTAATGATAACTTAGCGATCGCTGGGCAAATTACACTAGATCAACTGGGACAAATAGCTGATGAGGGTTATAAGTCTGTACTGAACCTACGTTTACCCGACGAAATAGACTTGCTGGCTAATGAGCAGGAGAAGACTGAGCTTTTGGGATTGTATTACGTTAATATCCCAACTAAACCTGAAGACATTAATCATCAAGGTATGCTCCAGATATATCAGATTATCACTGAACTACCCAAACCGATTCTGATACATTGTGATAATTCAATTCGTTCAGCTGCAATAGTATTGTTGTATATCGCCCTCAAACAAGGCATAGCATTTGAAAAAGCACTGCAAAAAGTTATTAATTTAGGCTTGATATAAGACTAGTACCGCAAGGCGGAAGTCAAAAGTTAAAAGTCAAAAGAATTATATTCCAAGCTGACTTGCGATCGCTCCAATTTTGCTTTAGTACTTAATTGAATAAAATAGTGTTTTATACCTGATTAAGAAAGAAACTCGTTCAATAATTTTCCCTTGTCTGCCTTTCCACTCTCTCATCCCACAGATTTGCAGTTCTCACAGCCTTTCATCCCAGAGCTAGACGCGAAAATTTTTATAGTAATTTACGATCATTTGGGGAATATACCTCAGCAAACCGAAAACTGGAAAGAAAAATGAGGTAGTTACCTAGCTAAATTTCTGGAATTCGTCATCATGTATGAACTAGTTCAAGCTCTCTCCAACGGTGATGAAAAAACTGCTCTACATCAGTTGATTTATGCGTTGAGTATTTCAGGTAAGCATTACTTCCTAAGAAACGAAATTTTGCAAGCTTTTGCTGATTACTGTCATCAATCCCAAAAGCCAGCCTATTTTTACTACTCTTCTTCTGTTGGCAAACTAATACAATATACCCACGAAATAATTCTCGAAGAGGAAAGTACTTGGTTCGTGATTCGACCGAGGATTGCTAATCAAGAAGTTTGGCAACTGACAGCCGATTTTAGCAGGTTCGAGCAGATGACGCCTCAAGCGCTGTTAGATGTGAGAGATCGTCTAGTCAACCGCTACCAACCCCATATTCTGGAAATCGACCTCCACCCCTTCTATGAGAGTTCTCCAAGAATTGACGACGCGAGAAATATTGGTCAAGGTTTAGCCTTCCTCAACCGTTACCTGTGCAATCAATTGTTGACTGACTCTGAATATTGGGTAGAAATGTTATTTAAAGCATTACATAGGCTGCAATGCAATGGTATTCGCCTATTGTTGAGCGATCGCATTTCTTCTGGTATTGAGTTAGCCAAACAAATTAAGCTAGCGCTGAAATTGCTGAGTGAGCGATCGCCTGATGAACCTTATGAAAAATTCCGCTTTGACCTCCAAGAACTCGGCTTTGAGCCGGGTTGGGGTAACACTGCGGCGCGAGTCTCCGAAACTTTAGAACTTCTCGATCGACTTATTTACTCCCCAGAACCCGGCATTTTAGAAACATTTGTAGCCCGCGTCCCCGCCGTCTTTCGCGTCGTCCTTGTTTCCGTCCACGGCTGGGTGGGACAGGAAGATGTTTTGGGAAGAGATGAAACACTCGGTCAAGTTATCTACGTCCTCGAACAAGCTCGCAGTCTAGAAAACGAACTACGCGAACAAATCAAACTCGCTGGACTCGACCAACTAGGCATTAAACCCCATGTAATTATTCTGACTCGATTAATTCCTAACTGTGAAGGCACATTTTGTAACCTGCCCTTAGAAAAAGTCCAAGATACCGAAAATGCTTGGATATTGCGCGTTCCTTTTGGTGAATTCAATCCAGAAATTACGAATAATTGGATTTCTAAATTTGATATTTGGCCCTATTTAGAGCAATTTGCTGTAGATGCAGAAAGAGAATTACTAGCTCATTTCCAAGGCAAGCCTAATTTAGTTGTTGGCAATTACAGCGACGGTAACTTAGTGGCCTTTCTGCTATCTCGCCGTATGAAAGTCACTCAGTGTAACATTGCCCATTCTTTGGAAAAGCCTAAATATCTATTTAGTAATTTATATTGGCAAGATTTAGAAGATAAATATCATTTTTCGGCACAATTCACCGCCGATTTGATTAGCATGAATGCAGCTGACTTTATCATCACATCGTCCTATCAAGAAATTGTCGGCACACCTGACACCATAGGCCAATACGAGTCGTATAAGTGGTTTACGATGCCACAACTGTATCACGTAGTTGATGGCATTGATTTGTTTAGTCCTAAATTTAACTTAGTGCCGCCGGGAGTAAATGAAAATCTTTTCTTTCCCTACAGCCAAAAACAAAACCGAGATTCTAAACTTTGCACAGAAGTCCACGACTTACTTTTTACCCGCGAAGATCCACAAATTCTTGGTCATTTAGAATGCCCCAATAATCGACCAATCTTTGCTCTTGATACTATCAATTCAATCAAAAACTTCACTGGTCTAGCTGAATGTTTTGGTAAAAGTCAGGCATTGCAAGAGCGTTGTAACCTGATTCTCTTAACTACTAAACTGCATTTACACGAAGCTAGCAACCCAGAAGAAGCAGAAGAAATTCAAAAACTCCACGACATTATCGACCAATATAATCTTGATGGCAAGATTCGCTGGGTGGGGATGCGTGTTCCTAGCCGGGAGATCGGCGAAGCCTACCGAGTAGTTGCCGATTCTCAGGGAATTTATGTCCATTTTGCCCTTTTTGAATCCTTCGGTCGGAGTATTTTGGAAGCGATGATTTCTGGCTTGCCAACTTTTGCTACTCAATTTGGCGGTTCTTTAGAAATTATCGAGAACAAAGAAAACCAATTTAATGTTAATCCTACAGATTTAGAAGGAACAGCAACGAAAATTTTAGACTTCCTTGAACAATGCGATTCTCATGCTGAATACTGGCAAGAAGTTTCGGAATGGATGAGTCAGCGAATTCATCACAAATATAATTGGCATTTACATAGCAATCAATTACTACTGCTTGCGAAAATGTTTAGTTTTTGGAACTTTGTTGCTCCCGAAAATAACGAAGCTAGAGATCGCTACATGGAAACCTTATTTCATCTCATTTATAAACCCAGAGTCGAAAAGATTTTGGAAAAACATCAGGGAGTGGGGAGTGGAAGAGCAGATGAGTAATGAGTAATGAGTAATGAGTTGGAGCAGGGGAGCAGGGGAGCAGGGGAGCAGGGGGAGAATAACTCCTAACTCCTAACTCATTACTCCTAACTCATTACTCCTAACTCATTACTCATTACTCAGCACTCCTAACGCCCAATGCCCAATGCCCCATTCCCAATGCCCAATGCCCAATTCCCCAATCTCTAATTTATGCAAACAAAAGGTCGTTCTCGCCATTTTATCTACACAGACTGGATATTAATCGAAACCCAGTTTGACCCTGAGCAATTGCACTCCAAAGAAACCGTCTTTACAATCGGCAATGGATACCTGGGGACAAGAGGCAGTTTTGAGGAAGGTTATCCTCATGCATTGCCAGCTACTTTTATTCACGGTGTCTATGATGATGTGCCTGTGGTATACACTGAACTAGTAAATTGCCCTGACTGGCTACCCTTGATAGTGATTGTAAATGGCGATCGCTTCCGTCTCGATCAAGGTGAGATATTGAGATACGATCGCCAGCTTGATTTACGCCAAGGACTACTGATTCAGGCCGTGCGTTGGCGCTCTCCCAATGGAAACACCATAGATATCAGCTTTGAACGCTTTGCTAGTCTTGCAGATCCGCACGTGTTGGCGCTACGCTGCCATTTAACACCAATAGATTTTGAGGGGTTAATCGAAGTTCAAGCTAGCATCAATGGCTATCCCGAAAATCAGGGTTTCAATCACTGGGAAGAATTAGATCAGGGCAAGACTAACCAAGGAATCTGGTTGCAACGCCGCACGCGCAACTCTCGAATTGAACTCGGTATGGCAGCTAAGGTGACAATATTAGGCACTGAAGCATCTTTGCAAGTTAATACCGCACCTGGTTATCCTACCTTAAGTACGACCTTCTTGGCTAAAGCGCAGCAGACTGTAACGGTGGAAAAACTTGTGACAGTTTTTACCTCGCGGGAGATTGAAGCACCAGTTCCAGCAGCTCAAGAAAAACTCGCACAACTGCCAGACTACGCAACATTACTAAAAGCCAATGAGCAAGCATGGGATGAGGTTTGGCAGCAAAGTGACATCCTGATTGAGGGGGATAGCACAGCTACTTTTGCTGTTCGCTACAATCTGTTTCAACTGCTGATTGCTGCCCCACGGGATGATGATAGGGTGAGCATTCCTGCTAAAACCCTTTCGGGGTTTGGCTATCGCGGTCATATTTTTTGGGATACAGAAATTTTTATGCAACCCCTATTTCTGTTTACTCAACCAGCGATCGCTCGCAATTTACTCAGTTACCGTTGGCACACCTTACCAGGAGCTAGACGCAAGGCAGGCCATTACAGGTATAAAGGGGCTATGTTTGCCTGGGAAAGTGCTGATACTGGAGATGAAGTAACACCGCGTTGGGCTATTGGTAGTGATTTTTATGGTGAAGACGTGCGGATTTGGTGCCGCGATCGCGAAATTCATATCAATGCAGATATCCCCTATGCAGTCTGGAACTACTGGCAAGCCACTGGTGATGATGACTGGATGCAAAAGTGCGGTGCAGAGGTGATTTTGGATGCCGCCATTTTTTGGAGTAGCCGAGTCGAATTCAATTCTGAGCGCGAACAGTATGAAATTCGAGGAGTAATCGGAGCGGATGAATACCATGAATTAGTCCACAACAACGCCTTTACAAACCGGATGGCGCAATGGCATTTAGAAAAAGCGATCGCCGTCTATGATTGGTTGGCTGACAAATTCCCCGAACGAGCCATCGAACTAGAACAGAAACTAAAGCTGACCCCAGAGGAGCGAACGCACTGGCAAGAGATCGTCGCCAAAATATTGTTTTTCTATGACCCATCAACAGGACTAATCGAGCAGTGCGAGGGATTTTTCCAATTGGAAGATATCAACTTAGCAGATTATGAACCACGCGATCGCTCCATGCAACCGATCTTGGGTATTGATAAAACCAACAAATCTCAAATACTCAAGCAGCCAGACGTATTAATGCTCCTATATTTAATGCGGGAATCAGCAGATTTTCCCTACAACGAAAAAGCATTGCAGACAAACTGGGACTACTATGCACCCCGCACTGATATTACTTATGGTTCGTCCCTTGGCCCAGCAGTTCAAGCCATTTTAGCTTCCGATTTGGGCAAATCAACTGAAGCTTACGAACAATTTATGCGGGCGTTAATGGTGGATCTTGAAGATAACCGAGGTAATACCAACGATGGAATTCACGGCGCTAGTGCTGGTGGGATTTGGCAAGCTGTAGTTTTTGGATTCGGCGGCATCCAATTAAATGAAAATGGCCCTGTAGCCAACCCCCACCTACCCCCTGGCTGGACGCGCCTAAAGTTTAAACTGCACTGGCGTGGGAAATGGCATGACTTCGATTTGCATGAGGAACTGGGGACAAATGAGCCGGGGAGCAGGGTAGCGGGGGAGCAGGGGAGCGGGGGAGAAGTTGGAGTAAGTTTTTCCCCTCTGCCTCTTGTGCCCGATGCCCCATCTCCCATGCCCAACATCCAAGGATTCATCTTCGATTTAGATGGTGTGCTAACAGATACAGCAGAACTTCACTATCTAGCTTGGCAGAAGCTAGCTGATGAAGAGGGTATACCATTTAATCGGGAAGCTAACGAAGCCTTGCGGGGTGTATCCCGTCGTGCTTCCCTGATGCTGATTGTTGGGGATAGACCATATTCGGAAGCACAAATCGAGGAGATGATGGAGCGTAAGAATCGCTACTATGTCGAATTGATCCAAAACATGACACCCCAGGATTTGTTGCCAGGTGCGATCGCTCTATTGGATGAATTGCGGCAAGCTGATATTAAGATCGGTATTGGTTCAGCGAGTAAAAATGCCCGCCCAGTGTTAGAGCGATTGGGCATTGTGGACAAAGTAGATGCGATCGCTGATGGTTACAGCGTACAAGAACCCAAGCCAGCACCCGATTTATTTCTGTACGCAGCCAAGCAGCTAGGAATCGAACCAGCGCAATCTGTGGTTGTAGAAGATGCCGCAGCCGGTGTCGAAGCTGCTCTAGCTGCTGGGATGTGGGCAGTAGGACTCGGCCCTGTTGAGCGAGTTGGAGCCGCTCATATTGTTTTACCCAGCCTAGAAGATATTAAATGGGCTGACCTTAGAGAGCAATTGAATAACATTTCCAAACGAAAACATTAGACTTCTTGCAGAAGTTGCGTAAAGGGTAAGGGGAAAAGGGGAAAGGGATAGAATTAACATTACCCCCTTTCCCCAAAACCCGACAAGTATTGTATTAAGTCCTAATCACCCCAAAGAACTAAAACTACCTAAAACTACACTGAAATTGCTGATAACTGCTAAACTCCAAAAGCTAAGATCGTCTAAGTAGGGAATCTAAAACAAAACCCCACTTGAGCAATTAGGAGCAAGAGCGTGAATTTGGACGATTTAGCTTTGCAGATAGAGAACATGCGTAAGCGCGTCGCCCTCTTGCAACGCCAGAGCGAACAGCAAGAAGCAGAAGCAGATATTGAACTCGTTACCGCAGTATTCAAAGAAGTTTACCTGGCTTTGGAAGAACTTCAACTAGTGAATGAAGATTTAAAGCAGCAGAATGAAGAATTATCCAAAACTCAACAGGCTTTGGTAGCAGAAGGTCAACGCTACCAAGAATTATTTGAGGAAGTACCAGACGCTTATTTTGTGACTGATACAAAAGGGATAATTCAGGAAGCTAACTCAGCCGCCACCACTCTGCTTAACATTTCTAAAAGTTTGTTGTTGGGTCAATCCATAGGGATTTTTGTGCTTGAGAAAGAAGTAATTGCTTTTCATTTGAAACTAAATCATCTGCGCGATCGCACCCAATTCCCAGACTGGAAAATGCAAGAGTGGGAAGTAACCCTGCGGCCGCATGACAAAACACCTATTATGGCTGCGGTTAAGGTTGCTGCTATCCGTAATCAATCTAGTGAGTTAGTTAGTCTGCACTGGCTATTGCGGGATATTAGCGAAAGCAAGCGAACCCAAGCCAAGCTGCAATGGGCAGAAGAGGCGATGCGACAAGCGCTTGCTAAAGAAAGGGAGTTTAGCGAACTTAATTAAATCCCGCTTGCTCACCATCACTTCCCATGAGTTTCGCACCCCTTTGGCTACCATCCACTCTTCTGCGGAATTACTAGAATATTATCGCCACCTCTGGAGCGAGGAGCGACAACAAATCCACCTGCGTCGCATTCAAACATCAGTGATGCATATAACTCAGTTATTGAATGATTTATTAGTACTGAGTCAGGATGAAACAGGCAAGTTAGACTTTAATCCAACACCCATAAATTTAGTGGAATTTTGCCGCGATTTATTAGAAGAATTACAACAGAGCGATCGCTCACAACATGCGATCGTTTTTAGTAGTGAGTGCCCATGTACATCAGCTAATTTAGACGCCAAACTACTGCGCCAAATCTTAAGTAATTTATTCTCAAATTGTCTAAAATACTCTCCCATTGGCAGTACAGTTAGGTTTTCTGTAACCACTGCCAACGAGCAAGCTATATTCCAGACTCAAGACTCTGGTATTGGCATTCCCCCTTCTGACATTGAACACATCTTTGAACCCTTCCATCGCGCTAGTAATACAGCCAATATCCCAGGAATGGGATTGGGGATGTCCATCGTCAAGCAGGCTGTAGATTTACATGGCGGCGAGATGACAGTTGAAAGTGCGATCGGTACGGGAACTACCTTTACAGTCATTCTGCCATTTTCAATAAATTTCCATGTATAGCTAATCAATCACTTTTATTTATTGAATTTAGAAAAAAAAGTAATTGCTTGTATGCTGGAAGGTCTTTAAAGTAGAGTTAGCTAGGTCAACAATGAGTTGATTGTAAAGTTTTTCTTAGCAGTAGCTTAGGGAAACGAATTCAAAGACTTTGTATCTTTAAATATGAGCTTAAAATATTACGCCTGTGGTAATCTCTAACAAATCAGAATACGCACTTCTAGCCCTGTTAGAGTTAGCAACCTGCTACCCTAACGGTGAAGCCCTACAAATTCGAGAAATAGCGGCCTTGCAAGATATCCCAAACCGCTATTTAGAACAACTCCTAGCGACATTAAGACGTGGAGGTTTAATTAAGAGTATACGCGGAGCCAAAGGTGGCTATGTTCTGGCACGAGATCCTGGAAAGATTACAGTGTTGGATGCTTTTAGCTGCATGGAAGGATCAGATATTGTTGTCTCTCCTTCTGAGCCGACTCCCAACACGGTAGAAGGTGAGCTAATTCAGGAAGTTTGGCAAGAAGCACGTCAAGCTGCTAACTCCGTTTTGGAAAAATATACACTCCAAGACCTTTGTGAACGAAGATCAATCCGAGAACAGAAGGAACTAATGTATTACATTTAACAAGGATGGCCAAATAATTACTAATTTGTAATTCGTAATTAAAAAGGGAAGATGAAAGTAATAACGAGACAACCTGTGACGTTGTTATATGCCTGAAGTCAATTTTCAACAGCCTATAAATAGTGCTGCTACTCTCGTGGAGAGTTATGCAGCAGGAAAACGGAACTTTAGTAAAGCAGAACTGGGTAATGCTGATTTGCAAGGTATTAACTTGAAAGGATCTGACCTGAGTTATGCTGACCTGAGTGAAGCTAACCTGAGTAGCGCTAATTTGAGGGGAACTGATTTGAGCTTTGCCGATCTGAGTCAAGCTAATCTGAAGGATGCCGATCTTAGGGGAGCATTATTGATGTCAGCGAATCTCCGCCAAGCCGCTCTTAAAGGAGCGAACCTGGAAAAAGCAGACTGCGATCGCAACACCCATTTTCCCCAAGATTTCGACCCGGTGAAAGCGGGTATGCAGATTAAATTTGAAGATTGATTAATTTAAGTTGAGCGATCGCACTGGCCTCAAGATAGAAGATATTTCTCTCAAAAGAGTTGTATTTTGGTAAAAAAGCCTATCTATGAGGTTGACAATGGAGGCGAAAAGTGAAAACCTCAACCGACGCGCACCACTAATTACTGCTGGAATTTTTCTTGGTGTGGGTCTTGGAGGGTTTATTGATGGAATTTTACTGCATCAAATCCTCCAGTGGCATCACATGCTCAGTAACATTAGACCTCTGACAAACAGGGCGAATATAGATTTGAACATGGTATGGGATGGGTTCTTTCATACCTTGGATTGGGTATTCACCGCAACTGGACTTGTGTTACTATGGCGTGCTGGAAGACGTGATGATGTTCCTTGGTCATCACAGACCTTTATTGGATCGATACTGATTGGTGGTGGATTGTTCGACTTGGTTGAAGGTTTAATTGACCACCAAATTCTCGGTGTCCATCATGTTAAACCAGGCCCAAATGAGTTAGCTTGGGACTTAGGATTTCTGGCATTCGGTGCGCTACTTGTTCTCATCGGCTGGCTAATGATAAAAAAAGAGTCAAGAGTCATTAGTCATTAGTCATTGGTCATTGGGCATTGGGCATTGGGTATGCAGAAGAGACAAAGGTAGACAAGGAAGAGGGGGAAGACTTGGGAGAGACTTGTTCAATAATTCCTCCTTGTCCCCCTGCTCCAACTCATTACTCATTACTCATTACTCATTACTCATTACTCATTACTCATTACTCATTACTCATCCGCTCCCCCACTCCCCACTCTCCTCTATGACAGATACTTTTGAAAAAACTAGCTGGAGTTGGCAGTTGTCTCAATTCCAACAACAAGCAGGTGAATGGTGGGAATACCAGTTTTACCGCTTTGAACGGGCTTTACCAGAATTGCCTACTGGATGGTCAATTAGTCCAAGGCTTAGTGAATTGCTGAAATTCCTGTTTTGGCTGGTACTGGGATTATTTATAGCGTGGGTGGGTTGGCGATTATGGCGAGAATTCAGTCCCTACATATATTCTTGGCTAAATAGAAGTAGCAATTTCACTGATTTTCGCGTCAAAAATCGCTCTAATGAGTCATCTATTGCCCTTTTATTGGAGCGATCGCAAGAATTTTATCGTCAAGGTAATTACCGTGAGGCTTGCCGTTGTGTTTATTTAGCGATGTTGCAGCAGTTGGATAAAAATGCGATCGCACCCCACAAACTTAGCCGTACCGATGGAGAATATCTGCAATTGCTGCGATCGTCTGTGACTCCCATACAGCCTTATGAAACTCTAATTACGACTCACGAGCAATTATGTTTTGGTAATGCTGAGATTTTGCCAGACAATTATGAGCAGTGTCGGCAAGCTTATCGAGAAATTTCCCCGGAATGAAAAAGAGACGTTGCAATGCAACGTCTCTACACAAAACAAACAATATTCTATTTGGTAAGAAGAGCGATCGCCTTGTCCACAGCTTGCAAGGCGGTGTTGACTTCCGCCTCTGTAACAATTAACGGTGGCACAAACCGGATTACTTTTGGCCCGGCTGGTACTAGCAATACACCTTCCTTGATGGCAGCATTGACGACATCGGCTGCGGTTATCTCGATGTCGGCTCGTAACTCCAAACCGTTGATTAAACCCCAACCCCGAACTTCGCTAATGTGCTGAGGATATTTTGCCGCGATCGCCTTTAATCCAGATCGCAACTGTTCGCCCCTGTCTTGCACATTCTGCAAAATATTTTCCTTTTCCAATGTCTGACAAACACTGAGTGCTACACCACACACAAAAGGATTTCCGCCAAAGGTGCTAGCGTGTTCTCCTGGTTGAAAAACATCGCAGAATTTTTTGCTCATCATTGCACCGATGGGGACACCGCCACCCAAGCCTTTAGCACTGGTGAAAATATCCGGTTCAACGCCAAGATGTTCGTAAGCCCATAATTTGCCGCTGCGCCCCATACCAACTTGCACTTCGTCGAAAATCAACAAAATGCCAGTTTCATCACAAATCTGTCGGAGCTTTTTGAAATAGGCAACATCTCCTGGACGTACACCGCCTTCTCCCTGCAATGGCTCAATCAGAATCGCCGCTACCCGATAATCGCCTTCATCCAACTCGCTAATCGCCACTTCCACAGCGTTAATATCGTTGTAATTTACGTAGTGGAACCCAGGAACCAAAGGATCAAAATATTTTTGATACTTCGGTTGTGCAGTGGCGGTAATCGTTGCCAAAGTCCGTCCGTGGAAACTGGCATTGGCGGTTAAAATAATCGGTTTTTCAATGTCTAATACTGTGTGGGCATATTTCCGCGCCAGTTTAATTGCGGCTTCGTTAGCTTCAGCACCAGAGTTGCAGAAAAATACGCGATCGGCACAGGAACGATCGACAAGCCATTTTGCCAATTCACCTTGCTCAGGAATGTAATACAAATTAGAGACATGGTGCAGCTTTTGGATTTGGCGTGTTACCGCCTCTACCATCGCTGGGTGGGCATGTCCTAAAGTACAAGTAGCAATTCCCGCTACAAAGTCCAGATATTCCCGCCCCTGTGTATCCCAAACCCGACATCCAGCACCCCGTTCTAGGGCTAAGGGAAACCGGGCGTAGGTAGACATCACAGCTTCATTAAAGCTCTCTGTATCAAAGGGACTAGATGCTGACCCTGAATCTGGGGGGATGGTGGCTTGGTCAACGAGAGTTTGTAGGCTCACTACCGCTCCTCCTGAAAGTTTTTCATTATATAGTTATTTACTAGTTTCCTAGAAATCCCTAAAAAATACTTTTTATTTAGCACAACTCGTACTTCTTCTTAGGCTAACGCTTATATAACCT
This sequence comes from Nostoc sp. GT001, assembly GCF_030382115.1. NCBI lineage: Bacteria > Bacillati > Cyanobacteriota > Cyanophyceae > Nostocales > Nostocaceae > Nostoc > Nostoc sp. GT001. Next base: position 1,390,682 of record NZ_JAUDRJ010000003.1, read on the forward strand.
CAAACGCACGGCGGTGGTGAAAAAAAACTTTTTACTCAACGCTTGAGCAAGAGTATGAGCGACAGGCAATTTGCATAGGCGCAGCCCAACTTAGGCACCGCAAGTCTTGCATAGAGTCCAGGGGTTTTCTTACGGATGTACATACTTCACTCGTCAACTGCTGTTTAACCTGGGGTTATTACTTGAACAATTTCAGACGTATAAGAGATAAGTACAAAAAAACTCCCTTCATCGCAGAGGGGAGTTTAGCGATAAATTGAAAATGTTACTGGCTCAGTAGCCCAACAAACATTTCAAGGTGCATCTTAGCTTTGTGCAAATTCAGCAGGTTCTCTTGGTCAAACCGATCAGAGTAAGCCATTCTCCTACCTTCCAATGTTATTTTGATAAGTGCTGCTTGCTCATCTGTGGGTGAATTCATTTCATCTATCACCCCTTCAAAAAGAAGAGGCGAAAGCACAAGAAGACCCTCCAGAATTCTGTAGACGCGCTATCCAAGAAGCACTAGATAAGAAAAAAGGTAAGTAGTCCTGAGTTATTGGACTATTAGTATAGATAACTTTAAAGTTAGTAGAAAACTAGAAAAAGTAGGCTAAAAGTACTATTTTTAACTCATTCTCAACACTTGAGCAAAAATATCAACGTATCCAAAAAGAGTTGATGGCTGGGGCGATCGCTCTTGGCGGTGTTTTCTTCATTGGCACTTTGTGGTATTGGCTAGTGGAGGGCTGGTCATGGGAAGATGCAGCTTACATGACAGTCATCACTTTAGCCACTGTGGGATATGGAGAGACGCACCCACTCGGTAGCCGAGGACGATTATTTACAATTGCCCTAATTTTGTTGGGTGTAGTCAATATCGGTTACATTGTCAACAGATTTACAGAAGCGATCATTCAAGGCTACTTTCAACAAGGAATTCGGCTACAGCAACAGAGGCGGTTAATGGAATCCCTGACAGAACATTACATCATCTGTGGATTTAGTCGGACTGGTCGCCAAATTGCCAAGGAATTTCGGGCAGAAGAGGCACCTTTTGTAGTGATTGATTCGGAGATTGAATCAGTACAAAGGGCGCAGTCTGAAGGTTACACAGCCTACCAAGGTGATGCTACATTAGATGACACACTTTTGAAAGTTGGTATTGAACGGGCGGTTTGCATCGTTGCAGCCCTTCCTTCTGATGCTGAAAATTTATACATTGTATTATCAGCTAAAACACTGAATTCGGGGATTCGGGTGATCGCACGGGCAAGCACAGAAGAAGCTTTGCAGAAGTTACGACGGGGGGTGCAGATGAAGTGATATCCCCCTATATTACTGGTGGTAAGCGCATGGCTGCTGCGGCACTCAGACCCCAGGTTTTGGACTTTGTAGATGGGATTTTGACAGGTGCAGACCGCCAATTGTATATGGAAGAATTTTTACTCGACCCGGCTTTTTGTCCTTTTGTGGGTCAAAGTTTGCAAAAGGCGAGATTGCGATCGCAATCTGGGGCATTGGTTCTCGCAATTCGCCGTGTTGATGGCACTTTAATCGGCGGTCCCACTGGCGATACGATTTTAATGCCAGGAGATCGGCTAATTGGTATGGGTACAGCAGAGCAATTGCGTAGCCTGAATCAAATTCTCGGCCCAATGAATTCCAAGAAACTGCGACGACCGAAAAATAGTTGAGCTTATTTAATTGCTTTTTTATACTAATTATGTATTGTTATATAGTCATAATTGCGTAAACAGATTTAGACTTTCCCAAATCGCCGCTCCCGTTGTTGGTAGGCACACAAGGCGCGGTGAAATTCGGCACGGTCAAAATCGGGCCAGAGAGCATCGGTAATATAAATTTCTCCATAAGCCATTTGCCAGAGAAGAAAATTTGAGAGACGCATTTCCCCACTGGTGCGAATTAACAAATCTGGGTCAGTAATTCCGGCTGTGTACAAGTGGCTCTCAAATACCTGTTCATTAATTTCATGGGGTTGGAGCATACCTTGCTGGACTTGCTTTGCGATCGCCTGACAAGCTTGTAAAATTTCCTGCCGTCCGCCATAATTAGTTGCTACCGAAAACCGGATACCGCGATTATTCTTAGTTTCTTCCATTGAACGGGAAATTTCTTCTTGGAGCGATCGCGGCAGGTCTTGCAAATTCCCTACAAACTTAATTTGAACATTCTCTTCGACCATTTCGCGCAGTTCTTGGCGCAAAACTCTTTGAAATAGAGTCATCAAAAAATCTACTTCTTCTTGCGGTCTTTTCCAGTTCTCCGTTGAAAAAGCATAAGCTGTCAACGCCTGAATTCCCCAATCCTGACAACAGCGAAGTAAATCTTTAAGAGCATCTACTCCTCGTTTATGACCCATAATTCGGGGTAGACCCTGACGTTTAGCCCATCGACCATTACCATCCATAATTACCGCCACGTGCTGCGGCAATAGTTCTCGTTTTAAATCAGTAGGTAAATCTTGCAGTTTAGTTTGTTGTGCTGTCATTTTTTATCTCGAGAAGCGGTCGATGGTAATCTGAGTAAACGTGAAACCAGTGCTAGTGTCTTGCCACTTATCCGACGAACAAAACTCAACAGACCAGGAGCAACAGCTTCCCTATCCACGTTTGGAGACAAAAGGGCATCTAATGACTCTTTCAGTTTCCGAATCGTCAGCGGTCTATTTAGGGTTCCCCGTTCCGCTAAGGAAATAGAACCCGTTTCTTCAGAGACAACGACACAAATGCAATTTTCGACCCGCTCAGTAATTCCCATTGCCGCCCGGTGGCGTGTTCCCAACTGGCGCGAGGCTGTGCGTCCCGAAAGTGGCAAAATTATACCCGATGACACTATTCGTGATCCACGAATCAGTGTTGCCCCATCGTGTAACAAGGTTTTCGGCTGGAAAATTGTCTGGATCAGTTCTTTAGAAACTTCCGCATTTAGCTTTACTCCTGGCACAGAAAAATCTCGCTCATCAATTGGCCCTGTGGTTTCCACAATTAGTAAAGCTCCAATGCGGTTTTTTGACAATTCTTTAACAGCCTCAACAATTTCATCAATTACACTATCAGATTTAGGGATTGCCAGCCGATCGGGTTGAAATAGCTGGCGGAATTCGCCACGTCCCAATTGCTCCAAAAATCGCCGAAACTCTGACTGTAGAGCAACTGCCATCGCCACAGCACAACCAATTACCAATTTTTCTAATACAAAACTTAGCAGAGGTAGTCCTAATCTGCCACTTAGTGCCGAGGCTAGCATTAAGATAATGAATCCCCGCACCATCCACAGTGTCCGGCGCTCACTAATGATAACTAGTATCATGTAAGTCAGCGCCAGCACCAACACAATATCCAGAGTCCCAAGTAGCAAGGACTGTGACCATCCTAGGTTTGTCAGCCATTGCTTCCACCAATCTCTCATGACATCTGGATTAAACTTTTGCCTCTAATTACGATTGGGAGTTAGGAGTTAGGAGTTAGGAGTTAGGAGTTATGAGTTATGAGTTATGAAAAAACTTAAAGTTCACAACTACTAACTCATAACTTAAAATTCACAACTCCTAACTTCTAACTATTAACTCCTAACTCTTGATTTTTCAGTCTTTCTGGTAGGCGATCTTGTCGAATTAAGTCTTGATAAGTTTCACGTTGCAAAATTAAATTTGCTTCGCCATTCGCCACAACAACAGCTGCCGATCGGGGCAAGCGATTGTAGTTAGATGCCATACTGTAATTGTACGCACCAGTTCCCATAACTACGAGAATATCCCCTGGTTCAGTCTTTGGGAGTAGAGCGTTATGAATCAGAATATCTCCTGATTCACAATGTTTACCAGCAATTGTGACTGTTTGGGTTAAAGGAGAAGACATTTTATTAGCAACGACTGCCCGATAAACTGATTGGTAAGTAATCGGGCGGGGATTATCAGACATTCCCCCATCGATCGCTACGTAGGTACGAATTTCTGGGATAACTTTGGATGAACCAATAGTATAGGCAGTGACGCAAGCTGTAGCAATTAGCGATCGCCCCGGTTCACACAATAATTTTGGCAAAGGTAAATTTTCGGCTGCACAAGCTTCTTGGATCACTTCACAAATCGGCTTTACCCACTCTTCAATGCTAGGGGGATCGTCTGATTCTATATACTTAATCCCTAAACCACCACCGACATTTAACTCTGTAAAATTTAACCCATACTTCGCCGCTTCTCGTAACCACTGCACCATCAAAGCTGCTAAATCTCGATGCGGTTGGCGCTCAAAAATTTGGGAACCAATATGAGCATGTAACCCTACGCAGTTAAGGAAAGACTGTTTGCTGACAAAAGTAAATAATTCCTCTAACTCATTTGGATCAAAGCCAAATTTACTATCTAGTTGCCCCGTGCGGATATATTCATGTGTGTGACATTCAATACCTGGGGTCAGACGCAACAGGAATCGAGGCTGTACGGAGGGGGAATTTGCCCTCTCAACAATTTCTACCAAAGTGCGTAACTCGTGCCAGTTATCCACCACAATAGTGCAACCGACTTCAGTGGCAAAAATCAGTTCTTCACGAGATTTATTGTTGTTATGAAGATAGATTTTCTCAGGATTGACACCTGCTTGCAGCGCGGTGTAAAGTTCACCGCCTGATGCAACATCAATTCCTAAACCCTCTGATGCCGCGATCGCACAAACTGCTAGACAATTCCAAGCTTTTGAGGCGTACAATACTTGAGATTCGCCCTTGTAGTATTGCTTGAAAGCATCTCGGTATTGCTGACAACCCGAACGCAGGGTTTCTTCATCTAAAATATATAAAGGTGAACCAAACTGCTCAACTAGGGTTGTGACATCACACCCACCAATTTCCAGGGAGTCATGATTATGGACTCTGGCAGTTAAGGGTAAAAGTTCCTGATTAGGCGATGGATTTGCCTTGGTGTCGTGCCTTTGAGGTAAATATTGACTTCCAGAATGTTGAACCCCAGTGGGGTGAGTCGATACCATAACTATAAAAATTTTCCTTGTTCAAATTACGGGCTTTGAGTTTGTCTCCCGATTCCCAGTTTACAAAGGGTTTGTAATCTTATTCAACAAATGTGATCTCATTAGACTTAGAAATTAAATTACTGACATTAGAAAATCTCAGTGCTATTCTGGAACTCGATCAAGCTTGTTTTGGTGGACTTTGGACTCCAGACGGCTACAAACGAGAATTGGATAGTCCCAACAGCGATTTACTCGGTTTATTTTCCCCCTCCTCCAGCACAAGTTTGCTAGGAATGGGTTGCTTTTGGTCAATTTTAGATGAAGCTCACATTACAATTTTGGCGGTTCATCCTCAATATCACCGCCAAGGAATGGGTGCGGCTTTACTATATTCACTCATTAAGACAGCTTGCGATCGCAAAATGGAACGAGCTACCCTCGAAGTCCGAGCTTCCAACTTGGCGGCAATATCTTTATATCAAAAATTTGGCTTCAAAACAGCAGGGCGGCGGCGGCGTTACTACCAAGATAACGATGAGGATGCTTTAATCCTTTGGCTTCCAGATTTACAACACCGCAAATTTAAAGCAACTTTAGACCAATGGTATTCTATTGTCAGCGATCGCTTGGACAAATCCTCTTGGCATTTGCTTTTTAAGTAGTTGGGCATTATTAATTTTGATCTATTGGGGCTTGCGATCGGCTTCAGCAAAAAAATGCAACTTTGCCGCACTATTATTTATTTAAATATTTTATCTAAAAAAATATTTAAATAAATAAAACATATATAAACTACTTTTGCTTGATATTAATAAAAATATATGTTAAGTATAAGTGTTTGGGATTGAGTCAAAAAACCCTAATTTAAACAGTCAACTATTTATAATAAATCCCAAAAAAGCTGGTGAACTAAAGCTCCTCAGTATACTAGCAAGATAAAAGTAGTCAATAGTTAACAATTAGCCCATCAACTCAAGTCATAGGTTCAGGATGTCTATAATCTGTTATACAGGCATCCAAAAGCTTTGCCTGTGCTAAAATCAGCATACTCGGCACGACCGCAGATGATGGGATAAAGCCATGTTTGAGCGCTTCACAGAAAAAGCCATTAAGGTAATCATGCTGGCCCAAGAAGAGCCCGCCGTTTAGGTCACAACTTTGTCGGAACCGAGCAGATCCTCCTGGGTCTGATTGGCGAAGGCACTGGAGTGGCTGCTAAGGTGCTGAAATCAATGGGCGTCAATCTCAAAGATGCCCGAATTGAAGTTGAAAAAATTATAGGACGGGGATCGGGCTTTGTTGCCGTGGAAATTCCGTTTACGCCACGGGCGAAGCGAGTTTTAGAACTTTCCTTGGAAGAAGCACGCCAACTGGGGCATAACTACATTGGCACCGAGCATCTGCTGTTGGGCCTAATCCGCGAAGGGGAAGGCGTCGCAGCCAGGGTGCTAGAAAACCTCGGTGTGGATCTATCTAAGGTAAGAACCCAAGTCATTCGGATGTTGGGAGAAACTGCCGAAGTTTCACCAGGCGGTTCATCTGGGCGCACAAAAACCCCGACTCTGGATGAATTTGGTTCAAACCTGACCCAGATGGCGATTGACAATAAGCTCGATCCAGTGGTGGGACGCGCCAAGGAAATTGAGCGAGTGATTCAGATATTGGGTCGCCGAACCAAAAATAACCCAGTGCTGATTGGGGAACCAGGGGTTGGTAAAACTGCGATCGCTGAAGGTTTAGCTTCACGCATTGCCACCAAAGATGTCCCTGACATCCTCGAAGATAAACGCGTCGTCACTTTAGATATTGGTTTGCTCGTAGCAGGAACCAAGTACCGGGGTGAATTTGAAGAACGCTTGAAAAAAATCATGGATGAAATCCGCTCGGCGGGTAATGTCATTCTCGTGATTGATGAGGTACACACCTTAATTGGTGCAGGTGCAGCCGAAGGTGCTATTGACGCAGCGAATATCCTCAAGCCAGCTTTGGCCAGAGGTGAGTTGCAGTGCATCGGTGCTACAACCCTAGATGAATACCGGAAGCACATCGAGCGAGATGCAGCGCTAGAGCGACGTTTCCAGCCAGTAATGGTTGGTGAACCTACAGTTGATGAAACAATTGAAATTTTATATGGTTTGCGCGAACGCTACGAGCAACACCACAAACTGAAAATCTCTGACGAAGCATTGGTAGCGGCGGCGAAATTGTCAGATCGTTACATTAGCGATCGCTTCCTCCCAGATAAAGCCATCGACTTAGTTGATGAAGCTGGTTCTAGAGTGCGCTTGATTAATTCCCAGCTGCCACCCGCAGCCAAAGAGCTAGATAAAGAACTGCGTCAGATATTAAAAGAAAAAGATGACGCGGTGCGCTCTCAAGACTTTGACAAAGCTGGAGAATTGCGCGATCGCGAAATGGAAATCAAAGCCGAAATCCGAGCGATCGCTCAAAGCAAGACCAATGCAACTGGCACAGAAGGTGAAGAACCTGTAGTTACAGAAGAAGACATTGCTCACATTGTCGCTTCCTGGACTGGAGTACTGGTGAACAAACTCACCGAATCTGAATCTGAAAAGCTGCTGCACATGGAAGACACCTTGCATCAGCGTTTAATTGGTCAAGATGAAGCTGTGAAAGCAGTTTCACGAGCAATTCGTCGCGCTCGTGTTGGTTTGAAAAATCCCAACCGACCCATAGCTAGCTTTGTCTTCTCTGGGCCTACTGGTGTAGGTAAAACCGAGTTGGCGAAATCCTTAGCTGCTTACTTCTTCGGTTCCGAAGAAGCGATGATCCGCTTAGATATGTCCGAATACATGGAGCGTCACACCGTCAGTAAGCTGATTGGTTCCCCTCCAGGTTATGTTGGCTATAACGAAGGTGGTCAGCTAACCGAAGCCGTGCGGCGGCGTCCTTACACCGTGGTGTTATTCGACGAAATCGAAAAAGCCCACCCCGATGTATTCAATATGCTGCTGCAAATTTTGGAAGACGGTCGGTTAACTGATGCCAAAGGTCGCACGGTAGACTTCAAGAACACCTTGCTGATTTTAACTTCCAATATTGGTTCTAAGGTAATTGAAAAAGGCGGTAGCGGTATCGGCTTTGAATTCTCCGAAGATGCCAGCGAGTCAACTTACAACCGGATTCGCTCTTTGGTCAACGAAGAACTCAAACAGTACTTCCGTCCAGAGTTCCTCAACCGACTCGATGAAATTATCGTCTTCCGTCAGTTGAACAAGCCGGAAGTGACCCAAATCGCCGAAATTATGCTCAAGGAAGTATTTGGTCGTCTGACGGAAAAGGGTATCACCTTAGAAGTCACAGACCGCTTCAAGGATCGTTTGATCCAAGAAGGTTACAGTCCCAGCTACGGCGCAAGGCCATTACGTCGGGCAATTATGCGCCTGTTAGAAGATAGCCTAGCAGAAGAAATTCTGTCTGGTCGTATCAAAGATGGCGATACAGCCCTTGTTGATGTGGATGAAAATGGGGTTGTGCAAGTTAGTTCTCAACAGCGTCGGGAATTGTTACCCCAAGGTGTTGAGTAAGATTTAGGGTTTGAGATTTAAATCTCAAATAGAAAATTAGAAAACGGTAGAGTATTAATTGCTCTACCGTTTTTTTCGGTCTGCGTTAGTATATCGTTCACTAAACGTTCAAGGCAATACTTAGCCGTTCAACTTGGGCTTCAATGGCTGCCAAAAGTTGGTGTTGCTGCCAATCTTGGCTAAGATGGGCGGCTATGCAAGCGGCTCCAGCACCCATACCTTCTTTGACAAAGCCCTGCTCATAAGCTCTCAGTTGAGGATGACGAGAATCAGCAAAGCTCAGATGAGTTGCTAATAGAGAAGGGGTTCTTCCACTCTGAGTTAAGCTGCTTTTTCCTAAGTTGAGGACTAAATCAACTGTAGCGCCAGTAGGATCTTCAGCCACCCAGCGGGTTGTGCCTACAACGACTGCTTCTGGTTGCCATGATAAGGCGTAAGCTTGAGCGATCGCACTCATCAACGCATAAACCGCCAGCATTTGCGTCCCTCCAGCCAGCATTACGCCACAACTCCGGCTAGCAGCGATCGCCATTCCAGCTACCACCACTTGCATCGGATCGCCCACGGCGGCGACGAGTTGTAAGGGATCTACAGAATTTTGGATTTTAGATACTTCTCTACGAGAGGCTGCGCCAACGACTTCGCTCAGTGCAAGTTTTGGATTTTGGATTTGAGATTGGAAGTTTATCTCCCCCTGCCTCCCCTGCACCCTGCTCTCCCTCATCTTCTCCAGTCCAGCTTGCACTAGTGCCCACTTTTGCGCGTGGTTACAAACAGGGTGGCTACTGTTAACTTTTCCGGCAGCATCTATACCTAAACCTGTTAAGATTGCCAGGGCAGTTGTAGTACCTCCGACGACGCACTCACCGAGAATCAAATACCCCTGTTGAATATTTGCGGCTAGGCGTTCTCCCCAAAGTAGCCCTTGTTCAAACAAGTGGTGTACTGTTGTAATTTCCATAGCAGACCCTTGACTTAAACACTTAGCAGGAGCGCCACCCAAATCAATTACTGGCACAGCAGGAGCTTGGGGTAAACCAGCATTAAATAAATGAATTGGTATCTTTAGTGACTCAAATACAGCGCGAGAAATCAGCACAGGTGAAGCCCCAGCGGTCAATGGTGGTAGGGGATATTGGGCTTTATGTTCTGGGCCGTAATACAAAAACTCGGCATCGGCACAAGCTGTATATTTCCGATCCTCTGGAGTGCGACCAGCTGCTGAAATACCTGGAATTAAAGCAGTTTCAGTAAATCCTAAAACACAAGCAAATACTGGTAAACAACCACGATACCTTTGCAGCCATTGTTCACCTAGTTCTTTTTGAGTATAAATACTAATTTGGGAATTGGGCATGGAACATTGGTTATTAGTTAGGACTCATCATTTAACTAATGACAAATGACAAATACTTCGACTTCGCTCAGTACAAGTGACAAATGACTATCCTTCATAATCCATGAGGACTTGTACCCAGTGTGGTGGGCGGGGGATCGGGTTGCCCAGACGGTCAAAAAGCAACCATGCTGCCAGGTGCACCACAAAAAGGTAGATAAAGTTGTTGAGTAGAATTAAAGCGATCGCTCCCACTTGAATCAAAAATACACTGGGACTCGCCAACAAACTCAAGTTAAAAAATACCCACTCAATGAACTCAGTCACCTGGGTTATCACATAAATCCATAAGTCTTCACCCGACAAAACAGACAACAACCACAGCCGAAAAAAAACTCCCAAAGTACCCAACAGCGTACCCAGAGTGATAGAAACAATCCAGGGAAGACGACGACACCACGTAGCGCCCAAAAGAACGCCCATGAACCCGTAGGGCATGACAAACAGCAAACTGCGGGCTGGCCCCATCAATACCGTCAGCAGTAACCCAGAGGTGAGTGCTGCCATCCATGCCGCACGTTTACCCCAACGCAGATAGACTAGAGCGATCGGCACTGGAAAAAATATCCGCAACACTGGGCCCAAAGGAAAGTAAAAATTAATAAACCAAATTAAGCTAGCGGCACTGGCTAAAAATGCCGTTTCCACCATCCTCAAGGGCGCATCTGCCTTGATTTGAGGAGGCATTAACTGCTGTTCTTTATCTAGCCAATGGTTCTGAGGAGTTGGAGATTCAGGGGATGGATCTTCTTCCGGTTCATCTGGGAGAGAATCTAAAATACTCATATCTGACAAGTTTTTAAACGATCATTCTTTCTAAGGCTGACAAATCGGGAATACAAATAGTGTCTTGATCCCGTTTAATCAAGCCTTTTTTTCTNAGCCTTGTCAATACTCGTGTCACCGTTTCCCGCGCCAGTCCGCTCAAGCTACTCAATTCCCGATGAGGTAAATTGGGGATTTCGGTTCCGGTTTGTCCTTTTTTTCCCTGTCCTTCTGCCAAAAATAACAACGTATCTGCTACCCTTGACTGGCTATCAGATTCCCGCAACCGCAATCGGCGATTTACTTGCCGCAAACGTCGTGCCATGAGTTGCGCCAATCGAACTCCCGCCAAGGGTTCTATCTGAAGTAACTTGACAAAATCCTGAGCAGGCATACTACCAATTACCGTTGGGGCCAAGGTAATCACATCGGTGGATCGAGGTGCTTCATCTAGCGCCGCCATTTCACCAAACAATTCACCTTTGCCAATAATATTCAGCGTTACCTCTTTTCCTTCCAGATTGTAGGTGCGAATTTTTACCCATCCGTCCATAATAAAATACACAGAACCACCCCAGTCATTTTCCAGTAAAATCACCTGATTGGCTGGGTGAGTGCGGGTAACAAGATGGGTGAGGGCTGTTTCCACAGCAGTTTCTGGCAACCCTTGAAAAAAGGGAGCGGAGGCGATCATCCAGGAATTAGCCTGTGCTTGCAAGCTATATCGATCTTCCATTACGACATCTTTAATTCAAGCTGCTATGTACACATAAAAAACAGGAGCGCCATTTGTAGCCTAAGCTATCATTGCACAGCTCCCTTTCAAAGAAAAAACTAAACTATGCTACACAAGAAAGCGACAAGAAGTTTTTCTAAATAATCTTTACCTATAAGTTTAAACGGGGTAAAAGTTTTGCAAAAAGTAGTTTATAGCCTGCGGTTGTATTGCTTAGGGGCTAGCTGTACTGCAAACTTGATTAGTTATGAATATAGGCAAACAACATTAATGATACTAAAGGGAGTAAATTATTGCTCAGGTATTTTAGCGATTTTAAAAAATAGGCGACCAATGACCTGCAAAATTACGCTTTTCGAGCAAAGGCTGTCTGAAGAGGACAAGGAGAGGGGGAGACAAGGGGATGGGGGAGGCAAAGAGAAACTTTTTTCCTTGTTTTCTTCGATGATTGAAGATTGCCACGACTCCCAGTAATCCATAACATAATGACAGTCACAAGTCCAAGCAGCGGCTCTTGCCACTCAAAACTTCTTCTATGGTGACACTACACGTACCAAAATCCCCATAGGGTTACGGTGATTGTAAAGTAATTGTTCACATGAGTTTACATAGATTTATATATAAGGTAGAAAAGTGACTTTTAGTACAGATGAAATTCAAAAGCTGATCGCAGACATTGACAACTTACTTGCCAGCGGTGGCAAGCGCCTGTCTAGATTTCTGTCTGGTCAGGCGCAAGAGCCTAAAGAAGTTTTAGAGCGAATTCGCGACTTCTTGGTGAGGTTACAAGAAAAAGAAGCATTAGAGAGCAGCATCCCAAATCAGTCTTCTGAAGATCCGCGATCGCCTTTGTTAACAAAATTTATTGATCGTAGTAACAACCAGTATCCACTACCGCAGCCCGAACTCAGTCAGGAAGCGAGTACTGTTGGCGCAGGACAATTAAATAATGAATTTTCGAGATTGATTCAGCCGTTGCGATCGGAATTAGAATTGCTTTTGCAAGAACGAGCCAGTCTCATACAAGAAATTCGGCAACTAGAACAAAAGCGATTGCAAAACTACTCCTTAGCGCAGCAGTTGACAAACCAGGAACAAATGATTACCGAGTTTTTACAGGTACTCATGAGTCGCCTTGTGCCGACTTTAACACCACTGATTGGACAGACCAGAGAAAATTCCGCCAGTTCTTCAGGAGGAACTAATTACGCAACCTCTGCTAATCAATCTTTATTAGAATCCTCTGACGATGTGGAGCGCTTAACCCAGCTAGCTAGGGAGTTGGATCAACGCCTATTATCACTAGATGGAACGGTGAATGTAGTCTTTGAAGCACTACAGCGTAACATTAATACTTATTACGAATCTCTGTCCCAAGCACTGGCAAGAATGCATAGCAAGGGAATGCAGGGCGAACAGCTGATGGCCAGCTTTGTCAACAATTTAACCCAGCATTTGCAACAAGAATCACCTAGTTCGCAGTCATTTTTCCTGGGAGAGGAATCTGAGACACTACCATCATTGACTGAACCAGCCGAGATTGCTGCTAGAGTTGCACCCCAATCCTTGGAGCTTATCCAGCCAGAAACTTTATCTCCACTCACAATTGAGCAACAGGAAACTAACCTCACGGAGGATCTAGATGCAGTGCTGTTGCAGCTTGGTGTAGACTCATCTGAATATTCTCAAACCCCGACCGAATTACCGGAAGATATTTCTGCGGCAATTGGTGATGAAGTAGACCAACTTTACGCCAGTTTGTTTGATGCTGGTGATGTTAATCATCCCAGCCTCGATGTTCCCACAAATGAATTATCTGCTTCCACAGCCTCTCCATCTCCGTTGAATATCGCCCAGACCCCGCCTGTCTCTCCAACCGTGGATTCTGCGATTTTGACAACGGATACGGGTCTTTCAGCCCAAGAGACTTTAGGCGAAACCAAAGATTCATCAGAGCCACAGGAAGAACTATTTTTTGAAGAAGATAATGACCTAAATTCACCTCTTAGCTTCTCTACTCCACAAATAGACAGTTTGCCACAAATCGGCACTCAACCAGATAGCGTTGATACAATTAATACCCTAACTGACTTATTGCCTGATGCCGATAGTGAACTGCAATTGCTGGAAGTCTCATCTTCTGTAGATAATGCCATAACTACAGCAAATGACCTATTGCCTGATACCGATAGTGAACTGCAACTGTTGGAAGTGTCATCTTTTGTGGATGATGCCATAACCACAGCACCAGTGACTCCAGAAGTAGCAGATATTGCGTTGGCAGAGCCTAGCGAAGATATCGCCACATCGGAAGTATTAATTAACAGCGATCGCTCCGAACTGTCTTCAGATAACTACATTGCTGCTTCACCCCAAGAAAACTTACTTTCTATTGAGTTAAACCAGTCTCCAACCGTACCAGATATTTCTTTAGATGAAGAACAGTTGCAGCAATTAGATCGGGATTTGGCTAATTTCGATCGGCAGCTAAATTCTGAGTCGCAGCCAGATCGCAACTTGGATGTTTTCTCGGAACTACTTGATAGCATTCAAGACACAATCCCCACAACTCCCCTTGAAAATCCCCAAATAGCAGAGAATACATCAGCTGCTTTCTCCAGTTTGGCAGTTCCCCAGGTAGAAACTGAAAAAAAAAAGGAAGTCACAACTCCTACTCCAGAAAGTTCTCTACCTCCAATTGCCAACTCCATAAATAATCCAGAAGTTTCGCCCAATATTCTAGAATCAGTCTGGTATTTAGGAATTGATTTAGGTACAACAGGAATTTCCGCCGCATTATTAAATCGCTCGACTTTTGTTGTACATCCTATCTACTGGTCAGCAGAAAATCCGCCGGGAACAAGCTCCTTTCAGCAATCGTTTCGTTTACCAACAGAGGTTTATCTGCCTATTGCCTCTGTACCTCACGGTGAAAACGAAACTATCGAAGCACATGAGCAGACAGCACCTGCGGCTGTTGCCCAAGATAAAGCACCCGATCGCTCGGCTACCACTTCTACAACACCAAAATCGACAGCAGATCCGACGAAAAATAATCTCTACTCGGCGCAGTTGAAGCCTTACTTACAAGTAGCCATTCCCTACAAGAGCGAACGACAGAAATGGGAACCTGTTTTGCAATTAAACGAATTTTCGGCAGGGCCTTTGATTTGGGTTGTGCGATCGCTCTCTAAGTTACTATTAACCCTCAAATCCGAAAAAACAAGTACCACCCCTAGTTTAATGGCTGCCGCTGTTGGGATTGGCGAACAAGATTTTCCGCAGATTATCAATAATATTGCTGGTGTAATTTGTACCTGTCCATCTAGCTGGTCGGAACAATACCGCTTTAACGTGCGGGAAGCTTTACTCACTAGCAAACTTATTCAACATCCGCAGCAAGTCTTTTTTGTCGAAGAAGCGATCGCTAGTCTACTCCCGGAACTCGATGCTATTAATGGTGAGCAAGTAAAACTAAGCGATGCTCAAGGTTCTCATCCAGCAAAAACTAGCGAACATCCCATTGTTGGCAACACCCTTGTGATTAACATTGGGACAACTGCCACAGAAATGTTGCTGGTAAATCTACCAGAAACCTTGCAGCAGTTGACATATAGTGATTTCATGCTCCATAGTTTTGCTTATGCTGGCAAAGGAATTGAACAAGATATAATTTGCCAGCTGCTATTGCCACCGAAATCTCGGCAATCACGCCTAGAAACACCAAGCGATAGCAAAACTTCCACGAGTAATCCTTGGCAATGGCAACCGTCAATTCCCGGTTTAGACCAAATGCGTTGGCAGACTTTAGGGTTGGAAGAATTAGAACTACCTAGAGTCGGAGAACCAGATATCACCGCTCGAATTCGCCTCCAACAGCGTCTAGAAAGTTCTCTGCTAGGACAGGCGGTATTAGATGCGGCGTTAGCCCTAAAGCTGATTTTGCAACACCAAGACTCTTTTACCCTAGAATTAGCCGATCAGCGGTGGGTTTTGCAGCGACGAGACTTAGAAAGCCAAGTATTTATCCCCTTTGTGCGCCGCCTGAACCGAGAACTCAACAAGTTATTGGTAGCTCGTGGCATCCCCACAGAAGCCATTAATCAAGCTATCCTGACTGGTGGAGTGGCTTGTGTCGGGACGGTGAACCGCTGGTTACGGCAAAAACTTCCCAGCACTAAGATTATTCAAGATTTATATCTCGGCGAAAACGGCGCTCCCAATTGCAGTCGGGTTGCTTATGGTTTGGCGATGCTGCCTCTGCATCCCCAGATTTTAGATATACCCAGGCAACAATACACTGATTATTTCTTGTTTACAGAATTGTTGCGACTGCTACCAGAGCGTCCCTTATCTTTCGGTGAAGTTATCCAGTTATTTGAGGGTCGTGGGATCAATACTCGCATTTGTCAGCAAAGGCTGCTGGCTTTTTTGGAAGGTGAACTGCCTTCCGGTTTGATACCTTCAGTCACAGAATCAACCTGGCTTACCCAGAGTTCGCAAGAAAATCCTGACTATCAGGCGATCGCCACAGCACCACTTTTTGAAAAACAAGGGAGTCTCACTTATCGTCCCAATTCTCAACAATTGTTATCTTTGCGTCGTTATCTAGATGCAATTAAGGCTAGTAATCAGCAATCACTAGAGGAACCATATACGGTGAATTTTGCCTTAGAGGTTGATCGTTGAGACTAGTACCGCAAGGCGGAATTAAAAATTAAAAATTAAAAATTAAAAATGAATCCAGCATAAGGGTTTTGTTGATTTAGAATGATTGGTTTATTTCCGCCGTGTTGTACTAGTAGATTGCGCTAGAAATAAGAATACTACTCAAAATTCCAAATGCTCATGATCATAAGCATTTGGAATTTTGCGAATTACTACTAGTACTTCAGCACAGTAATTTTTGGGATATGTACGATAGTAGTATCTTTTTATTAGTTTTTATTAAGTGGATAAAATACCGTAAATTTACAATCTATCACTTGAATTGAAAGATTCTGTAAATTTTTGGTTTTTGGTTTTTACATCGGCTAAAATTTGTGTATATTAACACTCGGTAGTAACGACAACAGTAGTAAAAATCGCCCAACAATCATGTCTACACTACTAATGTAAAAATTCCTGTTATAAAACTAAGTTAGCCCTTGTGAATAATCTTTATCTTTATTCAGTTAATTGTTTGCAACAGCCTTCACACCCGTCAACTTTAAGCGTGAGAAAACGATTAATTGACATTGTTGGAGCAATTGTGGGGCTGATTGTTACATTTATGATAGCAATTCCCGTAGCAATTGCTACTTTTATTCATGAACCAAGTCCAATATTTTATTCCCAAATTCGCTGTGGTTTAAACGGAAAAACTTTCCGCATCTGGAAATTCCGCTCCATGATAGTCGATGCTGATAAACTCAAGCATTTGGTTGAGAACCAAGCCAAAGGTCACATTTTTAAATCTGTTGACGATCCTCGCATTACTCCTGTTGGTAAATTTTTGCGGCGTACTAGCTTGGATGAATTCCCTCAATTTTGGAATGTTTTATTAGGGGACATGAGTTTAGTTGGTACTCGTCCACCTACTCCTGATGAAGTCAGTAATTACGATCCACACCACTGGGATAGATTGCGAGTCAAACCAGGCATTACCGGAGAATGGCAAGCTAATGGGCGTTCCAGTATTACAGACTTTGAAACCATTGTGAAAATGGATATGGATTATCAACGTAAGTGGTCTATAACTTATGACCTGAGTCTGATTATTAAAACTATCTGGGTGGTATTTAAAAAGACTGGTGCTTATTAGACCTCTTGCGCGAATGCAAAACTAGCCCTCATCCCCCAACCCCTTCTCCCAATTTTGTGAGAAGGGGAGACAATTTCAAAATCCCTCTCCCAAGCTTGGGAGAGGGATTTTGGGTGAAAGCTCATTGATTCATGCAAGAAGTCTATTGAATTGGGTCTCAACCCTTGACGCCGCTACCTGTTTCTGTAGGTACAATGTAACGTTGTAAAAATAAAAATAGTACTAATACTGGAGCGATCGCAATTACTGAGCCAGCAGCTACCAAGCGCCAGTCAAGAGAAAATGTACCTGCTAGCTTGGCGACTCCCAAAGGAAGAGTGTATAAATTTTCGTCTTGGATGACAATTAAAGGCCACAAAAAGTCACTCCAAGCACCAATGAATACGAAAATAGCTAAAGTTACCAATGCAGGGCGAACTGCTGGTAACATAATATGCCACCATAATCCTAACTCTGAGCTGCCATCCATCCGGGCGGCTTCTTCTATTTCTTTGGGGACACTCATGAAAGCTTGGCGCAACAAAAAAATCCCAAAGGCAGAAGCTAAACTCGGAAAAATCATCCCTAAATAAGTATTTCTCAAACCCATCTGGACTGTCAGAATATAAAGGGGAATCATCACGATTTGGAAGGGAATCATAATCGTAGAGACGATCGCTATAAAAATCCAGTCTCGCCCCACAAACGACAATCTTGCCAACGGATAGGCCGCTAAAGCGCAAAACAGCAGATTTAAGCCTACAGTCAGTATTGATACCAAGGTACTGTTATACAAGTATTGTCCAAACGGTAGAGAATTCCACACACTAGAGAAGTTATTTAGTGTCGGTTGACTCGGTAGCAACTGTGGCGGCGACTGAAAAATATTTTCCGTAGGTGATTTCAAGGCTGTACTAATTAGCCATAGTAAAGGAAAGAGCATCAACAGGGCGATCGCTCCCAACACTGCATACATTAGTAGAATCTGCGATCGTGATTTTTTCCAGTTCAGCATTTGATTAATAAATTTCCCAGTTCTCTAAATATTTATTACAACTTGCTTTCAATATTTTGCACTTGCTCAAATATTTGGTGGATGCTCACCCATTTCCACCCACATTTTCCGCACACGAGTTAATTGCAGACGATTCATTTTTAAAGTATAAATTGTTGCTCTACTAATGGTTGTAAGTCCTACAATTTCTGTAGCATCTTCACTCCAAGTAAAATGGTCTGCCCACAGTTGTTGTTGTGGATTAAATAATTTAACCTCATTCTGAGTATTAGGGTCAATTGCTGTTTGGCGAGTTGCTTTATAACGATTACAAGATGGACAAGCCAAGCATAGATTTTCAAATACAGTTTTCCCTCCAGCAGACAAGGGAATGATATGCTCAAATTCAAAGGTAGTGACTGTTAAAGCTTCAGCAGTGCGACAGTAAGCACAACAATCAGCAAAATAATTACGAATTTCCTTTTTTAATTCAACAGGAATGTAAACACTCACGCTAGTTGCTGTTTATTTTGAAAAATATTTAAGGTATATCTAGCTCTGGTTTTAAGAATATTTAATTGATCAACCTGTGTCAATAATCTGTCTAAGGTTTCAGTTTCGTCATCTGACAAATCATTGTCAGAATTTTTAACTAATAATTCCTGTAACTGTATCTGAGCTTTGGGAGATAAATAACTTTCTGCCAAGGCTTGCAACTCATCTAGATTTAAACCAATCAATAATTCCGAATCTACAGATAAGTTAGTTAGCTGTTGATAAGTTTCTAAATCTAACAGTACTCCAACTTTTTTTCCCTCTGCGTTAGTGACATACTGAACTGAGTCAGACATGGCTTTACTTGAGAATTTGCTTAATTTTATTCTAACCTATCATTTGTTTATTCATTAAACCAAGATTACTGACTTATTTTAAAAGTCGGTAATCTTGGTATTTCAATTTTTACTAATTAGATTTAATTGGTAGAAAGTCTGATGTTGTACACACAGTTTTCAAAGGTTTATCTTGCAGTTTTTAGCCAATTCACAGTAGTTAATCTTCAACCGCTATATAAGGTTGTGGTTCCCGCGATCGTTGGGCAATTTGTTCTCTTCGATACTTTGCAAGTTCGCTGTAAAGCCTCTTGCGAGAAAGATTTACACTTCCAACAGGCTCATGGTCTAGGAGTGTATGCCAAGGGGAAAACAATATACCCTCATCTAAGCGTTTGCGTTCTTCAAAGTCAAATTTCTGACTGGGAATGCGGACAGTTGCAACTTTAATAAATGGTGAATCTGCTTCTTGCCATTCCTGAACGTGGTCTTCAATCGGCGTTTTATCATCGTCTAAATAAAACTGAATTAAAAAGTCAAAAGACGCTTCTCGACCTTCTTCAGTCAAATATTTGACCAGCGTTTCTCGAAGGTAATTTTCTGATTCTGGAAGTGTTTCTGGTGCTTGTTCCGGTTGTTGAGATTTTACAGATAATTTTACAATGCGATCGCCAAATTTAAACGGAGCCATGCTCCAATATTGAATCAAAAGTGGATTTCCTATCTTTTTGCTACCAATTTTTTGCAAGATAGCAAAGGCATAACCAAGTTCTTCCAGCCGTTCTGGGGAAAGTTGTCCACTACCTGCTTGAGAAAGATCGGCGTAATCACGAACGTCTTTAGTCAAGAAAATAGGATAATTGTTAAGTATAAAATCTTGGGTTTTTTCTTCATCATCCAGGACTTTTTGCCCGTCCACATTCATCACCTTAATGGCAATACCGCGAACATCAGGCTGGCTATCGGAGTTGAATTTACCACGCTTTTGAGGCGAACCACCGCTAGATAAACGAATCCACGCAGGATAGGTTTGGGGCGTTTTGAATAAACCTACTCTCAGGTCTTCAGGAAGATTGGCTTCAATAATAAACTCTCCCCAAAGGAGTCCATGACTTTTGCTATGAATTTGACGGAGGTCTGGGCCGTTTTTTTGTTGAGCTTGGAGGCTCGTTGCGATAATCTCGTCAATTATTGTTTCCTGCTCAGTGGTAGATGACGTTGGATTAGTCATAAAACATTTTATGAGATGTCTTCATTATCCTGAATGCTTCAACCTTTTCGAGTCAATCCGGTTTCCGTACAAATAACTTGTAGTGGTTTATCCCAAGGTTCAATAGGTATTTGGGACAAATAGGCAAAATCAAAGACAATTCCGATAGTCGGCTTTGTCTGCCACTGCGGTAGACTGAACAAGCGATCGTAATATCCCCCACCATAGCCCAAACGGTATCCTTGATAGTCGCAAGCTACACTGGGGACAAGAATCAAATCTACTTCGCCAGCATCTAAGATGGGAGCGTCGGGATGTGGTTCAGCAATGCCATAAGCACCGTTTTGGACAGAATCATTCGGTGTCCAAATATGCCAACATAAGGATTTATCAACGCAGCGAGGAAATCCCCAACGGTATTTGGTGTTGGCAAATAAAGGACTGAGGTCAGGTTCTTGGCGAAAGCTGAAATAAGCGAGTATTGTTTTTGCTTGGGTAAACAAAGTAGAGTTTTGTAAATGAGAGCAAATGCGATCGCTTTTTTCTCTCCATTCTCCAACGGACATTGATTTACGTCTTTTAAGTAGAGTGCGGCGCAGTTCTACTTTATTTAGCTGATGATTAACTTTGTCCATATAAATAAAAATATTCAAAAAAATAAGCTGGGCATCGCCCAGCTTGTATCACTCTACATTCAGCAGTACATTGTTATGCAGCGTGTTGACGATACCACTCAATGGTATTCTTTAGCCCTTGCTCAAAGCTTACCTGAGCCGTGAAATTAAAGGCTTGCTTGGCCCGTTCAGTATCTAAACAGCGGCGGGGTTGACCATTAGGCTTATCAGTTTGCCACACAATTTCCCCCTTAAACTCCATCAATTCGCAGATTAGAGTTACTAAATCAAGAATGGAGATTTCATAACCGGTTCCCAAGTTAACTGGTTCCGATTCGTTATAGAATTGAGTCCCCATCACAATCCCCCGTGCTGCATCTTCTGAATACAGAAACTCACGGGTGGGACTGCCATCACCCCAAACTGCAAGTTGCTTTTCTGCATTAATTTGGGCTTCGTGAACTTTGCGAACTAATGCTGGAATGACGTGAGAACTTCCAGGGTCAAAGTTATCTTCTGGGCCATATAAATTTACTGGCAGTAGGTAAATACCATTAAAACCGTACTGCTGACGGTAAGATTGCAATTGAACTAAAAGTGCTTTTTTGGCAATTCCGTAAGGGGCGTTGGTTTCCTCTGGGTAGCCATTCCAAAGATCGTCTTCTTTGAATGGCACTGGAGTAAATTTGGGATATGCACAGATTGTGCCAACACAAACAAATTTTTCTACTCCAGCTTGGTAAGCAGCATGAATTAGCTGGGTTCCCATGATCAAGTTATCGTAGAATAACTCTGCTGGTTTTTCGCGGTTCAAACCGATGCCACCGACATGAGCTGCTAGATGTATGATTATGTCTTGCTGGTCAACTGCAAGTTGGCTATTTTCCCAGATACGCAAATCCTGATCGCGCGATCGCGGTATTGTAATTTTATCGCGATCGGCTCCTGCTTTACACAGTTGATCTATCACCTGACGGCCTAGAAACCCCGACCCACCAGTGACGAGAATGCGTTTATTTTTTAGTTCTAAGGCGGTCATATTTTATCCTCTGTGATGCGAATCAGAAGTGCAAAGCGCCCAGTGTTTGACGAATAGTCGCAATATCATCTGGAAATTGCGAACCTTTTCCATTGGGTGAAGTATGACCCAATGCTTGTAAGTCTGCTTCTACCATTAGGGAAACTAGTTCTTCAAAGGTTACTGATGGTGTCCAGCCCAAGTTCTGCCGTGCTTTGGTGGAATCGCCAATCAACAACTCTACCTCAGATGGACGGAGGTAACGCTCATCAAACTCTACATAATCTTGCCAATTAAGATTCACATAACTAAATGCTAGTTCCAAAAACTCCCGTACCGAGTGGGTTTCACCAGTAGAAATTACGTAATCGTCTGGCTGGTCTTTCTGCAACATCAACCACATTGCTTTAACGTAATCTTTCGCATAGCCCCAATCTCGCTTGGCATCTAGATTACCCATGTAAATCTTTTTCTGCTTATCAGCAACAATACTAGCCACGGCTCTAGTAATTTTGCGGGTTACAAAGGTTTCACCCCGCCGTGGTGACTCGTGATTAAAAAGTATACCGTTACAAGCAAATAAATTATAAGATTCACGATAATTTACAGTTTGCCAGTGAGCGTAAACTTTCGCACAGGCATAGGGACTGCGGGGATAAAAGGGCGTTGTCTCAGTTTGAGGTATTGCTTGTACTAAACCGTACATTTCTGAAGAACCCGCTTGGTAAAATCGCACCTGAATTCCGGTACGATGCTGGTAGTCTCGAATTGCTTCCAACAGACGCAATGTCCCCATTCCTACCGCATCTACTGTGTATTCTGGTGAATCAAAGCTTACTCTGACGTGGGATTGAGCGCCGAGGTTGTAAATTTCTACTGGCTTTACTTCTTCTAAAATACGCCGTAAGGTTGTACCATCTGTCAAGTCGCCGTAGTGAAGAAACAACCGTACTCCCTCTTTGTGGGGGTCTTCGTAAATGTGGTCGATACGGTCTGTGTTGAAGGTAGAAGTCCGGCGAATGATGCCATGAACTTCATAACCTTGTTCCAACAAAAACTCACTTAGATATGAACCATCTTGTCCAGTAATACCAGTAATCAACGCTCGCTTCTGTTGCGTCATACTCCAATTATCCCTTATTGTCTTTGATTAAAAATTTACAGCCAATCTGATACAACCTAGCAACTAATTGCTGAATTGCCTAATGGGAAACCTACGAGTTCTTGTGGTTATAAGACTTTTTCCGTAAATAAATATACTTAAAAAAAAGTAATCTAGCACGTAAGTTCAACATTTAGATAGCTCAAGATTATTTTTATGAAGACTTAATAAAATAGTCATTTCAAATTAGACTTCTGGCAAAAGTGCCAAATATCGACACTTACAGAAGTCTGAATATAAGTACAAAAGCACAAATTATAGAAACAAAAATGAGCAATCCTTTAGCTTGAGGGGAAATTTGTATTTAGGGGCATTAACTGCCCCACAGAATCCACCCTAAGTAGTTACTCAGTATGCGCCGTTATTTTTGGGTAAAATTACCACATCAACAGTTTTCAAGATGATCCATAAATCAAGCCAGAAATTTCTAAATTTGACATAATGCAGGTCTATTTGCACTCTCCGAGGATAGGGAATGTCATTACGCCCAGATACCTGCCACAAACCAGTAATTCCTGGACGGATTGTTAAAATCTCGTCAATGTGACAACCGTATTTTGGCAGTTCTTCTGCTACTAGGGGTCGGGGACCGACTACACTCATGTCCCCTTTTAAAACGTTCCAGAACTGGGGAAATTCGTCTAAGCTAGTAATTCGCAAAAATCGACCAATTTTGGTAATCCGGGGGTCTTGTTTCAGCTTAAAACTGCTCTCAAATTCTTGCCGCAATTCGGGTGATGTTTCCATCATTTGCATGAGGATTTCGTCCGCATTGCTTACCATTGTTCGGAATTTAATACAACTAAACGCTTTGTAATTTTTCCCTACCCGTTCCTGGACATAAAAAATTGGTCCTTCTGAGCTAAAGGCAATCAGCAAGGTCAAAATTAAGTAGACGGGGAAGAACAAAATTAATACCGACAGCGAAAACACTATATCGAACAGTCGTTTGGCTAACTCTCCGTTTAAACCCTGAAAAGATAAACCTTTGGGCTTAACTTTTGGCGTCTTTGTTTTTTGACCGCGTTTTAAGAAACGCGTAGACGCTCTAGTGTCTTGCCTTACGCCTCGCTTGCCGGAGAGGAGTGAGCTCTGGGCAGTCATCATACTCCTTAATAATCCACACCACACATAGTCCCAATATTAAAGCCAAAATGAGATGCTTCTGGTGGAAATTGCCAAAAGCCTAAAAAAATTAGACGTTAATCAAGACCATCATTGGAAAAATGGTTTTTTTCGTTGCACTTGTTTACAAAATCTAGATAACGATCTGCAAAGATTTGCGGTGAAAACTGCGCGGCGTGCGATCGCATATACTCGGAATTGAACGAACCCTCATACATTTCAAACTTTTCTACTGCCTCCACCAAAGCCGCCTCGGTTTGCGTATTGAAAAATATACCTGTCCCTGTATCCGCATCAGAGCGGATATCTCGCACTGTTTCTAAAGCACCCCCTGCACCATAAGCAATTACTGGCGTGCCGCAAGCTTGTGCTTCTACTAGGGCAATACCAAAATCTTCACAAGCTGCATACACAAACGCCTTAGCCTTAGACATATATTTTTTTACCACATTATCGGGTTGCCAACCGAGTATTTGGATATTTGAGTTTGCCATCTCGCGAATCTTGTTCATTTCATCTCCTGTACCAATGACTACTAATGGTCGTTTTAGTTGATTAAAAGCCTTGACAATCAACGATATTTGCTTGTAACTCACTAACCGGGAAACTGTCAGATAAAAGTCCTCTTTTTCAGACAGAAACGGAAATTCTGCAATATTCACTGGTGGGTAAATGACTGTTGCTTCTCGCCGATAGCAACGCCAAATCCGCCGAGCTGTATGCTGCGAGTTGGCAATGAAGTAATCAACACGATTGGCACTCAATACATCCCACTCGCGCAAGCGATGTAATAAATATCGCGTCACCCATCCAGGTAAACCATTACCCAGTTTGCTGTGGCGCAGATAATCAAAAGTCAAGTCCCAGGCATAGCGCATAGGGCTGTGACAGTAGCAAATATGCGTCTGTTCGGGAGTGGTAAGGATTCCTTTGGCAACAGCATGGGATGAAGACAGAATTACATCATAATGCCGCAAATCAAGTTGTTCAATTGCCAAGGGNNNCAAGGGCAAGTATTTTTGTATACCGTTGCGGGCATAGGGAAAGTTCTGAAGAAACGTCTTGCCAATTTGACGCTTGTATAAATAACTTTCTCTATTGCTGGATTCAAAATCTATGAGGGCATACAAATCAGCATCAATGTGATTCAAAATTTCTCGTACAACGAGTTCTGAACCACCTATGGCTTTGGGGGTTAGCCACTCATGAACCAGAGCATATTTCAAGGGCACAGCTAACTTGAATAAGTGGAAAATACAAAGGCTAACTTGATGACGTTAACTGAAAAGTTTCCCCTTGTGATTAATTAATGGGAAGCGCCCCAGATNNNCACATAAGACGGAATCTTTCCCTCAGAGGTTCCAGATGGATGCAGCAACCTGATAATCTCAGATTGGGATTAGGGATNTGGGGATTGGGCATGAGGTATGTATGAGGCATTGGGTATGGGTTATTCTCCTTGTCTCCCTAGTCCCTAGTCCCCAATTCCTTGATGAAAACTGATATAGAAAGGGTGAATTTATGCGAATTCTGATTATGGGTGGTACTCGATTCATTGGTGTCTATTTGACTCAACTACTAGTGGAAAAAGGACACGAGGTAGTGCTGTTCAATCGTGGGAATCGGCCAGCACCTTCTTTAGAGGGAGTAGGACAAATTATAGGCGATCGCACAGATGCTACTCAATTAAAAGCAAAGTTATCACAAGAAAACTTTGATGTCATTTTTGACAATAACGGACGCGAACTTACTGATACTCAACCACTAGCAGAAATTTTTCAAGACCGAGTGCAACATTTTGTGTATATGAGTTCTGCGGGGGTTTATCTCAAATCTGACCAACTGCCCCACATAGAAGGTGATGCTGTAGATCCAAAAAGTCGCCATAAGGGTAAACATGAAACTGAAGCTTATTTGACTCAATTGGGATTGCCCTTTACTTCTATTCGTCCTACTTATATTTACGGGCCTCGTAATTATAATGAGTTGGAAGGCTGGTTTTTTGACAGAATTGTACGCGATCGCCCCATTCCTATCCCTGGAAATGGCTTGCATATCACGCAGCTAGGTCATGTAAAAGACTTGGCACAAGCAATGACTAAGGTTTTGGGCAATAAACAAGCCGTAGGGCAGATTTATAATATCTCTGGCGATCGCTTTGTCACTTTTGATGGTTTAGCCCGTGCTAGTGCTGTCGCGGCTGGCAAATCACCCGATGCTGTCAAAATCGTCCACTACGACCCGAAAAAGTTTGATTTCGGCAAACGCAAAGCTTTTCCTATGCGGGTGCAGCATTTCTTTGCTTCGGTGAATAAAGCGCAGACAGAATTAAACTGGCATCCTGAATATGATTTAATTTCTGGTTTACAAGACTCTCTGGAAAATGACTATTTGGCTAATGCAAAAGACAAAGCTGATGTTGATTTTTCTGTAGATGAGGAGATTTTACAAGCGTTGTGAGTAGCCAAGGGAATAGAATTCGCGGCTACACAGGCAAAGTCCGCCTCCGCGGACTAAGGTCAAATTAAGGGTTTGAAACCCACGGAGGCGGTCACTGAGCGGCTGGTGAGCGCAGTCGAACCATGTCGTACCCCTCCGGGGAAGCAAGCTACGCGCAGCGTCTCGTAGAGAAGTGTGGGTTTTGTATTTCGACTTCGGCTCCATCGAGCGAAGTCGAGATGCTCAACACAAGCTCATGTAGACGAGGTTTCTAACCGCTCGTTTCGCTTCAGTTGACTGATGCGATCGCATTTTCATAACTCATCAGGGTTAACACCTAACTCTCGCAGTTGTGCATGATCAGAGTTTTGTTTTGGTCGCTTGGGCATGGCGGTAAACCAAACTTTTCATTACCTCGTTTAATAATTGAATTTACCTAAGAATTCAGTCCACTTTTGACAAAGTTATTCTCTCGTTACAATACTGTTTCATATCCTATTTTAATTTGTGAAAAACCTTAAAGATAATGATAATCAAGCAGATCCTCTCGAAACTCGTTCCCAGCCTCCAGGCTGGGAACGAGGATACAATAAGTCTTTGGGCTTTTCTTAGTGCCATTCGGCTCAATCCCTTAACGATGCAAAATTTTTCAGGTTACTGGCAGTACTTGATGTTTCTATCTAGTCTACGTATTAATTGATCAGGTTAATGTCAAGCTAATACAAGCAAAGGTTTGTAAGTGCAATTACTGATGTGATATAGCATGTTAACGTAATTTATGCAAGTGAAAATAGCTGCGGAAATATACTGAATTATTTAACAAAATTTCTTATTTGCCTTGTCATGTCTCAGAAAATATACGGTCACAATCATTAACTTATTATAGATATCCTTTATTAGAGCTAATTGCCTCTCAAAGTTAAGAAACTTGGTATCAGTTACTAAAACTATGACGAGTAGTGAGACTGCCAGTCACCCTTATTTTTCAGAGATGGGAACGCGTGACAATCCTAACGGCACTAACGCAGCGATCGCGGGTGGAGCGTCTCATGAGCGCAGCCTCTCGTAAAAAGCTGGCTCACCGTTTTTACCACTTTAGTCAGCAGCTACTTTTTCAACTAGGAAGGTAAAAAATGGAATGGGCTATTTACAAAAAGAATACAGGCAGTTTTGTAATAGCAGTCGCAATTATGACTAGTGTTGGTATAATCTCATATCTTAGTTTGCTTCAGTATAGAGAAAACGCTCAAAGGGTAACACATACACGCGAAGTGCTTGAAAAAACAAAAGAAGTAATGTCACAGATCAAAGATGCAGAGACTGGACAACGAGGCTATCTTCTCACGGGCAAAGAACGGTATCTGGAACCGTATCGCACTGCAACTGGACAGATTGCTCAGAAACTTCAGGCTCTGCGCCAATTGACTGCGGATAATCCGAATCAACAGCGGCAGCTCGATCGCCTTGAACCCCTGATAAGCAAAAAACTGGTTTTGATTGAACAGACGATTAACGCTAGGAGCAAAAATTTAGAGTCAGCGCTGCAAATAATTCAGACAGATCGGGGTCAGCAGATTATGGAAGACATCCGAATGCTGACCAGAGATATGGAAAATGAAGAGAAAGAGTTGTTGAAACAGCGGTCAATGGAGGCGAACGCCAGCGCTCATCAAACAACTTTGCTAACTATTTTTGGCAGCATTATCGCTTCTGCGATCATCGGTTTAGCAGCCACGATTACCAATCAGGAACTCGTCAAACGCAAACTGATGGAAAATTATTTGCAAAATGCTCGTGATGAATTAGAAATAGAGATTAGCAAACGGACTGCTGAACTAAGAAACACTAACGAAGAATTACAAACTGAAATTAATGAGCGCAAAAAGGCGGAGTCAGAGATTCTGCGTCTGAACGTCCAGCTTGAGCAGCGAGTTGCAGAACGCACAGCACAACTCGAAGCCACTAACAAAGAGATGGAAGCATTTAGTTATTCTGTGTCTCACGACCTGCGCGCCCCCTTGCGGAGCATCGACGGCTTTAGCCAAGCACTTCTAGAAGATTATGCTGACAAGCTGGACGCATTAGGTCAAAACTACCTCCAGCGAGTGCGTGCAGCCACCCAGAGAATGGCACAACTCATTGATGATTTACTAAATCTGTCACGATTGACGCGTAGTGAGATGCGTTACGAAAAGGTCGATCTCAGCGCACTGGTGGAGGCGATCGCTACAGAGTTGCACAAAACCCAACCAGAACGCCAAGTAGAGTTTGTCATTGCGCCGGGATTGGTTGCTAATGGTGATGCTCATCTGTTGCGGATCGTGCTAGAAAACCTGCTAGGTAATGCCTGGAAGTTTACAGGAAAACATCAAAAAGCACGGATAGAATTTGGGCTTTTGCTGCAAGATAACACCGATGTATATTTTGTCCGTGATGATGGCACAGGCTTCGATATGGCCTATGTCGAGAAACTCTTCGGTGCTTTTCAGCGCCTACACGCCATGACTGAGTTTGAAGGTACTGGTATCGGACTAGCTACTGTGCAGCGCATTATTCACCGTCATGGCGGCCGTGTCTGGGCTGAAAGCGCAGTGGAGCAAGGCGCAACATTTTACTTCACCCTTTAACTAGAGGAATAAAACATGATTTTACTTGTAGAAGACAATCCTGATGATGAAGCGCTAACCCTACGCGCACTTAAGAAAAACAATATTTTGAACGAGGTGGTGGTGGCACGCGATGGGGTAGAAGCCCTAGATTATCTCTTTGGTAAAGGTGTCTACGCCGATCGCGACATGAACATTATGCCAAATCTCATCCTTCTAGATTTGAAGTTGCCTAAAATGGATGGTCTGGAAGTTTTGCGACAGCTGCGGGCCGATGACAGGACAAAAATCCTTCCCGTCGTCATTCTCACCTCCTCCAAAGAGGAGCAAGACTTAATCAATGGTTACAGCTTGGGAGCCAACAGCTATGTTCGGAAACCAGTAGACTTTTCCCAATTCAGTGAAGCAGTGCGACAACTAGGATTGTACTGGTTTGTCTTAAACGAATCACCACCAAGGATATAGCTTCTAGCAATCCTCCAAAATCAGGTTATAGATGCCAATACCTTAGCCAAAATAAGAGGATGAGGAGAGAGGGCCGATGTAGTAGAGTTATTGTCTCTCACAACGACAACTCAAAAACTACAATCAGCCCATGTCCGATATCTTATCACTGCTACAATGCTTGCTACCGCAGATAAACGCTACGACGATGCGGCAATTGAACCAGATAATCCTGGCTATGTTAGCGATGAGCGGACGAGTCACGATGTTGGGAATTTCCCGTTGGGCAGGCATTGGTGGTAGTTATCGGACGATGTTGCGGTTTTTTCATACAGTAATACCTTGGGCTACATTGTTTTGGCTATTTTTCCGCAAGCATTTGTTCCGTGCGAATGAGGTATATTTGCTTGCAGGAGATGAAGTTGTAGTCAGTAAATCGGGTAAAAAGACTTATGGATTAGATAGATTCTTTTCTAGCCTAGCCAATAAACCGATATCAGGATTATCTTTCTTTGTATTATCATTAGTGAGTGTTGAACAGAGGCACTCGTTTCCGATTCAGATAGAACAGGTAATAAAGAAAGATACTCAAACAAAAAGTACCTCGACAATCGAAAAACCAAACAAAAAAGAAAAGCGTGGGCGTGGACGACCAAAAGGAAGTAAAAACAAAAATAAAAAGGAAGTGATATTAACATCTGAATTAATACTAATTCAGAAAATGATTGGTTCACTATTCAAGTTATTAGCTAACTCTATTTCCCTCACCTACTTGGTAGTAGATGGTCATTTTGGTAACAACAATGCTTTGCAGATGGCACGTCTTGTCAACTTGCAGATAATTTCCAAATTGCGCCATGATTCAGCATTATACTTCCCTTATGAAAATCCTGACTCCAGTAAGCGCTCTCGTCGTAAATACGGTGATAAGCTAGACTATCGTAATATACCTGACAAATACTTATGTAAAAGTGCTATTGAGGATGATATTCAAACTGATATTTATCAAGCCACTCTTATTCACAAAGAATTTGCCCAAGCTCTCAATGTAGTGATTTTGGTCAAAACCAATCTTAAAACTAATGCTTGCAGCCATGTAATTATTTTTTCTAGCGACCTAACTCTGTCATTTGAAAAAATTATCGACTATTACAAACTCCGTTTCCAAATCGAGTTTAATTTTAGGGATGCCAAGCAGTTTTGGGGATTGGAAGATTTTATGAACCTGAGCCAAACTGCCGTGACTAATGCTTCTAATTTAGCATTTTTTATGGTCAATTTATCCCACCATCTTCTCGCTGATTTCCAGCAACTCAATCCCGGTTCTGGCATTATTGACCTTAAGGCTTACCATCGTGGTTTTCGATATGTTCGTGAAATGTTAAAAATGCTTCCCGAAATCCCTGAGCCTATTTTATTAACCCAGATTTTTGCCAAGCTTACTTCTTTAGGACGTATTCATCCCGTTTCCACTGGCGTTGAACCCTCGTAAATTGGCAGAGGTATTGAGATGCAAGGCTGACTTTCTTAATTACGAATTACGAATTACATGGGTATACCACTGCGCGTATTAATTGTTGAAGATTCAGAAGACGACGCTTTGTTGCTGCTGCGTGAACTGCAACGTGGTGGCTACGAAGTAACCTTTGAACGGATTGATACACCCACAGCCATGAAAGCTGCGATCGCAGGGCAAACATGGGATATCGTGATCTGTGATTATTCTATGCCCACCTTTAGCGCCCCAGATGCATTGAAGCAGGTTAAGGAAAGTGGACTTGACTTACCATTCATTATCGTCTCAGGAACTATTGGCGAAGATACCGCAGTCGCCGCCATGAAAGCTGGTGCCCATGACTACATTATCAAAGGCAATCTAGCACGACTTACCCCTGCTGTTGCCCGCGAGTTGCGTGAGGCACTAGTGAGGCGAGAACGTAAACAAGCAGAAGAGCAGATTAAAGCATCGCTTCAAGAAAAAGAGGTGCTATTGAAAGAAATTCATCACCGGGTAAAAAATAATTTGCAGATTATTTCTAGTCTGCTTAACCTGCAAGCAGAGTATCTCAAGGACAATCAAGCCCTTGAGGTATTCAAAGATAGCCAGAACCGGATTGAATCAATGGCTCTGATCCACGAGAAACTATATCAATCTCAAGATTTGGCAAGGATTAATTTTGCCGACTATATTCAAGATTTAGTAACTAATTTATTTTATTCATACAACGTTAATTCCAGCAATATTACCTTGAAAATGAACGTTGAGGAGGTTTTTTTAGCCATTAATGCAGCTATTCCTTGTGGTTTGATTATCAATGAACTGATTTCAAATTCCCTAAAATATGCCTTTCCCCAAAGAGAACCAGGAGAAATTGGTATTGAATTTTGCTCTACAGAAGGAAATTTATTTACACTTACTATCAGTGATAATGGTGTCGGTTTTGCCCAAGATTTTGACTTTGAAGCTACAGAATCATTAGGTTTACGATTAGTCAAAGGTCTAATACATCAGCTACAAGGCAATATCGATTTTATCAGCGACAAGGGAGTAGAGTATAAAATTATATTTCCGAATAAAATTTTCTAATTTTAGAAGTTAAATAAAATTATGAACCCAGTAAATATATTAATTGTTGAAGATGAAATTATCGTGGCAATGGATATACAAAATCGGCTCAGAAAATTTGGATACAGTGTTATGGCGCTTGCCGATTCGGGAGAAGAAGCAATTAAGAAAGCAGCAGATGATTCTCTTGATTTAGTTCTAATGGATATTCACCTTAAAGGAAACATGGACGGTGTGGAGGCTGCTCAGATAATTCATAATCTTTTTGATATTCCAGTTATATATCTGACTGCTAATGCAGATGAATCAACGTTAAATCAGGCCAAGGCGACAGAACCGTTTGGCTACATTCTCAAGCCTTTCAAAGAAAAAGAATTAAAGTTCACAATTGAAATTACCCTTTCTAAACATCAAACTGAAAAAAAAATCAAACAGAATGAACAATGGCTAACTACTGTACTTAAAAGTATTGGAGATGCTGTGATTACTAGCGACGAAGCTGGAACTGTGAATTTCATGAATCCAATTGCGGAGGTACTGACGGGTTGGAATTATGCAGATGCATTTGGTAAAAAAGCAACAGAAGTATTTAATATTACTCAGAAAGCAACTCGTATAATAATTGAAAATCCTGTAGAGCAAGTCCTTCAGTCGGGCGTTAATGTCGGTCTACCAGAACAGACGATACTTATTACTAAAAACGGTACAGAAATACCAATTGATGATAGTACTGCACCGATTAAAGATGACAACGGTAACATCACTAGGTGCAGTTTTGGTCTTTCAGGATATCACCGAACGCAACCAAATTCTGGAGGCACTAGCGCGTCGCCAGCAAGAATTCAAAGCACTAGTTGAAAATGCACCTGATATTATTTCTAGATTTAACACTCAATTGCGCTATGTTTACGTTAATCCAGCTATTGAAAAAGTTACAGGAATATCAGCCGAAACATTTATCGGCAAAACAAACGCAGAATTAAATCTGCCAGAAGAATTTTGTTGTATATGCGATCGCCAGCTCCAGCAAGTTTTCCAAACAAAGGAAGAAACGGAGTTTGAATGCAATTTAGCGATCGCCCAGCAAACAAGACATTACCATACCCGCCTTGTCCCTGAATTGGCTAGCGATGGTTCAGTATATTTTGTTTTAAGTATTTCTCATGACATTACTGCTCTCAAACTTGCGGAGGCGCAATTAATTCATGATGCCTTTCACGACATACTAACCGGTCTGCCAAACCGCGCCTTATTTATGGAACGCCTAGAACGGGCGCTCATGCTGACAAAGCGACGTGCAGATTATAGATTCGCTGTTCTCTTTCTAGACCTAGATCGCTTCAAAGTTATCAACGACAGTCTCGGCCACATGATTGGCGACCAACTACTAACTGCCCTTGCTCGCAGATTGGAGAATTGCCTGCGTTCTGGAGACACAGTTGCGCGTTTAGGGGGGGATGAGTTTACAATTCTGCTTGACGATCTCCAAAATGCTAATGAAGTAACAAACATAGTGGAAGGAATTCATGCAGCTCTGACATCTGCGTTCCAACTCAGCGGGTACGAGGTATTTACCACTGTCAGCATTGGCATCGCCCTGAGTCAAAGTAGTTATAACCATCCAGAAGAACTTTTGCGCGATGCTGACATTGCAATGTATCGCGCTAAAGCATTGGGTAAGGCACGCCATGAGATATTTGACTCAACCATGTACACCCAAGTAACGCAGCTATTAGAGTTAGAGATGGATCTACGACGGGCAGTTGAACGCCAGGAGTTTCAAGTTTACTACCAGCCAATTGTTTTATTAGAAACGTACCAAATTATTGGCTTCGAGGCTCTGGTTCGCTGGCAGCACCCGCAACACGGATTAATATCTCCAGACAGCTTTATTCCCCTGGCAGAAGAAACTGGGCTGATTATCCCTATTGGTTATTGGGTACTAGGCGAGGCTTGTCGGCAAATGCGTGCTTGGCAACTACAATTTTCTACTGACCCACCCTTGACAATTAGTGTAAATCTTTCCACTAAGCAGTTTTCACAACCTGGACTGATTGAGCAAATTAACCAAATTATGCAAGAGACTGGTTTGGAAAGTGGCAGTTTAAAGCTGGAGATTACCGAAAGTGTACTTATGGAAAATATTCAATTAGCAACTTTTATGCTTTTGCAACTGCGACAGATGAATATGCAAGTACACTTAGATGATTTTGGCATCGGCTATTCATCCTTGAGTTACCTGCACCGCTTTTCCAGTAATGCCTTGAAGATCGATCGTTCCTTTATTGCTAAGATTGGTGCTAATGGAGAAAACTTAGAGATTGTTCAAGCGATCGTGGCTCTAGCACAGAGTCTAAATATAGATGTAATAGCAGAGGGCGTAGAAACACTAAAGCAACTGGCGCAACTTAGAGTTATGAAATGCAAATATGCACAGGGGTATTTTTTCTCCAAACCCCTCGATCGCAAGTCTGTAGAAACATTAATTTTATCTGGCATTGAACCTAGTTAGCTTAGTGTAACTAACCCAACAAGAGCCAGATATTACAACCAATTCAGAACCGCTATAGTTAATTTGTGTTGTTAAGCAAATTCTTGGAGGCGCAGCTAAACTTACCCTCAAAAAGTATCAAGCTTTAAGAAAGCTGCGAAAACTAATGACTGATAACTTTTTCAATAACAAAAAGCTACTTTTTGATCTATGGGCATCAAGTTACGATTGGTTCTTTCCTTCAGTGTTTTATCGAGCCGTTCACCAACGGTTGCTGGAGTACGTCGATTTACCAGAGCCAGCAAATGTACTTGATATAGGCTGTGGTACTGGACGCTTACTTGAGCGCCTTGCTACTCAGTTTCCCGATTTGCGAGCTACCGGATTGGATTTATCTGCTAATATGTTGCGGGTAGCAAGACAGAGCAACCACCACCGTCCACGCTTAATTTATATTGAGGGCAAAGCTGAATCTCTTCCCTTTGCTGATGGTCAATTTGATGCCGTTTTCAGTACTATCAGCTTCTTGCACTATTTGGAACCTAAACAGGTGGTTAGTGAGATAGCACGCGTACTTTCTCCTGGTGGACGCTTTTATTTGGTTGACATTAGTTCCAAAAAAGAGACAGAACCTCAATTATTGCCTATCTCTCCCCGTGGAATTAGACTCTACAGCCCTAATCAACGTCAACTTCTTGGCTCCTCTGCTGGGCTATTGTGTTTAAATCATCATTATTTACTAGGGCCTGTCTTACTAACGATTTTTGCTAAACCTCCAAGTTGAAATAGGGAAGAGTAAAAGATTGGAAACAGTTTGTATCCACCCCTGTTCAGCATATCTTAATTACGAATTACGTTAGCATAGCGGTAGCAAGTATTCGTACTCTTACAGAGAAGCAAGCTACGCTTTTAGCGTCTCGTAGAGAGCGTCATTACGAATTACGAACTTGTACTGAGTTTCGACTGCGCTCAACTACCGCGTAGCCGTTGGCGTGGTAACAGAGCGTAGTCGTTCGCGGAGCGTCTCGTAGAGAAGTGCAGCCTCTCGTAGAGAAGTATTACAAACTTGTACTGAGCGTAGCCGAAGTATTACGAATTATTTCGATATTCCATAAACACCACAGGAACTTTGACCAGCTTTTTAGCTAACTGCGAGAATCTAAATTTCTCCTTGAGTGTAGATAAGCCTATGGTCTTGGGAAATTGTGGCAAGTCTTCAAAAGATATTGGTACAAAGTCAAAGCGACTGTAAAACTGCACCAGTCGTTGACCTAAGCATTCCAGATAAAGTGGTTGCGTTGCTGTATTAATCAAATGTTGCGTTAGCAAACTACCCAAACCGCGACCTCTCCAAGCTGATGCAACGACCAAGCTACCAAGTTCTTGTGCCCCTGAGAAATTACGCAGCTGTCCACAAGCTATAAGATTCTCATTGTATTCAATTACCCAAAATTGCTGCCAATTTAATTGGGTTGGGTCGAGTTTCGCTGAAAATACCAGCAATCGAATCGACCACTGATCCGCAGAGGTTGCTTCGCGAAGGACACATCCAGATGGTAACGATAGATTGCTCTGGTTCATTAATTAAATTTTGATAGTTTATATCACAATCATCACACCATGCTATTCATTCAGATACGTTTAGATGATTTTGTATTTTTTGTCAACTATCAATAAAGCAATTTTAAAAGCATCTTGGATATAAAACCCATTCCAAGTTCTCTCTTAATGACAGCAACCGTTCTAAAGTTAACAAATTCTATATTTGTGGATTTTCATCAGCATACATGAATAGTACTAAACAATACTTACGATAGAGGGACGAATCACCCATAACTATATTCTGGATAGATACACTCACACCCCTAATTTTTTTAAGATAATCCCAAGAATAAATGATTAGGAATGCAGTCATGGCTGAACAACAAAAAGAAAAATCTAATAATCAAGAAGCTACACCTAACGCTTCTGGTGGCTACCAAACCCCTATTGAAGAAGGTATCCGCAAAACTGGCGATGCCGAAAAGAGTGATGCTAAAACAACTGCTACTCCAGAAGCACCAGGAGAAGATTCTGTAGCTGGTAGCCCCAATCAAGGAACTGAGTCACGTTAATTGATTTGAACCTTCCCAAGTTTTAATCATCTTGTCAGGTCTTTTGTAATCACCCTAATAAAGTAAGTATTGAGTGGATATGTAGTGTAACAGCTACAATTATTCACTTATTTTTTTGTGTCATGAGCTACATTGTCTCTACGTGCGTGCGTTAGACAGGAATTTGTGCTAGTTGACTGTAATATAACACTGAGTCTAGCTCTAGGTAATTTACATATAGCGATCGCTCAGGATAATGGTCTCAATATCTTGAGCGAATTTTTGAGGTTTTCCGCCGTCTTCATACTCGTCGAGAATAGTATGGTGGTCGCATCTAGGCTGAGTCAGAACTGGGCCAGGCGTAGGAACAGTATTTTATTTTACTCTCAACGCAAATTAAGGTATCTTTAAATATATATCTAATAACTGCCTAGTAACCCTCTAATAAACGCATGATTTCTATCCCTATCCAAAAATAGGAAATCAGGTGATTATCTAACAAATTGATGTAGCCCTGTACTATGGAAAAGCTCACAATTCACATTCTATTAGTAGAAGATAGTGCAAGTGATGCTCATTTGCTACACCGGATATTTAGAAATGCAGATCAAGAACAATGGCAGATGTTACATGTTGAACGGTTATCTGAGGCAATAGAGGCTAGCAGGGAAAACTCTGCGTCCACCCTTGATAATTCTCAGATAGGGAATAGAAAGCAACGGAGATTCGACCTAGTTTTGTTAGACCTCAGCCTTCCAGACTCTATTGGGCTGGACACATTAAAAGAATTTAGGGCAGCAGTACCTGATATCCCAGTTGTGGTATTAACAGGTATTGATGATGAAGATTTAGCACTGCAAGCATTAGCAGAAGGAGCGCAAGACTATTTAGTTAAAGATAAAATAAATATACAACGGTTAGTGCGTGCCATTCGCTATGCCATTGAAAGAAGCGAAATTCTCAACCAACTACGCGAGAGTGAAGAACGCACCCGTCAAGCGCTG
This sequence comes from Nostoc sp. GT001, assembly GCF_030382115.1. Classification (NCBI taxonomy): domain Bacteria; kingdom Bacillati; phylum Cyanobacteriota; class Cyanophyceae; order Nostocales; family Nostocaceae; genus Nostoc; species Nostoc sp. GT001. The sequence continues at coordinate 1,428,475 of NZ_JAUDRJ010000003.1, forward strand.
GCAAAAGAACAGGAACTCAACGAGTTAAAGTCAAACTTTGTAGCAATGGTTTCTCACGAGTTCCGCACCCCTATGACTACGATTCGGACGGCTGTAGATATCCTTGAATACAACAGCAATAAACTAACTGATGCCCGGAGAACTAAATATTTCGATCGAATACAAAATGCTATCAACCAGATGCTTAATCTCTTAGATGAGATATTATTCTTGAGTAAAACGGAAGCAGCTAAACTCGAATACAGACCTACACTTTTAAATTTAGAAAATTTCTGTAGCGAACTCACAGATATTCTTCAACTAAACGCAGGTAGTAAGCACAAGATTATCTTTACTTGTCAAGGTGAATCGACCCAAGCCCAAATAGATGAAGACTTACTAAATTGTATCTTAACCAATTTGATTTCCAATGCCATCAAATATTCCCCTGAAAATGACACTATTTGGTTTGATTTGATTTGCAAAGATCGTCTTGCCATTTTCCAAATCAAAGATCGGGGAATGGGGATTCCTCTCAAAGATCAAACTCATCTATTTCAAACCTTCTATCGCGCCAGCAATGTGGGTGTAATTCAAGGAACAGGACTAGGACTCACTATAGTTAAAAAATGTGTGGAGTTACATGGTGGTCACATTCAATTAGAAAGTGAGCAGGGTGTTGGCACAACAGTAATTGTTACTCTGCCACTACAATAGACCTCTTACACAAATACAAAATTTGCCCTCAACCCCCAACCCCTTCTCCCAAGAATGGGAGAAGGGGAGCCAATTTAAAGTCCCTCTCCCAAGCTTGGGAGAGAGATTTAGGGTGAGGGCTTTTGATTCATGCAAGAAGTCTAATGAGTAGGCAAGTAAATTATAATAGTTAGGGATTGGGCATTGATATGGGTTATTCTCCCTTGCTTATTTTGGTGCTTGGGAATTTGGTGTTGGGCAAGTTTTATTAGCAAAATCACACTGATAAATATAGGGTTCTTGCCAACTCAGGGGGATTTCTAACAAGTCTCGCGTTCCTGTCATACCTTGTCCAATAAATAGCAACAAAGCAATGCAATTTAAAATCGTATGGACGAGACGCCAGCGATTGGACTTATCTTGATAAATATCTTGAACAATTGCTAGTGAAAAAATCATTAGCAGTGCTGCGGTAATGCCTATATAATAATGTGACCAATACCACTCATTGGTGCGGCGATAGACTCCATCTTGACAGCCTAGAATTACTAAACCTGCACCAGTTAAAGTTGCAAAAACTGCCCGCCACACCCGCTGTTTTGCCCGATAAAGAAATACTAATGAGGCGATGGTGGCAGCAAATATTAGCAGGATAAAAATAACTTGAAAAGGTGTTTGATTCCATAATTGATTTTTGATAATATTTTTGCCAATAGGGTAGCTTAATCCGATTAAAGTTAATCCCACAACTGCACTTGTGAGTCTTTCACCTAACTGCTTATGTTCTGCGCCCACCACTGGAGGAATTTTACTCTTACTCCCCGCTAAACTTTGCAATCTACGTTGGCGTGTTTGCCAAGCAAAATTAACTACTGTACCGATGAGTGGAAACACGAATATAATTGCGATCGCTGGATGTAAAAGACCAAGAAAATCTGTTATTTGCATAGAACACCTTTCAATGAATCATTGAATTCATCACAAAGGATAATTTAAAGTATCGTACCATTACTTAAATTAATTTCAGATGAGAATTTGTTTAATATTTGTTTTTGTTGTTTTTAGCTAATTTTAATTAAGAAACTATTTAAATATCTTATAAAAGATGATGAATTTAGCAAATATTTCCATATATCAAAAAATATATGGAAATATTTTTTAATATAAACTTATGCAAATAATAGTTGAAAAAATTAGGTTTCTTCTCTACTTGGCGCGAATTCATTTATTATATGAATTGCCCATAACTACAGCGTCTAGTTTGGGTTAAGTCCTAATTTTTTCAAAAAATACGTCGCTACGTGGATTTTCTATTTTCCAGAGCAAGTAATTCTTGTCACCATATACAACAAACGTTTTATAATTATAATTTGTTTCTATTTGCTTACGCCAGGTATCTGAAGGATTTAGTAAAAAAATATCAGTGAACTCATCAGGAATATTGGGAATAGAACGGTCTTTTACTAATTGGAACTGCACTTTTGGCTGTAAAAGATAGCTCAGAGAAAAGACATTACCATAATTAATACCAGAATCATTACTAATCAAAAGTGGATGATTAGCCTGATTAATAATTCTTGCAACTTGTGGATTACCAGAGCTAATAACCTTACTCCACCAAGTTTCAGCCTGAGAACTCACTCCATAAGAAACTAGTCCACAAATAATCACTAGTCCCATGATTATTTGCCAGATTTTCCGGCGTGCAAAACTCTTATTGTTTAGCTGCGTAGCTAATAAGTAAGTAACAGCTATTTGAATTCCTAAATAAGAAATCAATAAATAACGTTCGGCAAGTGAGCGTATACCCCCAAAAAGTAAGTCTGGTAGCATTAAAGGTAATGCAGGAATCATAATCAGCGTGACGATAAACAACCAGATTTTATAGTTCGTTTTTCGACAAATAAAATAAATAGAATATCCAAAAAGAACTAAAAAAAATGGTGTAATTAGATAATTCAACGGATTTTCAAAGCCTAAGTCTAAATCAAGAAAAATCCGATTTAACTGTAAAAGCCAAGATTTAATTAAAGCATCTAAGGGTACATGTCTTTTTGTCCAAGCTGTTGAACTTTTTAATTGCAACAAGTTAACTATCACAACCAGTATCCAAGGTGTAAAGGCTAACAAACCTGCTAAAGATGCTAATATATAAGCTTTTACTGTTCTCGTAAACCTAAATTTCGCAGTGGCAATTACATAAATCACATGAGCGACTACAACAAATCCACTGAACAAAAATGTATATAGACTAAGCGCCAAAGTGACTGCATACATTCCCCAATTTAATATGCGTAGTACTCGATCTTTTGATTCCAAACGTAATGCTCGTAGCAATGAAGCGCTGCATAGTAATACAGTCACTATCCAGAGAATGTATTCTCGTGCTTCTTGGGCGTATACTAAGTGAATAGGGGAGATTGCCATGAGTGCGATCGCAACCTCCGATACCCATACCGATGCTTTAAATAATTCTCGACACAGCCAATAAATACTCGGAAAAATCAACAAGCTGATAAAGGCAGATAAACTTCTAATTACTGTCACCGAATTGCCAAAGATTCCCACCCAAAACCGAGCGAGTATATAATACAGTGGTGGATGCTGTGGGTCGTCTACTTCTAAAGATATAATGGTGTCACGTAAGCCTTTCTCCATATTGGGACTTTGGAATTTGGCAAAACTTTCCTTATTAATTATGCGACCATTAAATATTTGCTGCTTGACTTCATTTGCCGTATAACCAGAAATCCGTAATGAAGTGAAAGTCTCATCGTGCCAGTAAACTTTGCGATCGAGGTTAAAAAAACGAAAAAATATACCCACCATTAACAAAACTACAATGAGAAACCGCAACCTATTTGGAGCAAGTTGGAGATGCCGCATAACTAAATTTCACAATAACTTGTACAACAATTATCTACTTTAACGAAACAACTTTATGACTCTCAAAACTAGTTATTAAAAATGTCTAACCAAACAGTGGTGGGTTGTAATTGTAGAGAGTAAATTAGTTAAGTAGCGGAGGTAATAATTAGACTCAGTAGTTTTTTGTGCAAGATAAAAATTGTATATTTAGCTACAAAATTACTTGTTTAGTGAAGTGAGAAAAGTGGATTTATGTACTTAAAGCAGACTGATCTGTGCAACCATGAACTTTTCAAGAATTGTCAGCTATTGAAGAATTATTTGCCTAGTTGATAGCTCGGCAGATAATTGATTATTAGGTGAGATATTACGTCGCCGCAAATTACGAGTTTTAGCCAATTTCCAGATTGAATAATAGTTATCACTATAAACAATATCTGTCTTGAATTTATACTTTTTTTCTATGCTTTTACCCCAAGCCTCTGAAGGATTAAGTAAAAACACATCACTAAACCCATCAGGAATTTTAGGAATTTTTTGATTGTTCACCAACAGAAATCGCACTTTTGGTTCCAAAAGATAGCTTAAAGAAAAGACATGACCATAATTATTACTCAAAGCATCACTAATCAAAAGTGGACGATTACTCTGATTAATGATTTGGGCAACTTGGGGATTGCCATAATTCATACCCTTATTCCACCAAGTTTCTGCCTGTGAACTCACCTTAGAAGAAATCAAACCACAAATAATCACTAATGCCATGATTATGTGCCAAAAGCTCCGACGCGATCCCCTCCCATTATATAATTGCGTAGTTAGTAGATAGGCAACAGCTAATTGGATTCCTAAATAAGATGGGATTAAATATGCTTCGGTAGACGATCGTATACTCCCAATAATTAAATCTGGCAGTATTAATGGTAATGCTGGTACTACAATTAACGTGATGATAAAAGACCAAATTTTATAGTTAGTTGATTGACAAAGAAAATAAATTGAATATCCTACTAAGCTTAAAAAAGCTAGTCCAATTAAATAGCCTAGAGAATTTTCTGAGCTAAGGTCTATATCAAAAAAAATCCGGCTTAACTGCATCAATAAAAATGGGAGAATAGGTATTAAATCTGACTGTGCTGTTGTTTTATCTGCTGAAATCAAAAATTGAAAAAAATCACCAATTACAACTGTTATCCAAGGCATGAAAGCTAAAAAACCTACTAGTGATGCTAGCAGATAACTTCTCACAGTTTCAGTAAACTGAAATTTGGCAGTTATCATCACATAAATTCCGTGAGCAAATGCTACAAATGCACTCCAAAGAAATGTATAAAGACTAATGGCTAAGGTGACTGCATAAATACTCCAAATAGCGAACAAGTCGGGTTTTTGTCGTTCTTTTGCTAGCTCATCTTCTAGCCGTATGGCTCGCAGCAGAGACGCACTGGATAGTAAAATGGTGACTAACCAAAGAATATATTCTTGTGCTTCTTGGGCGTATACTAGGTGAGTTGGAGAGATAGCCATGAGTGCGATGGCTACGCCCGCCGCAGGCATCGCAACACCAGAAACCGATAATGGCACATTAAATAATTCTCGGCATAGCCAATAAACACAAGGGAAAACCAGCAAACTAATACAGGCTGATAAACTTCTAATCGCTGTCACCGAATTACCAAAGATTTCCATCCACAATCTGGCTATGATGTAATACAACGGTGGATGCTGAGAATCTTGTTTTGCCAAAGACATAATTGTGTCATTTAAGCTTTTTTCTGGATTTGCACCTTGAAACTGAGCAAAACTTTCTTTGCCAATCACACGATTATTAAAAAGTTGCTGTTTCGCTTCATTAATCGTGTAACCAGAAATTCGCAATGAGGCATAAACTTCATTTTGCCAGAAAACTTTACCATCAAGATTAGAAAAACGAAACAATATACCCATCGTCAATAAGAAGATAGTTAAAAACCGCAACCAACTCGGAGCAAATTTGAGATGGTGCATAAGTGGGTTTCCTAAAAAGTTTTCTCAAATCATCTCGTGGGCTGGATGAGGTGCCGCAGCTACGCCCGTCGGCGACATCGCCAAGACTTCAAGCGGAGCCTATTTGTTAAACATCGCCAACCGGACTTTAATTTGATTGGGAAGATTGGCAATCAACACCTCTCCTTTATTAACTACAAAAAAACATGGGCAAGGTTGTATCAAATCCCGCAAAACTGGATTTGGTTGTGAAACCGAGATATAAATGGAGTGTAAAATACACCAAGTGTAGCCGCATCTGTGGTCAGGCAACTCCATAGCTACCGTGCATTGAGCGATCGCTTTGCGGGTTATAGTTCTCAATTCTCCTAACGGCGAATAAAGGATTGTTTTTTGCCTCCAGCACAGGACAGGGTATAGAACGAGCGATGCCTACGGTGATCACTGAGCCAAGTCGCTCGCGGAGCGTCTCGTAGAGAAGTGCGGGCTACGCCTACGCCACGCCACTTGGTATTGTTAACCGATCAGAATTCGAGGTAGCAGTTTAAAGTAGCTGTAGAGCAGATTGATAATACTCCCTTGGCAAGAAGATAAACTCTTGCTTTTAAGCTCTCGGAGGCTAAGATCGCACAGATGCGACAGCAGAATTTCTTGCGTTCGATTCCCAAAGGGTTCTTGAGAGTGCCACTCCGTGTAGCTCTTGTAGTACCTTTCGTTGTGCAAATTTCTGTTGCTGTAGGCTTAACAGCATTCTTATCTTTAAAAAATGGTCAGAAAGCTGTTAATGACGTTGCTACTCAGCTGCGGAATGAGGTTACAACTCGGATTCATCAACATGTTACCAATTACATAGAGATTCCCCAACTTGTCACTCAGATTAACGCCAATGCTGTCCATATTGGTCAGTTAAGTTTAAAAGATGCAAAAAGTTTAGAACGCCATTTATGGAATCAAATGCAGTTATTCAAGCCCTTAAAGCCGATCGCTTTTGCAAGTACACAAGGAGAAATTCATTCGGTTGATCGCCTTAACGATGGTTCACTAGTCATCCGAAAAAGAGACCAATCGACTGGTTACAATTACTATACTTACACCACTGATAATCAAGGCAACATTGTCAGGTTACTTCAAGTTAACCCAACTTTTGATCCTCGCACTCGCCCCTGGTATACAAATGCTGTGAAAGCAGGTAAAACTACTTGCACAGAAATTTATTCATATTTCTCTTCATCAGGGCTAGCGTTCAGTGCAACCCAACCTCTTTATAACCAGACGGGTACTTTGCTTGGAGTGACCAATGCAACGTTATCTCTTTCACAGCTGAGTGAGTTCTTGCACAGTTTAAAGATTGGTCGCTCAGGAAAGACATTTATTGTCGAGCATTCTGGAGAGTTGGTAGCAACTTCAACCGCGGAGCAACCTTTTATCCTGAGTCATGAGGGAGGAAAAAAGAAATCCAAACGGCTCAGAGCGATCGCCAGCAGCGATCGGATCACTCATCTGACAACACAGTATTTGCATTCAAAATTTGGTAATTTTAGAAACATTTCTTCTCGCCGACAGCTAGAATTTGAAATTGATCAGAAGCGGCAATTTGTACAGTTAATGCCCCTTACAGCCGACTGTGGGCTAAATTGGCTGATTATCGTAGTGGTTCCAGAAGCCGACTTTATGGAGCATATCGAAGCTAACACCCGAACCACTATGTTGCTGTGTTTAGGAGCGTTGATATTGGCTACAGCCATAGGAGTGATTACTTCTCATTGGATTACTCAACCAATTCTCTTTTTGAGCATTGCCTCTCAGGAAATCGCTAATGGGAAGTTAGACCAAACCGTTACAGTAGAGGGCATCAATGAAATAAGAGTTCTTGCTCAAGCTCATAATCAAATGGCTGCTCAATTACAAGATTCATTTGCTGGACTCTTAGAGGCTAACAGGCAATTAGAAGCTGAAATTAACGAGCGTAAGCAGGTAGAAGAACAGTTACGACATAATGCGTTTCACGATGCACTGACAGGTTTACCAAACCGAGCTTTCTTTATGGAGAGCTTAAAACACACACTCCAGCGAGCCAAGCGACAAAAGAGTTATTTATTTGCTGTACTATTTCTCGACCTGGATCGGTTTAAGGTGATCAATGACAGTCTCGGACACTTAAAAGGAGACCAATTTCTCATTGCTATTGCAAATAGATTAGAAGTATGCATACGCTCTACGGATATAGCCGCACGACTTGGGGGAGACGAATTTACAATCCTGCTTGACGAAATCCAGAATGTGTCAGAAGCCATCAAAGTAGCTGAACGAATTCAACAAGAACTGACATTACCCCTTGAGCTTGACGGGCAAGAAGTATTTACAACGGCAAGTATTGGCATTGCCCTGAGTTCGACAGTAGACTATGACCAACCAGAAAACTTGCTAAGAGACGCTGATACAGCTATGTACCGAGCCAAGGCGCTGGGCAAAGCTCGCTATGAACTATTCAACCAAGAGATGTATACTAATGCTCTGGTCAGATTGCAGTTAGAGAACGATCTACGCCGAGCGATCGAACGCCAAGAGTTTCAACTTTATTACCAACCGATTGTTTCCCTCACTAATGGCAGACTTATAGGCTTTGAGGCTCTGATCCGCTGGCAGCATCCAGAGCGTGGTTTTGTTTCTCCAACAGATTTTATCCCCCTAGTAGAAGAAACCGGAATGATTGTCGAGCTTGGTTACTGGACACTATATGAGGCGTGCCGCCAGATGCAAAGCTGGCAGGTGAGCCATCCAACAAACTCGTTAGAGAAAATCAGCGTCAATCTCTCAGTCAAGCAATTTTCTCAACGGGATTTAATTGAACAAATTGGAGAAATTTTGCACTCGACTGGTCTTGATGCTAGCAGTTTGATGTTAGAAATTACTGAAAGTGCAATTATGGAAAATGGCGATGAGGCAAATGCCGCACTCTCAGAATTTCGGAAGATGGGCATTAAGTTATCAATTGATGATTTCGGGACAGGCTACTCTTCATTAAGCCGTCTCCATAGCTTTCCGATTAGTTTGTTGAAAATTGACCGCTCCTTTGTCAGCCCGATAGATGGTAATGGCAAGAATTTAGAAATTATTGAGATAATTATCACACTGGCACACAAATTAGGTATGGATGTTACCGCCGAAGGAGTAGAGACAAAAGAGCAGCTAGCATTTCTGAAGAAGTTGAACTGTGAATATGGACAAGGATATTTTTTCTCGCGTCCCTTAGATAAGACGGCAGCATTAGCATTAATCGTGAAAAATCTTCAGTGGTAAGGGTTTTTTGAGATAATTTGGATAACGCCATCTGGCAAAGTCTGCAATATTAGATATAGTTAAAAAATCAATAGTTTTAAACTGCCGATCAATAGCAGGAAGGCTGCATATTTTAGCTCCAATATTCAAGTATGCCTGCAAAATTTTCGGAATTTCAACATTAGATGAATCTGGACAATCTTGAGTCAGTTCTAGACAAAATTGTGAATTTGGATAAACCAAAATACTTGGATGCATCAAGTTATTCTGCCGAAAATAATCATAAGCCCAAGTAGCTTGCCTAGGACATTGTGTTAGTAATGATGCACAACCAAAGAAATATTGATTTTTACTCCAGATGAGATAATTTGCCAGCCCTTCCCAGAGTAGTAAAAGTGTCTGACTATTGCGATATTCTTTAGCTATACATGCACGCCCAACTTCCACTGATACCTGAAGCACAGAATTGGGAATTCCATTAAGATTAAATATATCGGTAGCATCAAAGCCTAGTCTTTGAGAAGCCATTATATAGGTCTGCATCCGATAAGTTCCAATCGTTTTACCCGTATGTTTGGAGATTAGGATTAAATGATGGCAAACCGCATCAAACTTATCTATATCCATCTGGGTAAAGTTAGAAGTAGAAAATCCCAAGCCTAATTCAAGATTAAAAACTTCAAAGCGCAACCGAAAAATTGATTCTAATTCTTCTTCAGTTGAAGCCAGCCGTAGGGTATATTTTTCAGTTTGAAGGACGGGAAAATCTTCAAGAAGGGGAGGAGGATTTAGTGGGTAATTGATGCGTCCAGAAACTTCCATCTATCTTCCTACTTAGATTTGCGAAAATATTCTACTAGGATTTAGGCACTATACAAATAGCTCACATTATGCATTAATGTGTCGAAGTGTAATTGAGACAGGTTTCGATCAACAATCCTTTAGAGCAATATGTTTTGGTTAAGGATTTTTGGTACTGATTTTTGACTTGTAAAGACGCGTGAGCGCAGCAGGATGTTAGCATGGCGGGGCGATCGCGTCTCTACCAAGGATTTTAGGTTGAACTGAACGGTATTGTGGTCTAGAGAGCTTTTTTACTTTCTTAGATTAGGGTTAGAGTGCTTTTATTATGGGCATTAATTCCCAAAAAATCTGGCAATAAGATACAAAATTTTCTTTTGATATACGCTATAGATGTAAGTTATAGCATTTTACACAAACCCTGATATACACCAGAATACAGAATACAGAATTCAGAATTCAGGAGTAAAAGACGCTTTATATTTGGGCAACAGACTTAGCTTGTGTACCTCACCAACTTGAAATCTGCTGTATATTGTGACGACGGATAACCTAAGTGAGAGAGTTATGTCAATTTATCAACCGAGATAACTTGCTATGGTATTCAAAAGTTGAAGTCTCGCAACAAGCCTGATCAAAAAGATTTTTAGAATTTCCGGCTTCAAAAGCAGTTCTGAATTTGCTAACTGCACATCAAAGGGCTATTCCCGCTTGCTAGAGTGTGAGTAGTTCACGTAAAATATAATGCCATTGTTGCAGCAGTTCTCATGACCTCATCTGCGTCGTTTGACACATTAGAGTCTTTACAGGCGGATATCGCTGAATTGATCGTTAGTTTACCGACATTAAAAAATCGGCAATTTATTCAGCAAGCACTTACTACTATTGTTCGTCTAGCTGATACCGAAATCGAGCGTCTCGATTGGAAAATATTATCCGCTGCATTAGCAGATATGGAGCGCGGTTTCCAGCTTTTTTATGATTACCGACACGTTCGCAAAGTCACCATCTTTGGTTCTGCTCGTCTAGCGCCAGATAGACCAGAATATCAAATGGCCCTTGAGTTTGCTCGCGCTGTTTCTCAATTAGGATTCATGGTGATGACTGGTGGTGGTGGTGGAATTATGCAGGCGGGTCATGAAGGTGCTGGGCGAGAAAATTCCTTTGGATTAAACATTCAGTTACCCTTTGAACAGCAAGCAAACCCTTTTATCGAGGGCGATCCCAAGCTAATTAACTTCAAATATTTCTTCACCCGCAAGCTGTTTCTCCTCAAAGAAAGTGATGCTGTAGCCTTGTTTCCGGGAGGCTTTGGTACTCAAGATGAAGCTTTTGAATGTATGACATTAAGCCAAACTGGTAAATTTGGGCCAGTACCTTTAGTTTTAATCGATCGCCCTGGTGGTGATTACTGGCGCTCTTGGAGCGAATATATTGATAAGCAATTAGTGCAAAATGGTCTTGTCAATCCTGAAGACCCCAGCCTTTATACGGTGACAGATAACCTTGATGTGGCTTGTGATGCAATCACCCGTTTTTACCAGGTTTATCATTCCAGCCGCTATGTAAGTGAGAAGTTAGTCATCCGCCTGAAGACAGATATATCAGACGCTCTGTTAGAAAAACTCAATGCTGATTTTAGCGACATTATTATTCAAGGAAGAATTGAAAAAAGTCAGGCATTACCTCAAGAAGCACAAGATGAAACTGTTGGACTACCTCGCCTCATTTTGTACTTCAATCAACGCGACTTGGGACGCTTGTATCAGATGATTGCCACAATTAACCGGATGGGTACTCCTTCACCAGAGGATGTAGCGCATCCAGAAAGAAAGTAGGTAAGCTAAAACACATCTAATTTGCATATTACAATTTTCTCAATATCTTGTGGGGTGGACATCTTGTCATTGGTGTCAACTTAACGCAAAAACTATGTCCCGCAAGGAACTTCAGTTCCAAGATCATGGCGAAAGTCATCTGAAGATGACTAGATATCCCCAAAAATATTCAGTCTACTTCAGTAGACTTTAACTATGAGCCAGAGAATTTATTCTCTGGCGGGTTATGAAGCCCGCAGCGAAGCTATTTCTAGCTTAACTTGACACCAATGACATCTTGTCCGCCCCGGACGGGTGAGACACCCATCCCACAAGAGTTTTTCTAATGCACTATTTAAGGCTGCACACGCCACTGCTGGTCTGTCAAATTCATTTTGACGGTTAGAGAGAAGCGATAAATCGCCGCCTCTACAGGGATCTATCCATCAATTATTTATTGACAGACTACTACTTACAGATGAGAAAAACACTAGTTATTATGACTCAATACTGATTATTGTAAAAAAGCTTGTATATTAGCACAGTAAACAACGCTTGAGATCCTAACAGAGGAATAAAAAATGCTGGAATTATTGGGTTCAGGTTTGGTGTCGCTTTGGCTGGAAATGGCTGGGGTACAAATCAAGCCTCTAGATGCCTTAGATGCTTTGACTTGGCAAAGTAGTCCTGGCTTAGTTCTTGCCCCCGATCCAAATCCAGCTGGGGCGACTACGGTGCAGGAATATCTGAAAAAGCTCATAACATCAAAAGTAGTGGCGCAAAATCTGGCTGAGAATCAGGGGATTTGGATGCAGTCGGGGCCAATGCTGATGGCTAATCATCAAGGTACGACACCTCTACTAGCTGCTTCTTTAACCAAAATTGCCACTTCACTAGTTGCTTTGAAAACTTGGGGACCAGATTACCAATTTGATACTTTGGTGAGTGTCACTGGCTCAGTGGTAAATGGAGTTGTTCAGGGCGATTTGGTGGTTACAGGCCGTGGTGATCCTTTGTTTGTTTGGGAAGAAGCGATCGCTCTTGGTAATACTCTCAATAAAATGGGCATCAAGCAAGTAAAGGGGAATTTGATTATTACTGGCAGTTTTGCCATGAATTTTCAACGTCAGCCAATGCTAGCTGGTCTGATGCTGAAGCAAACGCTAAATCGTGCAACTTGGGGACGCCCTGCGATTTATACACACTCAATTATGCCCAAGGGAACACCCAAGCCTCAAGTTGTCATTGCGGGTGGGGTGAAAGTTGAGGCACAACCAAACCCTCAACAAACTTTGTTAGTGCGTCATCGCTCATTGCCCTTGAAGCAACTAATCAAGGAGATGAACGTTTACAGTAACAATGATATGGCAGAGATGCTGGCAGATTCAGTAGGGGGAGCAACTGTAGTCCAATCAACTGCTGCTAACCTGGCGAGGGTGCCACAAGTAGAAATTCAGTTAATCAATGGTTCTGGACTGGGCCCTGAAAATCGCATTTCCCCTAGAGCAGCTTGTGCCATGTTGATGGCTATTCAAGCTGAGGCATCTGCCCATCAACTGAATCTAGCTGACTTGTTCCCCATGTCTGGATTCGATCACCGGGGGACACTGCACGCCAGACACATTCCCCTGGCGACTGTGATCAAAACTGGTACTCTCCGAGATGTGAGCGCTTTAGCGGGAGTGATGCCGACACGCGATCGCGGTTTGGTTTGGTTTGCTATTATCAACCGTGGGACAAATGTCTGGGGTTTGCGGACTGGACAAGACCAACTCTTGCAAAGTGTTGTTAAACAATTACAACTACCTCCAACCGTTCCTGTTAACCTCACTCCTCATTCAGCCATCAACTCTTTACCCCAGCTAGGTGCAGCTAATCGGAATGAAATTTTATACAAAAGTTAGTTCATCCATCGTTTAGAGTTAGAACAGAGAGCGGGCTTGTCTCATTCGCAATCCAAAAGTTTTATTGATGGGTAAAAACCGAACTTGTAAAGGGTAAATGTCCATAATAGCTTTTGGGTTAAATTTTCTATTAAGTTGATTATAGGATTTCGCAAAATGCCCTAACGCCAGTACTGGAAAGAGCAGGCGNAAACCTGAAGTAAAAATAACTGTAAATAGATTTGTCACGACTAAGCAACAATTAGGCTTATAAATTAGGTTGTGATTATGCGATTTCCCAAATTATCTCGGTCTTTACGGCAACTAAGTACTCATGTCTTAGCGATCGCGCTAGGAGTTGTGCTAGCGGTTAGTACATTGCAAGTGTTACCCTCCCAAGCCGAACCAGCACCCACAATAGCTGCTCTTGATACTTCAAATCTAATTGCTCAACGGCAATCACCAGCTAGTGCTGCGATCGGTAGCACCAGCTTTGTCACAGCAGCAGTTAATCGTGTTGGTTCAGCAGTTGTGCGCATTGATACTGAGCGAACAATTACTCGCCGCGTCGATCCATTTATGGAAGACCCCTTTTTCCGTCGGTTTTTTGGTGAAGGTTTCTCCCAACAGATTCCTTCTGAGCAGTTACGTGGTTTAGGCTCAGGTTTTATTATTGACAAGAGCGGCTTAGTTTTGACTAATGCTCATGTGGTCGATAAGGCTGATAAAGTAACAGTCCGACTCAAAGATGGCCGCACCTTTGAAGGGAAAGTTCAGGGTATTGATGAAGTCACAGATTTGGCAGTAGTCAAGATTAACGCTGGTAATGATTTACCAGTTGCGCCCTTGGGTTCTTCCACCAATGTCCAAGTAGGAGACTGGGCGATCGCAGTTGGTAATCCTTTGGGATTCGATAACACCGTTACTTTGGGAATTGTCAGTACCCTCAAACGTTCCAGCGCTCAAGTTGGCATTAGTGACAAACGTTTGGACTTCATTCAGACAGACGCTGCCATTAACCCTGGTAACTCTGGCGGGCCACTATTAAATGGTCAAGGTGAAGTAATTGGTATTAACACAGCCATTCGCCCTGATGCGATGGGTATTGGATTTGCCATTCCTATTGATAAAGCTAAAGCGATCGCTGCGCAACTACAACGCGATGGCAAAGTTGCTCACCCTTATCTAGGTGTGCAAATGCTAACTTTGACACCCGATCTCGCCAAGCAAAATAACACCGATCCCAACTCTCCGATTCAGATACCAGAAATCAATGGGGTTTTTGTCATGCGAGTTGTCCCCAATTCTCCAGCTGCATCTGCGGGTATCCGGCGCGGGGATGTAATTCTGCAAATTGATGGTAAAGCAATTACCAGTGCTGAACAATTGCAGAATGTTGTGGAAGATAGTCGTCTTGGTCAAGTATTACAGGTAAAAGTGCAACGAGGTAATAAGACAGAGCAGCTTTCAGTACGCACAGCTGAGTTGCAAAATGCGTCGTAGGGGCAATATAGGCGATTTTAATTGTGTGGAATAGTAGGCGCACAGAAAAAGCTGGGTGTCAACTTAAGCCAAAACCCTTTTAAAACCTTGTTGAGAGCAAGAGACTCTGGCTGGAAATGCTTATCATTGTGGCTCTTTTTCGAGTAAGGGAGGTAGAGCCTCAATGAGGGGCATGAAGAGTCAGAGACTTTTTTTCGAGGTAATGATCTCAAAGCATTCTCGCTTAGTAACTTTCACGTGAAGTTGACACCAGTGGCGAGACGCCCATCCCACAAGAAATAGTTGGATATCGACTTGATCTAGTATTTCTTAAGAAAAGTTATTTCTTTTCACTACTCTTAACAGAATAAAATCAGGCAAAAAGATTGAAGCGATGCCTTCTCTACGAGAGGCTTCTCTTTCAGAGAGGCTAACGCGAACGCCAACAGCGAGCAACGCTTATGCCAAAGCGATGACACAGCTTAAAATACCCATCACTACAATCACTATGCAAACCAACCTTGATTCAACAACTGCTGTTTGTGTGGGGATGGGTATTGCGATCGCTTTTTGGGCAAATTGTAGTTCTGCCCAAATTACCCCTAATAGCACTCTACTTAATAATTCTCGTGTCACATTGCAGGACAACATTAGAATCATTCAAGGTGGCACCCAAGCAGGAAGTAACTTATTCCATAGTTTTGAAGAGTTTTCTGTGCCCACCAAGAGTGTGGCTTACTTCAATAACGCTTCAAATATTCAGAATATTATTAGTCGAGTAACAGGTAAATCAGTATCGAATATTGATGGATTAATCAGCGCCAATGGTACAGCCAACTTGTTTCTGATGAACCCCAATGGGATAATTTTTGGGCCAAATGCCAGCCTAAATATCGGAGGTTCATTTGTAGCAACTACTGCAAATGCTATTGGGTTTGGTAATCAAGGTTTTTTTAGCGCTTCAAATCCGAATATTCCTTCATTGTTGACGGTCAAGCCTTCAGCTTTGCTATTTAATCAAATTGTTGCTGCGCCGATTCAAAACAATTCAATCGCACCAGCAGCAAACCCATCAGTTTTTGGCCTGAGTGTTCCCAATGGTCGAAGTTTATTACTCGTCGGTGGCAACATTCAAATCAATGGTGCAGGTTTGTATACCTTCGGTGGGCGAGTAGAGTTAGGAGGATTAGCAGGAGCAGGAACAATTGGGCTTCAGGTAGATGGCAATAATCTGAGTCTAAGCTTTCCAGAGCAAGCAACACGGGCAGATGTCTCACTGACTGGTGGTGGAGTTGCTGTTCCTGCTGACAAAGAGGGCAGCATTATAGTTAATGCGCGGAATATAGAAATTTTAGAGGGAAGTGCTCTCATATCTGGAATAAACGCAGGACTGGGAGAAGTTGATAATAAAGCAGGAGATATAACCCTCAATGCTACAGGAACAGTAACTGTTGCTGGTGGCAGTCTAATTCAGAATTTAGTCCAGACTGGAGCCACTGGCAACAGTGGCAACATTCGTATTACTGCTGAGTCACTTGCGATCGCTGATGAGGCTGCCTTGATTGTTGCATTAAACAATCGTGGGCGTGGAAATCTGGGTAACGTCGTAATTAATGTGCGCGATCAAGTTTCCCTCAATGGAGGTGCTGTATTCAGTTCTGTAAGTAAAGGAGGTGTAGGTAAAGCTGGAAATATCACAGTTACTACTGGCTTGCTTTCCTTGACCAACGGCGGTGTTCTAAATGTGAGTAACTATGGACAGGGAGATGCAGGCAGTGTATCGATTCAAGCTCGCGGTTCTGTCTTTGCGGATGGAGTGGGCAGAAGCGGTTCTTTGCTTAGTGGTTCTCCCAGTGGGGTGGGCAGCTTGATAGGACCTGGAGTTATTGGACAGGGAGGAGATATTACTATTGTAGCTGAGTCACTTTCCCTTACAAATGGTGCCGAATTAGCCGCTAGCATTTCCGGTCAGGGGAGAGCAGGCAACGTTATGATTCAAACCCGTGATCCTGTGTTGATAGAGGGGGTAGGTAGCAATAACTTTTCCAGTGGTGTCTTCAGTACAGTCAATCCTGGAGGAGTAGGTCAGGGCGGAAACGTCACGGTCATCGCTGAGTCACTTTCCCTTACAAATGGTGGTGAACTGGCAACTAGTATCTTTGGACAAGGGAGAGGAGGCAACGTTACGATTCAAACCCGTGGTTCTGTGTTTATAAAGGGGGTAGGTAGTAATGAATTACCCAGTGGTGCCTTCAGCACCTTAGTACAAGGCTCAGGACAAGGAGGAAACGTCACGGTCATCGCTGAGTCACTTTTCCTTACAAATGGTGGTGGAGTCTCAGCTAACACTCAGGGGCAGGGAAATGCAGGAAACGTGACAATTCAGGTTTCGGGGCTAATCTCATTCGATAGGTTTGGTAGTGCAATAACTAATGGAGTGGGACCAAGTGCAGTCGGTGATGGAGGTAATATAAACATCAGCACAGGATTGCTTTCGCTGACTCGTGGCGCTCAAATAAACACTTCTACTTCTGGACGTGGAAATGCTGGCAACTTAACAATTCAAGCCAGTAAAGCAATCTTCTTAGATGGAGTAGATAGTATTAATAACTCTGCCAGCTTCATTGCTAGCTCAGTAGATGCAACAGGTATAGGTAAAGGGGGTAAGCTCGACATTACTACTGCTAGACTGTCTGTAACAAATGGTGCTGTAATAACCGCGGAAACTGAAGGAAACGGAGACGCAGGTAGTCTCACGGTGACAGCAGACAAACTTGAAGTAGTAAATAGCGGTCAATTACGTACATCTACTTCCAGTGACAGCCAAGCCGGGGACATTTCTTTAAGGGTACAAGATCATCTGATTTTAATAGGAAAGGACAGTGGGTTGTTTGCTAACACTGAACCTAGCTCTACAGGTAATGGCGGAAATATTTTCATTCAACCCAGAAATATCACTGCCTCCAAAACTGTCACTATTCAAGACGATGCAAGAATCGCTGTAAATAGCCAAGGTAGCGGAAAAGGTGGCAATATTCAAATTCAAGCAGAAAGTTTGACTTTAGATAACCAAGGGCTAATATCGGCACAAACAGCTAGCAATAAAGGTGGCAATATTAACCTCAGCCTGCAAGACTTGCTTTTACTCCGCCGTAATAGTCAAATATCTAGCACTGCTGGCACTGCTCAAGCAGGAGGGGATGGTGGTAACGTAACTATCAAGACCCCCTTCATTATTGCTGTTCCAAGCGAAGATAGCAACATCAGCGCCAATGCTTTCACTGGTAAGGGTGGTAATGTTGACATTACAGTCAAAAGTCTCTTTGGCATTGAATCTCGCTCACGTCCAACTTCCCTGAGTGATATCACTGCTAGTTCTGAACGTGGGGTGGCTGGGACTGTAGAACTAAACACACCCGATGTAGACCCTAGTCGTGGTTTAATTCAACTACCCTCTAACCTTGTCGATGCATCCCAACAGATGGCTCAAGGTTGCACTCCCAGAAGAGGACAAACCGTTAGTCGCTTTATCGCCACAGGACGCGGTGGATTACCCCTTAGTCCTAACGAGCCTCTGCGGGGACGAGCAGTGATTACAAATTGGGTAGATTTGCCCCCACAAGCAACAGAGAGAGTAACGGATAAATTATCTGTGGAAATTACAGATAAAAAATCTACTACATTTGTTACCAAATCTACTAATCAGATTGTGGAAGCCCAAAGCTGGGTAGTTGATCCTAATGGAGACATCCAGCTAGTGGCTCAAGCACCTAACGTCAGCCTATATAGCCCTTGGCAAACAAATATCTCCTGCACTACATCTAAGTATTAAAAAATCACTTACCAACAGATAATACTAGACCTTCATAGGCTAGTATGGCTTGAGAAAAAGCAGATTTAATATCGACTTGCACCCGATCGAGAAAATCATCATGGTCATCTGGGTGATGATGGGAAATGGCTAGCCGTTTGATACCAGCATTTAAAGCTGCATTCACCGCAGCTTGCCAAAGTAAATCAGCAGAATCATGGTTGTGAGATGTCGGGGGAGTGTAAGTGGCATTGGCAATCAGCAAGTCAACGCCTTGAATAAACTCTAAAATTCGCTCTCGCTCCACTTGATCGGCATTTTGGTGCAAATCTGTGATGTAGGCAACACTATACTCTTGCCAAGTAACTCGGTAGCCAACTGACCGCTGAGTTTGATTAATTAATGCAGTTGTAATGGTGACATCATCTAACTTCACATCACTTTCTGGAGTCAGATTGTAAAACTGCAATTCAGACTGCATTACCTGTAAAGGGTAAGGAAAGTGCGGCTGGAGCATCTGATCGTACAGACATTGTTTGATTGAGGCTCCATTTGAGGCAGCTGTGCCGTAAATATGGAAGCAATTTTCCCCAATAAATGCAGGAGCAAAAAAGGGAAATCCTTGAATTCGGTTTGATTGGCAGTTGGTAAAAAATAAATGGGCTTCTAGTGGCTGTTGCAGTTCTTGCCAAGTTTTACCCAATATGCGTAAGCCAGTACCACCATCAAAAATCAAGCGTTTCCCAGCTACATGTAGTTCTACACAAGCGGTATTACCACCATAACGACTGGTATTGCTACTAGGAGTGGGTATCAAACCTCTGACACCCCAGAATTGCACGATAAATTCACCTGCTGGGCTACTGGGCAGGGTAGATGACTTTTCTCTTATGTAGCTCTGGGAATCCGACAACTCAAAATTTGACATTTTCCTTGAAATTAGACCTTAGTGAGCAGGTCATCGTAGCGCCGCACTTCCAACAGCCTGTTTTTTTCGTCCACAATGACTACCGTAGGAGAGTAACTTTTTAACTCTTCTGGAGTGAACTGCCCGTAAGTCATTATAATCAAGCGATCGCCAATAATGCCTAGACGTGCCGCACCTCCATTTAGCTCAATTACTCCTGAATGGGCTGGAGCGGCGATCGCATAGGTAATAAAGCGCTGACCGTTGGCACTATTAACTACTTGCACCTGCTCATAAGGTAAGATACCAGCTTTTTCCAAAAGGATTTCATCAATGCTGATACTACCTACGTAGTTGATATTCGCCCCCGTAAGGGTGCAGTTATGAATTTTTGCCAAAAGGAGAGTACGCTGCATTCTGGTTTGGGGTTGGTGGCAGATTTTAAAATCCGTAACAAGGGAAAGTTAGCAAAGTGAAGTCAGGAGTTAGGAGTGAGGAGTTAGGAATAAAAATTCATAACTCTTAACTCTTAACTCCTAACTCTTAACTCCTCTATTATCCTCTATAAGCTTTGACGGATTTTTCTACTAAAGCTGCAACCTTGTCCACATCTTGCCAACCGAGAATTTCAGTCACCTTTTTTTCCAAATTTTTATAACTACGGAAAAATTCGGCAATTTCATCTAAACGGTGTGGTGCTACGTCTTTCAGAGATTTTACTTGAGTGTAGCGCGGATCTTTGTCAGGAACACAAAGGATTTTTTCATCGCGATCGCCACCGTCAATCATCTCCAAAAAGCCAATTGGTCGCGCAGCAATAATACAGCCGGGAAAGGTCGGCTCATCAATTATGACCATACCATCTAGGGGATCGCCATCATCAGCCAAAGTATTGGGTACAAAGCCGTAGTCATAAGGATATTGTACCGAGGAATAAAGTACTCGGTCTAGAGCAAAAGCTTCTAGTTCCTTGTCGTATTCGTATTTATTTTTACTTCCGCCAGTAATTTCAATGAGAACGTTGATTAGACCCGGTTTCGGTTGGGCAGGAATACGAGATAAGTCCACAAAAAACTCCTCTGATAACGGTGAATCATGGGGGCACTCAGTCAGCTTCGCTCCCCGTGTAGAATTTTAGGGCAATATGGATCTCTTCCCAAGGTATTTGTTCTATGGCATAGCGCACTGGGGAAGAAACTTTCAGATGTAACCTATTCCCTTGAATTACCAAAAAATAGAAAAAGCGTTACGAGCAAACTTCGCAACGCTTTTTCCAAGAGGGTATTATGGATATACTCCGCCCTTAATTGCTATNNNAGGGATTTCTGTCGTAACTTTGTTAAGACAACTCAAATCTGGAGTCACACAATCCAGATTNNNCTTATTCTTGACGAACTACACCCACATCTACAGAGATTGCTACAAAATCAGTGTTCTGCTTTTTGTAGGTCTCCTTATGAGGAAATGCGACTGGGAAGCTCGATCAATTTTGATTTCCTTGTATGTTTTGGATCAGAGGTTGCTGGTTATTTTGAACATTAGTTGAAGAATAGTGGGCGATGACAAATACGGGTAGGGTAAGAGTCAACAGAGCGATCGCAGTTCCCACAATGTCTGCCAAACGTTGGGAATATGTATCGGCATTGGCAGACTGGCTATTTGAATTCATACAAAATTGAAGTTCTTCGTAACACTGTGTAGGTTGACTCTCTGAGTGAGAGTATTAATGCTATTTTAGCTATTTTTAAACTGTAAAATGTGTAGCATTCTACAATTTAAACCAGTTATACAACTGTCATAGTAGCCTTTTTATACATGGACTTCTTAATACAAAGTTACAACTAAACAAATCATGTTTTATTTTGTAATTAATATTTTCAGATGTTTCCCTGTATGGTGTAACGGGTTGCATACGCAAAGCCAACTTTGACAGCATCATAAGTTACATTTTTTCGCTGATTAAAGATTAATTAGCAAAACATATTTATCCGATACTTCATGATTATAACATCCTATAAAGCCTTTGATAAGGTCATTTTACTGGAATTGCTAATTTGTGATACAGGACACAAAACCGCAATTGCACTGAATATCTCTCCGTGCTTTTGGTTGTTATGTAGTAGTTATACTCAAAAATATTTGACGCCAGAGAAGAAATAGGTAGGAATGATTTTTGTAACCAATGATAACTATCGAATAAATACAGATACATCAACTGTATGAGGCAGAATGGATTCAGTGGTATCACTAAATAAATATTTAATAATTTAAATTTTAAAATCTGTGTAATATCACAACCATTTTGTCAATCTACATAAAGGTAGAGTAAACAAGTTTGAGAAGATGGACTAGAGGTGTAGTTAAGTTATTACCAAACTTTCCCCATATCTGAACAAAATACCCAATCCCAATTTCCAGATCCTAAATCCGTATAACTTTTTGAATAAATCAAAATCTAAGACGAAAAATTGTATAACAAATTAATCAGCTAAAAAAACCGCCCCTAAATATAATAGGGCGGTATGGTTAAGCAATCGGAGGGTAATTACAGATTACTCTGCTAATAAATGAAATTGCTGTAACGACGTTTGCACTAAATTGAGGATTGGCCACAAGAGGCAGAGGGGAAAGACTTACTGCTACCTCTCCTCGGTCACTGAGCGTAGCCGAAGTGCTGCTCCCCTGCTTCTTCCTCACTCCCTTCCATAAACACTGATTGGTTCCTTGATAAATCGGGTGTAAAGATGCTTAAACGTAGACTTAATGACGCGGGGCATACCAAAATCAATGGGCATTAACTTGTCTGGTAGCCGCCAATCTTCTATTTTTAATAAGTCAGGATTTAAATGCGGAAACTCAATGGCAGCAAGTTCTGGACAAACTCCTAGCCTTTGAGAAGCTGCAACTGTGGGCACTTGTTCAGGAGAAACATTGAGGATTTCCACCATTGCCCGATCTAAGGCAAATATATCTGATGCGGCTGCTAAAATGCCCAGTTGGCGAGGTTCCCCGTTACTGGGGCCATTACCTTCATGACCGATGATGCCATCTAATATGGTTAAGTCAGGGTTAATCGCTCTGGCAGTTTCTACTAACATTTCACCAAATCTATTTGCGTCTTGGTTGAGTCGATGGGGGATATTATTCCCCGCACCTCTCAGTTAAATCTGGGCGTGCGACTTTCACCGCACCCAGCTTCCGATGTTCTTAGCTTGCGCCTTTGCTCATGTGCTTGTAATCGTGGCAACTCTCATGAATTGCTTCAAGATTATTGTTTTTCCAGTTGGCGTGATTTCCGTCGATGTGATGCAGGTGAACCCGTTCTTCATCGATGAACTTTAAGCCGCAGGATGCACATCTATGGTTTTGCTTTTTGAGAGCAACAGAGGTTTCGCTGTCGTAGAGTCTACTATTACGTTCGCTCCAATAGGCTGTATCTCCGTCGTAGGGTGATTTAGTTCCCTTGACGGAAATGTGTTTGTTTTCGGAGTAAGGAACCTTTGGGAATGCTTTATCTAGTAATTTCTTGCTAGAGTGGCGGTTTTGCTTGGTTTCCTTGTTGAATACCTTAAACGTTCTTGTTTCGATGTGGTATAACGAGTTTCTTGACCCGTCCATCTTGCAGAACTTATGGTAATTTCTCCAACCTCTAACTACCGGGGCTAACTTCTCCGCCTTTGTGGTAGCACCATAATTCGAGTTGTTGACGATGTGTTTTACTTTCTTACGAAATGCTTTGAAGTTGTCCGTTGAAGGACTACATCTGAACTTTCCATTTTTCTGGACTTTGAAGTGCCAGCCGAGGAAGTCAAACCCATCTGTCGCGGCGGTAACTTTGGTTTTCTTTTGGCTTACATTCATTCCGCGTTTGCGGAGGAACTCGCTGATTCTTTCAAGTATTTCTGTTGCATCGTCTTCGGGTCGGAGTATAATAACCATGTCATCCGCGTATCGGATTGATGGTTCGACAATGCTCCCTTTTGGGGTATTGTCTTTGATTTTCCTACCTTGCTTGTAACAGTTGTGGTATCGATGGATACTCTCAATCCCGTTGAGCGCGATGTTAGCTAGTAAAGGGCTGACCACTTCCCCTTGAGGGGTTCCCTGTTCGGGGAACTCTAGGTTAACTCCCGCCTTGAGGCATCGGAAAATTCCGAGTTTCAAGCCTTTGGGGGCGATGAGTTCGTCCATTATTGCTGAGTGGTTAATCCTGTCGAAGCATTTTTCGATGTCGAGTTCGATTACTCGTTTTTCTGTTCCGTTGCAGTGAGATTTGAGGTTATCAAAGATGTACTTTTGTGCATCGTGGGCAGAGCGCCCTGTTCTGAACCCATAACTCCTCGCATGGAAGGTTGCTTCGTGTGCTGGTTCAAGTGCATATTTTGCTAAGCATTGCCAGGCTCTATCCGCAATGGTTGGTATTTTAAGCATTCTGGTAGTTCCGTCCTTTTTTGGGATAGGAATTTCCCTTAGTCCTTGATGCTTCCAATTTCCACTGTTCATTTTCAGTAGTCCTTCAAGGTTGAAGCGGTCTTCAAATGAGAGGGATTTCTTACCATCAATACCCGCCGTCTTTTTGCCAGCATTTAGCTGAGATACAAGTCTAATTGCAAGAAATCGAGCCGAGGTGGATTTCATAATAAGCTTTTGGAGTAACCGAGCTTTCCGCTTGTCTCCAACAAGAACCGCTTTATACACGCGCTTTTGAAGGCGGAATAGATTTCGGCGGAATTTCTTCCACGGTAGGGCTACCCAAGATTCACTAGTTTTGTAACTGTGTCTAATCATTTTCTCTTCTAGAGTTTGTGTATTCTGAACACCTCAGACCAATTACGGTCTGTCCTACCCGAATTGTGGGGATTCCTCCGCTCGTCTGGGCTACTTGGGGAACGAAAAGCCCCTAGACCCACAACTCGTTTTTATTCGTTCCCTCGGAGAGATTGATTGTTCCGTTAGATGTAGCCAATTCGATTCCTAGATTCCCTTGACTCTTGCCGATTTCCCGGAAAATGTTCGGCGGGAATGAACTCTAGTGGGGTCAGGGGTTTTTGCGTTGCGCCCTGCCCTGGACTAAATCGCTTTTCTAGGCTCTGTTTCATCATAGGAACTCCCTATTAGCGCCAGTGTCAACCCGCAACGGCTGTCTGATTGCGCCCTGTTCCCAGCTTCACCCTCCAGAAACCGAGTCTGGTCGGTGTGGGCAGATAAGGAGTCAATTCTGAGTCTGAATGACAGGACTTGCACCTGCATCAATCCGAGAGTTCAGCCTTTAGTGTCAGTAATCTGCTGACGGACTGGATTAGTTATGTACGGACTGGATACCGTGATTCACTAATCAACGAATCGCACTTCCCGCTTCCATGTGCCACCAAGCTTTCATTTTGCCGGGGACGCAACCAAATAGGTTTTTTACGCCCAGTGTTAATGTCAACTGGGCATGTGATTTAATTTTCGGTAGGTTAATCACTACGTCTGCTTCCATTGCTTCTTTAGACAGTCGCAGATGGTTAAAATTTTCACTGACGGTTTGGTAACGCTGACCGTGAAAATCGATGATGGGAAGATTGAGTTCTTCTAGAATTGGCAGATAGCCATTTGCTATTGCTACGCCCTTGGCACTTCCAAAAGCAGGACTATCGCCCAAAAATGGTTTACCGCCAACCTCAATTACCATTTGGGCAACTTCATAAACTAGTTCGGCACGGGTGATACACTCTTTACCAGGACGCGATCCTGTAAGTAGATTTGGTTTGAGTAAAACGCGATCGCCTTTTTTTACAAACGCTGCTATTCCTCCGAAAGGTTCCAGCAGCGTGACTAAGGATTCTCGTAAAGCCTCTCGTTTGTAAGATGTAGCCCGAATGAGACTAACAGCTGGTTTTTGAGTCTGCATGGTAGGTAGGGGATAGGGAATAGGGGGGAGGGAACAGGCAATAGAGGATAGTAACCTATAACCTGTAACCCATAACCCATAACCTATTATTCTGTTTTGAGTGGTAAGATACCACTCATTTGTTCTAGATTTAACACTGTGGCTAAATCTGTTTCACTCATTAATCCTCGTTCTAAAACAATTTGCCGCAGAGATTTACCAGTTTCTAAGGATTCGTTAGCGATCGCTGCGGCATTTAAGTAACCGATGTGGGTATTTAGTGCCGTTACTAAAGCTAAACTGCCTTCGGCATAAGCTAAACAACGTTCGCGATTGGCAGTAATTCCCTCAATGCAGCGTTCGGTGAGTGCGGCGATGGTATTACCGAGAATTTCGATACTGTGAATTAGGTTATAGGCAATCAGCGGCATCATCACATTTAGTTCTAATTGTCCGGCTTGTGCGGCTAATGCGATCGCACTGTCGTAACCCATCACCTGAAAACACACCATTGATGTCATCTCTGCCATGACTGGGTTATATTTCCCTGGCATAATCGAGGAACCGGGTTGCACTGGGGGCAGTTGAATTTCTTTCAAGCCTGTTTTTGGCCCCGAATCCATCAGCCGCAAATCATGAGATATTTTGACTAAATCCTGGGCTAAGTTGCGTAAAGCACCAGAAACATTCACAAATGGCGCCATACTCTGCATAGCTGCCATGAGATGGGATGTAGGTTCTAGAGGAGTTTCAATCAATTCTGAAAGAACTTCTACCACACGGGCGCGATACAGAGGATGAGTATTTAACCCCGTTCCGGCTGCACTACCTCCTAAACCCAGCACCATCAAATCTCCAGAGGCGGTGTAAATCCGGTTTTGATGTTCTGTAAGGATGTGCGCCCAAGCCCGAAAATTCTCACCTAAACGCACGGGTACAGCATCTTGTAAGTGGGTTCTGCCAGATTTGACGATATCTTGAAATTCTACAGCTTTGTTTTCTAAGGCAGCGATCGCACCATCTATTGCTGGGTGTAGTGTCTTAGATAATGCCAATAATCCACCAATGCGAATTGCGGTAGGAATCACATCATTGGTAGACTGTCCATAATTAACGTGGTCATTGGGACTAACACGTTTATAATTTCCCTTTTCTTCACCGAGTATTTCTAAAGCGCGATTTGCTAAAACTTCGTTGAGATTCATGTGGTGGGACGTTCCAGCACCCGCCTGATAAACATCCACAACAAATTGATCGCGGAACTTCCCAGCTAAGATTTCATCAGTTGCTTGCACAATTGCCTGACTAATATCTTGGGGAATGCAATTTAGTTCTCCATTCACAATTGCTGTAGCTTTTTTTATTATCAATCCAGCATCTACGTAAGTAGCTAGAGGCTTTATCCCACTAATAGGGAAATTTTCGATTGCCCGCAGTGTTTGAATACCATAATAAACGCTACTAGCAATTTGGCGATCGCCCATCGAATCGCGTTCGATGCGGAATTGAGAGTCTGTGTGTTCAGTCATAGTATTGTTTTAAGGGAGCTACAGAAAACAGATTTTCCCACGCAGGCACACTCAGATACACTAATCTGCATATATTTTGCATATTTGCTTGGCTGTTTGTTGCTTTTACACTAATTAATTTTGAATTTTCCATGACTCTACCCAACTGGATTACTTTCTCTCGCCTTCTGGGTGTACCCTTTCTGCTTTATGGCTTGTACAACCCCACAGCACAAGCTAGATGGATATGTTTGGCGATTTTTATCGTTGCGGCGTTAACTGATTGGTTAGATGGCTATTTGGCACGGAAACTCAACCAAGTTAGTGAATTGGGTAAATTTCTTGACCCCTTAGTGGATAAATTTCTAGTACTTGCGCCATTGATGGTTTTGATTGAACTAGGAAAAGTACCTGCTTGGGGAGTGTTTTTAATTTTAGCGCGGGAATTAGCGATCGCTGGTTGGCGGGTGAATCAAACGACAATTACCGGGGCGAATATTTGGGGTAAACTAAAAACAGTTAGTCAAATAGTGGCGATCGCACTTCTGATTGCACCCCTACCTGAAGTCTGGCAAACTCCCTCTCTAATTGCCTTTTGGATTTCTGTTGCTCTAACTTTAATTTCTGGGGGTATTTATATTTTGCCGCAAAAAGCTACCACTAATGAAACGGCAAGATAGTATTGTAACTACGAAAAATACACCTTTAAGTTCAAAATCAAATCAAATGAGCTGCATGGTACTAATATTTTTGGCGTTGCATAATGGCGGTATGAATCATACTGAAACTGGAACATCCCAAAACTTGAGATAGTGAAGTAGCAATCGAATCGAGTATTTCAGCATTTGTGCTGATTTGGAATAACATAGCGTTTTTCGATGCAATCGAGCGAGATAGTGGCGCAACCGGGTGTTTTCCCCCTCAACTCGTGTCATGTAAGTCTTGCTCACAATCTGGTCGCCCTCTGGAATAAAGCCTGGATAGACCAACCATCCATCCGTGACATAGAAATAGCACTGCCAAGTACCTACAATATCCCATAACGGTCGAAAAGTTTCGGCGCTATGGTCGCCCAAAACCCACGCTAAAATACCTTGTGTGAAGTGGTTCACTGCTGTCCAAAGCCAAACTTTGTTTTTTTTGAGCCGACGAACGTTTCTAGTTCATCGAGTTCGCCAACTTCTGGAATTGTCTCTGGATCATAAACATCAGGTAGCAGTTCTCCTACAAGTTTTACCCAAGTAATCAATGTCGTGTGATGCACACCTTTGACCCGTTCAATGCCACGAAATCCCATACCATTAACGTACATTTTCAGGCATTCCCGTTTCACTTCATCACTGTATCCTTGAGGTGGTTCGTACCGATCAATAAATTGGCGATCGCAATTACAGCAAATGTGATTCTGTTTACCTCTTTTATTTCCGTTCTTACGGATATGAGACGACCCACAACGCGGACATTCCATCCAGTTTTACCTCAATTCATACCGCCATTATGCAACGCCATATTTTTTTATTTGGAAATCCTTTAGAACTCGAAAGTTGAGCCTTTGAACTCGGAAGTTTAAGATCAAAAGTTTAAAACTCGGAATTTTTAGAATTCGCAAACAAATAAAAAGTCGAGTTGAACAACAAATATGGGAGGCAATTTAGCGCCTCACCTTGAGAGCTGATTCGTAAAGTAAATATTAAGCAGCTAATCGCCTAACCATGAGACGAAGCAAAGAACCATAAATCATGGCTTCACTGACTTCGGAATAGACCTCATAATCTTTACTCAACCGCCGAAATCGATTCAACCATCCAAAAGTGCGCTCTACAATCCATCGCTTAGGCAATTGCTCAAAAGTGTTGGTGGTTCGTGCAATCACTTCCACTCGCACCTGCTCACCACAAACTTGCTTGACAGCATTGGCAAAATTCTTACCAGAATAGCCTTGATCTACCCAGATCACTTCTAATTGGGATAATTTTTCCTTTGCTTCATCTAGTACAACCACTGCTCCTAATCGTTCTGAGGCATTGGCTTCGGTGACGAACACCCCAACTAACAATCCTTGAGAGTCCACTACGATATGGCGTTTACGTCCTTTAACCTTCTTGCCACCATCGAAACCGTAGACCTCCCCTTTTTTTCCGTTNGTCTTGACGGATTGAGAATCTGCGATGTCTTCGACGGGNNNCGCNNNCGCAACGGTGGACTGCTGATCTTTGCCTAATTCTGTTCGTAGTTGTTGGCGAACTTGGTCGTGCATTTGTTGCCAGATACCAATGCGATGCCATTTCTGAAAATAGCCATACACAGTGGTGTAGGGTGGAAGATCATGGGGTAGCATTTCCCATTGGCATCCGGTTCTTTGCACATAAAATATGGCATTGAGAATCTCCCGAAAATCGACTTCCACTGGATGCCCAAATCCTTTCGGTGCTGGTATAAGCGGTCTCAATACTTCCCACTCACCATCACTGAGGTCGCTAGGATAAGGTTTTCTTTGAGGATTGGCTATCTCCGGCAGACGAGTCATTTTTAGTACAACCATGCAACTCGATCTAGTTTAAAATCCACTCTTACTCATCCACAGTCCCTTTAGATTTTCTTTACGAATCAGCTCTGACACAGCGACTACTTTATTTCTCAAAATCATAGCTAGGTAAGCCAATAACATCAGTTTGGAGAGCAAATAAATCGCCTGAGTAGAAACTTTTTTCTATCTCCCCTTGGCTTAGTCCAACTGAAGCTGTAGTGATATAAAGTGTTTGCAAATCTTCGCCACCAAAAGTGCAACTGGTTGGCAATTGCACAGGTAAATTGATCCGCAATATCTCTTCACCTTTGGGGTTGAAACGAATCACACACCACCCATCCCACATAGCTGACCAAATATTTCCTTGACTATCTATCGTCAACCCATCTGGATAAAAAGATTCATGAGTTAAATCAACAAAAATCCGGCGATTAGTAATGTTACCTGTGACTGAATCAAAGTCGTAAGCATATATTTTTTGTTGAGGAGAATCACTCAAGTAAAACGTTTTTTCATCGGGACTCCACCCCAAACCATTAGAGATAGTCAAACCCGTTTCAATCACATGCAATGAACCGTCACGATCGTAGCGATAGAGGCTAGCCTGGGGTTTTTCTAAAGAACACATTGAGCCGATCCAAAAACGTCCTTGAGAGTCACATTTGCCATCATTCAGACGGTTATCTGACAGATTTACTTCAATTTCCAAAATAGGAGTAACTTCACCTGTCTGGGTGTTGAGGAATGCCAAGTGATGACGCAGTGCCATAATTAATCTATTTTTACCTGCTGTTGCGATCGCACCTACCACATCTCCCACATTAAAAAACAAGTCTTTCCCCGTAGCAGGATTGAACTGATGTACCCGATGGTTGTAAATATCGATCCAGTACAGCAGGTTTTGGGTAGAATCCCAGACGGGGCCTTCACCCAAGCGGGCACGGGCTTCTAATACATTCTGGAGTGGATATTGTAAAACCTGGCTCATTTTATCAACCAACAACACTATTTACAGAAACTAGTTTCAGTAGCCTTCAGGCAATTCTAAAAAACGTTTGCCTGACTAATAAAGAAAATTTTCATTCCTGTTTCAGTAAATACTAAAGACGCGAGAAATTGCGTCTTCCCCAGGTAGAAGAAAATATTTTTGATTTTAACTCAAACTTTACTGCGATCAATTAACTTAAAATTAGTCGGACAGGATTCCCGTTATGTACCAAATAGACCCGCCTCTCTCACAAAGAAGTCTTACCAACCATGTACGATATTCCCAGTGAATACCCAGAGGACTCTAGTTTGCCTGACGAATTTCACCTTTTTCAGTCCCAACTTCTGCGCGAAACCTTCTGTCCACCCATGCGTGAGAGGTTAGGATTACGAGATACAATTCTGAATTTATCATTAATGGTAGCAGCAGGTATAACACTGTTATGGCGGCAAGCTCCTGGTGTTCAAGAGTTAAATCGTCTGCTGGCAAGAGAAGGTTTATTATGGTGTCATCCCACCAAAGTGGCTCAACAATCACTATCAAAAAGATTTTTAGTTTTCCCTGTTGAATTATTTAAGCGTGTATTTAAAGATTTACTACCTTAGTTACAACTCAATTGGCAGCAACAACTAAGGCGGACATTACCAGATAGTGTTAAGTTTGCATTGCATAATTTTGACCGAATTTGGATAGCGGATGGGTCAAGATTAGAAGCTTTATTTCGGAAGCTAAAAAGCCTGGAACAGTTATCTTAACCTCTCACTGATGGTATGGCACAGTCCTTCACCTCGACATCATTGATGGTAAAATTTGGATTCAACAAGATGGCACCGAAGTTGGAATTGCAAACCAGTTGGTTGAACTCGGTGTCCCCAAGGAAGACATTGTTTTAGGCATTAATCCTCCAAAAATGCGACATTACACCGACTTTGCAGTGGGATGATTAGCCCCACTATATTTAAAGTACAATCCTCATACTCAAATCCAGCCACTTCGACTGAGTAATCGGCGCACTGCTAGAAATATAGTCAACACCCGTCTCTGCCACACTGCGAATCGTTTCCAAAGTCACATTCCCCGAAGCTTCAATTTTCACTCGGTTATCCTGCTGGCGAATCAACAGCACCGCCTGACGCATCATATCCAAAGGCATATTGTCCAACATAATAATGTCAGCCTTATGCTGCAAAGCTTCTTTCACCTGCTCTAAACTTTCCGTTTCAACCTCTATAGTCAAAGGATAAGGAATCTGAGAACGAATAAGGGTAATAGCTTCTCCAATTCCCCCAGCGGCCGCAATATGATTATCCTTAATCATTACCGCATCATCCAACCCCATGCGGTGATTAATCGCTCCACCCAAAGCAGTCGCGTACTTTTCCAATAGTCTCAGCCCTGGTGTCGTTTTACGCGTATCCACAAGCTGAGCAGGTGAATCAGCAATTTTCTTTACATATATATTAGTCAGCGTAGCAATCCCACTCAACCGCATAGCTAAGTTGAGCGCGACTCGTTCCCCTATCAGTAGCGCATCCAGCGAACCATGAATTTCAGCTACTACCTGTCCTGGCTCACACCATGCACCTTCACCAGCAACCGCCACAAAGCTGACTTTTTCATTCAAAATCTGAAACACTCTAGCTGCAACTGGTAAGCCAGTAATTATCCCTGAAGCTTTAGCGATCCATTTAGCAGAGCCTAGTGTCACATCTTCTACTAGAAGAGTACTTGTAGTGCGATCGCCGCGGCCAATATCCTCCAGCAACCAGGTACGCAAGAGTGGATCTAAAACTAGCCTTGGCGGCAAAACAGCAGAATAGCTCACAAATTTATTGTTTCCAAAGAGACTTCCAGGAATACTATAGCCCAAAACCCTTATTCTTCAAGGATTTGATAGTGATGCAGAAGCCGTCCAAAGTTATTTTGGGAAAAATAGTTGACACAAGGAGATAGGTTCGCTATATTGAATAAGTGCTTGAAGCGGAGCGCGAAAGAGCGACGCTTACAGGGACACCGAACCTTGAAAATATTATAGTTTGAAAGCGATTATACAGCAAGTGTATTGCGTCAAGCAAATCAAATAAAAATAACTAAGCTGAAGTTAAAAAAGAGCAGCTAAATGAGCTATAGAGCTTTCCACAAAACGGAGAGTTTGATCCTGGCTCAGGATGAACGCTGGCGGTATGCTTAACACATGCAAGTCGAACGGTGTCTTCGGACATAGTGGCGGACGGGTGAGTAACGCGTGAGAATCTGGCTTCAGGTCTGGGACAACCACTGGAAACGGTGGCTAATACCGGATGTGCCGAAAGGTGAAAGGCTTGCTGCCTGAAGATGAGCTCGCGTCTGATTAGCTAGTTGGAAGTGTAATGGACTCCCAAGGCGACGATCAGTAGCTGGTCTGAGAGGACGATCAGCCACACTGGGACTGAGACACGGCCCAGACTCCTACGGGAGGCAGCAGTGGGGAATTTTCCGCAATGGGCGAAAGCCTGACGGAGCAATACCGCGTGAGGGAGGAAGGCTCTTGGGTCGTAAACCTCTTTTCTCAGGGAAGAACACAATGACGGTACCTGAGGAATAAGCATCGGCTAACTCCGTGCCAGCAGCCGCGGTAATACGGAGGATGCAAGCGTTATCCGGAATGATTGGGCGTAAAGCGTCCGCAGGTGGCAATGTAAGTCTGCTGTTAAAGAGTCTAGCTCAACTAGATAAGAGCAGTGGAAACTACATAGCTAGAGTACGTTCGGGGCAGAGGGAATTCCTGGTGTAGCGGTGAAATGCGTAGAGATCAGGAAGAACACCAGTGGCGAAGGCGCTCTGCTAGGCCGTAACTGACACTGAGGGACGAAAGCTAGGGGAGCGAATGGGATTAGATACCCCAGTAGTCCTAGCCGTAAACGATGGATACTAGGCGTGGCTTGTATCGACCCGAGCCGTGCCGTAGCTAACGCGTTAAGTATCCCGCCTGGGGAGTACGCTTAAGCAACGGTGAAACTCAAAGGAATTGACGGGGGCCCGCACAAGCGGTGGAGTATGTGGTTTAATTCGATGCAACGCGAAGAACCTTACCAAGGCTTGACATGTCGCGAATCTTCTTGAAAGAGAAGAGTGCCTTCGGGAGCGCGAACACAGGTGGTGCATGGCTGTCGTCAGGCTCGTGTCGTGAGATGTTGGGTTAAGTCCCGCAACGAGCGCAACCCTCGTTTTTAGTTGCCAGCATTAAGTTGGGCACTCTAGAGAGACTGCTAGGTGACAAACCGGAGGAAGGTGGGGATGACGTCAAGTCAGCATGCCCCTTACGCCTTGGGCTACACACGTACTACAATGCTCCGGACAGAGGGCAGCAAGCATGCGAATGCAAGCAAATCCCGTAAACCGGAGCTCAGTTCAGATCGCAGGCTGCAACTCGCCTGCGTGAAGGAGGAATCGCTAGTAATTGCAGGTCAGCATACTGCAGTGAATTCGTTCCCGGGCCTTGTACACACCGCCCGTCACACCATGGAAGCTGGTAGTGCCCGAAGTCATTACTCCAACCATTCGTGGAGGAGGATGCCTAAGGCAGGACTGGTGACTGGGGTGAAGTCGTAACAAGGTAGCCGTACCGGAAGGTGTGGCTGGATCACCTCCTTTTGAGGGAGACCTACACCCCTTAGATATCGAAAAGCAAACAGCTATATAGATAGTAAGTTGGTCATTCCTAGGTCGGTCGCAGACATTTGCATATTGTTGAAAGCTTTCAAACTATGATTTGGTTCGAAATGGGCTATTAGCTCAGGTGGTTAGAGCGCACCCCTGATAAGGGTGAGGTCCCTGGTTCGAGTCCAGGATGGCCCACCTGAAAGTAATTGCTAATTCGTAATTTGTAATTCGTAACTAAAGACGAGTTAAAAGTTATGAGTTAGAAATTATAATCTGGGGGTTTAGCTCAGTTGGTAGAGCGCCTGCTTTGCAAGCAGGATGTCAGCGGTTCGAGTCCGCTAACCTCCACCTGTGGCAAGAGTGCCATTGAAAAATAATATTGATATATATTGAGAGTTCAGCAACATGACTTTGGAGTCAGACTGCTGAGTTAGTCTCAGCCAGAACCTTGAAAACTGCATAGTAACGCGAAATTAGCAGGCAGACACAGACATTCTTAGTGATGAGTGCCCAGTGCTGAGTACTGAGTCAAATCAGTGCGAAGTGGCGAGGTAATCAGAACTAACTATTTGTAATTGTGAATGCAAAAGTTAAAAGACCAAAAATTTGAGTGGTCAAGCGAATAAGGGCTAACGGTGGATACCTAGGCACACAGAGGCGACGAAGGACGTGGTTACCGACGATATGCTCCGGGGAGTTGGAAGCAAACATTGAGCCGGAGATTTCCGAATGGGGCAACCCTATATACTACCTGCTGAATATATAGGCAGGAGAGAGCCAACCCAGCGAATTGAAACATCTTAGTAGCTGGAGGAAGAGAAATCAAAACAGAGATTCCCTAAGTAGTGGTGAGCGAAAGGGGAAGAGCCTAAACCAAAGGGTTTACCTTTTGGGGTAGTGGGACAGCGATATCGAATCTAGCGGTTAAACGAAGCAGCTAAATACTGCACCAAAGAAGGTGAAAGTCCTGTAGTTGAAAACTCAAGGATAGTAGCTGAATCCCGAGTAGCATGGGGCACGAGGAATCCCATGTGAATCAGCGAGGACCACCTCGTAAGGCTAAATACTACTGTGTGACCGATAGTGAACCAGTACCGCGAGGGAAAGGTGAAAAGAACCCCGGAAGGGGAGTGAAATAGAACATGAAACCGTTAGCTTACAAGCAGTGGGAGGACTATTCAAAGTCTGACCGCGTGCCTGTTGAAGAATGAGTAAGCGACTTATAGGCACTGGTAGGTTAAAGCGAGAATGCTGGAGCCAAAGGGAAACCGAGTCTGAAAAGGGCGAATATTATCAGTGTTTATAGACCCGAACCCTGGTGATCTAGCCATGGCCAGGATGAAGCTTGGGTAACACCAAGTGGAGGTCCGCACCGACTGATGTTGAAAAATCAGCGGATGAGTTGTGGTTAGGGGTGAAATGCCAATCGAACCAGGAGCTAGCTGGTTCTCCCCGAAATGTGTTTAGGCGCAGCGGTAATGATTATATCTGGGGGGTAAAGCACTGTTTCGGTGCGGGCTGGGAGAACCGGTACCAAATCGAGACAAACTCTGAATACCCAGAGTACACATTGCCAGTGAGACAGTGGGGGATAAGCTTCATTGTCAAGAGGGAAACAGCCCAGACCACCAGCTAAGGTCCCCAAATCATCGCTAAGTGATAAAGGAGGTGAGAGTGCACAGACAACTAGGAGGTTTGCCTAGAAGCAGCCACCCTTGAAAGAGTGCGTAATAGCTCACTAGTCAAGCGCTCTCGCGCCGAAAATGAACGGGGCTAAGCGATGTACCGAAGCTGTGGGATTAACTAACGTTAATCGGTAGGGGAGCGTTCCGTCGTAGGTAGAAGCAGTAGCGGCAAGCAGCAGTGGACGAAACGGAAGTGAGAATGTCGGCTTGAGTAGCGCAAATATTGGTGAGAATCCAATACCCCGAAACCCTAAGGGTTCCTCCGCCAGGTTCGTCCCCGGAGGGTTAGTCAGGACCTAAGGCGAGGCCGAAAGGCGTAGTCGATGGACAACGGGTTAAAATTCCCGTACTGACCCCTTGTAGGTTGTGCAGAGGGACGGAGAAGATAAGTGTCAGCCGGATGTTGGTCTATCGGTTCAAGGACGTCGAGATGACCCTCTTTTAGGGTAAGAAACGGCGAAAACGTTTTGAGTTGAGGCGTGAGTACGACCCACTACGGTGGGGAAGTGGCATAGTCATAGCTTCCAAGAAAAGCTCGAAACACGTTCAACTTACAGGTACCTGTACCCGAAACCGACACAGGTAGGTAGGTAGAGAATACCAAGGGGCGCGAGACAACTCTCTCTAAGGAACTCGGCAAAATAGCCCCGTAACTTCGGGAGAAGGGGTGCCCACCGTAAGAAGGGGGTCGCAGTGACGAGACCCAGGCGACTGTTTACCAAAAACACAGGTCTCCGCAAAGTCGAAACGACGCACGTATGGGGGCTGACGCCTGCCCAGTGCCGGAAGGTTAAGGAAGTTGGTCAGGGGGCAACCTATGACGGAGCTGGCGACCGAAGCCCCGGTGAACGGCGGCCGTAACTATAACGGTCCTAAGGTAGCGAAATTCCTTGTCGGGTAAGTTCCGACC
Source organism: Nostoc sp. GT001 (assembly GCF_030382115.1). Lineage (NCBI taxonomy): Bacteria > Bacillati > Cyanobacteriota > Cyanophyceae > Nostocales > Nostocaceae > Nostoc > Nostoc sp. GT001. The sequence goes on from NZ_JAUDRJ010000003.1 coordinate 1,465,116, forward strand.
CGCACGAAAGGCGTAACGATCTGGACACTGTCTCGGAGAGAGACTCGGTGAAATAGAAATGTCTGTGAAGATGCGGACTACCTGCACCTGGACAGAAAGACCCTATGAAGCTTTACTGTTCCCTGGGATTGGCTTTGGGCTTTGCCTGCGCAGGTTAGGTGGGAGGCGAAGAAGTCCTCCTTGCGGGGAGTCCCGAGCCAACAGTGAGATACCACTCTGGAGAAGCTAGAATTCTAACCTTGTGTCAGGACCGTTATCCGGCCAGGGGACAGTCTCAGGTGGGCAGTTTCACTGGGGCGTAGGCCTCCTAAAAGGTAACGGAGGCGTGCAAAGGTTCCCTCAGCACGCTTGGAAACCGTGCGGCGAGTGTAAAGGCATAAAGGGAGCTTGACTGCAAGACCGACCCGTCGAGCAGGGACGAAAGTCGGCCTTAGTGATCCGACGGTGCCGAGTGGAAGGGCCGTCGCTCAACGGATAAAAGTTACTCTAGGGATAACAGGCTGATCTCCCCCAAGAGTCCACATCGACGGGGAGGTTTGGCACCTCGATGTCGGCTCATCGCAACCTGGGGCTGAAGTACGTCCCAAGGGTTGGGCTGTTCGCCCATTAAAGCGGTACGTGAGCTGGGTTCAGAACGTCGTGAGACAGTTCGGTCCATATCCGGTGCAGGCGTAAGAGCATTGAGAGGAGTCCTTCCTTAGTACGAGAGGACCGGGAGGAACGCACCGCTGGTGTACCAGTTATCGTGCCAACGGTAAACGCTGGGTAGCCAAGTGCGGAGCGGATAACCGCTGAAAGCATCTAAGTGGGAAGCCCACCTCAAGATGAGTGCTCTCACCACTTTAAGTGGGTAAGGTCACCTGAAGAACACAGGTTAATAGGCGGTAGGTGGAAGTGCAGTAATGTATGTAGCCGAGCCGTGCTAACAGACCGAGGGCTTGACCTCACAAATCTTTTGCTCAATTAATTGCTGATTCGCGTTGCTTGCAGTCTTCAGGGTTTCTGAACAAGGGAAAAGGTTAAAGGGTAAAGGGTAAAGGTAAGTGTTTTTTCCCTTTTCCCCTTTCCCTTTCCCCCTTGCCCTAAAAGTTTTCCTGGTGTCTATTGCGCGGTGGAACCACACTGAACCCTTCCCGAACTCAGAGGTGAAACGCTGCTGCGGCAACGATAGTTTAGGGGTCGCCCTACGCAAAAATAGCTCGATGCCAGGTCTCATAATTCATACTAAAAGCCCCATGCTCCACAGCTTGGGGCTTTTTGTTTATTAAACTTGTTGGGTAATGTATCCCTCTTCATCCCGTTTAGAAGACTGTATAATTCCGTCAACCTTGGTCAAGGCATACTCTCAACTTTGATACTGCTTGAGACAAGGGGAACTAAAATGAAGAAAAGAAAAAACAGAAATCTTCAGTTCCGAATCGCCAATCTGTAACCAGTACATTGAAGCTTAATCCAATTCATCCTAATGCTGCTGGTATTGATATTGCTTCCCAACATCGTTTTATGTAGCTATATCCGTCAACATGATTGCTTTGGGCACGTTTTATCGTCATTTACGTTCTCGCTTTGGCGCTCCCAAAGCTATTACTGCTACCGCTCATAAGATTGCACGGTTTTTCTACCAATCAACAATTGCTACAACTATAAATTAGGTTAGCGATCGCACGAAGTAATTTAGCTGGCTCCACTGGTTTGGTGATATGCTGCCCAAATCCAGCGGCAATTGCCTGTTGATAATCAACCTCACCAGCATAAGCTGTAAGGGCGATCGCGGGAATTTCCCCTCCTTGTTCTGATGACATAGCTCTAATTTTACGAATCAGCATATAGCCGTCTATTTCTGGCATTCCAATGTCGCTCAACAGCAGATTTGGCTGGAACTGAGGCATAATTCGTAGTGCTTCCATTGCAGATGCAGCCTGGATTACTACCGCGCCAGACTGCTCCAAAATGAAGGCAATTAACTCTCGTGTATCTCGCTCATCATCCACAAGCAGAACTTTCAACCCTTTGAAATTGGGCAAATCATCGGTTTGAGAGGCAATCTGATGGCTATTTAGATCGACCTCGATTAACGGTAGCATGACTGTAAAGGTTGCTCCCTGTTCTTCACCCAAACTTTCTGCTTGAACTGTGCCGCCATGTAGCTCGACAATGTGACGAACAATAGCTAATCCTAAGCCCAGTCCGCCGAATTTTCTAGTGGTTGCGCCATCAGCTTGTCGAAAGTAGTCAAAGACGAATGGTAAAAAGTCAGGGCTAATTCCCTTACCTGTATCACTGACTCGCAATTGAACTTGAGAACCAACAGACTCTAAACTGATTTCTATCTTTCCACCCTGGGGTGTAAACTTAATAGCATTGGAAACTAGATTCCAGATGACTTGCTGCAAGCGACTGGAATCACCTCTGACTAAAAATTTAGAATTTGAAGTTTGGTATTTTAAATTGTTAAGTTGCTTATTAAAATCGATTGAGTCTAAATTTATTTGAGAATTGTCTAATCCCAAATCGTTCGATGGTTCCTGAGCCTTGTCGTTCGCGTAGTGTCCCACAGAGAAAGACTGAGTACCCGCGTCGAAGTCTGAAATCGTAAATCGCAAATCGATCGATTTGGCTTCAGCGGCTAGACGTACAGTTTCTATTGCTGCGGCGATCGCAGTTTCTAGATTTACAGGAGCAATATTCAGACTCAGCTTACCTTGAAGAATGCGAGAGACATCCAGTAAATCTTCGATTAATTGGGTTTGTAGCTTGGCATTGCGCTCAATGGTTTCGAGAGCGCGAGTAGTGGTTGCTTCATCATACTTTTTCGTTTGTAGTAATTTCGACCATCCCAAAATCGGGTTTAGTGGCGTGCGAAGTTCGTGGGAAAGCACCGCCAAAAACTCATCTTTGATTCGATTAGCTTGGATTAATTCTTCTTTCCGGCGCTGTAACGAAGCCATTAACTGAGCGCGTTCCAGAGCAACCGCCACCTGATCGGAAGTTGCTTGTAATAGAGCTATTTCCCCAGAAGTGAAATTGGTACGGGTGCGACTGGCAAAAGAGAGGACACCAAGCAGCTTTCCCTGAGCAATTAACGGTTGACCTGCATAGGCTGTAATTCCTAAAGCATGGAGGATGTTGGCATGGGGATGGGTAGAGTGCGGCACATTATTGACGACGATTTGACGGCGTTCTTGCACCACTAGTCCGCATATCCCTTCATCAAATTCTAGGTATTCAATTGCTTTAAATACTTCATCACTAATACCGTTCCAAGCTACTAACCGGAGTTTCTGCTTATTTTCGCGTGTCTCGATTAAATAGTGAAAGTAACAATGCAAATCCATTTGCGCCGAGAGTTTGCTAAACAAGCTGTTCATTAGATCCAAGGGGCGCTCGGTTGAAAGCAAATCGCTGGTTGTTTCCGAAAGCAGTTTAAGTCTTTCACTGCGTTCTTGTAAGGCTTGTTCTGCAAGCTGTCGTTCGCGAAGGGCACGTTCGCGTTCGGTAATGTCAATTGCAACCCCTCCTACCAGGCATTGACCAGACGCATTGGCAATGGGAAACTTATAGACCAAAAATTCGCCAAGGGTGCCATCTGTGCGTGGGACAGACTCAATCGTTTGAATCACCTGATTAGTTTCGGCAACTATTCTAATGTTATCGAGGAGGGGTTGAGCGATTTGGACTGGGTATAGGTCAAAAATGTTTTTATTGATCGCCTTATTTATTGGCACATTGAATGTGCTGAAATAAGTTGGACTTAGGTAAAGTACACGTCCGTCTGCATTTGTAATCCATGCGGCGGCGGGAATATTGTCCATAAAAGCTTGAAATTGCTCTTGACTCTGACTCAGCGCTTTTTTAACTTGTTTGAGATCGCTAATATCCAGAATGAATGCGACTGATTTATGCCGAGATTCTCCTAAAAGGGAGTAGCCAATTATAACTGGGACGCTGGAACCATCTTTGCGAATAAATTCCTTCTCATAAGGAGTACAGGTTCCCTTCGCTATTGCTTCGGCAATGGCCAGCTCATCTAAATATTGATACTCAAATGGCGTGATATCAGCCCAGCTTAATCTACCTGCTTGGATATCCTCTTGGGTATAGCCGACAATTCGCAAAAACTCGTCGTTGGCTTCAGTGATGCTACCATTCACATCACCAAAGAGAATGCCAACTATATTCGCTTTCACAAAACTCCTGAGCCGTTCCTCACTTGCTTGGACTGCCTTCTCTGCATGTTTGCGTTTGCTAATATCTGTAGTGCTGCCAACTAAACGTAACGGGTTTCCATCTGCATCCCGTTGTACCACTATCCCTTGATCTAATACATAGATATACTGATTGTTTTTGTTGCGAATTCGGTATTCGGCAGCATAGCGATCGCTATTTACCAATGCAAGTATCGCCTCTTGTACGCTTGGCAAATCCTCTGGATGGATAAGCTCAGACCACCAATTACCAGTTGCTTCAGCTTCTAGGAGGGAATAGCCCAAAATTCGGGTTAACCCATCAGTTCTTTCAACGCTATCCTGTTGGATATTCCAGTCATAAATCAGACAGTTTACCGCAGATGCTGCTAACTCAAACCGCTCGTTTGCTAACTTCAGACGTTCCTCTTTCTGTCGCAAAGCTCGTTCTATTTGTTTGCGATTGCTGATGTCGCGATAGAAAATGTCAAGACCATCTTCACTAGGGTAGGCGTGAATCTCCAGCCACAAGTCATATTTGGGTGGTAAGTAGTAGTGATGCTCGAAATGGACGGGAATTTGCTCTGCCATCGCCCGTCGGTACTGATGCTCTACATTCGTACCTAATGATATAGGCCACTCCTCCCAGTGTGACTTACCAATGACCTCTGTCCGGGGTTTACCGTTAATTCGCTCTGCTTCGGCATTTTGGTAGATGATTCGCCAGTCTCGGTCTAGAGTAATAAATGCATCACTCATGTTTTCTAGAGTGCGTGTATTCCGCTGATTAGCTTGCTGTAATGCCGCTTCTGCTTGTTTGCGTTCGCGTAGCGCAGCTTGCTGTTGGCTCAAATCAACAACAAAGGCAATGACCGTTTCTTGAGTGTCTCCCAGCATCACAGAACCGAGCAGAACGGAAATGCGATCGCCATTTTTACAAATGTATTCTTTTTCAAAAGGCTTACATACTCCAGTAGTTTTTACTTCTTGCACAGAACGTTCGCTCAAAAGAAGATACTCAGGTGGGGTAATTTCGTGCCAGTTTATTTGGTTAGCCGAGAAATCTTCTCGCGTATAGCCGAGCATTTTCAGAAAAGCATCATTGGCTTCGATAATAAAGCCGTTGTTCATATCAGTTACGATTACCCCAATGATGTTGGATTTTGCCAGTCGGCTAAACCGCATTTCGCTATTTTGCAACAACTTGAGGCTTGTCTCTGCTTTGCGTCTAGCAGTTCGCAACTCTGAAGAAAGCGCAGTAATTAAGAAGGATACTAGTGAGAATGTGGTTAATCGTACCAGGACTTTCAGGCTGAGTAAATCGAAGGAGTAGACTGGATCGATCGAGAAATAGAGTGTAGTTGTAACAGATAAAGCGATCGCTAGCACTCCCAGTTTCATACCGCCATACCAAGCGCTGACTGCCACAGCAGCATAAAATAATGTAAATACGCTCGGATCAAAAACTGGCAGTAAGACTTTTGTCAACAGCAGCGCCGTTATCACTGCCAAAATCATCACACTAAAAGCTATGAACCGATAACGCATTATCAAAAATTTTTCAGGTACTTTCACCATCATCTTAAGAGTCCTCCCGTTGCTCCGATTTTGGGAGATACTCGTTCGCTAATCTTTTATCTGCTTTGCCCATCCTCTCTAACATTTCTTCAATCAGCTTTAGTGCCATCTGTGAAGGCACTGTAGATCCGTTCTCCCAACGATTGATTGTTCGTTGGGAAACTCCTAACTTGGCTGCAAACTTTTCTTGAGAAAGATGGAGTTGCTGCCGAAGTTCACGGATCAAATCTGGAATTTTGAGTGGTTTTCTTAGTTCCATAGTAGGAAGAGTAGGACAGATGTCTCGCCATTCGTCTCCAGCTTGAGGATGAATTTTAATAATCATCAGTCGTTATCAATTTCATCTTTTGGCGGAACATCAATATTCAGTTATCAGTGTTTACGGCTTACTGTTGCCTGTAGAAGGTATATCTAAAATAAACATTAAATTTTGCCTAGTATAAGATTCCCAATAGTATTATTTAAGGCGATTTAACTAAATAATTACCAGCCATCGCACACAGCTAAAAATTTGGTGATGCGTCATATTTTTATGAATTGTATTGAGATTAATTTTTCATATTTTTTATATATAAAGTATTTATATACAAGTTCATTTTGTATTGGATGAAAGCTTTTATATCGCTAGTTTAGCAACTACAACAGATTGCAAAATGGTAAGTTACAGATAATCGTAAGGGCAGAATATGCTGTGCCCCTAACCGTGTACTTCTATGGTATGATGGCAGTTACAAAACTAAGAAGCTATAATGCACTTTTAATAAAGTTCTTTTGCCTAATCCTAATCTTTAACTGTTTTGATTAATCAACGCTCCGAAAAGTTAGTAAACAGTCAAATAGAAAATGCACCAGGTGAAGGCTATATATTTAACTGGTTTGATTGGTTTTGTCTTTGGTATCCTCCAGGGTGGTTAATTTTATTCAATCGCCATTGGCAGCACTATCACCCAGATCCAGATGGTTGGAATTGGCTAGAATATGGATTATTCTTAATTCCTGGCGGATTTTATCTAGCGTTGCTGAGTCGTTGGTTACGTCTGGGTTTTCGTTCACCTCGAAAAGAAGTTGGTGAATTCGATCCTAAATATCAACAAGCTTTTGGCAAAGAAATTCTAGCCCCTATCGTTAAATACTATTTTCGGGGAGAGTTACAACAAGTAGAAAACTTGCCGCCAACAGGGCCATTGATTCTGGCAATGAATCATGCCGGAATGTGTTTTCCTTGGGACTTTTTAACCTTGGCTTATTTATTAAGTGAAGCCAAAGGATGGGTAGTACAACCCATCGCAAATACAGCGTTATTTGAGCATCCTTGGGTGATTTGGTGGCTACCATCTCAATGGTCGCAGGTTTTAGGTGGTGTGCGAGCCGAATTAGATGATTTTGAATCAGCTATTGCCCAAGGTAAAATTCTTTTATATGCACCCGAAGGTATTCGCGGGCCTTTGAAAGGTTGGAGAAAACGCTATCAACTAGAAAAGTTTAATGTGAGCTTTATTCAGTTGAGCGATCGCTATCATATTCCGATTCTGCCAGTAGTTTGCATCGGCAGTGAATCTCTGCATCCTTGGGCTGTTAATTTCGCTAAGTTACAACGATTAGTCAAACTACCATTTTTACCTTTGTCGCCTTTGATGTTTGCCTTAGTTCTGTTTCCCTCAATGGGAGTTTGGGCAATGAAAACTCGTTTGCGTTACTTTATTCAACCTTTGCAACCAGCAGGATTAGATAACCACTCAAAGAAAGAGCGTGCAGTAGCCTATCAACAGGCACAACAATTAAGAGAAAAACTGCAACTTCAAATTAATCAACTTTTGGGTAAATTTTAATAGTACAAGCTGAATTTTTGTGATTTTAACAGGTTTACGCTGTGGTTCAATTAAATGAAAACTGCTGTAAGTTTGTAGTGATGACGAATATTGGGAGTGCGATCGCCACTATACTGTTGACTAAGCCAAATAGAGAAAATCGTTGCAAACATTGGTAATGCTGTATGGAGGTGTAGTTAGAAATGAAGTTATTGTTCTTACCACAGCTTGTCCGTTTGTTAGCAACACAACTTGTTTTGTTACCAATACTTATCCGTTAGTAACGACACTGATGCGTTTGTTACCAACGCAACCTGTTTTGTTACTAATGCTTATTCGTTAGTAACGACACTGATGCGTTCGTTACCAATGCTTATCTATTTGTGGAAAAAGCTAATGTCTTTGTTTTCCGTCAAACCTTATGGAAGATTCCGAGATTTTTCTTGGGTTTAGTAAAGAAGATATGGATGCGGATAATCAGCTTCGTGTCTGAAAGAGGCTTTCACAAATTATGATGCCTGTAAATTTATCCCTCTACAACAAACTTCGACAGCAATTAAAGTCGCAAAGACTGAAAAATATCAATAGACATCTTGCAAAAGTAACAAATGCCAAGATGTTGAAGTGTATGTTAAAGGTTACTGGGTTTGGGAAAATTTCATACCTTTACCCTTTGCCCCTTAACCTTTTCCCCATTTCTGCAAGAAGTCTAATGATTCTCCTAAACAATTAACCAAATCTTTGTGAGTCGAAGCAGGCGGCTAAACTGATTCTAATAAAGAAGCACCAAAACGATAGCCTTTACCGTAAACGGTATGAATTAGCGTAGTTTCTTTACCTACCTCAATCTTACGGCGCAGCAAACGAATTAATGCCGCAATTACATTACTACTGGGTTGTTCTGACTCTTGCCACAAATTTTGCATAATCTGGGCATGAGTCAAAAGTTGTCCAGTGTGTTCCATAAAATATTGCAACAACTGGCTTTCTTTTTGCGATAGCTCAATTATTCGTCCTTGGCGATAGGCTACTTGATTTTCACAATCTAGTTCTAAATCAGCGACAGTTAAACGTCCGCTGGTGGCTTCATAAATTTGAGAACCGGAACGACGCAATAAAGCACGGACTCTTGCTAATAACTCCCGCAATTCAAAAGGTTTCACCAAATAGTCATCAGCACCAGCATCTAAACCTTGTACGCGGTCATCAAGAGTATCTTTAGCTGTGAGAAACAGAACGGGAGTGGTTTTGCTTTGGCGGCGCAATTCCTGACAAATCTCTAACCCCGTTTTTCCTGGTAGCATCCAATCTAAAATAAGTAGGTCATAACTACCTGTCTGTGCAAGTTCGCTGCCAGATGTCCCATCATAAACGGCATCTACGGCATAACCCTCACGAGTTAACAAGCGGCTCAAGGGTTGAGTTAGTTCAACTTCATCATCAACTAATAAAATTCTCATGCTGCTTGTGGTAAGCATATAGAGATATTCTCAATATTATTCAACTGCCAAGACGCTAAGGATACCAATAAAAAAAATGCTGACTGTTGCATTGCCAAAAGGGGAACTACTTAAAAATAGCATCCGCTTGCTACAAGCTGTCGGATTAGATTTTAGTGCTTTTTTAGATTCAGGAACTCGCCAACTTCAAATTCCTGACACTAAGGGAGTTGCAAAAGCTTTACTGGTGCGGGCACAAGATGTACCTGTTTATGTGGAATATGGTCAGGCACAACTAGGGGTGGTTGGTTACGATGTACTGCGGGAGAAGCAGCCGCAAGTTGCTCACTTGGTAGATTTGCAGTTTGGTCATTGTCGGATGTCAGTGGCGGTAAAAGAATCAAGTTCTTACCGATCGCCTTTAGATTTACCACCGCATGGTAGAGTTGCTTCAAAATATGTGAATTGCGCTCGTGAATATTTCCATAGCCTAGATTTACCTGTGGAAATAGTGCCATTGTATGGTTCAGTAGAGCTAGGCCCAATTACTGGAATGTCAGAAGCGATCGTAGACTTGGTTTCTACAGGGCGGACTTTACGCGAAAATGGTTTGATTGAAATTGCTAGTCTGTATCAAAGCACGGCGCGGTTGATTGCCCATCCTCTGAGTTACCGCCTGAATACAGGTAATCTGAGTGATGTGATTAGCAAGCTGCGCGAGGCCGTTTTGGTAGAGGTTTAATATCATGTACGCTTCTCCAGATGCTCGTTCCTAACTAACGCTGCACTACTCGTTCGTACAGCGTCTCGTATTCAAGTGACTTGCAAATAAAAAATACTCAATTGTTATACCAATTCAATTAATGATTGCAACACATTCTTGGGTAAAGACGCGATTCCTCGCGTCTCTACAAATGGTCTATTTGTTGTATTCTTTTTTCAAATTGGTATAACTTTTAGCTAAAAACTAGGTTTTAAAAGCCCTTACCCTTTGTTGCATAAGACTTGTAGAAACTCACCGCATACAAAGATTAAATTTTTTATTTAACCCCTCAGCAAATTGAATCAAAGTTATATTTATATTATTTTTGCAGACAAAGTAATATTTTTTTGAACGTCAAAATTTGATGCGATCGCAAAAAATCAAACTAGTATTGTTTTGAGCAAAATTGTTAATCATAAAAAGCACTTTACAATTATTCTTAACACGAAGTAGGTGGAAATATGTTTCAAGCTACTCGCCGCCGTCTTGCAATCTGGTACACTGCCGTCACTGCTGTATTACTACTACTGTTTGCCAGTGGCGTTTATTTATACGTCCGCAGTACACTGATTGAGCGGATTGATGACACCCTTAACCATGTAGTAGAAATAGTGGAGCGTTGCCTGACAACCAGTGGTTGTGCATCTACACTAATATTTGAGCCAATTAATGCTGATACAGATAAATTTCGCATTAATGTAGAAGCCAGTTTTGGCGATAATACCGATACTGTAGAAGATGATCACATTGACCTAGAATGGTTTAGTCCAACTGGTAAATTACTTTGGTCAACGCTATCTGAACCCCTAAATATTCCCATACGTGCCAATCGCACTGGTGAAACTGTGCGCGTAGTCAAGAGAGAAAGTGAAAATTCAAAATTTAAAATTCCTAACTCTCCACTCTTATTGCGACAAGTTACCGAACGAGTAGAAGTGAGACGACAAGTATTAGGATATCTGCGCGTTAGTCATCCCTGGTTTGAAGTTACTAAACCTAGTCGCCAGTTAATTTTTGATTTGGCTTTAGGTATTGGGTTAATGGTGCTTTCTGTAGGCGCAAGTGGTTGGTTTCTTTCGGGTAAAGCGATGGAACCTGATGGGTGAATCTTATCAACGTCTTAAACAATTCACTGCTGATGCTTCCCACGAACTTAGAAGTCCGATCACTTTGATTCAAACTAATGTGCAAGTTGCCCTTGCTGACTTGGATTTAGCAGAGACAGAAACGACTAGTTCTTTGCAATATCGACAACAGTTAAAGGTGGTAGAACGGTTAACGCAGCGTTTGGGTAAGTTAGTCAATGACTTACTCTTCCTAGCAAGGCAGGATAGTGGTATTAGCAAAGATACTTTTTCACCTTGTCCGTTGGACGCTTTGCTAATAGAAGTGGTTGAAGAACAACAATTGTTAGTCCCTGAGAAAAAAATCGCCCTTTCTCTAGACTTAGTTGACCCTCCTATCTCTGAAACTAGCCCCGAATTACTGGAAAATTGGTTTACTCTTGTAGGTAATTGGGATCAATTGGTGCGGCTGTTCACAAATTTAATTGCTAACGCTTTGCATTACACTCCAGCAGGTGGACGGGTGAAAGTGGAATTGGCGCGGATAGAAGGAATAAATCGTGTTTCTGGATTACGTAACACCAGTGCCCAGTTGCAAGTTAAGGTGAGTGACACCGGAGTTGGAATTCCAGCGGAAGCACTACCACGCTTGTTCGATCGCTTTTATCGAGTAGATCCGGCACGTACTCATAGGACGGGGAATACAGCGACAGCCAGCGCTACAGGTTCAGGATTGGGATTAGCGATCGCTCAAGCTATTGTCGAACATCATCACGGTCATATTCAAGTTGAAAGTACCCAAGGCATTGGCACTACCTTTACTATCACTTTACCAATAACTCTTGAGTCTTAATTTGCTAATAAATTTTTATTTCCTGTGATAGATGTAAGATTTTAGTCTATTCAACTGGACTTTAATTTTTAGCGAAGAAATTTATTTTCTAGCAGTATATTGAATTTGACTGTTACAAAAACGTGCTTCATGACAATGGTTAAGATTGTAAATCTTGAGAATGAAATATTTCAAGTTTTTTAGATTATTTCTTTATCCTTAGCTAGATGCGATAAATCGAGTAGTTTGTTAAATGTTTAGATGTAGTTAACGACTGATAAAACCTAATTTAATTTCCGGCTGGAGAAATTTTTAGTAAGAAAAAAATTGAAGTTTTTTTAGGAGTCAAGAACAAATATGAAGTCTCCAAATTTTCGCAAGTCTAGCAAGTTATTTGGCGCTATTTGTGGGGGATTGCTAATTAGTCTGCCAGCAATTCCTCAAGCATTAGCACAAGAATCTACTGTCAAGGTTAACCCAAGTCCCAGTATTTTTAGCGAACCACCCTACAACCGCTCTCAGGCTCCCGTATCACCTCGCCCAGTTCCGCCTAGCTGAAGGGCAACTGTCTCCCGTACCACCACAACCAGGTGCTAGAACACCACGCCCAGTTCCGCCGGCTGAGGGACAAGTGTCTCCCATACCACCACAACCAGGTGCTAGACCACCACGCCCAATTGGCGATCAAAATCAAGAACCTTCACCACCTACAGTTTCCAATGACCAACAACCACTGTTAGAACCACGGCAAACCCCCAGTGCGACGATCGCACTCACTAATGGTATGGTTAATATCAGGTTGGTGAATGATACTGCGGCTAAGATAACTTTCCAAGTGATTGGCGATACAGCACCGCGATCGCTAGAAGGTAAGTCAGATGTAACGCTACAAGCTTTAAAAGCACCAGTAACAGTAACATTTGAACGACAAGATGGCGGACAATTAATAGTGACTCCACAAGGTTCTTCAGAACCAGGAAGCTTGGAAGTCACATTTAAGGAAGCCACCAATGCAACACAGGGCAGAAGTGCGATGAGAATTGAACGAAACGGTTCAGTGTTCTTGAATTAGTAGAACTAAGGCGTGGATTAACTTATACAAAACTGTAGGGGCAATTCATGAATTGCCCCTACTTTGAATAATGCAAAAGATTTTCGGTGTCTTATTGCTACTTTCGCTGAAGCATTTTGGTTAATTGATCCCGCAATTGCACTTCTTGCCTGCTATCTTGCAATGTCTGCGCCAGTATAATTGCCCTTTCGTAAAAATTGCGGGCAGTTAGGTAGTTACCTTGTTGCTTATATAACTGGGCATAAGATTCAAAAGATTTTAATTCTTCGCGTAAATTTTGCAATTCTTTAGCGAGTGCTAAACGCTGCTCTAGTAAGTCAAAGGCGCGTTCGTAACGTCCTACAGCAGTATGAGCCGTAACTAAACCGTCAATTGCCCGTAATTGATTAGTGCGATCGCGGTTGGTTTTAGCTGTGCGCATTGCTTCACCATAAGTAGCAATGGTATCTTGATAATTTCCAGATGCTAAATAAGCATCTCCTAAGTTATTCAAGGTATTTGCTTCACCGATGGCATCGCCAGTCTGACGGCGGAAAGTTAAAGCATTTTCGTACAGTTTAATCGCCTTGTTATAATCTCCCAACCTGGCACTTACCAAGCCCAAATTACTCAAAGACAGTCCTTCACCTTCAATATTTTTCACCCCGTGAGCAATTGTGAGTGCATCTTCAACTGTTTTACCAGCAGCAGCAAATTCGCCTTTTTGCAGCAGAAATGTACCGATATTATTCAGCACAAAAATCTGAGATTGAAAGTCTTTAGTATCACGAGCGATCGCTAATCCTCTTCTGAAAGCATCTTCTGCCTCTTTTGAACTACCAAGCTGCACATAAGCCTTCGCAAGCAAATTATACGTTAGACCTTGTGCTTTCAGGTCGCCAATAGAATGATATAGTTCTAATGCTCGCAAGCAAGACGCAATTGTTTTGTCGGCATGTCCTGAAGTGTATTCTTGTTGACCAATACGCAGCAAGCTGTCTGCTTCATTTCTTGATTGTCGTCCAACGGAATTATTTAAAGGGCGATGGAGTTGTTCGGAAATATCAACCGCACCCGCTACAGGACTCAGCAAAAAAGCAAACAGTAAAAAGCTGTGTAAAAGTACCTGGGGAGAAGAAATCGCACCTACACAAATTAAGCCTACCTTTGGGCAGGGAAATACAAGCCGTTGTTTCATAAAAATTACCCGTAAAGTTGCGGGTTTAAGTAGAAGGTCTAAGAAAAAGTTTTAAGTTTTAAAATTGAAGACAACTAATATACGCATTTCTACTTAAGTTGTGATTGAGCTAAATCTTCCCCAAAGTATATAGCGCGGATATCTGTGGGCAATTTGTCCTCTAGCATACGATAGCCTTCCTGGAGAAAATTGGCTACTTCGTTAGGAGCGATCGCTTCTCCTTCAGCTTGTAGATAAGCAGCGATTCTAGTTTCACTCCAGTGGAAGGTTTGAGCCATTAACACGATTAATCTTAAAATTGGTGGTAGTTGGTCTAATGCCTGTTGTACATAGCACCATAGCGGCGGTGAAGTCGCTTGCAGAGAATAATGAATTGCTTCTGTGGGTGGTAGTTTAATCTCATTTATACAGAAAGCTGTCATATTAATTAACCAATTCTGCATGGTTAAAGCTTCCTCACCTGATTCTGAATCAGTTAACTTTAGTCCACCGAGTTCGTAATAAATATGTCGCCAGGTGAGGGCAAACAGATAATCTGCCTGCACAGGCGATCGCGCCGAATGCCGAATTAAGGTGTAGACTATGGGGCTATAGCGGCAAAAAATCACCGTAAAGTACTTTCCGGCATCTGGATAGCGCTGAAACAGAGTCAGTAGTTCATGGTCACTGTGATGGAATAGCGACTTCACCAGTGGGTGATTAGCTTCGGGAAAATGAGGAATTTGCACAAGTCTTGGAGTTGATAGTTGTTAAAATAGTTTTGGGAATTGCACTCCCCTAGTTAATCGCATAATATCTTGGTGTTGCTCAGTTTGTAGATAAGACTCAGACTAGTTGAGTATTGATAAACTAAAAACAAGGACTTAATTTTAGTCTTAATCGACAATCATAAAATCAACTCTCTTAAAGAATCCTTATTTGTTCATGGTTATAGCAGTTAGTGTGATCTCGTTCCTGCTCAGTCCCCTTACTTTAGGCTCCTTTCTGCCTTCCCTGCCTTTAGATAGCCTGTTCTCCACCCAAGGCATTATGGTAATGCTGCTAGCAGCTTACGCTGGTGCCATGTGGATGTTTCTCACCAGTGCCCCAAAAGTACACACTGTAATGGTGTCAGATTTGGAGATTGCCCGACAGTTGTATGAAGGACTGCTAGATTTGCCAGCAGCTGAGGTGCCATTGCACTATTACTACAACTACGAACAAACTATAGGCGCAACTGGCATCGATCCGTTATATATGTCTACTGGACCCAGCTTGTCTAGCAAAATGATGAATAATGCTAACGATGGGCTGTGGTATCAATTGAAGAAAAACACCCAGCTACACGTCATTACTGGTGCGAGTTTAGGTAGCAAAAATCAACAACGCCACGTTTGTTTTGACCATGACTGCCTGGAAATGATTTTAATGCGAATCGAAATGCGCGGTTTGAAATTGAAGATTCGTAACCACAAACCCCTGAATTTTTTAGTCAAGGACTATGAAGGGCGAGTTATTGAGGTGGCTGAGGTAGCGAATTAGTAGTTAATGATTAGATTATTTTAGGTTGGGTGGGGCGAGCGCTCCACCCAATATTTTTGGAATTTAGATTTTGGATTTTAGCTTTACTCCTAACTAATGTCCCATTTTCACCCAGGCTAAAATAGGTAAATCCCCTAACCGAGATGATTTATGAACTGACTGGTGCGCCAGAATTGGTTGTAGAGGTATTATCTGCTGGTAGTGAAAACGAAAAACGGGACAAAGAACTAAAACTTAAGCTCTACTCATCACGAGGAGTCAGAGAATATTGGATTGTAGATTGGCGTAAGCAACAAGTGGAAGTATATCGACGCGAACAAGCAAGTTTAAAGTTAGCTGCTACGTTATTCAATGGTGACGAATTGAGTTCACCCATATTGCCTGATTTTACTTGTGCGATGTCTACGACGGGCTACGCCTACGCACAACTATTTAATTAATATAAAATTACGAATTACGAATTAGTTAATTGTGTTGTAAAAACTCAATTTTGGGCAATAATGGGTCAGTCACAATACCCACACCGCTAAAACCCCAGCGTTTAAGCAAGTTTCCCAGCTGTGTACGCGCAATAGATTCCACCGCAAAGCGATTTGCCACTTCTGCTGCGTGGGTGTTGAGATAGCTAAGGGCGTCAAAGTTTTCTTGAAACAGCAATAAATAACCCGATGTTTCAGCATCAGGACGAGCTATCAGATAATTCCCGTCAGTTTTTGAGCGCACTAAGTAATAGACATCGGACAACATGAATATGAAGTTTGTTAGGGAAAAAAAGTACTTCAAATAAAAAACATAGAGGAATATCGCACAGCTTTAATTTCCGAGTATCCCTCATTGCTTTAATATCAACAATGTGAAATAAATATTTATCCAAATTTGCCGCTGACGTAATCTCTGGTTTCTTCCTGTTGAGGATTGTTGAAAATTAATTCTGTTGCGTCGTACTCAACCATGTAGCCGCTACGGGTTCCTTTCTCTGAAGTCCGAACATTAAAAAAGGCTGTCTTATCAGAAACACGCGCTGCTTGCTGCATGTTATGGGTGACAATGACAATAGTATATTGCTCTTTAAGTTCGTGAATCAGTTCTTCAACACGCAAGGTGGAAATGGGGTCAAGAGCGGAGCAAGGTTCATCCATCAGTATAATTTCAGGTTGGACTGCGATCGCGCGAGCAATACATAATCGCTGTTGTTGTCCACCAGATAAAGACGAGCCACTTTGCTTTAGTTTATCCTTGACTTCATCCCACAAAGCTGCTTTTTTGAGACTGGTTTCTACTAATTCATCTAAATCACCTTTGTAGCCGTTGATTTTAGCTCCAAAAGTAATATTGTCATGAATTGACTTGGGAAATGGGTTTGGTCTTTGAAATACCATCCCAATTCTCCGACGCACTTCTACAGGGTCAATATCGGGTGCATACAGGTTTTTATCGTAAAAAAGTATCTTACCTTCTGCCCGAAATGACTCAATCAGATCATTGAGGCGGTTATAGCATCGCAACAACGTACTTTTACCACAACCGGAAGGGCCGATAAAAGCAGTCACCTGATTTTTCGGTATATCTAGCCAAATATTCTGTAAGGCTAAAAACTTGCCGTAGTAAATGTTGAGATTTTCAGCCCGTAAAACGGTTTCAGTGTCATTCACTGTCTTAGTGTTGGTAGCCATAAATTAAATCTAGTGTTACTTTAAGCGATGGGGATCTGCAATGTATATGGTTGTTTACTAAGCTTTTTGACGAGTTGCCCAGCGAGCGATGATACTTGTGATTAGAACCATCAATACCAAAATTAAAGATGCTGCCCAAGCTAGAGATTGCCAATTTTTAAACGGAGAAATGGCGTATTTGTAAACTAAAACAGCCAGTGAAGCTGTTGGTTGGAATAAACCATCTGGCCAAAAGTTAGAAAATAGAGCAGTAAATAACAAAGGTGCGGTTTCTCCAGAAGCTCTGGCGATCGATAGCGTTGCCCCAGTTACAATAGCTGGTAAAGCTGCTGGTAAGACTACTTGACTTACAGTTTGAAAGTTAGTCGCTCCCAACCCTACAGATGCTTGTCGCAAATCTTGCGATACTAACTGCAACGCTTCATCAGTAGTTCGCAGAATAATTGGCAACATCAAAATTGCCAGTGCAAACCCTCCAGCTAGAGCTGAATACGATCCTAAGTTCAACTTTACCATTGTCAAAACTACAATCCCATAGGCAAATACCCCAGCAATAATGGAGGGGACTCCGCTAAGGACGTTAGCCGAAAAACGCACCCATCTAGCTACTCTCGCCGAACTAAATTCTGTGATGTAAATCGCCCCTAAAACTCCAAAGGGGATACTAATCAAGGCAGCAATTCCTACCATCAGTAGCGTGCCTAAAATTGCATTACCAAAGCCTCCTCCTTTTTGGAGAGCTTTGGGTGGCAATTCAACAAACACGGCCAGATTCAGACTGCTAAAGCCTTTAATAATAACGTAAGAAAGCACTGCTAGCAAAGGAATAAGTGCCAATACTCCGCAAGTAAAAGCGATTACGGTCATCACTGTATTAAACAGTGTTCTTTGAGACATGGCGGAGCGAGTTAAACTGCGCTCTGGAAAATTAGAAGTCATAATTTAACCCAAAACTAAGCTATATTCGCTTGACTCTCAGAACGATCAACTCTGCCAGAATATTGACTACTAGTGTCAAGAAAAATAGAATTAAAGCCGCATACATTAAAGCCGAAACTTGCAAACCACTAGCTTCTGAGAATTGATTTGCCAATAGAGAAGAAATCGTATTGGCTGGTGCAAAAAGAGAGAGACTGATGTTGTTGGAGTTGCCAATTAACATCGTTACAGCCATTGTTTCTCCCATTGCGCGGCCAAGTCCCAACATCACAGCACTAACTATGCCCGAAAAGGCTGCTGGGATAAGAACTTGCAAAATCGTTTCCCAACGGGTTGCTCCTAATCCTATAGAGGCTTGGCGCAAGCTGGGGGGTACAGAAATCAAGGCATCACGGGATAAAGCTGTGATGATGGGCAAAGTCATAATCGCTAATATGACTCCCGCTGGCAACATTCCTGGCCCTGTAGGAGAAGTGCCAAAAAATGGCAGCCAGCTAAAGTAAGCATTAAGCCATTTTCCCAAGCTGGTTAGTATTGGCACTAAAACGAAAATACCCCAAACGCCATAGACAACGCTGGGAATAGCTGCGAGTAGTTCTACCGCAAAAACCAGTACCAGTCTCACTTTTGCAGGTAAAAAATCCTCGCTCAGTACAATAGCAGTACCAACACCAATTGGGACTGCTATCAGCAGCCCAATAAAAGAACTCACGAGAGTTCCATAAATTTGAGGTAGCACCCCATAGGTATCATTAACCGGATTCCAAGTGGTATTGGCCAAAAAGCTGACACCAAACTGTTGAATGGCAGGCCAAGCACCAATTGCAACCTGCGACCCAATCCATAATAAAGTACCAGCAACCCCAAAAGCGAAAATTTTAGTCAGCCAGATAAAACCCAAATCTAGGGATTTTTCGGCGTCAGAGCGATTTTTCATCGCTGATGACAGATTTTGAGAATTTGTAGTCATGAATACCGACTTTCAGAATTAAATCAGAGAAAAATATGGGAGGCAACCAGATTAGTAAAATTGTCGCCTCATCATCTATTTAAACTGACTTATACAATAGTAACTCCGTGTGCAAAGTTACTACTGGATAGGCATGTTTTATTGCTTACTTGCTAGCACTACTACCACTGGCAACAGAAATTTTGTACTCTGGACTGATTTGGTCAGCAGCAGCAGCTACCTTTGTGATGACATTTGAGGGTAGAGGAACATACCCTAGTGGAATAGCCTGCTTCTGACCTTCAGTTAAAGCGTATTCGATAGCGGCTTCTATGGCCTTAGCTTTTGCTGCATTAGGATATTTTTTGTAAACTAAAAGCCAGGTATAGCTCACGATAGGATATGAATCAGCCCCTTCGGGATCTGCAATAAAGGCCCGAAGATTTTCTGGCAAGGTTACTGCTTCTAAAGTTTTAGCGGCTGACTGTTCAGTATCAACAATAAAGTTTCCTGCTTTATTTTCCAAAGCAGCAAACTTGAGATTGTTTTGTTTGGCGTAGCCATATTCAATGTAACCAATAGAACCTTGAGTTTGTTGGATTTGGGCTGTAACACCCTCATTACCCTTTGCACCAACTCCTACAGGCCAATTGACACTTTTTCCTTCGCCAATCTTGCTTTTCCACTCCGGGCTGATAGCACTGACGTGTTTTGTAAACACACCAGTGGTTCCGCTACCATCAGAACGATAAACGACCGTTATTGCCTCTTTAGGAAGTTTTGCACCTGGGTTAGCTTTGGCAATTTGAGCATCGTCCCAAGATTTAATTTTACCTAGTAGGATATCAGCATAAACGGCTCTTGGCAGCTTAAGTTCTGGAACATCAGGCAAGTTGTAGGCCAGTACGATGCTACCAGCAGTCACAGGCAGTAAAATAACACCCCTATCTGCTGGTACTTTCTGAATTTCTTCATCCTTCATCGCAACATCACTGGCCCCAAAGTCTACAGTGCCTTTGATAAATTGCTCAACTCCAGAACCGCTACCAACTGATGCGTAGTCAACTTGCAGATTTGGATATTTTTTGTTTAAATCAGTGAACCAGGTATCGTATAGTGGTGCCGGAAAAGTCGCACCAGCTCCGCTTAACTTTACGGTTCCGCCAAGGTCTAATTTAGCTGGGCTAGAGGCAGTAGTATCGGTAGCTGTACCAGAAGGCGTATCCTTGGTGGCTGTACCATCTGGTGTTTGTTGTCCGCCACAAGCTGCTAGGCTGATTGTCAGTGCTAACACTGAAATTGAACCTGTGAGGCGATGAGTTTTTATTGCACTAAGACGTGAGAGCATCGCTATCAATTTTTTAGTAACTTTTCAGGTGAGCGTTTCTAAGATACTCCCAAAGAGCAACAATAGAGATTAACGAAAGGTTAACAAAGCAAAAAGATACTTGTTTTTTTGATGAAGAGCAAACCCTTGTTTCTAGTTTTTATTGATAAATTTTATACCTTACTTTAAGTTTAAGATAGAAATATTACTAAAGGAAGTTTGTTATACCTGTTTACAAAAATTTATTGTTAGTGTATCTCTGTTGGTCAAGTCATAAAAAAGTATATAAATATTAATTAAGAATTAAGATAAAGCATTAAATACTTTGTAGCCAAATTTAGGCACTGCTCTGCAAAATTAGTATAAATACTTATATCCATAATGTTAATTTACCATATTTTAGGTTTAATACCAGAATTAACAGCACGTCTCAGCCAAGAAAATCAGATAATAGACACCTCAGCTACAATTCTTAGAACTGAAAAATTACAATACCAAAAAAGCAAAAGAAAATATGCTAGTTCTTAAGATGTAAGCACAAATTTCATTTCAATATTAATGAATATGCTAGTTGCTGTTGGTTTTCCCTTTTGCTTTTCCTTGGTTGCCTGATAAATGTTTGCTGCTTCCAATCAATTACTATGGTCTATGATTGGCTTACTCCTGACAATGGGTGGTACCTTCTTAGAAGTTTATGGCATCACCTTTCCTTGGACTTGGAGTCAGCACGGAATTCAGACTTTTTCTTTAGGTGTCACTTTTCAAATTGGCGCAGTATTGTTAGTGGGTTGTTTAGGAGGCAAAAATGCGGGTGCGCTCTCGCAAATTGCCTATTTAGTCATAGGGTTAACCTTATTACCAGTATTTGCCGATGGCGGCGGTATTGGTTATGTCAAGCTGTCTCAGTTTGGCTATCTACTAGGCTTTATTCCTGGAGCTTGGATTTGTGGCTTAGTTGCCTTTAAAGCAAGACCTCGACTAGAAACTCTTGCCTTTAGTTGTGTCTGTGGCTTGTTAACTCTCCACCTATGCGGTATTACTTATTTGATTATTAGCTATTTTTTTCAGTGGAAAGGCACAGAAAATCTACCCTTGATGCAAGCAATCCTTAGATATTCCTGGTTTGCACTACCAGGTCAACTAACCGTGGTTTGTGCAGTTACTGTAATAGCATATATATTGCGTCACTTAATGTTTTATTAGTTTATTGCCTTTCGTCCTTTGTCATTTGTCAAAAGCTCATGACTAATAAAACTCTTGGAGAGGCTGCACTTCTCTACGAGACGCTGCGCGAACGCTCAGTACAAGTGACCAATGACTAATTCGCCATGCATTTAAAAAATCGTCTTTTCTGGATCGCTGCCTTCATTGCTTTTTTCTTAGACCAAATAACAAAGTACTGGGTAGTACAAAGCTTTAGCCTGGGGCAGACACTACCACTCTTGCCTGGGATATTTCACTTCACGTATGTTACTAACACTGGTGCGGCTTTTAGTCTGTTGAGCGGGAAAGTAGAGTGGTTGCGCTGGCTATCTTTAGGGGTGAGTTTAGTATTGATAGCATTGGCGTTAATTGGCCCAACATTAAATTTGTGGGATCAGTTAGGCTATGGCTTGATTTTAGGTGGAGCTATGGGCAACGGTATCGATCGTTTCGTTTTAGGCTACGTCGTTGATTTTCTTGATTTTCGCCTGATTAACTTTGCTGTATTTAATGTGGCAGATTCATTTATTAGTATCGGTATTGTTTGCCTGTTAATCGCTTCCTTGCAAAAAACACCCACTTCAACTGGCAGATCCCATTAAACTATTAAGCCTGGGATGATTAATCCCAGGCTATTGACTTAGTGAAACCCTTGCTTAGTCTTATATGCGAAGACTTTACGTATAAGGTTTTATCAATTTTTATTTGTCACCTGACACCAGTTTACATAACTGGTGCAAGAGTTGAAGAAACAAGAGTTCAAGAAAGATGCACCGACGATCGCTGATGGCACACTAGTATTTAGATTATGCCCCAGCTTTAAATTTAGTTACCTGTGGTAGGAGCTTTTGGCAAACTAGAGCCTGGAGTACTAGGAGAGCTACCTGGTTCAGTAGTGCTGCCAGGAGTGCCAGGTTGTTCTGGTGTAGTTGAGCTACCTGGTTCGGTAGTGCTGCCAGGAGTAGTAGGTGCGCTTTCAGGAGTGGTTGGGCTTCCTGGCGTTGGAGCTAAGTTGCTAGGTGCGCCTTCAGGTAGGGTTGGAGTAACGCTTCCTGGTGTTGGAGTTAAGTTACTAGGTGCGCCTTCAGGTGCTTGGTGCTGGAGTGCTTTCGGGAGTGCCAGATTCAGAAGGAGCGGTTCCTGGTGCAGTTGTGCTATCAGGAGTGGTAGTGCTATCAGGCGTTGTTGTTTCTGCTGGTGTTGTTTCTGCTGGTGTTGTAGTGCTACCAGGAGCGCTAGGGGTGAGTGCTGTGCCGCCGGGACAACGTGAATTAAGCGGAGATTTTTCACACAGAATTTTCATCCCTTCTGGTGATATCTTAATTTCCGCTGGTGCACTAGTGGAGTCGCTACTAGATTGGGCTATGGGGGATTTACTGGATTCGGCTACAGCAATATTAGTGGTAAGTGCCAAAGATAAAGCTGTACCAATCAGGGTCAGAGATTTTCCCATCATTCTGAAATTAACCTCAACGGAACACTCGCCCTATTAAAGCAGATAATTAAGATTTAGAAAATCCTCCTAAATGAAGATATTTAGGTTTGTTTCAGAATATGTGGATATGTAAAATTGGTAAAATTTAAATCAGTTCTTTATTAATAACTGGTGTTTAAAAATACAACAATAAAAATTGTACTTGTAGCTATTGAAGGATTAATACTAGCTTAGATAAGCTTCTGAGAATACATAAACAATATTTCCTTATGTAGAGAAGTGATGAAAATTACAAATATATTATAGTTATAATATAATTTTAAGTATAAATTAAATCAAAAAGCTCCGTAGAGCTAATTTATGCTTTGGCTTATGAGTAAAATGATGAAAGACTAACATCTAAAATTGATTGTAATTCGCCCGATTCTTCATTAAAAACTGTGATGTGAATAGCCGATGAGTTCTCCCCAACCCCCTCACAAGCCACAAACGTTACTAGGTCAACTGACTCAAGCAGTACATACGATTCAAGCTAGGGTCGATTTTTCAAAATTGGCGCTCAAGCCTAATGCCAAAGTACCAGAACTTTGGGTGCAGGATGCGGGGGCGGATAAAGCAGAAGTATATCCACTGTTGGGCGATCGCTATATTCTCGGTCGTAGTTCCAAATCCAGCGATATCGTTATCCGTAACCCGGTTGTCAGCCAAATTCACCTGTCACTATCGCGGAATTCTACTCAACGCACACCAGTTTTCACGATCAAAGACGAAAACTCCACCAATGGTATTTATCGTGGCAAGCGTCGTGTTAGTTCTCTAGAACTGCGTCACGGCGATATTCTGACTCTGGGACCCCCAGAACTCGCCGCTTCTGTGCGGTTGCAATATGTCGATCCACCAGCATGGTATGTCAAAGCTGCAAGTTGGACAGCTTATGGAGTTGGTGGTATCAGTGCCCTATTAACGTTAGTAATTGGCGTCGAATGGCTGAAATTTTCAGTCAAACCTCTACCAACAGCGACACGCGCCCCAGTAGTTGTTTACGCCCGTGATGGAGCCACTCCCCTGAGAGAGCCTCGGACAATCTCTCATGTAGACATGAAGCGATTAGAGGAATTTGGCCCTTATTTGCCTGCTGCGGTAGTGGCTTCAGAGGATAGTCGTTATTACTGGCACTTTGGGGTTGATCCTTTAGGGATTTTACGAGCCGTGTTGATTAATAGCCGTAGCGGAGATGTGCAACAAGGAGCCAGCACTGTTACCCAGCAAGTTGCCCGCAGTTTGTTCCGCGAGTATGTAGGTAGACAGGATACCCTTGGCCGCAAATTGCGGGAGGCAGTTGTCGCCCTCAAGCTCGAAACCTTTTACAGCAAAGATGATATTTTGCTGATGTACTTAAATCGGGTTTTTTTGGGAGGGGATACCTCTGGCTTTGAGGATGCAGCCCGATATTACTTTGAGAAGTCGGCTAAAGAATTAACTTTGGCAGAAGCAGCAACATTGGTAGGAATTTTACCTGCTCCCAACGCCTTCGATTTTTGTGGGGATGGGCCAAATAAACTAGAAGCGGCTGAATACCGAAATCGTGTGATTAAGCGGTTGCTGGAGATGGGCAAAATTAAAGCAGAGGATGCGAACCGCGCTAGACGCTCCACTGTCCAAATTAGTCCTAAAGTCTGCGAACAGCAAGCTAAAACGATCGCACCTTATTTTTACAGTTATGTCTTCTCTGAACTCGAATCAATTTTAGGGGAGGGAGCTGCAAGAGAGGGAAACTATATCATTGAAACCAAGCTCGATCCAGCCATACAGAGACAAGCAGAAGCAGCATTAAGTAATTCGGTCAACAACTCTGGTAGAAATTTTAATTTTTCTCAAGGAGCAGTAGTCACTCTTGACTCTAGTACAGGCAGTATCCTCGCAATGGTAGGCGGGACTGATTACAAAAAAAGTCAGTTCAATCGTGCTGTTCAAGCCAAAAGACAACCAGGTTCCACTTTCAAAATCTTTGCTTACACTGCTGCTATTCAACAGGGAATTCCAGAATCAAAAAGTTATTCTTGTGCCCCTTTAACTTGGCAAGGGTTTACTTATAAACCTTGTCGTGCTGGTGCTGACGCAAGTTTAGATATTGCCACCGGGCTGGCACTTTCAGAAAATCCCATCGCCTTGCGAGTTGCCAGACAAGTCGGGCTGGATAAAGTTGTGGCCATGGCGCAGCGTTTGGGGATAAAATCAAACCTCGATCCAGTTCCCGGCTTGGTACTGGGTCAAAGTGTAGTTAATGTTTTGGAAATGACTGGTGCTTTTGGCGCGATTGGCAATCGCGGTGTGTTGAATCCTCCCCATGCCATTAGCCGAATTTTAGACAGTGGTGATTGCAGCGATCGCAATGATATCAAAACCTGTCGTGTAATCTACTCTTTCGACCAAGATCCAGGTGCTAACAAACGAGTGTTGACAACTAATGTCGCCGATGAAATGACTAGTTTGATGCGCGGTGTAATCGCAAGAGGCACTGGTCGTAGTGCTGCCATTGGACTAGGGGAAGCTGGTAAAACTGGCACAACTGATAAAAACGTTGACTTGTGGTTTATTGGTTTTATCCCCAGTCAGCGACTTGTAACTGGCGTTTGGCTGGGAAACGACAATAATTCCCCGACATCTGGCAGCAGTGCTCAAGCGGCTCAGTTGTGGGGAAATTATATGCGGAGAATTACAAGGTAAACGGGGATTGAGCATTGGGAACTATTGATCTTGTGAGAAGACCTGATTTTGAGGACTTAGAATAGACGGTTCGGTTAAAGGGTAAGGGGTAAAGGTGAAAGGTTTTGAATACATCCTTTCCCCTTTACCCGCAAACCCATTCCCCAGACCACAAAGAAAGTGAAAAATACTTATCCGAACGTATTGAGACCTGCTGTGTCTTCTCAAATTCACAAAGGATTTAAAATATAAAAAATATCTTTGAGCAAAGTGACTCAAACAGATGTGAATCAAAACGGGGCAATGCCACAAAGCAGCGAACCAACTTATTATTCTCTGCTAGGACTGCATCCCTGGGCATCGGTAATTGACATTCGTCGCGCTTATCGGCAACTGAGCAAGCTTTATCATCCTGATACTACAGACTTGCCGACTGCGATCGCCACTCCCAAATTTCAGCAAATCAACGAAGCTTACGCCACCCTTAGCCATCCAGAACGCCGATTAAGCTACGATTTCAAAATTGGCTATTCCCGCTTTGGAGTGATTCAACCACCCCCTGATTTGAATCATCCCGTCTCGCGTTCTCATGACTGGTCAAAATCAGCTTACCTCGATGCGAGCGATCGCCCCTTATCATCTGGCGAAATCTTTGCTTTATTTATGCTGGTGTTAACATTTGTAGGTTGTCTGTTATTAGCAGTTGCCATTGGCTTAACTCGTGGCGAGGCTGCGCTCCATTCCCATTTGTTGCAATCAACTACATCTGTACAACAGCAGATTACCTATATGTCGCAACTAATTACCCATCTGATAATTAAAAATTAAACAATTCCCTAATCCAAAACCTAAAATTCCTATGGCTCTTCTTCCCTCTGATACTCCTCTATATAATCATCCCCTGCCACAAATTGAGCAGTGGCTAAAAGACCAAGGCTGTCAACAAGACGAAACACAAAGGCATTGCTGGCGTGTACAGCGACCTAATTGGCAAGCTGAATTATGGCTCGATGTTGAGCAAATTGTAGTGCGATATGTTCAATCTGGAGAAAATGGACAAGATATCCAACGCTCATTTAAGTATTCTCTTAGTCGGGATGATGTAGAACAAGCTGTCTTTTCTGGGCCATAAGGAAGTGCTTATTGTACTATGGTAGAGCTTCCAATGAGCCTGTTACAGGGCAGCAACCTTGTAACGGGAATTATGTATCAGATTTTGTTACCAATGCTTTAGGAGTAAGTTGGCTACAAATTTCCAGTAGTCTATTAACAGCACGCGCAGCCGAAAACTTTTCCGCAACATATTGGCTGGACTGAAAACCTCGGTTAATTGCTTCATCTGGATTATCTAAGCAATATCGCATACATTTAGCTAATTCTTCTGCATCTTCATTTTCAAAAAATAGGCTGTGCGGCCCTCCTACTTCTGACAATCCTCCCATTTTTGAGACAATCGAGCAGGTTTGAACGCTAGAGGCTTCTTGCACTACGTAAGGTGCTGGATCTTGCCAACGAGATGGAGCAATTAAAGCCAAAGCATCTTGAACTTTTAGAAGTACTTCTTTTTGAGGAACTTTACCTAAAAAATTAACTTTGTTGGCAATTTCTAAATCAGACGTTAGTTGTTTTAATTCCTGAGATTGTTCGCCATCGCCAATAATAGTAATTTTAAATTCTTTATTTTCATCTTGTAAAATTCGCGCTGCTTTTAATAAAATATCTACACCTTTGTCTGTAGCTAATCTCCCGACAAAAATAAAATTAAATGGCTGAGATAAATTTTCTAAAGTTTTCAGATGGTTTTCCGACTTGATTTCAATCGGATTATATAAAGTATCAACTGACCAAGGAAAAGCAGAAGATTCTCCTAAAAAGTTACTACAAGCCGTATGATAATCGGCTAAGAAGGCAGTAGAAAGGCGGGTGCTTAGGCGTGCCCATTTGATAAAAGTGTGTAATTTCCACTTTAATGGATAATTAGCTTTGGGCAATGTATGTTTAAATTCAGCTTTTAAACGTTGCGTCAACTTCATCTGCTCATAACTCGTATGAGTAGATTGATAAAGAGAATAATGATATTTAATAATTATCTTTTTTCGCAAGATTTTACATAACAAAGTAAACAATAAATCATTTGAATTCATGTGTACTATATCTGCCCAAACAATATAACTAAACCATTTAGCGATATTATCTTGTCTGGTCGAAATAGTTTTAACTTCAATTAATCTAGCTTCCAACTCAGGAATAATAGAATAAATATAAGTTAAAACTCCACTAATTTCATTGTCATAATGACGGTGTTGAATTAATATTTTCATACATCAGGTATGTCAAATTTTGTATTTATGGGAATTGGGATTGAGCATAACTATGAAACAAGTATTTCACTTTGCTCAGAATCAACTTGGTTTCTAAGGTAAGTAAGTACAAATAAATCTAACTATCTAACGAGATATAAAAAGCTTGAAACCCTTGCGATTGCTGCACTTCGCTGATTCCCAACGAGACACGCTTTGCGATCGCTACGGACATAGTTATAAATTTCCTCACCCATCTACTTATATGCAGAAAGTTGGGAACAGGATTTTTGCCGATAGTGATAGTTATATAATTCCCGCAGATGCGGCTAAATTACCATTCCCTTTGCTACTGGCTAAAAGTTTAGTCTGACAGTAGTGGGTAAGATTATCATCAATTTGAAATACCTGCCGATCAGCCTGAGATGTACCCAAATAGGAACCAAAAACCATTATCTCCAACTTGACTTCGTAGCGTCTACTTATGAGAGAGAAGTAACAAGCCGCACTATCGCTTCGACTGTCATAGCTTCTTGGAAGAATTTGTTTGGAGAAACAAGTGCTGATATACGCCTTTACATACCCAATGACCAATGACCAATGACTAATGACTAATAATTAATTTCTTTCCACCCATGCATGGATGCTATGCCTTTTGTAACCCATTCGATCACAATTGGGGGAGCTTCTGATATCAAAATACTAGGATAAACTGCTGCACCCCAATCGGGATGAACTAACACACGGCATTGATTTTTAATTACTGGATAGTTGAGCAAAGCTTTGACAACTGCTGTATCGTCGTGGGGAATTGCTCCGGGATGGGAGAGTAAAGGATAGCCTGTACGAGGGTCAATCAGGTCAGTTAAATAGCCGCGATCGCGCAGATTAAATGCTAAATCACAGCCAAATCTCATAAACTTTTCTCGTAAGCGTTCTTTCTCTGACTCTACTTGTGCTGTCTTTTCGACTAATTGATAACGCGATTGTTGTAATACAATCACTACTCGTAAAAATGGCTGCCGTTTCCAATCTGGTAATATCCGTTCGCAGTTGGCACAGATATATTGACTGGGAGCATGAATTGAAATTTGAACCGCTTGTCCTGTTTCGCCAACTAAATTAATGGGACAGGCTTGCTCCGAAGTGTAAACTTTGGGATAGTTCACTAAATTGATTCGGCTTATACAAATTTTTTAATTTAATCTACGGTATAGATGATACCTCTTAAAAGTTAAGAAAAATCATCATTTTTCTATAATATGTTACTTTTTTGGGAAGCAGTTAATAATAATTTGAGAAATTTAATCCGAATTTTATCCTTTATTAACCTGTTCTCATGGAATTTGTTGCGATCGCTCTGGGTATTGGCATAGATACAGCGTGTAGTAGACAAGCGATGCCAATGCCTAGCTACGCCTACGCAGATGAAATATATTCGATCAAAATCCCAAAAAAGCAACGCAGGTTGGAGTAAGCAGAAAATAACAAAAGTGATTATGTCTGCCAGAAGATATTTCAGCTATGGAGTCTAATTTCTATAGCACCCAATTAATTGAGTTTTAAAGAATTCACNNNAGCACTNTCATCCCAAGAATCGACTGTCCGCAATCGCGCCATCCAACCTGAGGCCTTTTGCCTCTCGGTCAAATTATTCTGAAATGAATCATGACAATCTTTGGCTTGAGATTCATTACAAGTGGCAATACAGGCATGAATCATCCCAGACGGATCGATTTGCTCATTTACCCAAATAGTCATGGAATATTTCCTCAATAACTGTAGCGAACAAAGCTGTTCGTTATTTTAGAATACTATTAGAGTCAAAAGTTTTAGAGCAAAATCGGTAACAAATAATGAACTAATCGCAATTACCGATTACTAATTTACAATTACCAGTTCCGCTTCATTTATTCGGCAGATATGATTTATCTCCTCTTTCGTAGCGACGGCGGTAGAGTAATTCTAACTGTCCACCATATTCTTGAATCCAGGCGATCTGCCGCTGGTAGAGTCCTCGGAAGGTATTGGCAAATAATAGTGTAAAGATTGCCACTACCAACCCTGATGCTGTAGATACTAAAGCTTCACTAATTCCAGCTGTCACACCTGTTGTTTTACTACCTCCCACATCTCCGATATTCAGAGAGGCAAAGGAGTTAATTAATCCTAATACAGTTCCTAAAAGTCCTAATAGGGGCGCAAGACCAATAATTGTCTCAAAAATATTTTGGGAGCGCTTGAGTAAGGGGATTTCGGCTTGTGCTTCACTTTCTAATGCCAAACGAAATTCCTCTGGTGTCGGCTCCTCCAATTCTAAAGCTGCTAAAAAAATTCGAGCCAGGGGTAAATCAGTATTTTTCTGCAATTTATCTAAAGCACCAACCACATTATCAAGACGATAAAGGTGTAGCACTTCTCGCACCACCTTGTTTTGCCGATTATTTATCTTTACCCAAAAGATGATGCGTTCGATAATTAGCGCTACCCCTAACAAAGAAAATGCCAGCAGAGGCCACATGACCACGCCACCTGCTGTAAACAGATTACTAATGTCCATCTATTATTTTTTCACTCTTCAACAACGCTAGATTAGCAGATCGTTGAGATGGAGGTGTTTAACGCTGCGTTGTAGTTACAGCAGCTTTTGGGCTATTCTCAGTTTGGCCGATCGCGATCGCGGATTCTGACTAATTTCCTCTTCTTGGGCAATAATCGGCTTTTTTGTCAATACTTTTAATAAAGGTGAATTTCTTAAACCATGCTTCACCGGACGGTCTTCCAAACTGTGGAAACTGATAATTGCAATTCTGCCGCCAGGGACAAGGGCATTTGGGGCTTTATCCAAAAAGGTTTCTAAGGATTTTAACTCATCGTTGACGACAATTCGCAGAGCTTGAAAAACACGGGTAGCGGGGTGAATTCTTCCATAACGGTATTTGGGAGGAACAGAAGAAGCGATCGCTTCAGCCAATTCTGTAGTCGTGTGCAATGGTCGCCGTTCTATAATACGTCTGGCAATGCGCCGCGATAATCTCTCTTCACCGTACTTAAAGAAAATATCTGCTAATTCTGCTTCATCCCAATTATTAATTACATCGGCAGCAGTTAGCGATCGCCCCCGATCCATTCGCATATCCAAATTTGCAGCTTGGCGAAAGCTGAAACCCCTTTCTGCTTGATCTAAATGGTAAGAACTTACCCCCAAATCGGCTAAGATACCATCGAAAGTGTTGGGGGGAAATTCGTAGTCAGCAAAATTGCGATGAATAAATTGTACGCGATCGCCAAACTCTGCTAATTCTTTCCTCGCTGCTGCTAAAGCATCCTCATCTTGGTCAATTGCCGTTACCCGCACATCCGCCGCCGCTTCTAAGATTAGGCGACTATGACCACCACCGCCTACAGTCGTATCAAGATAATGACCTCCTGGAGATACCGCTAGACCTGCAATCACTTCTTGCGGTAATACTGGTAGATGAGAAAATATCGGTTCTTCAAGAGCTAGCTGACGATTCATGAGACTTAGGGCAAAAAACCACAGATGAACTTTAATTATGTATTCTTTTGTTTGTGTCTTTGTGGTTCCTAGCTAAAAAATAGTTTTAAACCACTAAGATACAAAAGAAAATATCATCAGATCAACACTCAGCGTCAGCTTTAATTGTTGAGCTTTAAGCATCTGTAGTGCTATTTTTTACCTTTTTTTTGGTAAATCATGGAATTTGGTATCCGTTTTAGTTTTTTCTCCATATTTAAATAGTCATTTAAAATAAAAATGAATACATTACCGAGAAATTCGTTTTCCTGTAACAAGCTGTTCACAAGTTTAGAGTGATCTGTTTCATGAATACCTTCTAAAAAGCTCACTTCTCGCTTCAAAGCTAGAACGTAAAATGGTTTTTCAGGAAAAAATTGCATATTTTTTTGCACCAAGTAAGCAGTTTTTATATCAGGATGATGAGAAAACTGCTGACGAAGCTTATTTACCTCTATATCTGAAACAGTATGAGATTCAAGTTTATCCTTTTCTCTGACACTGGAACGTTCTTCCTGTGCTTTTAAAATTAATTCATGATAATTTACGGCACGTTCTTGATAAGATTTTGCTTCCTTAATTTTTCCTTGTTGTTGAAGAAAATAGCAAATTGTCTGACAACCTTCTATAACTATACTTGAGTCTTGTTCTATTGCTCTCTCAATGTATTCTATTCCGGTTTTATCCTGTTTATTTAGTAATATTTGACCTAGTAAATAATTAGCTGAGGCGTGGTGAGCATCACGATGAATAATTTCTTGTAATAGTGGTATAACCGCTTCTTCACCCTCAAACTCAAATGTCAAAAATGCCCGTTGAGTAGCTTCATCTAAAGTTAGCTGTTGTGTTTTTGCTTTTTGATTTAAATCTTTTAAAGTAGCTATTGATTGTTGAAGATCAGCATATTTTTGTCGCCAAGGTGTTGCTATTTCTTCTCGCCAAGTTTGACTAAAATGTGCGATAAATTTTTCTAACCTATTTCCCAATAGTTTCTGAGCAGCACTGATTTCAATTGGTGCAAATATAGCTAATTCCTGCTGAGGATTGAAGATGTATCCCAAGGCTTTTAGTCTATCTGTTAGGCAAGGATGAGTATCAGCATTATTAGTTTCTTTTGTTAAAGCTTCCATTAAATAACTACTTGTTATTTCCTGATGAAGTCTCTGACTTAAAGCCTGTTGCATAGCCATATAAGTCATTTTTGGTGGTTCGATTTCTGTTTCAACTTGTTTATAGATGCTAGACCAAAAATATCTTTCTAGAAATCTAGCTTTGACCTCCACATTTATCAAAGCTTCAGCAGCATTTTGTTCTCCCGTTAGCTCAAGGGCACATCTATCTGCTTCATATTCATCCATCCGTGCCAACACAAAAGAATAGGCATTAAAAAAGGGGCTGTACCATGTCAAAAATCGTTCAAAGATTAACGACGATACTTCATTTCCACCTTGTCCTAGCCCTTTAATAATGCGATACCATGTTTCGCGTTGGCGATAAATCCAACCACTAAAACGGCTGTGATTTCCTGATAAATGTCCTAGTTCATGAGCTAATACGGCACGAAATTGTTCGGGTGGTAGTGCTAGCATGAGCGGTAGACCCACAATTAAGTAATTTTGCTGCCATCCCAGCAAACCTAAGCGTGGTCTTTGGACAACTGCTGCATTAAAATCGTTGGTCAGCAGAATGTGATGAAACCGTGGAGCTTTCAGTTTTGATGAGATTTCGTTGGTTAAAGAATAGAGATTGGGTACATCTTTGGGTTGCAGTGGTAAACCTGTAGGCGGGGGAAAAGAAACCCAAAGCGATCGCACTAACACTAATGCAAACACCAGCAAAAATATAACACCTTTCAAAGATGACGCATTAACTGACTGAGCGTTCAGCATCAAAAAGATAATACTTACCAGCAGAGTCAAGGTTACAGCTAGAACCAAAAATATATATGCGTAGCCCAAGGTAGCCAAAAAAGCAACGTGCAATTTATAAAGATGCGGTTGTTTGTTAGCAAAAACTTCTAACTTCTGAATTAGCCGATCAAAACGCTCTTGATTGAAAGCCATAAATATGTGTCAGCCTTATAAAACTGTAATATAGCTGACACAATATCTCTATAGCTTACGTAGAAACTCAGAAGTCAATAGTTATCATTGAGAAAACGCATCTTCTTTTACCCCGTTCTCCCAGCACCATGAGATAAAAAAATTCGATGCCTTAATTAAGTGGATATCGAGCTTCCATATAATAGTTGAAGAAGTGCAACAAAATTAAACATCAAATCAAATCTCTCTTCCCACAACCCTTACTTTGGCTTGACAAACAAGATAAATTGGGTCTAGTTGGCATCTGCGCGGTTGAATTCAATATTTTCACGAACGGAGAACACGAAATCTATGACCAGACTAGAAACCCGCACTGAACCAATGGTGCTAAACATGGGGCCACACCAC
This sequence comes from Nostoc sp. GT001, assembly GCF_030382115.1. Taxonomy (NCBI): domain Bacteria; kingdom Bacillati; phylum Cyanobacteriota; class Cyanophyceae; order Nostocales; family Nostocaceae; genus Nostoc; species Nostoc sp. GT001. The sequence goes on from NZ_JAUDRJ010000003.1 coordinate 1,499,074, forward strand.
CCCTCGATGCACGGGGTTCTGCGGCTAATCATGACTCTGGATGGCGAGGATGTTGTTGACTGTGAACCGGTCATCGGCTATTTGCACCGAGGAATGGAAAAAATTGCTGAGAACCGCACTAATGTAATGTACGTCCCTTACGTTAGTCGCTGGGACTACGCGGCGGGAATGTTCAACGAAGCTGTCACTGTTAACGCCCCAGAAAAGCTTGCAGGTATCGCTGTCCCCAAACGCGCTAGCTACATCCGCGTCATCATGCTGGAGTTGAACCGCATTGCTAACCACTTGCTATGGTTTGGCCCCTTCCTCGCTGACGTAGGCGCACAAACTCCCTTCTTCTACCAGTTCCGGGAACGGGAGATGATTTATGATTTGTGGGAAGCTGCCACAGGTTATCGGATGGTGAATAATAACTACTTCCGTGTTGGTGGAGTAGCAGCCGATTTACCTTACGGTTGGGTAGATAAGTGTCTGGAATTCTGCGACTATTTATTGCCAAAAGTTGATGAGTACGAACGCTTGGTAACAGATAACCCCATCTTCCGGCGGCGTGTTGAGGGTATTGGTACTATCACGCGAGAAGAAGCAATTAACTGGGGACTTTCTGGCCCAATGTTACGCGCATCTGGCGTGCAATGGGATTTGCGGAAAGTTGACCATTACGAATGTTACGACGATTTCGACTGGGATGTGCAGTGGGAAACTGCTGGTGATTGCTTTGCCCGTTACGTAGTGCGGATGCGGGAAATGCGCGAATCTGTGAAGATTATTCGCCAAGCAATTAAAGGACTTCCTGGCGGCCCTTACGAAAATCTGGAAGCGAAGCGTTTAGCCGCAGGTAAAAAATCTGAGTGGGACGCATTTGATTACCAATTCATCGGTAAAAAAGTTTCCCCCACTTTTAAGATTCCCAAGGGTGAAATCTACGCCCGTGTAGAAAGTGGCAAAGGTGAATTGGGAATTTATTTGGTTGGCGATGATAACGTCTTCCCTGCACGTTGGAAGATTCGCGCCGCAGATTTCAACAATCTCCAAATTGTTCCACATTTACTGCGCGGGATGAAGGTTGCAGATATTGTGGTGATTCTCGGCAGTGTTGACGTAATTATGGGGTCTGTGGATAGGTAGAGTAAATATCTATCTCAGTAATTTTTAGAGCAGTTGTATTACAATGCAACTGCTCTATTTTTTTTGATTTTTTAGTAGTTATACCAATTTGAAAAATGATTGCGACAGATGGAAAACTGAAACACTTATCCAATGGATGTTTCAAAATCTAAAATCTAATACCAATTCAATTAATGATTGCAACACATCCTTGGGTGAAGACGCGATGAATCGCGTCTCTACAAATGGTCTATTTGTCGCATTCTTTTTTTAAACTGGTATAAAATCTAAAATCCAAAATGGTATTAACTGTGTCACTAATCGATCAAACGCGCTTAACAAACGAATATACATTGCTGAAGATTTGCAAACCTGTCGTTTTAGTCTATTGAAAGTCAGACAGTTGGTTCCTGGTATTTGACTCCTCGTTTTTGATGACGGTCATTAGCAACGATAGGATAAACAATGCTGCGTAACCGATTGATTGCACCGACTGGACGATGCACTGCTAGACCATTTCCAGGCGAAAAACTGAGATTTTCTCCAAAGTCATTATCTTTAGCAGAATTAACTTTCTGATGCTTAACTGTTAGGCGACCAACTGTAATGAAGGGTGATTCCTTTTCACTCCAAACAATGGTGGTATCATCAATAGACATTTCTGGGCTAGTTTGAAATTGAATTTGAAAGTCCCAACAATATTCAGCATCAGGCTTTGCTAAAGCTTGAATGATATCATCTCGGTAATAGTTGTCCTCTGAATCTGAAGCTTTGGCACGCTGAAGCTCACTTTCTGGTCTAGATTCGAGAGGAAGTTGTTGATGAGGTAGTTGACTGGAAACTGGAGTAAATGCATATTTAATCACAACCGGATATTCTACAGGAACTCGACCTGGTTGGGATGGAGCAAAATCAGATTTGAGTCCTAAAGAATACGCTGAAGCACTCCAATAGCGTTCTGTGAGCAAACTCTTGGGAAAACGTTTGAAACTAGTTTGCAAAAGAGTGGATTCGTAGGGATGCAACTTTAGCCAAAAAAGCACCAACAGCTTAAAAAGCGGAAACAGCCCTGCTCGATAAACCGCCATAAAAAAGCTGTGGAAGTCTTTAATGGTTCTAACAAAAAAGAATTCAGTATTGTGGACAATAATATCTTGGGTTTTTAACTCGTGACTTTGCGGTAGTCTTTCTCCTTCTACCCCTATCACTTTTACGGACATGGAGCGCGTATCCCCTTCATAATCATTCTTGACTGAAAACGCACCATTTGCAAATCGTAGCCAAACCGGATATTGCTTGGGTTGGGCAAATAAACCTTGTTTTAGAGAAATGGCTTGAAGTTGAGCTTCAGTTAATGAGGTGCGTTTGCTTAATTCCTGCTTAATTGTGGCTTCATCAAAGTCAAAGATTTCTAGAGTTCCTTGTACAGCAGCGTTAGTTTTAGAGTGGGTATCTCTCTTTGCAGTTTTTTTCTTCTCACCTCCGTAAAGATTTTCCATGTTCTTTTTGACTAGCTCACTCATGAGAGCACAATATTTGGCTTCGTCTTTTTCTGGGTATTCGGTAAATAGTTTCATTTCTTTTGAAAGCAAGATTAATTAATAAATTGAGTTTGTTCCAAGCTGCGATCGCTAGCTTGTTTGCAGTATTGTCCAGTCAGCTTCGAGTGACACCAATGAGCGATCGCACTAAAAACCAATGTTTATTGAAGGTCAAAAGTAACTTTGTACTTTTTACCTGATGGCGGAACGTTGCGATTAACTAAATCTGAGACTGTGTTGGTATTTTGAATTATTTTCCAACCCACAGGAGAAAAAGTCTTTTCATTGAAGATATTGGGTGATAGTAAAGGATTAGTTAGCGCTTGAGAAAAGGCATCAATCCCTATTAAGCGTGCTACTAGGGAAGGAATAGTTGAATTTTTCCGCCCATCCTCGGCGTAAAGTCCCACAAAGAACTCAATATTATCAACATGACCATATAATTCTTTGAGTTTCTCTTGAACAAATTTATCGCCGCTAATTTGCTCAAATCTCGTCACTCTGGGGAAACCACACAATTGGCGATAATCGTTGTAGCTTGCTAATTGCAGTTGCCGTCCTAATTTAATCGCGGGTAACTCGGTTAATTCAACCAATATATCAGGCGTGTTGAATAAACCAATTTTTGTACCTGCTTGGGAACAAGTTTCCTCCATTAATGCTCCCAAACCTTGATCGATGAACATCTTGTTGTTCCACAGAGATGCAGCAATATGGGTTGGTTTCCCGTTATATTTAAAAGTTTCTGGAATCGCACTATGCCAGCGATAAACAAAGTCAAACTCAATTGCCATGTAATTAGGACGATGCCAACTTTCCTTAGTGAAAGCTTCAGGATCGGCAAACAACTTAAAGTGATAAGGAGTTATGTGGTTAATGTACTCCTCCATAATGATTTTGAGAATAATCGCCATGAGAATATTTCTCGCGGTTTGAAAGAGGCGTTCATCATCCCAATCTGGATAATTGTTTGCTAATTCATCGCAAAGACGATTATGCTCCCGAAAACATAGAGTATTGAGCATGACATAGCCGATTTGCACATTTGCTCGTTCTACTCCCATCGCAAACAGATATTGTTTTTTTTCTACGGGCTGTCTTTTTTCATCATTGACAGGTTCATAAAGACCCTCAAATTGAGCGTCAACTTTACCCTGCGCTGGATCGGCATAATAAAATAAGGGATATTCTTCTTCTACACCATCTTGGCGCTGAAGCTTTTGAGATTTGAGTTTACCTCCTTTAAAGCTTCTTAAAAGGTGTGTTTGTTTTCTGGTTAAACCATAAACATTACACAAATCAATTTCATGGTTGGAAGTATTTTTGAATTTATTGTAGTGATCGAGGCGGAGAAAACTATCAGTAAACCACTGCACCCAATAGGGAAACAGCATAGTTGATTTGGTAGAATAAATGGTTTTACCATCTCTTTTACGGAATAAGATAGCTAAGTCTTCAACTTTGGGTAAGTTGCCCTCAGCGTTTAACTTGGGATCGGGTGGTAGATGTCGTCCGGTATAAGTGCGATCGTTGAGTGATTCCCAGGAAGTATAAGCATCAGTTTTCTTAGGAATTTTAGTATCAGGAATATACTCATCTAGAGTCATCATACTGTAGGCATTAGGACGAGTCGGAATTTTGTAGATGAGACTATTGAGTAGAGTTTTGTTAACTTTACGCTTTATAGATTCGTTACTTTGTAGAAGTTTCCAAATCGGTTTAAAGTTTGTTAAAACTAATGTTTGAATTTTGTTACCTAAGCCATCTTTAGATGTATCTCTTTTTCCACTCATAATTTTTTACCTTATTTTTTGCAATTATGTATTCAACGCATCCTAAATTTATCTGCTGCAATTACCCAAATTAATTCAAGTTATTTCAGTTTGGAAATAATCTTTTGTAGATTTTTTGGTCGATAGTCCTTGCGGCTTTTCAAACGGTAGATCGCACTTTCATGAAGGTCTTCAATGACATCGCTGACCTCACGAAACTTAATTCCTGCTAATTTAAAGAATCCAGCATCGTTCTTAAAATCACATTCATAATTAGGGTTGATGCCTGTCGGAATCACATTTGGATCTAAGTCAAGCCCTAATCCTAGTTCACCGATGGAATCAATCATCCACTGTAAGGCAGCATCTGATAACCCACTATTTTCTTCGGTTCCACCGCCAACGCAACCGTGTACGCCTGGAAACCACTTTTGAATCACCCGCTGTTTTTCAGCATCAGGATGCTTTTTCATGGGAGTGACATCAAAGATTTCACGGATTTCGTCAATCGCCATCGCGTGCAATGCATTCTGAACACATTTGTTTAAAGTAGTGTCATGGAATCTGTAGCGCATATTAAGCTGTTTACTTAACCTACTAAAGGCTGGTATCCCAGGAATACCAAGGGCACCAACGGTGTCAAAACAACCGAGTAAGGTGATAGGGACGCGATCGCCATAAGCTTGACGGTATTCTACTGCTACATTATCTTTGGGTTTAATATTTCGGTTACGGTAAAGCTCGTAGGCTTCATGTGCTTTAGTAACATGGGGGCGATCTAGAAGACCAGAGCAATAGATCATGCTAGCTAAACTTCTAACTGTGTAAGCACCACGACTGAAGCCGAATAAATAGATTTCGTCACCAGAAACATAATTGAGACTAAGAAATCGGTAGCAATCTTCTATATTTCTATCGATTCCTAGTCCGGTAGCTCCGCCTAAAACCTTTTGACCCTCGGTTCCAATGCCCTCATCATAAAAGACGATTTGTGTAACGCCGTCACTAGCAATCGATTTCACGGATTGAGCTAACTTAACAACATTACTTGGGTAAAGACTTGTTAATTGTTGCCAAGTTCCATCACAGCAAATGACAAGACGTTTCATAGTTTTTTTTCAAAGTATTTGAGTAATTAAATCAACTTTTTATCCAATGTAGATTCGGCATGGAGTTAGGGCAAATAGGACAAAAGCATTTATATATAAATCCTTTAGCGAAATATCCTCCCACTTTTTTAATAAGAATGCAAGGACAGTTAAGACAGTTAAGCAGGAAATTAAATAAATAAATATTAAGTAATCATTCACCACATATTTGGGTCTGTTCGCGAAGCGTCTCGTAGAGAAGCCCCGTGCTTCACGCAATGCTTTAAAGTAATGAGTAATGAGTAATGAGTGGATGAAAAATGGGTATTTACTCATTACTTATTACTTATTACTTATACTGATCCTTTACTAACGACCTTTTTCTATGACACCTTCCACAAACCAGGTTTATCCCGTTATTTGGCACAATGACTCAGTGTCACTAATTGATCAAACCCGCTTACCAAACGAATATACATTTGTGGAAATTCACCGCAGTGAAGATATGGCACGGGCGATTAAAACTATGATTGTGCGAGGTGCGCCAGCAATTGGAGTGGCTGCGGCTTATGGAATGTATCTTGGTGCTAGAGAAATTGAGACTAGCGATCGCCACGAATTTCTGCAAAACTTAGATAAAGTAGCCCAGTTGTTGCGTTCTACTCGTCCCACGGCGGTAAATTTATTTTGGGCAATTAGCCGGATGCTGAAAGCCGCCTACGAAACGCTGGGAACAGTAGAAGACATCAAGCAAACCCTTTTCCAAACAGCCCAAGCAATCAATAGTGAAGATTTGCAAACCTGTCAGGCGATTGGTGACAATGGTTTGGCAGTCTTACCCAATACTCCAGAAAAGCTGACTTTGCTTACTCACTGCAACGCTGGGGCATTAGCTACTGCTGGTTATGGCACTGCTTTGGGTGTTGTGCGTTCCGCTTGGAGAGAAGGACGTTTAGAACGTTTATTTGCCGACGAAACCCGTCCCCGCTTGCAAGGTGCAAAACTCACCACTTGGGAATGTGTGCAAGAAGGTATTCCAGTTACATTAATTACTGATAATATGGCAGCCCATTGCATGAAACAGGGTTTGATTCATGCTGTAGTTGTGGGTGCCGATCGCATTGCTGCTAATGGCGACACTGCTAATAAAATTGGTACATATAGTGTTGCGATCGCAGCTAAAGCACATAATATCCCTTTCTTTGTCGCTGCACCTCTTTCCACCGTTGATTTTGAATTAGCTGATGGTAGCCAAATTCCCATTGAAGAACGCGAACCAACAGAAATCTATCAAGTTGGCGATACTATTCTCACACCTGCTGGTGTAGATTTTTACAACCCAGCTTTTGATGTCACCCCAGCTGAGTTGATTACAGCCATCATTACAGAAAATGGAGCGATCGCACCTGATAAATTAGCAAAATCACAGTTAAAGAAATTACCGATTGGGTGAAATCCGAATTAATCGAGAACTTGCGCCGAGTTCTCGATAACTCTAAATCCGAATAACGGAAACTTTATAGGGCAATGCCCCAAAAAAATCTCCGACTTTTTAGAAAAGCCGGAGACTTTGTTTTTTGACTAATTTTTTCAATAATTTTATCTAAACTTCATATTCGGACTAAATTCAATAAGCAAAATCCGCAATTACTTTCTCAAAAGAAGCTTTGACTTTCTCAAACCCCAGTTTACTTTCTCATTTTGGTGTTTTCCGTAAGTAAAAGAAGCTTTGACTTTCTCAAACCCCAGTTTGCTTTCTCATTTTGGTGTTTTCCGCAAGTAAAAGAAGCTTTGACTTTCTCAAACCCCAGTTTGCTTTCTCATTTTGATGTTTTCTGTAAGTAAAAGAAGCTTTTGCTTTCTCAAAATGCCATTTGACTTACTCAAACCCCAGTTTGCTTTCTCATTTTGGTGTTTTTTGCAAATAAAAGAAGCTTTTGCTTTTTTAAAATGGTTGATTTAGTAAAAATACTGACCTAGCAAATAGAAATTGTTAAAGCTTTCTCAAAGTCCCCCTTTTTAAGGGGGATTTAGGGGGATCAATACACATATTTCGTGAAAAGTTAGATCCCCGATTTCTTTGAGAAATCGGGGATCTGGACATCGCGGATTTTTACAACTCAGATAGGATTGCTATAGACTTAACCAAAATGCTGAATAATTGCGTCGGCAAATTCAGAACATTTTAAGGGTTCAACTGGCGGTTCTAGCAACCGGGCTAAATCGTAGGTGACTTGACTATTTGCGATCGCATCGCTTAAACCTTTCTTAATTAGGTCTGCGGCTTCTTGCCAACCCAAAAATTCCAGCATCATCACACCAGACAAAATCACTGAACCAGGATTAATCCGATCTAAGCTCAGCGTGTTTGGGTGCAGTGCCGTGGGTAGCTTCAAATATGGCACTAGAATCACCAATATTTGCTCCTGGCCCCATTCCCAATCCCCCAACAATGGCAGCAGCAGCATCAGACAAATAATCGCCGTTCAAGTTCATCGTCGCCAAAATCGAATACTCATCCGGTCTGGTTTGGATTTGTTGAAAAATACTGTCAGCAATTCGGTCATTCACCAAAACTTTCTCTTTCCATTTGCCATCGCCGTGGGTTGCCCAAATTGTGTTAAGAACAGTTTCGACTTCCTTGACAACTTGCGCTTTCTTATCTGGGGTAAGATTATCAAATCCAGGCTCAATCTGGCGGGCGTTTTCTTCCAAGGAAATATTGGGATTTTTTTCCTTGTTACTCAAAATCCAAGATTCTTGTTCAGTGACAGTTTCTTGGCGAAATTCGCTGGTTGCTAATTCATAACCCCAGTCGCGGAAAGCGCCTTCGGTGTACTTCATGATGTTGCCCTTATGCACCAAAGTCACTTGTTGTTTGTTTTTGGGCAATAGCAAGGCGTGTTTGATGGCACGTCTGACTAGGCGCTGAGAACCAGTTTTGCTGATGGGTTTGATGCCAATACCAGAATCAAGAGGGATGCGTTTTTTCCCATGTTCTGGGGTGGCGGGGATTAATTCTTCATTGAGAATTTTAATTAAGCGATCGCCGATTTCGCTACCTTGTCGCCACTCAATGCCTAAATAAATATCTTCCGTATTTTCCCGATAAACAATTACATCCAGCTTTTCGGGATTTTTGTGGGGTGAGGGCGTACCTGCATAGTAACGGCAAGGACGCACGCAAGCATACAAGTCAAAAATTTGTCGCAGCGCCACATTTAAAGAACGAATTCCCCCGCCAATGGGAGTAGTCAAAGGCCCTTTAATAGCTACACCATATTCTTCAATTGCTGTGAGAGTGTCTTGAGGTAAATACTGATAAGTACCGTATAAATCACAAGCTTCGTCTCCAGCGTAAACCTTAAACCAGCTAATTTGACGCTGACCCTTATATGCTTTAGCTACCGCAGCATCGAGAACTTTTTGGGTAGCAGGCCAGATGTCTATACCTGTGCCGTCGCCGCGAATAAAGGGGATAATTGGATTGTCCGGTACGATTGGTTCACCATTTTTGAAGGTGATTTTTGCTCCGGCTGCGGGGGGGTAATCTTTTCGTACATCGTTCACACACTCCTAATCGATACGCTGCTATTCAAAAAATCTTATGTGGCAGGCTTGTATATTTTGCTATGTCTTTTGTTCACCAAGCCAGAAGGCACAGATTTTCCCCCTATTCCCCTTGTACATTATTTGGGGATTAAGTGTGAGATTTCAGTGAAGCGATCGCAATTTTGTACGATCAAAAATAGTAAACTACTTTTCGCTATCAGTGCTTCACTTTAGAGAATGCCCGATAGCTTACCGCTCTTTCACTGACCGTTAACACAAGAATGGCATGACAGACCCAATGATTTTATCAGGCCCTGCAAATGACATCGACTCCCTCCGACAACCGTTAATCGCTGGGTCTGAAAAAGTCCAACAGCAGATAATCCCACAGTTAGCTGAGTTGGGTAATGAGGGATTAGACGTGTTGATGGAATTTTTACTGGAACGACGTGAGAACCCAGCGACTTGGATTGATGGCAAAGCTTACCAAGTCCTTTACAGTTCTGATGCACCTCAAGTCAAAGAATTTTTGCGCTCCTGTTTTCCTGAAGGAATTGTACCTCTAAAATCAGAGTGCGGGATTAACTACAATTCTTTGCAACAGCTATTGGCTGCTCAAGACTTCCAAGCAGCCGATCGCGTCACCATCGAAAAAATGTGCGAATTATCAGGGCCAACGGCTGTACAACGAAAATGGTTGTACTTTACTGAGGTAGAAAATACCTCGGCTGTTGACTTGCAAACCATTAACAATCTCTGGTTAGTTCACTCCGAAGGTAAATTTGGTTTTTCAGTGCAGCGAGAAATCTGGTTAAGTTTGGGTAAAAATTGGGAGAATTTCTGGCCGAAAATTGGCTGGAAAGCAGGTAATAACTGGACGCGATACCCTAACGAGTTTACCTGGGATTTGAGTGCGCCTAAAGGTCACTTACCCCTTTCTAATCAACTTCGGGGAGTACGAGTTTTTGCTTCTTTACTTTCTCACCCAGCTTGGACGCAGTTATGAGTTAAAAATTATTAGTTATGAGTTAAAGAGGTTTTTAATTTAAAACTCAAAACTCAAAACTTAAAATTCCTAACTCCTAACTCCTAACTATTAACTTTCATCAGATAATGGCAAACGTTCGTCTAGAAGATATTAAACGTAGATTCAATAATGTCACTGCTATTGAGGATATTACCTTTGAAATCCCTGATGGCGAGTTTTGGGTTTTAGTTGGGCCATCGGGTTGTGGTAAATCTACAATTTTGCGAACGATCGCTAGGTTTAGAAACCGCTACATCTGGCAAACTCTTTATTGGCGATCGCTTGGTAAATAATATCCCAGCCAGACAACGAGATGTGGCGATGGTGTTCCAAAACTATGCTCTCTATCCTCACATGAGTGTGGCGGAAAACATCGGCTTTGGCTTGCAAATGCGTAAGGTTGACCGAAAAATCATTCAAGAACGAGTGATGAATGTGGCGCGATCGCTTTCTCTGGATCACTTGCTAGATCGTAAACCGAAACAACTTTCCGGGGGACAGCAACAAAGAGTAGCATTAGGGAGAGCGATCGCTCGTGAACCCCAAGTATTTTTACTTGATGAACCTTTATCTAATTTAGATGCCCAATTGCGCGATGATACCAGGGCAGAATTGAAACAGTTACATCAAGAATTAGGAATTACAACTATTTACGTTACCCACGACCAAGTTGAAGCGATGACTTTGGCTGATAAAATTGTCGTACTCAATCGCGGACGAATTCAACAAATCGGCGATCCCCAAAGTATTTATGCAAGTCCTGCTAATCAGATGGTGGCAAGTTTTTTAGGCAGTCCGCCAATGAATATTTTGCCTGCAATTTATCAAAATAATAGTTTTGATGTGAGTGGACAGTTATTAGCAATTCCAGCAGTTGTAAATGAAAAATTACAGTTGCGTCAAGGACACAGTTATGATTTAGGGATTCGTCCAGAACATATAAAAATAAACACTGGCTCAGAACAGGTTGAAGGCCCCGCTACCGATAACAGCACTCAAAATTCAGAATTATTATTAGTTGAAGTGAAAGTTGTAGAACCTTTGGGTAGAGAAACTTTGATTCGTGCTGGTTTACCTGGTTCGGCGGTGATGTTGAATATTCAGGTAGGCGGTGATGTGCGTCTTCGTCCAGGCGATCGCCTTTCTCTACAGATCGATTTAGATTACTTGTTTGTATTCGATCCCAAAACTGGGGACAGAATATTATAAGCGCTTCGGAGTGTAAAATATAATTGTTTTGTGTGCGATCGCTGTAACGGGGTGTAGGGTCAATCGCTGTAATTGGTGGCGAGGGATAGGTTAGCGATCGCATCCAGAATGAATCATCACATATTTGGGTCTGTTCGCGAAGCGTCTCGTAGAGAAGCCCCGTGCTTCACGCAATGCTTTAAAGTAATGAGTAAGGAGTAATGAGTAATGAGTGGATGAAAAATGGGTATTTACTCATTACTTATTACTCATTACTCCAGAATCACCGCGCCTTTAGTTCGGTGAAGATGTCAACACACCGCCGTTAATCCAATGTTTGACTGTAACTCTGACCTTGCGTTTGCGATCGCGGTCATTTGTTAATTAAATAGCGAAAATTTGCTGTATCTATTGCTGAGTAAGAACCTTGGCGCGTCCATGCCGATTTATTTTCACCTTTGGCCGCTACACCCCGTTAACTCTTAATTTTCAGGTTACAGCAGTGAGAAGTAGTTTATATCCATAATCAGGATGAAATAATGATTCAATCACTACAAAAACTATTTACCTTTGATGAATATTTAGAGTTTTTAGAAACACAACCGGAAAACATTCGTTATGAATTACACGATGGAGATATTATTCAAATGCCGCCACCATCAGGGAAACACGAGCAAATAGTAGCATTTTTAACAATGATATTAGGGTATGAGTGTCTTCGTCTTAAACTTAATTACGGTATACCTAAAACCGTTACAGTGAAGCCAGAAAAGAAAATGTCAGGATACTATCCTGATGTTTTATTAATTAATTTTTCTAACTTGGGTAATGAACCATTATGGGAGAAACAATCTATCCTTAGTAAACCAGCTTCAATTCCATTAGTGATTGAAGTTGTCAGTACTAACTGGAGAGATGATTATCATAAAAAGTTTGCCGATTATGAAGAAATGGGTATTCAAGAATATTGGATTGTGGATTATGCTGCTTTGGGTAGCAAGGAATTGATAGGCGACCCCAAACAGCCAACAATCACAATTTACTCTTTAAGTGATGAGGGTGAATATCGTGGTAAACAGTTTAGAAGAGACGACCGTATAGAGTCCCCAACATTTCCAGATTTAAATCTAACTGTTGAACAAATTTTTTCAGTGCGTTATTGATAAAAATCTATGTGGCGACGGAGTTTATTTTTTGGTGGTTGGGTGCGAACCTATGATTAGTTGTAAAAAGATAGTTTAAATAAAAATACATAACGTTTTGAATGTTAGTACTTAATATTATAAGTATTGTAAATAGTTTCTTAAACTGCCAGAAATAATCACAATTAACAATTTTTCTTAGCCAAAATCTAAGAAAATAAAAACTGCAATAGAGATTTAATGGATTAGCTGCAAAAACTTATATGACTATTAATCGACGCCATTTCTTGTTTTTACTCACAGCAGGTGCGGGTGCTTTTGCATTAGATGCTTGTGCATTGGCAGAGAAATCTCCTAATGAAAATACTGCAACACCAAATACAACACCAAATATAACAGCAAATACAACAGGGGCTATCCAACTACCGCCTTTACCTTATGCCTACGAAGCCCTAGAACCACACATCGATGCCAAAACGATGCAATTTCACCACGACAAACACCACGCAACTTATGTAAAAAACCTGAATGCAGCCTTAGAAAAACATCCAGAACTCAAAGGTAAAACTGTTGAAGAACTATTGCAGAAACTTGACAAAGTACCACAAGATATCCGTCGAACAGTACGCAATAATGGCGGTGGTCATGTCAACCACTCAATGTTCTGGCAAATTATGAAGCCAAAAGGCGGGGGAGAACCCACAGGAAATATAGCCTCTGCAATTAATCAAAGTTTTGGCTCTTTTGCAGCTTTCAAAAAACAGTTTAACGAAGCTGGTGCTGGTCGTTTCGGTAGTGGTTGGGTTTGGCTAGTACGTAACAAAGATGGTAAGTTAGAAGTGACAACTACAGCTAATCAAGATACTCCCCTAAGTGCAGGTAAATATCCCATCCTGGGTAATGATGTATGGGAACATGCATATTATCTCAATTACCAGAATCGGCGTGCTGATTATTTAGATGCTTGGTGGAACGTGGTTAATTGGGATGAGATTAACAAGCGGTTTGCAGCAGCAAGTAAATTTGCCTGAACACCAGACAACAATTTAGGATTATATAGCAATCCTAAATCATTCGTGAAAAGTTAGATCCCCGACTTCTTAAAGAAGTCGGGGATCTGGATACTGAGAATTTTCACAAATCAGATAGGATTGCTATAGGCGCTTAAAAATTGGCGACAGAATATTGTTTCTGTTGCCAGTTTTTTGATTTTGATAATCCAACAGCCTCTACCCACGTTTTTGTGAGAGTGAAACTGTTACACTCACTGACATCCCGCCCAGAACTGAAGTTCAGGGCTGATAGCGAAAGTCCACTTTCAGCGGACTTGGGCTATGAGACTCGGAATTGATTCCGAGGCGGGATAGAACACACAGCGAGATTCATTGGTTGCGGCAAGACTTGTGTGTACACCGTAGCCAATATATTGGGGGGATTAAGGAGGATCAAGATATGTGCAACTTCACATTAAATTGGTATTACGCATTTAATTTGTACATTTACCTGATGACTTCAGTGAACGACCATCAAGAGTGTTTATATACTTTAGACGCGCATCAGCTTATTCATCTTTTTAAAATTATTGCTTTTAATAATTAGTTTTCTTCAATTATTGCAGGTATTTTTTTTATTTTTTGAGATTTAATATAGCTTGATTTTACGTTAAAAATAAGAATATATCTCAATAAATCTTGTAATTAATCTTACCTGTATAGTGCTAAATTATTTATATTGACAAAATTTATATAAAATTGCAATTTCGGATTTAATCATCACAATACATGAAATTTAAAATCTTTCTTTAAATGTCGAATTTAAATTTGATTATAAGGAGGATGTTCTCATGAAGATTAGTTGCAAATTATTAACGGTTGCTTTAACTGTTCCATTGCTTCTTGGAATTGTAAATTTTAAAGCACAAGCTCAAGTTACTAGACAATGGGGTGTAGGTGGCGATATTCCCGTTCCTGGCGATTATGATAATGATGGTAGAACTGATTATGCAGTCTGGCGACCAAGTGATGGTATTTGGTATGTAATTAACAGTTCTACAGGTGTAGCAGTTACTAGACAATGGGGCGTTGGTGGCGATATTCCTGTTCCCGGCGATTATGATAGCGATCGCAAAACTGATTATGCAGTCTGGCGACCGAGTAATGGGACTTGGTATGTAATTAACAGTTCTACAGGTGTAGCAGTTACTAGACAATGGGGCGTTGGTGGTGATGTTCCTGCACCTGGCAGATACGATAATGACGGTAGAACTGATTATGCAGTTTGGCGACCGAGTAATGGGACTTGGTATGTAATTAACAGTTCTACAGGTGTAGCAGTTACTAGGCAATGGGGCGTCGGTGGCGATATTCCTGTTCTCGGCGATTATGATAATGATGGTAGAACTGATTATGCAGTCTGGCGACCGAGTAATGGGACTTGGTATGTAATTAACAGTTCTACAGGTGTAGCAGTTACCAGACAATGGGGCGTCGGTGGTGATGTTCCCGCCCCTGGCAAATACGATAATGATGGTAGAACTGATTATGCAGTCTGGCGACCAAGTGATGGGACTTGGTATGTAATTAACAGTTCTACAGGTGTAGCAGTTACTAGACAATGGGGCGTTGGTGGTGATATTCCTGCCCCTGGCAATTATGATTTCTCTATTAGGAATGACTTCGCAGTTTGGCGACCGAGTAATGGCACTTGGTATATTTTTGGGAATTAGGGCTAATACTTAGTCTTTTTTCTCGCACTTACCCCTCAAAGAGGCTTTTGAGTCGGTACACCTACAGCACGAGGAAAATTAGCTGGAGTGGTAGCTACCTTACGCAAATACACACAGTGGCGGATGCTGTGACTCAGGGGTGTCGTAAATTGTTTGATTGATTCAATAACGCCACCCAACTGGTTCACAGCATTCTTTAAAGCAGCTGTTTCATCCTTTGTCCAATTACCGCGATAAATTATAGCTAAACCTCCCTGTTTGAGCAGTGGTAGGGTATATTCTGCACAGACAGAGGCTGCTCCTACAGCACGGATCAATGCAATATCATAACCTAGTCGATGTTGGGGGTGCTGACCGATTTCTTCCGCTCTACCAACAAGAGTTTTGGCATTGGTAAGGGCAATTTCACTTAATATATTGTCGATAAAAGTAATTTTTTTCCGAGTGGAATCGAGAAGAGTAATTGGGCAATTAGTTACAGTAATTGCTACGGGAATACCTGGAAAACCTGCACCTGTACCAATATCGATGATAGTAGGGGAAGCAGGGGAGAAATTTCCTGATAACAGGGGTACAATTCCTCGCAAAGAATCCCAAAGATGTTTTTCCCAAAACTCTTGGGGATCAACGATCCGAGTTAAATTGAGTTGGCGATTACCTTCTAGGATTAACTCATAAAGCTTTTGGAATTGCGCTTGTTGTTGAAGAGTTGGTTGCCAATTGAGAGTTTGCTGCCAGATTTCTGCCATTTCAGGCAATTTTTCATTTGTCATTTGTCATTTGTCATTTGGTATGAGACATGGGGCATAGTTTTTCTCTGTGTCCCCTTGTCCCCCTGCTCTTTCTCACACCGTTGGTAGAGGTTCTTTAACTTTAGATTCTAGTGACTTTGGGTCTACTGATTCTAGTTCGCCGTGGTTGAGTGTCCAGCAACGGTCTGCGATCGCTAACAGATCCCCAGCGTCGTGTGTCACTATTAACAATGTCCAATCTTGTTTCAGTTTCGCTAATAAATTTACCAGTTGCCGACGCATTGACCAATCTAAACCAGCTGTGGGTTCATCCAATAACAGCAAATTTGGCTGGCGAATTAATTGCACTGCCAAAGCTAAACGTCGTTGCTGACCACCACTCAAAGCATGAGGGGCAGCGGAAAGCGATAAATGCTCTAATCCCACCTCACTTAGGGCCTGTCTGACTCGTTCTGACCCTAACTCAGGATGTCCTAAACGTAATTCTTCTAAAATTGAACCACCGCAAAAGTGCCGCTCTGGAAACTGAAATACCAACCCGGCTAATTGTTGTAGCTGTTCGGCTATAAGTTCTTGTTCCCGCCAGAAGAGAGCGCCAGTAGTGGGTTCGGCTAGTCCCGACAAAATTTCTAGTAAGGTACTTTTACCGGAACCACTTGGGCCAATAATTAGACCTAGCTGCTGGGGTGCTAATTCTAAATTGATCGATTTGAGAATCGCTGTTGGGCACGCTGTAGGATGATAATTTACATTTCGGAGATAAAGCATTTGTTAAGATTACCAAAAAGTCAGCAAATTACTGATTAGTTACACTGAGAATGTCTGGAAAATTCTGGAAAAACAATTTATAGCGCCTTACCTGGATTAACACCTTAATTTAGCAGCAAGAATTATCCACTTTTTCTCCATTGTGGCAGACTAAGCCTGAAATAATGGCTAGAGCAAGCCTGGAAACATGAAAGATTACCAATATATAAGAAAATTTTGGTTGAAGCAAAGGCAAGTTAACACTTCGACTTCGCTCAGTGTAAAAATTAACCATCTTTGCATTCTAAGTAACACATATAACTATTTCAACCGCAATTATTCTGAGGGTTAAAATGACTAAAAGGTTTTCTTTGCCTCGATTAGTAGCGTCTGCTAAATTCACTACCTTTGCTCAGACTGCTTTTGCAACTGCGATCGCCTTTGGCGTTGCCCCTTGGGCAATCGCACTTAATCTGTCGGTAAATCCCTCCTTGGGTGGCGATCCGTTTCGCAATAGCGAACCTCATCAAATTGGCGACCAAACAGAAGCAGCTTTTAAAGCGATTTTCCAACAGGGCAACTATCCAGCAGCAGATCGTTATTTGGAACAAGCAATATCCAAAGAGCCAAATGAACCTCTAGCTTATGCGATGAAGGCATCTTTGGCATACGGAAATAAGGATTGGGCTAAACTCGACACATACAGTCAGAAAACTCTAGAAACAGGACAAAAACTGATTCCTAGCGATCCATTGCGTGGAAATTTATACACTGCTGTTGGTCATTTTTTAGAAGGTGCAGTAGTTATTACGCGTGAGGGTACTGTCAACGGTGTAGCCCAAGCCTTGGGTAGGCTGCGACAAGTTTATGAATATTTAGACAAAGCCGAAGCAATTTCTGCCAACGATCCAGAACTGAATTTAATCAAGGGTTATATGGATTTATTATTGGCGGTTAATTTGCCTTTTGCTAGCCCAGATCAGGCAATTGGACGCTTAGAGCAAAATGCTGCTCCTCAGTATCTAGTGGATCGGGGTATTGCTCTTGCTTACCGGGATTTAAAACGGTATCCACAGGCGCTAGAGTATGTCAACCGAGCGATCAAAACGACATCTGATAATCCAGAAATTTATTATCTTAAAGCCCAAATACTGAAGCGACTGGGGCAAAGAGAAAAAAGCCAGCAGATAATCCAGGAAGCGATCGCTAATTTTGATAAAGCATTGACTAAAAAATCCCAACTCCCAGGCGATTTAGTCAAACAAATTGAGCGTGAACGCAGAAGTGCTGTTAGCTTGAAGAATCCTTAACCCCCATTCCCCACTCCCGTTCGGCTACGCTCACGACAAGCCCACTCCCTACTTTGATATGCTTATTTGCAGAAGAGTACTTGAGATATTAGACCAAAATGGAGATTCAGTTCCGCGAAATTAATCCTTTTGATATGTGGATTTGGCTTAAATTCAGCACAAATCCTTCTGCGCGTGAAAAGCAGTATGTAGAAGAAGTTTTCAATTCCTGGTTTTATTTAGGTAAATTGGGTGCATTTAATGCAGAAAATCTCCAGGTGCAGGATACTGGACTCGATATCAGCTACATGAATTATGATGAACAAGGCTATGACAAAAGCCTATTAGCACTGATGCACAACATTGGTGAGTTTGAATATGAGGGACAGTGGGCGCGTTGTTGGTTTGACTTAGGAACCAGTGATGCGATCGCATTGGATATTTTAATCAACGCTCTCACCCAGCTAAGTCAGGAATATGTCAGCATTGAGGAATTGTACATCGGTGGTGAAAATCCAGATTGGCCTATTGAGGATAGTGAAAGTCGTCCTCAGTCTATCTATGATAATTAGTTATAAAAATGAGTAAAGCAGGTGAAATTCGGGTAATAGCCTTGGGGCTAATTCGGAATGGCGATCGCATATTTCTTTCTGAAGGCTACGATCCCGTAAAACAAGAAACATTTTATCGTGCTTTAGGCGGTGGTGTTGAATTTGGCGAAACCAGCCGCGCCGCCTTAGAACGGGAGTTTCAAGAGGAAATTCAAGCAGACTTAACGAATATTAAATATCTCGGTTGTATAGAGAACCTGTTTATATTTAATGGCAGGCAAGGTCATGAAATTATTCAGCTTTATCAATGTGACTTTGCTGATTCCAAATTTTATCAACTGGAAAGTTTAATTTTTTCCGAATCACCACATCATAAACATAGAGCATTCTGGATAGATATCTCTCGCTTGAAATCTGGAGAATTTCGATTAGTACCTGAAGTATTTTTTGAATATTTATAAAACATCTGGAAATTGACTAAGATTGCTTTGCTGTTAATTATTTGGATCTTATTTGAAGACGCGGTATGCCTCACAGGTTTGCTCTTGAACTTGCTCAGGTAAATCGGCAAACCCTTGACGAAACTGAGCGGTGATACGTGACTTCACAATGTATCTGGATCTAATATCATGTCCGCTTGATTGCTTATTAAACCCGAAGAACCCCACCCCGCCAAAGCTGTGCTTTGTCTCCCCTCCCCGCAGGCGGGGAGGGGGGTGGGGTTATTTTATTATGGGTAATTTGACGGACATGATATAACTCTTGGGTTTTACCTGCACGGTATTGAGCCATTGCCTCGGTTGCAAGTTTGGCGATCGCTTGTTCAAATAGCTCTATTATAGGTGTCAATTGTTACGAAAATCATACTATAAATTATCTCTGCTTGCACTCTATTGGTGTTGTTAGGGTGCGATCGCTCTCAATAGTACAACTAGTAGAGTTTGAGACAATGACTTCTACCGTGGTGAACCAAGCAAGTTGGTAGATGAATCAGAGCAGGAAATTGATGCTGAACACTGACAGATAACCTGTATCGTCCTTACCTACTCTCTGAAATAGCTTTTTGTAAACTTTCATTTCTGCGATTGAGTTAGGTATCTAATGGCTAGCATAAGTAAGTCAGTACAATAAAACTCATGTATGTTTAGTTTTATAAAAACTCTGTAATGACGAAATTCTATGCTGTTTCCTGATTTTATATTTCGTTAAATAGGTTTATTTTTTAAAACTGACTTTCTTAGCAGTAGATAGACGAGTTTATCTAATTTAAATTTGCAAATTAGATGTGGAACAGCTTAGTGGCAAAGATATCTTTACAGGTGAGTACTATGTGGCGTTGGCGTAGCCCACTGTAATCCTTTGGGGAAGCAAGCTACGCGTAGCGTCTTGTTTACGACACGCTACGCGAACGCAGAGAAAGTATCGCTTTGTTTTCAATACATACACAATCAAAATTTTGAAAAGTGATAAATAGTTGACTCGCATCTTAATATGCTGTAAGTTGATGTCTTGTAAGCTAATTCGTGAAGTAAAGCAAGAAATCAACAAGCAAGACTCTCGATATTGCTAGAGTTTTGATGAGGTTTTCTTGTAATTCCAGCATTGACGATAAATAAAATATTTAAATTTGGAGAGTTGCGTTGACTACAGCATCTAAGTTTGCGTTAGGTACTTGTTTGCTCCCCCTCACACTCAGTGCTACCCTCTTGCCAGCTATCATAGGCAAAGCCCAAAACCCTCCTCCACCGGAGGCTGGGAGTGGTCGAGTTGAGCGTGAAGCTGTTCGCACAAATAAGTATGTGGTAGTAGCTGCAAATCCACTAGCATCAGCAGCCGGACGCGATGTTCTACGTCGCGGAGGTAGTGCTATAGATGCTGCTATTGCAGTCCAAATGGTATTGACGTTGGTAGAGCCACAATCTTCAGGTATTGGTGGTGGTGCTTTCCTTGTTTACTACGATGCCAAAACGAAGAAGTTACTCACTTATGATGGTCGAGAAACTGCATCAGCTGCGGCTAAACCAGATCGCTTTCTTGATGCCAATGGCAAACCCTTACAGTTTTATGAGGCTGTTGTCGGAGGTAAATCTGTAGGTGTGCCTGGGGTGGTACGAATGCTAGAGTTGGCACACAAAAAATATGGCAAGTTACCTTGGTCTCAACTGTTTCAAGGAGCTATCCAACTTTCTGAACAAGGTTTTCCACTTTCACCACGTTTGTACACGCTGCTAAGTAAGGATCAATATCTATCTCGCAACGAGCCAGCTAAGAGCTATTTCTATCAACCCGATGGTACACCCAAGCCAATTGGTACAAGATTAGTCAATCAGCCTTTGGCAGAGGTATTGCGTCAGATTGCTAAAGGAGGTGCTAATGCTTTTTATCAAGGAAATATTGCTAAAGACATAGTAGCTAAGGTGAGGCAAGCTGCTGTACCAGGTGACTTAACCACCACTGATCTAGTGCAATATCAAGCTAAACTGCGAGAGCCAGTTTGTGGCGCTTATCGAATTTACAAAGTTTGCGGCATGGGGCCTCCAAGTTCTGGTGGTTTAACCGTACTGCAAATTCTAGGTATTCTTCAACAATTTAATCTGGCGGCTTTAAAGCCAGCTTCTTTAGAAGCAGTCCATTTATTTTCGGAAGCTGGGCGTTTAGCCTATGCTGACAGAAATTTATATATAGCTGACACAGATTTTGTCCCAGTACCAGTCAAAGAATTAATTAACCCTAACTACCTAAAGTTAAGGGCAGCAATAATCGATCCTGAACGTTCAATCGGTCAAGCCCAAGCAGGCAATCCATTGTTACAGCAAGCACGTAGCTGGGGTAAAGATCAATCTAAGGATTTGCCATCTACTAGTCATGTTTCAATTGTCGATGCGGCAGGTAACGCTATTTCAATGACTACTAGCATTGAAGATGCCTTTGGCTCAAGATTGATGGTACGAGGCTTCTTACTTAACAACCAACTGACAGATTTCTCTTTTTCACCTATATCAGAAGGAAAGCCCGTTGCTAATCGTATAGAAGCCAAGAAACGCCCTAGAAGCTCAATGGCTCCCATGATGGTCTTTGATCGCAATGGCAAGCTAGTAATGGTAATTGGTTCGGCTGGTGGGCCGCAAATTATTAATTATGTCGCTAAGGCAATAGTAGGCCATCTGGACTGGGGATTGGACATTCAGCAAGCACTAGCTTTGCCAAATTTTGGTAGTCGTAATGGGCCAACTGAACTAGAAGCAGATACAGATGTTGCCAACCTGAAACCTGCTTTAGAAGCCAAGGGTCATACAGTTAGCGTTATCCAATTAACTAGTGGTTCCACCGGAATTGTGCTGACTAATCAGGGGCTAGTTAGTGGTGCAGACCCACGTCGTGAAGGAGCGCCTTTGGGTGAATAACAGCTAGTTTTAATGATGTTCTTAGCTCAAAATTGGCATTAATTTTTGGACACTTAGGTTGATGGCATGAAATAATTAGCTACCTAGATTAGAAAAAGTAGCATAGCTAGTTTTGAGCAAGGAACTTCTCTTTATTCAATTAGGACTTACGCAAAAAACCTCTCTAACTCTTATTCCTCTGTGTTCTCTGCGTTCTCTGTGGTTTGATTTTCCGTGACCTGTGCGTAAGTCCTGTCAATATCAAAAATTACTCAACATTTCTCTGGGATAAAACTATGAGATGGTTTCCAAAAATAGTATTTGCAACTACTATCAGTATTTTCAGCTTGATAGGAAGCTCAGTTAACAAAGTACAAGCTGTATCTCTGGACTATGCCTTTACACAATCAGGTTGGGAAGGTGGAGGTATCTTGTCTGGTTCATTTTCTAGTGTGGATAAAAATAATGATGGGTTAATTTACACAACTGAGTTAAATACCTTTGATTTAATATTTTCTGGGAACTCCAAAGTTCCGCAACAGAAATGGTTGGGTGTATCTACTTTAAGTTCGTTTGGATTTAACTCTAGTAATTCTAGATTAGCTTTCTCAACTTATGAAAATTTAGATAAGTATACTGCTAATATTGTTGGCTTACCTTATCTTAATTATATTGGCAAGCCTTTTCTCTCCAACTATATTACCTCTTCTGAAATTCAACCGCTTGTAATTGCAAAATCGATTCCCGAACCTACATTTGGATTTGCTAGTTTAGCTGTATTGAGTGTTGGACTATTACTTAAATTGAAAAACTCCCGATGATGGTCAATTGATTTTGGATTTTAGATTTGCAATTTTGGATTGACCCTATCCACAAGGCGACAGGGCAATCCAATTTATCAAACAACGGCTGCCTCTGGAATCGCACCCTGCATTCTCCCAAAAGCATCAATCAAATTTTGCAATTGTTGATCTGCTTTAAAAACTCCTAATCCGCGCACTGTCACTTTACCTGGAGAATATACAAAGCGCGTCTTGAGATTATCTGGTAAATTCGCCGCTAATAAATTCCAAGCGGGTTCCTCCATTGGTGTTTCTAAAACGACATGCTGTTTTTGTTCTGGCTTAATGCGGCTAAATCCGAGTTTTTTCGCTAGCTGTTTGAGTTCCATGACTCGCAAAAGTTGATTTGCAGAGACTGGTAAAGTACCATAGCGATCGCTCCACTCGGCTGCAATTTGTTTTAATTCTGATTTAGATTTCGCTGTGGCTACCGCTCGGTATGCACTCATCTTTTGATCCAAATCGGTAATGTAATCAGCTGGGATAAATGCTGTGAGATTAAGATCAATCTGCGTATCTTCCACTTTCGGAATTTCTTGTCCGCGGATTTCTCGAATTGCTTCTTCTAGCATTTCCATGTATAAATCAAAACCGATGGCATCCATTTGACCGGATTGTTCTGCACCTAGTAAGTTACCCACGCCTCTGATTTCCATGTCGCGCATTGCTAGCTGATATCCAGAACCTAACTGAGTAAATTCCTGAATCGCTCGTAAACGTTGCCGGGCTGCATCAGATAATGCCCGTTGCTTCGGATAAAATAACCAAGCATGAGCTTGGATACCTGCACGTCCTACACGACCGCGTAATTGATACAACTGTGCCAATCCAAAACGGTGAGCATCTTCAATTAAAATCGTGTTGACTCGTGGAATATCTAAGCCAGATTCAATAATTGTCGTACAAACTAGGATGTCTGCATCGCCATTGCTGAAAGTGAGCATAGTTGATTCTAACTCGCTTTCATCCATTTGACCGTGAGCGATCGCAAACCTAGCTCCCGGTATTACTTCTCGTAAATTGGCTGTTGTCTCTTCAATTCCATCTACTCGTGGAACTACATAAAATACTTGTCCACCTCTGTCTAATTCTTGACGAATTGCAGTGCGGATACTTTCGGAATTTATTGGTGATAGATGGGTTTTAATCGGTCGTCTGGTTGGGGGTGGTGTGGTAATCAAACTCATTTCCCGAATTCCCGACAAGGACATGTACAAAGTCCGGGGAATAGGTGTGGCGGAGAGGGTAAGCACGTCCACTTGAGTTTTCAGGCTTTTAATTTTTTCTTTCTGATTTACCCCAAAGCGCTGTTCTTCATCCACTACTAATAGTCCTAAATCTTTGAATGCCACACCTTTACCTAAAATTTGATGTGTACCAACTACTACATCTAATTCACCCGTTGCCAATCGCTTTTGAATATCGCGGCGTTCTTCAGCGGAACGAAAACGGTTGAGCAAACCAACATTTACGGGATAAGGTGCAAAACGTTCTTTGAGTGTATGGTAATGCTGCTGTGTTAAAATAGTCGTTGGCGCAAGGAGTGCCACTTGTTTACCGGCGGTGACTGCTTTAAAAACAGCACGAATCGCCACTTCCGTCTTCCCGAAACCGACATCGCCACAAACTAAGCGATCCATTGGGCGATCGCTTTCCATGTCGCGTTTTACATCTTGAACAGCTTTGAGTTGATCCGTTGTGGGTTGGTAGGGGAAAGAATCTTCTAATTCCTCTTGCCAAGGCATATCGCTTGGAAAACTAAAACCTTGTTGTTTTGATCGCGCTGCATACAGTTTCAACAAGTCCACCGCCAATTTTTTAATCGCTTTGCGGACTTTATTCTTGGTATTTTCCCAAGCTTTACCGGTCATCCTGTTGAGTTCTGGTGCTTTATCACCTCCGGCGCGGAACCGGGATAAAGCACCTACTTGATCGGCTGCGACTCTGAGTAACCCATCAGCATACTGCACCACCAAATAGTCACGGGTTTCGTTATTAATTGTCAAACTTTCCAGCTTGACAAATTTACCAACACCATGATTTCTGTGAACCACATAATCGCCTGGACGCAGCTTATTGGGATCGACTTGTTTAGAAGTAGCTTTGTGGCGCTTGCGGATATAGCCGGGAGTCGCCAAGGAATGCTGCCCAAAAAATTCCCGATCTGTAACGATTACTATTCGGTACGTAGGCAGGATAAAACCTTCTAGTTCCGCAAGCCCAGAATATTTTAGAGCTATAGGAATATGGTTGATTTGCAGCTTATCTATTGCTTGGTAGTCGCGGGGATTGGGGATAAACTGAGCTGGACAATCATGTTCTTGCAACAGTGAGACAGAACGTGAAGGTTGAGCAGAAAGCAGCCAGATCGAGAAATTGCGATCGCGTTCTTGGCGGATGGTTTCAGCTAGTTTAGCAAACTGGTGTGGCGTGACTGGAACCGGACGGCTGGCAAGATTGATCCCATCATTTTCCTCTGAGAGTTCCGATAAATATAATGTTTTAAATCTGGCAACATCAGCCAAACACTCATCAAACGAACGGTGAATTTTTGGCAATGTTAGGGGAGTTGATCCTTCTTCATGCGCCATTACCCATTGTTCTTGGGCATTTTCTACCCAGCGATCGCTATGAGCATGACACTGTTCTGGCTCATCAATGGCAATCAAGGTATTTTCTGCTAAGTAGTTTAGCAGAGATGCTGGTTGCTCGAATGCTAACCCCAAAAAGCGACGGCTACCCTCCAACATTGATGAGTTCGCAGTGCTAAGTTCTGAGTCAGAATTTAACTCATAACCCTTCGACAGGCTCAGGGCATCGCTCATAACTCCTAACTCAGAACTCTTTTTCAGTGCAGCCATCACCACAGGAGTGAAACTAGTGGGGGTAAGAATTAACTGATCAACTTTGTCGAGGGCGGAACGTTGGGTTGCTGGGTCAAATTCTCGCATTTGCTCAATTTCATCACCAAACCATTCCAACCTGACTGGAAATTCCGAGGAAACCGGGAACACATCAACAATATCGCCCCGCCGACTCCATTGCCCTTCCATTTCCACCAAAGGAACTCTTTCGTACCCCAAAATAGTTATTTTCTCACTGAAGCTATTCAGGTCTAATTCCATCCCTTTTTTCAGGGTAAGACAGAATTGCCCAAAAGCTTCTGGTGGTGGTAAATGAGGTTGCAACGCCCCTTGAGTAGCCACAATTGCTAAATTTGTTCTTTGTCCTACCCTGCGGGAAGCCGCAGAAGCGTTTATGTCACTTGTCCTTTGTTCTTGGTTTGTTTCTAATGACAACTGACTAATACTTCGGCTTACCTCGGCTTCGCTCGGCACAAGTCGCTCAGTATAAGTGACTAATGACTCTTGATTTTTGAGTAAATCTGCCAATACCTGCATTTGCCCCCAACTCATTTCAGTTTCCGGGTCAAAAGGTTCGTAGGGAGAAGCCTCGGAGGTAGGGTAAAAATGTACTGTTTGCCATCCCATTGCCTCCAGTTGTGCGTAAACGCGTCCAGCTTCTTCCAGAGTGGCGCAAACCACGAACAAATCCTTGCCCTGAGACTGCGCTAATGCCGAAGCCACTAGAGTCTTGGGCAGCCTGGGAATGCCATTTAACCGCAATTCTTGTTGTCGATTCAGCTTAGAAATAAATTCAGTGGTGAGCGGCGATCGGCCTAAGGCACGCACAATAGAAGAAAATGACATAAGTACTACTAGCGATGGGAGTCTTTGTGGGTCAGCAAATCTTGAGGCAGTTTATGTCAACTATTTTAAAAGTGTTAACAGCTTTCTTATTCTTTCGGTGGAAGAATAATGCACAGGANCTAATAAACTTAAGAACTATAACTACTACTTTGTATATAGTCAAAGTATTTATCGAAGCACCTTTAATACTAGATACTAGGGATTGAGCTACGTTTGCTCTGATAAGCGGCAATTTTAAACATGTCCTCCATCACTTTTGAAATTTTAATCATTTTGGTGCTAATTATTGCCAATGGCGTGTTTTCTATGTCTGAGATGGCGATTGTCTCGGCACGGAAAGTAAGGTTACAACAGCTTGCCAATCAAGGAGATGCCAAGGCAATGGCAGCATTGAAATTAGCGGAGTCTCCAAATCATTTCCTGTCAACCGTTCAAGTGGGTATTTCCCTAATCGGTATCCTAACTGGTGCTTTTGGAGGAGCAACCATTGCCAACCGACTGGCAGTCTATGTGCGACTTGTACCCTTTTTAGCACCTTATAGTGAACCGATATCTTTTGGAGTAGTGGTTTTGATCATTACCTATTTGTCACTCATTGTTGGCGAATTAGTACCAAAGCGTCTGGCATTAAACAACCCAGAAAGAATTGCATCGAATGTAGCTATTCCAATGCGTGCCTTATCGGCGATCGCTTCGCCAATGGTATATCTTTTAAGTGCTTCTACAGATTTGATCCTGCGAGTGTTGGGAATTACAGCTTCTACCGAGCCGCAAGTCACCGAAGAAGAAATTAAAATCTTAATTGAGCAAGGCACTGAGGCGGGAACCTTTGAGGAAGCTGAACAGGATATGGTGGAGCGAGTCTTTCGTTTAGGCGATCGCCCTGTAAGCTACTTAATGACACCCCGTCCTGATATTGTTTGGCTAGACTTAGACGACTCTGCCGAAGAAAATCGCCAAAAAATGGTTGATAGTGCTTATTCTCGGTATCCAGTTTGTCAGGGGGGACTTGACAATGTGTTGGGTGTTATCCCTGTCACGGACTTATTAGCCAGGAGTTTCCGAGGGGAACCACTAGACTTGACTATCGGATTGCGACAGCCCGTATTTGTGCCAGAAAGCACCCGTGGCTTGAAAGTTTTGGAATTGTTCAAGCAAACTATCACTCACATGGCGCTGGTAGTTGATGAATACGGCGTAATTCAAGGATTAGTTACTCTCAACGACATCATGAGTGAAATCGTGGGTGATGTTCCTTCAACAGATGGACAGGATCAACCACAAGCTGTACAACGCGAAGATGGTTCCTGGCTTTTGGATGGGATGTTGCCTGTAGAGGAGTTTTTGGAACTTTTTGGGATGGAAGAGTGGGAATCTGAGGAACGCGGTAGTTATCAAACATTAGGCGGTTTTGTGATTACCCATCTAGGTCGTATTCCTGCCGCAGCAGATCATTTTGAATGGCAAAGTATGCGAATTGAAGTGATGGATATGGATGGTAATCGCGTTGATAAGGTGCTAGTCGTACCAAAGGCAGTTAAATCAGCAGATACGAAAAAATCTGAGTAGCAAAAGGAGGCAAAGGAGGAATTATTCAAAAAGTCACTCCCTTGTCTCTTCCCAATCCCTTTAAGTGCGAGATAGACGTTTGACCTCTTCACCCGCCAACATCTGATGAGCTTGTTTCAGGAGTTGGGGGATTTTATCGGCGTGAGGATTACGGGTAAGAGATTTTCCTAAGTCTAATTCATCTAGCTGGTCGGCTTTGTTGCCGGGGAACCAGTGGCCGCCATTGCCAAGCAGGTTGTAGCGCATCTTAGCGTAGTCTACTAAATCGTAGGCGATCGCTAGATTCCGTAGCCACAAAATCACCCGAATATTTACCTCACCAGGAGTTTCGTCAAAGGTTGGTAGATTTGTTTCCCAGGATTTTACCCAATCTTCTCCCAAAGTAGCGATCGCTTCTTCTTCCAATCTTGCTAAAATTGGCGGCAAAATTTCTGATGCCCGGTCTATTAATTCTAAAGTCTTCAAGTGTTCATCAAAATCTTGTGGTTTTGCTGCTCCCAAACTCAGGGTATGTACCTCCTGATGACTCAAACAAAACAAATCATTAAACACCATTGGACTCAACGGGGCGCAAAGATTTACTAATTTTTGGGGAGGCTCATACAACAAACCTCCTTTATTAGATGGGCTAATAATAAACACCCCCATATCGTGGTGTTTAGCTGCTTCGATTGCCGCCCAATTCCATTGATTAATGTAGTACCAGTGCAGGTTCACGTAATCAAATTGATTGGTATTAATTGTCTGCACAATTATATCTGTCGAGCCGTGTGTGGAAAAGCCAATAAATCTAACTTTTCCCTCTGCCCGCAACTGCTGCGCTACTTCCAAACAGCCGCCAGCACGGATGCTTTCATCTAACGACTCAGGATGATTAATGCCATGCAACCCTAAAAGGTCAACATAATCTAGCTGAAGATTTTTCAAGGATTTTTCAAATGTCTCTCGGAATTCTTTCGCATCTGCCTTTGGGCTGATTTTGGTCTGAACAATCAACTTTTCGCGGGGAAACTTGGGCAATATTCTCCCCAATTGCATTTCAGAAGTGCCATAACCACGGGCAGTTTCAATATGATTAATCCCAACCTCGACTGCCCTTCTAATAGTCGCTTCCAGATTTGCCTGGTTATCAGCAGGAATTTCATGATTGGGAACATCTTCCCATTTGAACTGATATCTCATGCCACCGCAGGAAAACACTGGCATCTGTAATTCTGTGCGTCCAAATCTTCTATATAGCATCAGTGGATTGTGGATTGCTTACCAACTTAAAATCTAACAACGATAGTCATTCCAGCTTGTAGTGCCACAATAATTCCCTCTGTTCAATCTGTGACACTAGCAATATTCATCGCATTCTTAAATCGGTCAGGTCTTTTGGTTATTGGATTTTTACCAATATTCCAGTTCCACAGACTAATTATCTCATCGTAGTTACCACTTTCTCAAGTTTAGACCAAGAAATGGCAAAACAACCCAGCAGTGCTGAGTTGTGCGAAGGTGAACTAACAAAAAAGTTCAAATTAATTTTTTGCAATCTGAGACTGCGCGTGAGTTAAGCAATTTCTCAATTTTTCAGCTAACACTTGTACATGGGGTTCTTTAAGTATGTCAAGGTGAGATCCGGGAAGGTAATGAATATCTAATCCTCCAACTACTAGGTCGCCCCAGCCAAATTGAGGATCGTATTCTGTGCCTATAGCTTCGTCCCGATTTTTATCCTCTGTTCGTAAAAGAATAGCTCGACCAAGGTAAGGTGAAAAAATATAGTCACTGAGGGCTTGAGTGTTAGTATCTATAACCTTTAAATGCTTATCAGTTTCAGGTACATGAAGTACGTCTTCCAAGTAACGGTTATATGTATTTTGCAGTTGTTGCTTACGCCAATAACTCCATCTCACAATCTTTTGCCAAACGTAGTTAGGCCCTTGTTGAACAATATTATTTAAATGCAAAAAAACTCGTTTTAGAAATGGCGCCTGCCAGCTATAACCTATACGACAACTATCAAGCATAATTAAAATGCCGACTTGTTCGCCTTGCTCATGGAGTTGTTTAGCCATCTCGAAGGCAACTGTACCCCCAAAAGAATAACCTCCGAGAAAATAAGGGCCATGAGGTTGAATGGCCTGAATTTCTTGAATGTAGTACGCTGCCATATCTTCAATACGGGTATGGAGAGGGTATTTTTCATCTAGCCCTCGTGGTTGTAATCCGTAAAATGGTTGTTCTGTCCCCAGATGCAATGCCAATTCACGAAAACATAAGACTTCTCCACCCAGCCCGTGAATACAGAAAAAAGGTGGCTTGGAACCGTTGGGTTGAATTTCTACCAAGGATGACCAGCTAGATTTTGACTGGTCTAAGGTATTTACTAAAGCCGAGTTTGTTGTTAAATCTTCTTCTTGGCAGATTATTTTGGCTAGAGCCTCTACGTTACCTGACTGGAAAAGAATGGCAAGCGGAAGGTTTTTACTAAATGTCTTTTCAATTTGCCAAAACAGTTTTACTGCTAGGATAGAATGTCCTCCTAGCTCGAAGAAGTTATCCCTAACACCAATGGGCTGCACACCCAAAATTTGTTCCCAAATCTGTGTCAACTGGCGTTCCACTTCATTGCGGGGAGCAACAAAGCTGGCTTCTGGCTCTTGCCTCGATAAGTCTGGTATTGGTAGAGCGCGACGGTCTACCTTGCCGTTGGGGGTTAAGGGCATGGTGTCCAGCAAGACAAAAGTCGAAGGTAGCATGTACTGTGGCAATTTTGTCGACAGGAAGCTTCGGATACCAGCAATTGTAATTACTGAGTCTTGATTTGGTATAATGTAAGCCACCAAACGTTGATCGCCAGGAACGTCTTCACGGGCAATGACTACAGTTTGGAGTACATCTGGATGTTGGGCTAACACCGTTTCAATTTCCCCTGGTTCAATGCGTATCCCCCGGATCTTGACTTGATGATCTCGGCGACCGAGAATTTCTAGAGAGCCATCTGGACGATAGCATCCGCGATCGCCTGTATAATAAAGCCAATCGTGGCGATCGTTCCCAAAAGGGTTCTTAACAAACCGAGAATGGTTTTCTTGCTGGGTATTGATATAGCCCAAACTGCGGAATGGAGTTCGGATTACAATCTCGCCTGGTTCACCGATACCGCATGGTTGTTGACTTGATGTGAAAACCAGTGCTTGAGTTTGCGGCAGCGGCAATCCTACTGGCTGTACACCAGGGCTACACTCAAGAGGTACTCGGTAATAACATTTCGCCAAAGTTGTCTCTGTCGGGCCGTAGAGATTAATAATTTCCCCTGATTCTGGAAAAGCATCCCGCCAGCGAACTACAAGGGTTTCTTTCAAAGGTTCTCCAGCCAAGAATAACCAGCGTAAGTTACGTAAAGATACTCCTGACGGCACATTCGCTAACCATAATTGCGCCAGCGAAGGAACTGTATGCAGTACAGAAATTTGCTCATTTTCCAAATAACGCAGAATTCTAGTCGGTTCTAAGTTATCCTCTTCTTCTGGCAAGCATAGGGTTGCACCACTAGTTAAAGGTAAAAAGATATCTCTAAGAACGACATCAAAAGAAAGACCAGTTAATTGGGCAACGCGGTCTTGCTGATTAATTTCAAAAGTCTGTCGCTGCCAGTTCAGAAAATGCGCCAACCCTTTATGACACCCCAGCACCCCTTTCGGTACACCAGTAGTGCCGGAAGTAAAGAAAATATAAGCTGCATCATCAGCAGCGATTTCAGGTAGATTTACTGTTTCAACGCTCTTTTGAGAATTTATAGCTTCTCCTGTGTCTGGGTTGACACAGATGCTAGTTAAAGAATCCCATATTTTTCCGTCTTTTGGATGTTGACTATCAATATATAATATGTATTTAGCTTTAGCTTCTTGTAACATCAGCCGCTGGCGTTGGCTGGGAAGTTTGGGGTCGAGGGTGAGTAACACACCGCCACTCAAGAGTACGCCTAGCATACTGGCAATTAGCCCAAAGCTGCGTGTCCCAAACACGGCTACGACATCTCCCCGCTCTACTCCGTGAGATAACAAAACCTGTGCTAAGGTTTGAGCGATTTTGCCCAACTCTCCATAATTCCAAGTGCGAATTCCTTGACGAAGTGATGAATGTTCTGGGGTACGATTTGCCCAAGAGGTAAACATTGTTGTCGTCAATTCATACTGTGGTTCTGGCAAAACCGCCCTTGGCTCTGGCAGCAAAGGTCGTGCTTCTGGTGTCACCAAGGAATACAAACTAATCTGTCTCTCTGGAGCAGCAACAATTTGATTTAGCAAGTGATGGAATTGATGAAGCATTTCCATCATCCGTTCTGAAGTAAACAGATCGGTGTTGTAGACTAAATCAAGTTGGATTCCTTGATTTTGTTCTGTAACATAAAGGGTTAAGTCGAACTTAGAAGCTGTTTCTAAGATCGAGACTGGTTCGATAGCCACTCCAGGTAGTTCCAGTTGGATGTCCCTTAAGTTGAGCATATTAAACCACACTTGAAACAGTGGGTTGCGACTGGTATCTCGCTCTGGTTGCAGTTCTTCTACCAGTTTCTCGAAGGGCATATCCTGATGAGCATAAGCAGCTAATGCCATCTGGCGAACTCGATTTAGCACTGAACGAAAACTGGGATTCTCAGCAAAATCAGTCCGTAAAACAACGGTGTTAATAAAAAATCCAATTAACTCTTCAATCTCAGAACGGTTACGTCCGGCAATGGGAGAACCGATAAGAATGTCTTCTTGGCCAGTATAGCGGTGCAGTATTGTCCCAAAGGCTGTCAGTAATGTCATGAATAGAGTGACACCCTCCTGATGCGAGAGTTCTGTGAGTGATGCACTCAAAGTCTGCGGTAGCATCAGAGATTGGGCTGCTCCTTGGTAAGTTTGCACTGGTGGCCGTGGTCGGTCGGTAGGCAATTCCAGTACAGTATTAGCACCTGCTAATTGGGTTTTCCAATAGTTAATTTGGCTGGAAAGTACCTCATCTGATAGCCATTGGTGCTGCCACACAACAAAATCCGCATACTGAATAGGCAATTTTGTCAAGGGGGAAGGCTTATTATTCAAAAAAGCTTCATAAAGCGCTGTTAACTGCTGCCAGAGAATACCAATTGACCAGCCATCTGAGGCGATGTGGTGCATCATTAACAAGAGTATATGCTCCTGTTCGTCTATCTGGAGCAAAGTAGCACGCAGCATCAAGTCAGATTCTAAGTTGAAGGGGCGTTGCACCTCTTGATTTAGGAGAAATTCTACTTGCTCCTTTGTTACCTTAATAATTTTGAGTTCCACTGGCCGAGGCGTGCCAATTACTTGTATGGGGCTACCATCAGATGATGTAATGAAGTGGGTTCGCAATGCCTCATGATGGACAACGATCGCATCTAGTGACTGTTGTAATATACCCAGGTTTAACTTGCCCGTTAAGCGCTGTGCATTGGAGACGATATACGCTCGGCTGTTGGGTTCCAACTGCTCCAAAAACCAGACTCGCTGTTGAGCAAAGGATAGAGGGGCTGATTGCCGATTGGCTATTTGGGGAATAGTCTGATTTTGGGGATCATTTTCTGGAGTTTGGTTTTGAGCGAACGCTTGAGCTAAAGTAGCGATCGTGGGATTCTCAAATAAGAGTTGCAACGATATTTCTATTTGAAAAGCTTGGCGAACTCTAGACATTACTTGAGTAGCCAGCAGTGAATGCCCTCCCAATTCAAAAAAATTGTCGTGGATGCCTACTTGTTCCAGACGCAAAACTTTTGCCCAAATGTCAGCTAAAACTTCTTCTGTCGAATTCTGAGGTGGAACAAAGTTAGTTGACAGCCTAATATCAGATGTATCCGGTGCAGGTAAGGCGCGGCGGTCTATTTTACCGTTGGGATTTAATGGCAGAGTGTCTAAAAATACAAAGAAACTAGGCACCATGTATTCAGGCAACCGAGTTTCCAAAAAGCGACGCAATTCAGCCTGACTAGGAATTTGCTCTGGACTGGCAACAACAATATATGCCACGAGTCGCTTGTCCCCAGGCACATCTTCTCTGGCTATGACTAAAGTCTGCGTCAGTGCCGGATGTTGAGCTAGTATGGCTTCAATTTCTCCTAATTCAATTCTGAAGCCACGTATTTTAACTTGGTAGTCTCTCCGACCAAGGAACTCGATATTACCATCGCTCAAATAACGTGCCAAGTCCCCAGTTTTGTAAAGGCGTGCCCCAGGTTCAGAGCTAAAAGGGTTGAAAATAAACTTCTCTGTGGTCAATTCTGGACGGTTAAGATAGCCTCGTGCTAGACCAATACCGCCAATGTGCAGTTCACCTGATTCACCAACAGGCATTGGCTGCAAATTTTCATCGAGGATGTGAATTTCTGCATTGGTAATCGGACGACCAATGGGTGCAATAGCATAATTAGTGTCCCGTTGGCAACTCCAGAAAGTGGTATCAATGGAAGCTTCTGTCGGGCCATAACAATTGTGTAAAACATTGTCCAAATTCAATTGGGCAAAGAAGCGTTCTATAAGTTCGCCAGGTAAAGCTTCACCACCGCAGGTAATGTGTCTGATGAATCGGCAATTCTCAATTCCTTTCTCTTCCAATAATACACGTAGTATGGAAGGTACTAAAGCCAGAACTGTGATTTGCTGCTGAGTAATTACCTTCACAAGGTAGGCTGTATCTTGATGTCCACCAGGGCGAGCTATGAACAATTGACCCCCAAAGCACAATGGCCAGAATATCTGCCATACTGAGGGGTCGAAGCTAAAAGAAATACTTAGTAAAACTTTGTCCGCGTGAGTTAATCCAAAAGTTGTTTGCTTCCAGTGGAGTTGATTGCAGATACCACGGTGAGGGATCATTACACCCTTGGGCTGTCCTGTAGAACCAGATGTGTAGATTACGTAGATGAGGTTATCAGCCGTAGTTTGGTTTACAGGATTTTCTTGACTGTTTTGAATATTCCCTTGCCAGTCTAAGTCCAGACAAACCACTTGTGCCTGATGTGGTGGTAAGTTCTTGATCAACTTTTCTTGGGTTAACAATATTGGCGTCTGGGTGTCTTCCAAGATGAAAGCTAAACGTTCTGAGGGATATGCCGGATCTAAAGGTACATAAGCGCCTCCAGCTTTCAGAATGCCTAGTAGTCCTACAATCATCTCTAAGGAGCGCTCTAGGCATATACCTACAAGTACTTCTGGCCCAACGCCTAAAGCACGTAGGTGGTGCGCTAGTTGATTCGCCCGCTGGTTTAACTGTTGATAAGTAAGTTGTGTATTTTCACATACTACTGCAATTGCTTGGGGCGATCGCTCCACTTGCATCTCAAACATTTGATGAATGCACAGATCCTGATGATAAACTACTTGGGTGTCATTCAATTCCTGTAAAACTTGAGTGCCGATGATGTTAGTTAAGGTATTTAAGGTAATATTTTGCTTATATTCTGATGTCTGACTATTTATCTGCATTTTCTATATTAAGTTCGAGTGGGCATAAATAATTAAAGTTTATTAGGACGTAAATAATTAAAGGTTTATGACTAAACAAAGATATGAGTAAATACAGCCCCCAATCTCTAGAAAATGAGCAGAATACTATTAATTATCACATAACCGACATATAGCAATCTTGAATGATACAGACGCTAGGAGCACACAGATATGTTGTGCGCCCCTAACCCCTACTAATTGTTTTGACTCCAAGGAATTGCAAACAGCTATAACACTTCCCAAACTAAAAAGTTGCTTGCTCTTTAATTTTTGACTATTACCAGTGCCTTCATTTCCGCATTGAGCAGAGGTTGATGATAATTTTTTTGGAGGTCTGGCACAGGTTTTCCATCTACAATAACTTTGTAGATTTTTGCATAGCAGTTGCTCGGTAAATTGTCAATAATTCTTGTTTTAAATGCAGCAGGACTATAAGTTCTAGCAAAGCCTTCATATGCACCCCATCCAGCAAAGCTTGCAGTATTGTCAAAAATTGTGATTGCTTTGTCAAAATTGGGCTTCTGAATCCGTTTATTGTTCCAGATTTCTGCATATTCGTTAGTTAAAAATAGCGGTGCAATGACAAGTTTTCTGCCAACTTTCAATAAACGTACTGCCTCTTTAATAAACTTAATATCCAAATCATCTCGAAAATGCTCAAAAGAGTGATGACAGCTAATTCCATCTAAAGATTCATCTGGGAGAGGGATCGCATCAATAGAGCCACCAATGTACTTAATTCCATCTGTGACTTTTCCGTCCAATAAAGAGTCTTGACAGTAAGCATTCAATTTGAACTCCGAAACTGCCATTAAAGCCTTTATATATTCAGCTTTTTCACCACCAGCAGCATCAAGTATTTTATCACCCTCTTTCAAATCTAACAGAGTCATTGTCGTCAGATATTCAAGTGGCTTGGAATGGATATAATCAAGCTGATTATATTTACTCAGTACATCTGAATTTATAAAATCCCTATAATCTTTTTCAGAAAAAGATAAATTGTTTATTTCTGTCTGTGCTTTTCCTATTTCCGAATCATTTGTGGCTCGTAAAATTTTATTAACTTCTAAATTATTGAGACGTAAATCTGTCAGAAAACGCCACTTTTTACTGTTTAAAAACCTACCCAATCGACCTAATATATCTAATTTGCTAGTCACCATACTTTCACCCCGTGTTTTTATTGATTGAAATGAAACTCTAAATTATTACGATTGAATCCAAAAAATCAAATTTCTGTTTTACCGAATAAACACAAACACTTACACGTAATTATAAAGGTACATTATCCTATCTCAGTAAAATCTACTTGATGAAAAATAGTTTTTACAAAATCTTCATTTTGTCTCTAATTATATAAAATTAATGTAAAGTCATAATCTGATTTTTTGGATAATTTAGGCGAACCTTATAAAACCCAACTACGTTTGTAACATCAGTCTTCTACTCTAAACTACAGTTTCGTCGTTAAGGCTGTTGCCCTTTTAAGACTTCATTTAGAAATGTCTATCAAACTGACTCAAGTGTAACCATAAACATTCAATAATGTAAACTTTTGTTACAAATACCAAATTTTTGATGCATTTTGTTATAAGTTGTGTGTTAAGTTTTGCTAGTCAGTAATTATGCGTAAAAAAATAAATACAACAAGACAACTTTATATTCAAAGCTGAATTAGTCCAAATAAATATGCTAGAGTAATCTTTGAGGTGATATCAATCATTCTATACCTCGAAGAAGTAAAAATCTCCAATATATCTGCGATATCCATAATTAATTCAGCTGATGTATTTAGTAACCTCAAAAACTATAATATTTTTATTTTGCCTAATTGCTTGATTATTAACATTAGCGGTTTCATTTAACTACTAATAATATAAAATTGGACAACAAGTACTTTTTTTATTAATTTCTAGAGACTAAAATTGTGATTATGGGCTGCAATCAAACCTAGGTATTTCGGTAGTAACGGCACTCAAACCGACCCTGGAGGATATTTTTGATAAAGAACTTAAAGTTACTCCGAAGAAAATTGTTAAGACTAGACTAAAAAGTCAAATTCTCTTTATAAATAAAAATAGTTGAGATACCTAAATTGCCTTGTATATCTAAGATACTATCAAATTTCACCTACATCAAGTGTTCCTAACTACAAGTGTTCCTAACTATGAGTAATCAAAGCATTACAACAAATAAATTCAGTGAAATACCTTTGGATTTACGTGCATCGACATTTGTCACGGTACGTAAGGGTTCGTGGTGGTTGAGATTAACAACATTATTCTTAGTAGACTGCACTCTTTTATTTCTAGCTTGGGTTTTAGCAGCATATCAATCTAATTATGGACATTTTGATTGGTATATACCGATTCATTATTTACCAATATTAACAGCTATTGGAATTCAAATAGGATCGCTAGCTGTAGAAGGTATTTATCGAGAAGGTCAAAAACGCTATGACTATTTCAATATTATCAAATCGCTAACTTTTGCTCATGGATTAATCCTTTTAGTTAGTTTTTTGTATAAACCAGTTGTTGATATCACACGTCCAAGATTAATATTATTGCCTTGGTTGCTAAGTATATTTTTTATTTGTACTGGTAGATACGCTGTAAATATTACTCTTGAATATCTACGCAAGCAGAAAAAAATAGTTCGTTCTTCTGTTTTCATTATTTGTGATCCTCAAGATCACGAGCAGATTGCGAGTTTTATAAAAAAAGAAAAGCATTATATCATATCTGGAACGGCGAATGCTAATTCACTAGACAGATATCAGCGTCAGCAAACATTGTCTCAGCTTAATCAACTAGGAGTGACAGAAGTTTTTATATCTTGGGATGCGCTAAAAAATAGAATGTTTTTGTGCTGGTTATTTCAAGCATCTGGGATACAAGTACATATTTTACCAATGGAATTAAAACCAATTTATAAAAACGTACAATTCAACAAAATAGGTGGAATGCCTTGTCTGAGTTTGGATTGTCCGATAATTACAGGTAAAGATTTTTGGATAAAGCGTAGTTGTGATTTTTGTTTTGCGACTTTATTTGTAATGTTATTATTCCCGATTTATATAGCTATAGCTATAGCTATAAAACTTGACTCTCCAGGCACAGTATTCTACAGACAAACACGTATAGGTTTACATGGTCAACAGTTTAAAGTATGGAAATTCAGGACGATGAGGTCTGATGCGGAAAAATTACAGAAAGAATTAGAAGCTTTAAATGAAACAAAAGATGGAATTATCTTTAAAATTAAAGATGATCCCCGCATTACCCGCGTTGGAAAATTTCTCCGTCGTTACAGTTTAGACGAATTACCTCAACTTTTTAACGTTATCCTTGGAGAAATGAGTATAGTGGGACCTCGACCTTTGCCTACCAGAGATGTTGAAAAGTTTTCTGAACACCATTTTATTCGACATGAAATCTTACCTGGTATTACAGGTCTTTGGCAAGTCTCAGGTCGCTCAGATATTTTAGATTTTGAACAAGTGATTCATCTAGATATTAGCTATATCGAAAATTGGTCGCTTGGGTTAGACTTTGAAATTCTCCTTAAAACAGTTATGGTGGTTTTGAAAAAAGATGGTGCTTACTAACAGAAAAAATCCTATAGCATGACGTCTATGATTATAGAATTTACTTTCCGTATCAATCAATAAATTTATTGCAGTGTTCAGTTTAATTTAAAGCGGATTAAATTTAGATTTTTCTACATTACTGAGTAATTAGTTACTTGTTTTGTTTGAGGATACTCTCGAAAAATCTATAAGGATATATCCAACAAAAAATTGTGGTGACTCAAAATAAAAGAATTAAGCTGAATTGAGAATTATTAAGAATGGTAGAAAAGTACAAATTCATAAGTAATTCCTTCTCAATGATACTCAATCGGTTAGCACAAAGTGTTACAGCTTTTGTATTAACCGCTTCTATTGCTCGTACTCTAGGAGCTGAAGCTTTAGGGCAGTATCTACTAGCATATAGCTATTATTTTATCTTTGTGGGCATTGCTTCACAAGGGCTAAAAACATTGTTTACTAGAGAACTAGCTCGTGAGCCACAAAAAACACCAGTCTATTTAATCAGTGGTACTTGCCTACAGTTAATATTTAGTTTTTTCAGTTATGCGGCATTGGTGATTGTAGTATTTTTACTTCCCTATAGTTCCAAAACCTCGACTGTTTGTTACATAATGGGTTTAACAATCATTCCCTTTGCGCTTTCTAATATAACAGAGGCAATTTTTCAAGCGAAAGAAAAGATGCATCTGATTGCGATCGCTACAGTGCCAGTTTATATTTTACGCCTAATAATCATGATTTGGGCGATGCAACTAAAATATGGAATTGAATATTTGGGGGCGATTCTAGTTTTTTCAGAAACACTAATTTTGGTAATTGAATGGATTTTTATCGCTCGATTAGTAAAAATGCAATGGGAAATTGATAGGAGTTTTGTCTTTAATACAATCAAAAGTGCACGTACATTTTTTGCTATTGAAGCAATAGCTGTAGTAAGTGGCAGAATTCAAATACTAATTCTTTCATTGTTAGGAAATGAGTTTTTAGTAGGTTTATTTGGCGGAATAACACAATTATTACAACCCTTTATGATTATTGCTAACAGTATAGGTTTAGCAATATTTCCAAGACTTTCAAAGGCAGTAGAGCAAGGACGGGAAAAGCAGAGGCAGATAGCTGAAAATATTATCGAAATCCTACTAATCATCGCATTGCCCTTATTTCTTGGAATCTTATTATTTGGCAAAGATCTATTAGTTTTTCTCTATAATGCTAGCTTTGCTGAAGCAAATATAGCTCTTATTATAAGCGCTGCATCACTAGTTTTTTTGCCGTTTACACGCTCACTGACTTATTTACTTGTAGCCAATGGTTTCGAGATAGTGAACCTACGTGAAGTAGTTATTACCACTACATTAGGGAGCTTAGGAGGTGTGGTATTAGTTTCGCACTATAAGTTACTAGGTGCAGCTTTAATGGCATTATTAATGACTATTTCTGGTTTTAGCCAGTATATTTATTTCACCTATACTCGCCTATTTCCATTAAATTTATGGCGAATTATCCGCCGACCATTAATAATAACTGTTTTAATGCTACCTATATTAATATTATTACAAAAGCTTAACTTAGACTTTATATTAACTCTAATTATTGCGACTTGTGCCTATACTTTATTTGTGGCTTATTTAGGTATTCGTGCTTTTGGAGGGTTTCGTTTTTTATGGTTCAAATTATTAAAATCACAGTAATTCGTTTCCGATAAATTCTTATCATTAACTCATAAAAATTGATGAAATAGATGAAAAAAATAATTTAAGGTGAGGGGATAATTTTAATTATGATTAAGGTTGCTTTATTACATTTTGGCTTTGAAGATTACACCATTGAATTAGCAAACAGTCTGGTTAAATATGTTGATTTAACGCTAATTCACCCAGAAAAAGTCTCAAAGGTATGTAGCAATGTTCTTGATTCCAGTATCCGCGTAATTAGCTTTAAAAAACCACGGATTCGCGACCCACGCAACCTATTGTCCATGTACGCGATGATGCGTATTATCAAAGACATACAGCCAGATGTCTTGCACGTGCAAGAAACTAACGATCCTTGGTATGATTGGACTTTGTTACTCAACAAAATGCCGCCATTGGTGACAACTATCCACGATGTATTCCGTCACCCAGGAGATAGCATGGCTGTATTCGGTTCAGAGTATACCAGACGTATTGCCTTCTATCGTTCCCAACAATTGATTGTCCATACTCATCAACTAAAAAAGATTCTAACTGAACAATTTCGTATACCTCAAGAGCGAGTCAATGTTTTGCCACATGGGGAACTTGGTAGTTTGTATCAGCGTCGGGGCAAGGAGAATAGTCAGATTCGTGAGCCAAATACATTACTATTTTTTGGACGCATCTGGCCCTACAAAGGATTGAAATATTTACTTCAGGCTATGCCTTTAATTGCTGAACGGATACCTGAAGTCAAGCTGATTATCGCTGGACGGGGAGAAAACATCAAACAATATTTCCCTAATGGTTATGATGATAAACGCTACGAAATTATCAATGACTTTATTCCCCTTGAAGAAGTAAGTAATCTATTTCAACGCAGTACAGTGACAGTTCTACCATATATAGAAGCCTCTCAAAGTGGTGTAGCAGCTTTATCTTATGGGATGGGAACATTGGTTGTAGCCTCTGAAATAGGAGGATTAAGTGAGATAATTCAGCATAAAAAAGATGGGTTGTTAGTTCCACCTTGTGATGTTCAATCTTTAGCAGATGCCATTATTTATTTGTTAAGCGATCGCGATTTACAAGAACGTATGCAAACTGCGGCATTAGCTCGTTGTCAAGAAGATTTAAATTGGTCAAATATTGCCGCTCAAACAGCTCAAGTTTATTATAAAGAACTGAATATGCAAAATAAATATTAGTTAAACTATTATGAGGAAAATACTAATTTTTGCTGAACAGGGATTCACAATTGCGAGCTTATTGATGTATTCAGGGGCAATCTTTGTTCTTGTACTGTCAGGAGGATCAGGACAGAATGATTTAGTAGAATATGATAGCTCTGTGATACGGATTATTTTTTCTTTAATCTACGCAGTTACCATAGTACTACTAGTTTTGCGTTGGAAGAAAACTCTTTATTTACTTAGTAAAAGCTTTTTGCTTTGTTCTTTAATTCTATTGGCAGCTGTTTCTATTGTTTGGTCTTTTGAACCATCAACAACATTAAAAAATAGTTTTGCCCTCATTAATTCCAGTTTATTTGGACTATATTTTGCTTCACGATATAGCTTAAAACAGCAGTTACATTTACTTGCTTGGAACTTTGCAATTATTATAATACTTAGTTGTTTTTTTGCTATAGCATTGCCTAAGTACGGTATACAAAGCGATTTGGGTAGCTCAAAGTGGCGTGGGGTATTCACGCACAAAAACGGTCTGGGAGCAAGAATGGTAACGAGTAGTATAACTTTTTTTATCCTTGGTTATCAAAATAAAAGACGTAATTGGCTTTTTTTGGGTGGGTTTTGTTTGTCAGTACTACTTTTACTCCTTGCGTCTTCAGGTTCATCTCTAATTAATCTATTAATTCTCATATTGACATTTTTTGCTTTTCAAATTTGGCGCTGGTCATACCAGGTCATGGTACCAACCTTAATAATCATAGCTACTATCAGCCAAAGTTTATATTTTTGGTTGTCTAACGATGCTGATATCCTGTTCAGTGCAATTGGTAAAGATGCGAC
This sequence comes from Nostoc sp. GT001, assembly GCF_030382115.1. Classification (NCBI taxonomy): domain Bacteria; kingdom Bacillati; phylum Cyanobacteriota; class Cyanophyceae; order Nostocales; family Nostocaceae; genus Nostoc; species Nostoc sp. GT001. The sequence goes on from NZ_JAUDRJ010000003.1 coordinate 1,541,865, forward strand.
GCTGACGGGTCGAACAGAGTTGTGGCCATTAGTAATTGATATGATTTGGAAACATCCTTGGCTTGGTTATGGTTATGGTGGATTCTGGCAAGGATGGAGTAGCGAATCTGCCTATGTTTGGCTTGCAGCTGGATGGACGCCAAGCCATCCCCACAATGGCTATCTGGCTCTTTGCCTAGATCTGGGTTTTTTAGGGTTAGGATTATTCTTTTTAGAATTTTGGCGCAGTTATCTGCAAGGATTTGCTTGGGTGCGTAGTAGTAAAACAGCATTCGATATTTGGCCACTTTTACACATGACATTTGTGATCTTATCTAGCCTCACTGAGTCTAATTTGATGGAATCAAATAGTTTGACTTGGATACTCTATGTGGCGGCATCTCTCTCAGTCAGAATGTAAAGATGAAGTAAAAATCAGATGATTAATCAACATAGCTATAACCAGCTATTAACCGCAAATCTGATAGCCATTATGATGTAGACATACATATTTATTGTCCAACCCAGTTTCGCCAAGGATGACTATAGGTTACATAAATAAGGTATATTTTAGACTTGACAAGTGAGTGTTTTACTAAAGTAACGTTTCACGTTTCCCCTGCCTATCACCCATAAATTATGGGTTTTGACCATTTTACCGAGTGAGTGAATAATTACTTGCGAAACTAATTAAAAATTGAAATTATTATGGCATCACCGAAGAAAGTACTAATTATCGTTGAAAATCTTCCAGTTCCCTTTGATAGACGGGTATGGATGGAAGCAACTACTTTGCAAAAAGCTGGGTATGAAGTTAGCGTAATTTCACCTACCGGTAATGGCTTTGATAAAGATTACGAAATTATTGAGCAGATTCACATTTACCGTCATCCTCTACCACCGGAAGAAAGCTCTGTCATTGGTTATCTTCGAGAGTACAGTTGGGCGATTAACTGGCAATTCCGTCTAGCTCAAAGGGTATGGCGAGAGCGTGGTTTTGATATCATACATATTTGTAATCCGCCCGATTTACTTTTCTTGGTAGCAGCATGGTTTAAATTATTTCATGGTATATCTGTTATCTTCGATCATCATGACCTCAGTCCGGAAATGTATGAAGCTAAGTATCGGCGGCGCGATATTTTTTATCATGGATTACGCTGGGCTGAACGCTTGACCTATGCCACAGCAGACATGGTAATTTCAACGAACGAGTCACACCGAGAGGTAGCTCTTAAGCGTGGGCATAAGAAACCAGAGAAAGTATTTGTAGTTCGTAGTGCGCCGGATCTTTCGCGCTTTCGCCGAATGCCTCCAAACCCCAATTACCGTAGAGGCAAGAACTATTTGATAGGTTACATGGGTGTCATGGGAGAACCAGAGGGTATTGATTATCTTCTGAGAATGGTATATTACATTGTCCACAAAAAAAATCGCTCTGATATTCACTTTATGCTAATTGGCAGTGGACCTATGGCAGAAAAGCTCAAGGATTTATCTAAAGAGTTAAAAGTGAATGAGTTTGTAGAATTTACAGGGTTTAAGCAAGGTGAAGAACTTTTAGAGCGACTTTCCAGCTGCGACGTGTGTGTAGAACCTTCTCCAACATCTGCTTATAACGAAAACTGCACCATGAATAAAATCCTTGAATACATGGCAATGGGAAAAGCAATTGTCCAGTTTGATTTGCGAGAGGGAAGACGTTCTGCACAAGAAGCATCTCTTTATGCAAAGCCTAACGACGAGGTGGAATTTGCCGAGAAAATTTTGGAACTTCTAGATTCTCCTGAACGCAGACAAAAGATCGGATCTGAGGGGCGACGCAGAATGGAGGAGATTCTTGAATGGCAATATCAAGCTCCAAAACTGTTAGATGCTTATGATAAAGTTTGGCAAAGTAGGTAGTTACTTTAACTTTCAGAATTACCATATTAAGTAAGTTGAGTAATGAGTAGATGTTTATGGTCAAAAATTACAAACTGACTAAAGATCAAGTTTTTTACTTGACTTTGAAATTTTGCCTTTGGCTAAGATAGTTGATCTGACAATGAATATAGCCGTATAATATCCAAGTAAAAAATCAAGTCTTTGATCATCCAGAAATAAATTTGAATGAATATTAATGGTTTATAACTAATGCAAAAAAATCTAATGCAAAAAAAAATTAATTGAACGTCCTGTTACTAAAGGGTTGATTTAGGGGACGGCAGTTATAGTTAGGAAGTAGTTAACTGACCTCAAATCCCAAAAAGAACAAGGTTTTTGCTCAATAAAGGTATACATACCACTGTTAAATATTTGTACTAAATGGGGACTAAATTTTTAACTTAAATAATCTATACTACGATACAGTTCAGTTAAGCACTTGTTGCGTCTTTGGCGGTTCGTTAAAAAAATGATTTTGATAAAGAGTTAAGCTTTAAGTGAACCGTATTGGTCTATACTATATTTTATATTGTAAAATTATACATAATCAGTATTGTAAATTGCACTGGTTTGTGGCTGTTATAAGTCAATTTTGAGTTTCTTGCTTAAGACCTGTACTTTGGAAGATTTATGTCAGAAAAATCTATGGAATCTAGAGAATCTATTGATTTAGACCTTAATCGTTACTTATTGATATTGAAACGGTGGTGGGTGCCTGCTTTTAGTGTATTTGTGGCGACAGTTATTTTAAGTGCTATATCTACAAAATTTCTGAAGCCAGACTATGAAGCAGAAGGAAAACTGTTATTCAGAGTTCCCAGTTTTAAAGTAGCAGGCAATAATCTTTCCCCTGGTAGCTCTGAAGGAGGAGACTCAGGAGATTTAAAACCATTGGTAGCAACTCAAAATCCCATAAGCAGTCAGATAGAAGTTATTTATTCGCCAGCTTTGTTGCAACGGACAATAGACAAACTACAACTCAAAGACAAGGAAGGTGAACCTCTGGAGGTGAAAGCACTACAAAAAGCCCTGAACCTAAAAATTATTGGTGGGACAGATGTATTGCGTATTAGTTATAGCAGTCACGATCCTGAAGAAGCAGCGGCAGTAGTCAACACAGTTATGAGGTTTTATTTAGAAAATGATATTCTGACAAATCGCTCTGAAGCAGGAGCGACTCGTCAGTTTATGGCCAAGCAACTTCCTACGACTCAAGCTGCTGTTAATAATGCGGAAGTAGCGCTACGTATATTTAAACAAAAGCATCAGATTGCAGATTTATCCGAGGAGACAAGATCAGCTGTCGCGACTATTGGAAATCTAGACAATGAGATGAATACTGTCAAGGCTCAACTGAATGAGGTAAATGCCCAAACCAATGAACTGCGGAAGAAAGTAGAGCTAAATTCTCAGGAAGCGATCGCTGTGAGTGCCCTCAGTCAGTCACCAGCAGTACAGGGAATTCTTACACAACTCCAAGAGACTGATCGGCAGTTAGCGGTTGAGCGCAGCCGTTTTCTAGATGACAACCCTATAATTATTAACTTAGAAGCAAAAAAAACCAATTTAAAATCTCTCTTGCAACAGCAAGTTGGTCAGACTATTGGCAATCAAACACAACTTCCCCAGAGCCTATTGCAGATTGGAGAACTCAGACAAAGCCTGATACAAAACTTTCTGCAATCAGAAATACAACGTTTTGGCTTAACTCAAAGACTCTCCTCTCTATATAATTCTCGTGCTAGCTATGAACAGCGGGTGAAACTTATACCCCAGTTGGCACAAAACCAGCGTGAGTTAGAACGGAAAGTTGAAGTTGCAGAATCGACCTATCAAACTCTATTGAAAAAGGTTCAAGAATTACAGTTAGTTGAAAATACAAATACACCTAGTTCTCGAATTATTGCTCAGGCTTTAGTGCCCAAAGATCCTACATTAACCAAAAAAATAATTGTTTTGGTGCTAGGAGTAATGTTTGGTTTGTTTTTTGCAACCACAACTGTTCTCTTTCTCGCTATGAGAGATAGATCTCTAAAAACGCTTAAGGAAATTAGAGATGTATTTGGATATACTTTGCTCGGAATTGTTCCTTTGTCTGTCAAAAAGCTGCGTTCCCGTGATTCAAATGCAGAATCAACATCTCAAACAGTTGCCGTCAGGGATACTCCCCACTCTTTAACGAGTGAAATGTATCGGATGATTCAAGCAAATCTGAAATTCTTAAGTTCAGATAATTTGCTCAAAACCATTGTAATAACTAGTGCAATTCCTAAAGAAGGCAAGTCTACAGTTTCAGCGAATTTGGCAGCAGCGATCGCTCAACTAGGACGTAAAGTTTTACTAATTGATGCAGATATGCGAGTTCCTTCTCAGCATCATCTCTGGCAACTAACCAATGAAGTTGGTTTGAGTGAGGTTCTTGTAGGCCAGGCTGAATTTGAAATTGCCGTATCTAAGGTAATGGACAACCTTGATGTTTTAACTGCTGGAGTTAGACCTCCCAACCCACTTGCTTTGCTTGACTCAAAACGGATGGCATCACTCATTGAGAATTTCTCATCTCAGTATAAGTATGACTTTGTAATTATTGATGCCCCTCCACTGCTTTTGGCAGCCGATGCTTTGACTTTAAGCCAAATGACTGATGGTATTTTGTTAGTAGCCCGACCCGGAGTAATTGATTCCAACAGTGCTAATGCTGCTCAAGAGATATTAGAGAGATCCAGTTATAACGTTCTAGGTTTAGTAGTCAATGGAGTCATTGATAAAAATGAATCTAGTAGTTATCGATATCATTCTCACGAATATTTTAAACCAAGAGAGTTGACAAAAGAGCTTAAAGGACTGGCGAAGAAATAAAGCTTCTAAAAGATTATTTTAGGAGTTACATCAAGTCCGGATAAATATTTATTAATAAAGACTGACGCAAAGACGCAAGAAGTTTGAAATAATAAGTAATTAACCGGACTGATAATTATATAGCGATCCTATATAGGATCAGGTATATCTTTACCAGTACAAGAAAAGCTATATTAGGTGTTATGGATAATTTTCTGGATGCTAGTCCGATTTCTTTAGGTATTGCCACTCCAATTTAATTGGGTTTATTAGGGTTTTTGTTCGCCTCGAAAGTACCTCCATGCACAAAACAAAACCCTAATTCATCCAAATACTTCAGGTCTATTTCTCCAGTAGCCGCACATAATTCCCGCATCTGTATTCTGCTTTGCTTGTTTCTGCGGTCGGACGATGGCGTCTTGTTTTCGTTTGTAGCTCCTCTTCGCCCGTTTTCAATTGGGTTGTAGACAAGAAATCTGTATAAGTAAGAACTTTACCATACAACCCAATACCATACTTTTAACTACTACCGATTTTCGTATGCTCCTCTATCGGGTGCATAACCGGACACACGAGGATTGCCTAGAAAATCGGTTTTCAAACTATTCCACTTTAAACCACTATTAATTGCCGGACTTGTTGATTTCAATCTAAAGTCACGAGATGAGGCATTAACAAACTGCGGATCTCCAATCATATCGTTAGATCCTGTAATCTTGATCGTCGAATTACTGGGATAAACATTGTAGTTATAATTGACGTTGACATTTTTCATATTGCTATTCGCAGCATTACCAGGGGAAGGATACATAATGTTATTGAAAATTTTGACATCAGACGAATAACCCGCATAAATTTCGCCCTTTCCCTTTTTTTTAACTTCTGGACTTTGCTGATTCCTATATGCTGTGTTGTTGATAATATCGATACGCTGACTATCATGGGAATGAATACCTGAACCGCCATTATTGTAGGTGAGATTGTTCGCAACTAAAACCCTTCCTCTATATCCTTTTGAAACATCAACAATAATGCCATTACCATCTGAGATCGTTCCGGAACCAATCCAAGGAACGTACATTCGATTGTTGTAGCTCCTGTTATTGGTTACAAATATCTTGTATCCCTGGTTGTTGTCAGAACTCCAATTATTAAGCATGGAAATGCCACTGCAACCATGAACTGTGTACCAAGCGTTATTGTATACAGTGTTATTATCCACCTTCACATAATCAGCTTGGATTGCTGAGATACCTGCTCCTCCACAATCATGCACTTTGTTGTTCAGAATATTGATGTGATGAGAACGGCCTTTGTTTCCTCCTTCAATGCTTATGCAATTTCCGCTAGTAAGCGGATTTGATGTGTTATATTTCTGACTTAATGCATAATCACGGGTGATATTAGCATTGTTCCCTATGACCTCCAGCCCATCAATCTCGATATATGAAGCTCCATTTGAAATCACAATACCATTCCATGTATTGTGCTGAATTTTTGGTAAATGCCCAGGATATGCTTTATATTTAATCCATGCATTTGCAGTTCCAGAACGTTTAATACTTAGTACAGAACCTCTTTTGGACCCATTCTTGTATTGCCCATTCATAATCAGTACCGTGTCGCCAGGATTAGTAAGGTTTGCTGCCCTTTGAAGTGTCCTAAAAGCGGATGAGGTAGAGAGTCCGCTGTTTCTGTCGTTTCCGTTACCACTAACATAGTATGTTGTCGCAGTTGAAATACCACTGATCAGCTTGCGGCTAGGTAGTGGTATTTCCTGAATAGTGGATGGCTGAGGAACATCTTTAAATAAAGACTCTGTTACTCTCTGTCCTTGAACCAGACCTGTTAATGCCCAGGGAAGTACAAGAGATGCGCTCAAACTGAGAAAACCGAAACCATGAATCATCATAGGGAAAAAATAGGGTATGTTGCAAAAACTCAATCATTAACGGTTAGTAACTCTAGCCTTAGTTAATAACCCAGTATTGGATACGGTCGTATCACTGCCACTTGTAAGTTTATACACGGTTTTATAAGTTTAAACCTGCGCATTTTCGCGTAAATATGGCTGAACCACCTTTTGAGCTTGTGTTCCAAAAAATCGCAAACATCTGATAAGATCACTGAATAAAAAATATCAGTATCCAGAGTTACCCTATTCATGAACACCAAGCAACCGTAGAAATGGCGTCATTTCCAATTCGACATCATTCTACTGTGTATACGCGGTATCTGTGGTTAAAATAGTATATCTGTCATCAATTAGTTAATTTACTTAAATAATTCTTATGATAATAAGAATCACTAAATGACTAAAAAGCAGTTATTGACTGGTGTTTACAGAATCTGCTTTCTAAAAGATTCTCATTATCATAAGAAATCCGAGTACCTACAATAAAGATTTCAAAAGTCTATCAATGCACATTATGAACTTATAGTGAGAGTTTTAAAGTTTACAGTATTTCTCTATGAGTAATATTACTTAAAATTATTATAATGACTAATGACGGATATATAGAAGTAGTCAGATAGCTTAGAATATTGGCAAATCATAAGAGAGCGGCTATAGCAGACTTATCGTAACAGTATGAAGCCGCTATAAAACACAATTTGCAAGAAGCGATGCCTTGTGGAACATCTGCTATGTTTAACTTGCTTTTGATTAAAGGATAGTGCAATTTTAGGGACGAAGACGGTTGACCAACGCCCCCAATTTGCATCTATCTCTTAAACTAGAGTCCGAATAAGTTCAAAAGATTAAAGATAACACCTAGAGGTCCAGTTATAGTGTTGACGGTATCGCCAGTCTTAGCTGAACCAGATCGGTTGACAACTACAACGTCATTATTGCGGAGTATAGGATTAGTTTGCTCATTAATCCCAGCGGAGAAATCCACTTTTACTATACGTTTAGTGACAGAACCATTAGGGTTCAGGCGAATCAAATCAACAGCACTACTACTAGCTCTGGCATCATTAAATCCGCCAGCGGCGAGTATAGCTTGATTTAAAGAGCTATTTGGCTGAACGTCTGTTAGACCCGGTTTTTTAACTTCGCCTACCACACCAACCTGAATTCGTGTAGGAGACAAAGTAGTGGTAGCTAATTGAGTAGCTTCTGCGGGGTTAATTTCAGTTGCCGTCGGAATAACAATCGTATCTCCGTCTTGCACAATGATGTCTTGATTGGCATCACCACTCTGTAACAGTTGCCAAAGATTAATATCTATAGATTGTTCTGAGCCAGTTCTTGTAGGTCGGCGTAGCTTGAGATTACGCACATCAGCTTGTGCTGTAATTCCGCCAGCTAATTGAATTACCCGTGTCACATTTGGTAAACCATTGGGAGTGGTAGTACCACTGTTAGTGGTTGTGCCCCCCTGTGCATCTGCGTTAGCTGGGGTGACAAGATACGAACCAGGACGGTTAACTTCACCAATAATTGTTACTGTGCGGGGTGTGGTTTGACTGGCGGCAAAGTTGGATGCAAATATATTACGAGATTCTGCCACGTTGAAGTTGGTTGCTGTTGGCACAACTATAGTGTCTCCATCCCGCAAAGTAATATCCTGCGATAACTTCCCTGTTTGAATGAGTTCTTTCAAATTGAGGGTGACAGCTTGCTCTGAAGAACGTCCTATTCTACGCCGTAATTGAACTTGAGTCACATCCGCAGCTAAAGTCACTCCCTGCGCTGTTGTTAATGCAGCTAATACAGTGGGGTATTGTACGCCTGGATTATTCCCGGCGCCTCCGCTCAAGCTTAGAGTGTAAGCCCCAGGACGTGTCACCTCTCCAGCAACGAAAATATTGATGGGACGAGGGGATAACAGATTGACTGAGATTAAGGGGCGTTTGAGGAAGCGAGCATATCTTCTAGCTATTTCGTCAGAAGCTTGTTCAGTTGTTAGCCCTAGTACCGACACACTGCCAATTAAAGGTAGGTTGATTGCTCCACCAGGGGGAATTTGGTATTCACCTGTATATTCAGGTACTTCAAATACATTTACACGAATGAGATCGCCGCCTCCTAATGAATAATTAGTATCTAATAGTGTTTGTGTGGTTGGTGGTTGTGTAGTTGGGGGTAATGGTTGTCCCTGAGCTAGACTGGCAGATGACACAGCGGCATTGACAGCAGTTAACAAAGCCATACCTACAGCTGGCTGAATTAAGAATTTAGACAAACTTTTGTTAAGCATATTTACCTGAGACTCTGAAACTACGATCAATAAAGTACTGTCTAAACATTTTTATTTTGACTATACCTAAGTATTCAAGTTCCCCGACACTCTTATTTTCCTAGAAAAGTGTGATTTTCCGGAGGAAATTTGTTTATTGAAGTTAAATTTTTAGTGAAGTTAGCTTAAAGTTAATGTTGCTTGAATAGAGGAATATCAAAAAATATAGGATTTACGCAAATAAACCCAGTTTCTACAATAAATTGTTTGTTAGCTAACAATCAAGTAGTGACGAATAAATTTTTATTGTCAAAGTTAATTTGATGACATTTAAAATCTGCGATGAGTAGTAAGGGACTACTGAAATTAGGAACAAGTTCATTAAATAAATACAAATAACCTTGAAAAGATGTCGAAATTTTATTTTTTTTAGGTTGTGTTGGGCAAAGAGAACTCAAAAATGCAGAATTTTGGGTTTTCTTCTTCAACCCAGTCGACAATTTACTATTTGGCAACAAGACTAATTTAATAAGTTGTTTTTTCTTTGGATTTGTTGAATAAAAAATTCTTCTAGGGAGTGACGTGATAAGTTCATGGCGATAATTTTACCTTCCATGAGACGAAGACTGGCAAGAAAATCATAGTAATCATCTTGTAGTGTACCGTGCCAGGAACCATCAGGCTCAAATATGAGGGTGGGTATCCATTTTTTGAGAATTTCCCAGTCACCACCTTGACCTTTTACTTGATATGTGTTCCTACCGCCTAAGAGTTCATTGAGCGAACCAGAGCAAATTAGTTCACCTTGAGCGAGGATGGCAATGCGATCGCAAATCTGTTCTACTTCACTCAGAATGTGACTATTAAAAAAAATCGTCTTCCCAGCGGCTTTGAGCGCCAGAATAATTTCCCGCATTTGGTAGCGTCCCACCGGATCAAGCCCAGACATTGGCTCATCCAGAAAAACTAAATCTGGCTCGTTAATTAGTGCCTGTGCCATCCCAACACGCTGTAGCATTCCTTTGGAATAGCGGCGCAGCAGTTTTTTACGGGCATCGGCTTGGGATAAACCGACTAATTCCAGCAGTTGGGGAATGCGTTGGCGTTGGACACTCTGGGGAATTTGGAATAGTCCAGCGGCTAGCTGCAAAAATTCCCAGCCAGTGAGATAGTCATAGAGATAGGGATTTTCTGGTAGATAGCCGATATGTTGCTTAACATTGCGATCGCCTATGGGTTTACCCAACAACGATCCTCGTCCAGAGGTGGGATGAATAATTCCCAGCAATAATTTTAAAAGGGTGGTTTTGCCAGCACCGTTTGGCCCCAGCAACCCAAAGGTTTCGCCTTTGTAAACCGTTAAAGAACAGTTTTTGAGAGATACGACTTTTTGATTTAGCCAAAAACCGGTGCGATAGACTTTTCGCAACTCAGAAGTTAGAACTACTGGCGGAGTGTCTGTCGTATTAAGTTGAGAATTAGGGTCATCTGCAACAGACTTCATCTCGGTTAAATCACTATTTATCAGCTTGGTATTAATTAAAAATTACCCGGTAGGCTGATAATAACCATCAACAACTTGTGTGTCAATTATCGCGAACTGAGGACTGGGGAAGAAGCAAGGGAGCAGGGGAGGCAGGGGAGCAGGGGAGCAGAGAAGTTGCAGTAAGTTTTTTCCCCTCTGCCCCTCCGCATCTCTGCCTCTTTTCGATGCCCAACCTCCAATGCCCAATTTGACTCCTTTTCATAGAACTCCCTTAGAACTGGGAATTAAGCCAGCACGTCGGGGATCAATTTCCACCGCCTGGCGTGTTGCTCTTGCAAAAGCTTTAAATGTCGCTTCAATGATGTGATGGGAATTAATGCCATCCAGTTGCCGAATGTGCAGTGTCATCTGGCTATGGTTTACCAGTGCCACAAAAAATTCTCGCACCAGTTGAGTGTCATAGGTTCCTACCCGCTGAGTAGGAATTTGCAAGCCGTAGCTGAGGTGAGGCCGTCCAGAAAAGTCTAGCGCTACCTGAACTAAGGCTTCATCCAGCGGTGCAAGAAAATTACCAAAGCGGACAATACCTTTTCTGTCGCCTAGTGCTTGGTTAAAAGCTTGCCCTAAAGTAATGCCTACATCTTCGTTGGTGTGATGATCGTCAATTTCCCAGTCTCCCTTGGCTTGAACATCTATATCAATCAGCCCGTGGGAGGCAATTTGATGCAACATATGATCCAAAAACGGAATACCTGTTGCTGCTGTACAAGTTCCTCTACCATCCAGGTTGATGGTGACTTGCACATTAGTTTCACCAGTGGTGCGGTGAACAGTGGCAATGCGAGGGGTTTGGGTTGAGCGATCGTAGTTTGAATTAACTTGGCGATTGGTTGTTTGCATGGGGAGTGGAAAGAGTTAGGAGTTAGGAGTTATGAGTTAGGAATTAAGAACTATGAGTTATGAGTTATAAATTTTTAACTCTTAACTCCTCATTCCTCACTCCTAACTTTCTTACTCCTAACTCCTAACTTTATCGCGTCACATTCCCATAATTTCATATCCTGCATCTACATAGAGAATTTGTCCGGTAATTCCACTGGACAAATCACTACACAAGAAAGCCGCAGCGTTGCCCACTTCTAACTGAGTGACGGTGCGTCGTAGGGGAGCTACTTCTTCTACATGATGAATCATATCTAAAATCCCACCCACTGCTGAAGATGCCAAGGTACGGATGGGGCCTGCGGAGATGGCATTCACGCGAATATTTTGCGGCCCTAGTTCAGCAGCTAGGTAACGCACACTCATTTCTAACCCTGCTTTGGCAACTCCCATAACATTGTAGTTTGGGATTGCTCTGACACCGCCTAAATATGTCAAGGTGACGATACTACCTCCCTCTGTCATCAAAGGTTTGGCTGCACCACTTAACTGCACCAGCGAGTAGGTACTAATTTCTAAAGCGGTGTTGAACCCAGAACGAGAGGTTTGGCTAAAATCTCCACTTAAATCGTCTTTGCTAGCAAAGGCTAGACAATGGATGAGGATATCTAGCTTTCCCCACTGTTCGCGGATTGTCTCAAAGGTAGATTTAATTTGGTCTTCATCTTGGACATTACAGGGAAGAAACAAGCTGGGGTTGAGAGGTTCTACCAACTCCGCAACTTTTTTCTCCATCTTGCCGCGTTCATCCGGCAGGTAGGTAATGCCCAGGTTTGCTCCAGCTTTGTGCAGTTGTTGGGCGATGCCCCAGGCGATCGAGCGGTTATTGGCAATACCTGTAACAAGGGCATTTTTTCCAGTCAGATTTAGCATAAAAATTGTTAATGCGATCGATCATTAGGAGCATACTAGAATCTGAGGCACGTTTAGTCTTTGTTTTATACAGGATTGACAAAAATGAATATTGATAAGGGTGTTTGCTGTGACAAAAATCTTGATTTTTTATAAAGATATTCTCAAGATATCTTTATTTGTTCTTCAAAAAACCTTTTGAATACAGCTATTGGAACTACTTATCAACAATTAGTAGCTGAAAGGATCAAGAATTATGTATCATTGTAAACAAAGAGTTATGAAGAGATTAGTTTGAGTATAGGAAAGTACAGAAAGGTTGACGGTGCTTTATTCATTTTTCGGGTGTATTCTTAGGTAATCAGTTTTTGTTTTTCCGGCATTGGGTAGGGGAAGGGAGATGATCGTGACACAAGATAAAGCCCTAGCAAATGTATTTCGTCAGATGGCGACCGGGGCGTTTCCGCCAGTTGTGGAAACGTTTGAACGCAATAAAACGATCTTTTTTCCTGGCGATCCTGCCGAACGAGTTTATTTTCTTTTGAAAGGTGCTGTTAAACTTTCCAGGGTGTACGAGGCAGGAGAGGAAATAACGGTAGCGTTGCTGCGGGAAAATAGTGTTTTTGGTGTATTGTCATTGCTGACAGGAAATAAGTCGGATCGGTTTTACCATGCGGTTGCATTTACGCCTGCGGAATTACTGTCAGCACCAATTGAACAAGTGGAACAAGCACTCAAGGAAAATCCAGAATTATCAATGTTAATGCTGCGAGGTCTGTCTTCGCGCATTTTACAAACAGAGATGATGATTGAAACTCTTGCCCACCGAGATATGGGTTCTAGGTTGGTGAGTTTTTTGTTAATTCTTTGTCGGGATTTTGGCGTTCCTTGTGCAGATGGGATCACTATTGATTTGAAATTATCTCATCAAGCGATCGCAGAGGCAATTGGTTCAACTCGTGTTACCGTTACTAGGCTATTGGGAGATTTGCGTGAGAAAAAGATGATTTCTATCCACAAAAAGAAGATTACTGTGCATAAACCTGTTACCTTAAGTAGACAGTTCACATAAAAACAATTGGAGAAAGGGGAATAGGCGCGTGTTCTATTTTGAAAAATGACACTAATAGCTAGAGGTAAATCTAAAATTGAATAATTTCAGCTATTGCCAATTTCCACTTCTTTCCAGAGAATACTTAAAAGTAGTAGGCTGTATCTGGAAGGATTTCGGTAGCTAAAGATGACCACCGGATACATCCTCATCGCAGCAATTTTGATTCTGGGAGGCGTAATTGCCACCGTGGGCGATCGCATCGGCACACGAGTTGGCAAAGCCCGCCTCTCACTTTTTAAGCTTCGTCCGAAAAACACCGCGGTACTAGTAACAATTTTTACTGGTGGTTTGATTTCAGCATCAACTTTAGGGATTTTATTCGCTGCTGACGAAGGTTTGCGAAAAGGAGTCTTTGAGTTAGAAGATATTCAAACAGACCTCAGACAGAAACGGGAACAGTTAAAAACCGCAGAAACTCAGAAAAGTCAGGTAGAGGGTGAGCTAAACCAAGCAAGAATTGCCCAAGCAAAGGCACAACAGGACTTGCAGGCAATTAATCAATCCTTGCAGGCGGCAAATGCCAAACAAAGGCAAACACAAGCTCAGTTAAACCGCACCATTAGTCAACAAGCCCAAACTCAAACTCAACTCCAACGCACTCAAGGTCAGCTAGGACAAGTTGTAACTCAATACCAAAAAGCCATAGCTGAATTGCAAAGTGTTTATAACCAGAGAAAGGAACTACAGGCGGCAGTTGAACTATTGAAGACAGAACGTCAAAGACTGTATGCGGAAGCGAAAAAAGCCATTGACGAAGCTAAAACAGCAATTGAAAAACGCGATCGCGAACTTGCTAACCGTCAAGAAGCTATAGAAGCGCGCGATCAAAAAATTTCCCAACTGGATCAACTAATTCAAAAACGGAATGTAGAAGTTGCAGCACGAGAGCAAGTGATTGCCAAGCGGGAATCTCGCCTCAAAGAGTTGGAAGCACAACAGGAGCAACTAGAACAGGAAGTTGCAAGGCTGGAAAAATATTATCAGTCCTACCGCGACCTGCGTCTGGGTAAGCTAGCCTTAGTTCGTGGTCAAGTTCTGTCCGCGGCTGTAATTCGTGTTACCCAACCTGCTGCTGCTCGTCAGGCCGTGATACAACTTTTACAAGAAGCGAATCGCAACGCCAACCTGGAATTAAGTGAGCCTGGTGCAAATCCTGCCAATGTAGAATTACTGCGTGTGACCCAGGATAGAGTTGATCAATTAAGCAAGCAGATTGGCGATGGTAAAGAATACGTCGTGCGAATTTTCTCTGCTGGTAATTACGTCAGGGGAGAAAAGCAGATAGAATTTTTCGCCGATACAGCCCAGAATCAACTGGTTTTTTCGGGAGGCGCGGTGCTAGCCACGACTACTGCTGATTCCAAGACTATGACATCTTATCAGTTACAGCAGCGGCTAGAAATACTGATTTCTGCTTCCCAATTTCGTGCCCGTAATGCCGGAATTGTCGAAAATGTGCAAGTAGAGGGGACTTTTCTGCGTTTTGTCAGCCAATTAAGACAGTATAATCAACTCTTGGAGATCAAAGCGATCGCAGCAGAGGATACTTATACAGCCGGGCCATTGAGAGTAAAATTGGTGGCAATAGTCAACGGAAAAATTATTTTTAGTACTTAAAAAATTATTTGCACGCTGTTATTAGTAAGATTTAAACATATTGAACAACAGCCAGAATAGTTGCTGTAGCTGCATTTTTATTTAGCAGACACTACGCATAGCAAGATCCCTGTAAGGGTACATTTCTAATTTTTAATTTTTAATTTATTATGAATTTCCGCGAATTTTCAGCAACGCAGCCAGTCATATTGGGGTTTGATCCAGGTCGAGATAAGTGTGGTTTAGCGGTGATGGGACTCGATCGGCAACTGTATTATCATCAAGTCGTGCTAGCAAAAGAGGCGATCGCTAGCATCGAGACATTGCGTCAAAAGTTTCCGATCTCTTTGATGGTCATGGGCGACCAAACTACAGCCAAACAGTGGAGACAGAAATTATATCAAGAATTGACAGAACCGTTGAGTATTATTTTAGTGGATGAGCGCTACACAACCTTAGAAGCACGCGATCGCTATTGGCAAATGTTCCCGCCCAAAGGGCTAATCAAGCTATTACCACAGGGTCTACGACAGCCTCCAAGACCCATAGATGACATCGTTGCCATCCTCTTAATCGAAAGATACTTAAATCGCCTCACAGAATCAACACTAAGCAGTCAGGAGTGAGGCATTAGATCATTAACTCCTAACTCCTAACTCCTAACTCCTAACTCCTAACTCCTAACTCCTAACTTTTAAAGTTCCGCCCGAATCGTAAAAGCATAGTCTCCTCCAGGCTCTAGCTGATAATCTTGTTGCTCCAAAAATCGACCGAGGGGTTCTTTGATTAAGGCGCGGCCTTGGGAAGGCTTGACGGCAAGTTCTCCCCGGCGAAAATGCCACTGGAAATGCCACTCAAACTCACCCGCATTCACTTCGCCTTCTAGGAAGCCGTGTTGCCAGGATTGGCGGGTAATTCTGACATGGGCAATGGTTTCTGGCAGACGTTTTGCACTCACAATGCTTTATGTCAAGTGTGGAATAACAGCCGATGATGTAGGCTACTTATTTTATTTACCAAACATATCTTAATTAGACAAACTGACAAAGTGGGTATTTGTAGTTGACTAGGTTGTGTTTATAAGTAAGATGACTTCAGCATCTTGAAGTTGCATCACCAATAGCGTAAGCAAGCTAGGCGTAGCGTCTTCTAGAGAAGCATTAGCGAGTTTTACTTCGAGGGTCATAGTTCGTCATAGAGATTGGAAAATAAATCAAACAAGAAATGCTAATTTTTTCGTTGCTTCTAGCGATCGCATTTTAACTACTGGTATATTTCAGGAATCGTTCTCTAGCTTAAATACCAAAATTAGCAGCGTCCAACACTCCTGTCAGAATTGTGTCACAGAAAGTCTTTATTGCGAAGCCCACAGTATATTTATGTCGCAAGATAGCTGTTTTTTGAATCTATATGTACTCCAAATGTTGGGCAAAAGTACCTGAAGCATACAATAAATTAGAAACTACAGATAAAAAGGTTTCGTGAATTACCCATAGACGCTTGTACGATCGGACAGTATTACAAGAACAACTACGTCAAACAGCAACGCCTAGAAAAACAGAGTGAATGTCTTGTGGAGTCTTCAGAATAAACGAAACAAGCGGCTTTTTATAACTTAGTAGTGCTAAGTGCATTTTCATAAAAAATTTTATAAATTTTGGTATGTTATTTTGGTTTTTCTGCCTAAATATTTTGTCAATAACGATTTAGATATAACTATGATTTATTACTATTTCTGTGATGAGAAATCCCTAACTCAAGTAAGATGTGCGTTCACTCTTAAAATCGATATTATATTTATTAAATGTAAATTTTAGTTTACGTAATGAGGTAAGTAATGGCAATTCAATTGAAAGTTCCAGATATTAAAGGTGATGAGTGCGCCAAGAAAATAACTAAATCTATTCTGACTATGGAGTCTGATGCCAAAGTAGATGTAAACGTTGATACTAAAACTGTAACTGTAGATGCTGCGGCTTCTGAAGAGTCAATTAAACAGATGGTTCAATCTGCTGGTTATACTATAGAGGGTTATTAATTAAATTTCTAAATTTTCTAATAAATTTAGAGAAAATAATTTAACCAGCACAATTAATTAATGATATTTACGTCCGTTTTCCGGGCGTAAATATTAATAAGTTAGTCTACTTGATTGCAACTATTTCTCCTCTGAGAGCATGGCAAAAGGATATAAATATTGGTAGACATCAATAAAAATTAAATTCACTTATCCTCAAGTCTAAGTACTAGGGAGGATTTCTAATGAATAACTAGCTGATAGATAATTGGGACAGAAAACTATAGCTAAAAGCATGGAAACCAAACAGCTAGGAAAAACTGGTATATTTGTAAGTGCGATTGGTTTGGGTGGTATGCCCATGTCAATTTCTAATCGTCCTCCCGAATCGGAATCAATCCAAGTTATTCATCGTGCTTTGGATTTGGGTATTACATTTATTGACACTGCGGACTCTTACTGCAAAGATGAGTCAGAAAAGCATCACAATGAGCAGCTGATTCACAAGGCACTTAGTAATTACAAAGGCGATCTTAGCCAAGTGATTGTAGCAACGAAGGGCGGATTGATGCGTCCCGATGGCAACTGGACAAGCAACGGCAATCCAGAACATTTGCGCCAAACAATTCGCGACAGTTTTGAAGCGTTGGGTGGTGCTAAACCCATCGATGTTTGGCAATACCATTCTCCCGATACTAATTACACCATTGAAGAATCCCTTGCGCCAGTTAAAGAAGCAGTAGAGGCTGGTTTGATTCGGTTTGTGGGAGTTTCTAACTTTTCTGTTGAACAAATTAAGCGGGCGCGCGATGTGGTGGATATTGTCTCGGTGCAGAATCAATACAGCCCTTGGCAACGACAGCCAGAAAATGATGGCGTATTAAAATATTGCGAACAGCAAGGATTGACTTTTTTACCTTGGAGTCCCTTTGGTGGTAGGCGTCGCCATCAGGGATTGCAAGATATTCCTGCGATCGCTAAATTAGCTAAAGAAAAAGGCGTGTCAGTGTACAATATCGTTCTGGCATGGTTGCGTTCCAAATCGCCCGTTATTTTGCCAATTCCTGGCGCTAGCAAGGTCTCTAGCATTGAAGACTCAGCACAAGCTATAAATGTGAAACTATCTGATGAAGAAGTGCAAAAAATTGATGGGGCAACTTAATAATTCATTAACTAACGTAGATTTAATGAAAGTTGCCAAAAATTAACGGGCCACGTTTAGTTAGTTTAAGACAGGGTAATCAATAATTTAAAATTCCAAGCCAACAGACTTTTAAAGAACTTTATCAACCCGGTTTATTAAAAAAACCGGGTTTTTTATAAAGTATGCTATTCCTTAAATGAAACTTGATGTAGTATTGCCATGTAAGTAATTCATCGAAAATTTATGCAGCCAAATTCTCTAACCACTAGGTCAAAGCAGATGATAAATTTGTTTGTTTTTTTGCTACTGGTTTCCTCATTTTGCTGGCAAAATTCAGTGAAGGTTCAGGCTCAGTCAAATATGCAACTTCTGCCGTTTTTTGATAATGTCGATAACCCCGTTCCTGTTCGCTTTCCCGCAGGGCAACAGGTAGATATCACGCCACCTCCACCGCTGCTCAATCCTTTTGACAAAGCTATACTAAAACTCTGCGGCCCTATTGGTACAAGAGTTAGTCCTAATAATTTTAAACAATTGTTATCTTATTACCCAGATGTCTTGCAGAAAATTCAGCAAGTTAGCGGCGGTGAGCTGCGTCCTGGACGTAGGAATAAGGCACAATTCCTTGAAGATTTAACAAATATTTGGTTCCAACGTCAGGGATTTGAACATATATTTTGTGGCGAAATATATAACACCAAAGATATTGGTGGCTTGCATTTTTACGGCAGATATTTACAGTTACAAAATGAAGGCATAGGCGGACGTTTGCCAAATAATCAAGGACGAGAGGAAGTTATTTCTAATGTAATTTATACAATGGGTGTAGTAATTAAACAGAAAAATCGTACAGTAACAGATGTCATTAAAGGCTATGGCTATCTCAGTAATGCCGAAGAAATGCTTTTAGATGCCACCAAAATATTTAAACTCCAAGGTAATAATCAGGGAGCATGTATTTATAATGTACGTGACCAAGAAACGGGAAAATCCTTCCCTACAGTTTTTGTAAGTAAAGAAAAAGCGATCGTTACCTATTATCCCGATGCTACTCCTCAAGGTGCAAAATGTAAAAGTTAAAATTATGAGATTGCTTGTACTAAGCCCATAGAGAAAATACATGATATTAGAAACACACCGCTTGCTAATGCGTGATTTTATAGAGGCAGACTGGCAGGCGGTTTTTACTTATCAATCTGATCCTTTGTACTTGCGTTACAACTACTGGACGCAACGCACACAGAAGGATGTTTGCGAATTTATCCAGATGTTTATCAATCAGCAAAAAGAGCAACCTCGGACTAAGTTTCAGTTAGCTATTGTCCTCAAAGAAGAAAATCGGCTGATTGGCAATTGTGGTATCCGTGTAAATGACCCGGAAATGCGGGAAGCAAATATCGGCTATGAACTAAATACTCAATATTGGGGACAAGGTTATGCAACAGAAGCAGCAGAGGCAATTTTAAAATTTGGCTTTGAAGAACTGGGAATGCATCGGATCTGGTCTTGGTGTGTTGCAGAGAATGTTGCTTCTGTAAGGGTATTAGAAAAAATTGGTATGCGTCGTGAGGGTCATCTGCGGGAAAAAGAGTTAATCAAAGGCAGATGGTATGACAACTTTCTTTACGCTATCCTTGACCACGAGTGGAAAGCAAAGTAATCCTGCTTCTATGAGCTACCTCAGAGACAATATCATAAATTACTGAGAAATTGAGGGTAAGACAAGTTCAGAGGGTCACAGACATGACCAACACTATCCTCAATTTCCAAACAGCTACGGGACACGAAGTATTAGCAGCAGCGGGTAAAAAATATCTCCGTCCTGGTGGACGAATAGCCACCGATAAATTATTTCAGTGGGCAAACTTTCAGCCTGGAGAGACAGTTTTAGAGCTAGGTTCTAGCTTTGGATATAGTGCGATCGCTTTAGCAAAAAGCTACCATGTCAAAGTAGTAGGCGTTGAAAAAAATCCTGATAGTGTAGCTTGTGCGCGTGCTAATATATGCGCTGCTGGGTTAGAAAATCAAGTCGAAATAATTGAAGGTAATATTTTCAACCTAGAGGCAATCTCAGGAAAGTTTGATTATGTATTGGCAGAAGCTATTCTCACAATGCAATCTCCATCGGGAAAAGCCAAGATTTTAGCTGAAATTCATAATCGGCTCAAACCGGGAGGTAAATTTCTCTCCCATGAACTGTTTGCCAGTGATAAAGAAGAACAAATTCATGCTGACTTAGCAAGAGTAATTCGAGTTAATTCTACGCCACTATCAGAATCCAACTGGATTACGGCTTTTGCAACAGCAGGATTGCAAGTAGAGAAATGCCAAACTGACTCAATGAATTTATTGAATTTAGGGCGGATATTTCAAGATGAAGGTTTTTTTAACACAACTCGAATTTTGTGGAATATTTTGACGCAGAGAGATATCCGCAACCGGGTTTTAGAAATTCACCAAGTTTTTCATAAATACCAACACGAATTAGGCTACATCATTTCGTGTGCGGTTGCCCAGTAAAATAATTTATTCACTAAAACCATCGCCTGATAAATACTGATAATCATTCAAGGATTATTAGCCTTGCTTACGGTTCATCATCCTAAAATACTATGACCAAAATCATAACTAGCCCATCTTTTATTACTCAACTACGAGAACAAATTGAATATCCCAACGCGGGAGTTTTCAGTAAAGTACTGCTGAAAGATAACGCTTGTCAATACACTTTATTTTGCCTAGCAGCTAACACTGATATTTCTGAGCATACCTCTATTCGGAATGCCACCATCAATGTAATTGAAGGCAGAGGTCTACTCACTTTATCTGGAGAAGATATTGTACTTGAACATGGGATTTTTGTCTTTATGCCTGCGAACGCACCTCATGCCTTAAAAGCGGAAGAAAATCTGACATTTTTGCTCACACTTTCTGAGAAAGTCACAGATAAAAATTAGTTAATTATGGAGTCTAAAAAAATGCGATCGCTACTTTTAACTTTTGCTGAAAATTTAAATTTCTCTGAAACTCAGTTGGAAGAAATACTATCAAAACCTTTAACTGAAGTTCTCAATTTGCCTGCATTGCAACAAGAATTAAACAGCTTAGATACCAATTTACTTAAGGAAACTTTACCCACAGCAGGAGGAGTTTTAGCTAAGGAATTACCACCTTTTTACAACTGGCTAAAAAATGAGTTAGGAGTCAAGCGGGTTCCTGATAGTCCTGATCACACAACAACATGGGTAATTGGTTTTCTCCATAATCAAGAAAGTCTAACTCATTTGGTTGAGTTGCACCGTCCAGTACCTCGTCCGGCTTTAGAAGCTTCTATTCCCCGCTTGATAGGGATGTTTGAAGGTGTGGAAGACGCGCAAGTTCGGCAAGAATGGCAAAAAGCGATCGCAGCTCTATGTCTAGTTTTAATTGTTGCTGCACGCGAACAAGATAGAGTCGCTGTAGCAGTCTGAATTGCAGGGCGTACATCTGTACGCCCTGACTAATCTATATCTCCAGATGCGATCGCATCTAATTTCTCAGGATCAAGTATGATAATCGTCCCACCCCGGCGATAAGCAATTACTGGTTTGAGACTTTTAATTAATCGCACGCATTCTTCGTAAGTAATGCCGCTACTTCGAGCCATCCGATAATAAGATAATTTGACTTTTAAACATTCGCCTTGTGGACTAGATTCAGTTCCCGATTCAGCAGCAAAATATTGAATTAATCTCGCAAGGCGAACAATAGCTCTTTCAGAAACTAATCCGTGGACTGTTTCATGTAATTGCTGAATCCGACTGTTAAAAACCATCAGCATTCGTAAGGCAATTTCAGGGTTTTCTCCAATAGCTTTTAATAAAGCATCTCGCTCTACAGTGAGGATTTCACAATCAGATTCAGCAGTGACAGTTGCCGGAGAAATTCCATTTCCCAACAAAGCAGGAGCCGCAAAAATTTCCCCAGCAGTTAAGGCACGGAGAATTGTTTCTTTCCCCGTTGTTGCTGTTTTGGTAATTTGAATTGATCCACTGACAACAGCATAGAGTTGTGCTGGTAGGCGATCGCCTTCATGGAGAATAATCTCTCCTTTGCGATGGCGTTGCACCTGAGTGTAAGTTTGCAAACCGATCTTCTCTGCTGTTTTTAAACCTGCAAACACAATAATTTGCGAAAGTTGTTCCAGGGACGCTTGCATGATTAGCCTGATATTGCAAAGGCTGGACGATGATGAATCCAAGGGTTAGCCGCTTCTAATTGTGCTGCTAGGCTGATGATTGTGGCTTCAGCGGCAGGTTTACCAATTAGCTGCACACTGATGGGTAAACCCTTACTGTCAAAGCCGACAAGAATTGCGATCGCAGGTTGTCCAGTTGCATTTGCAGGCGGACAAGGGGCAACCCACTCAATAATATTTTGGAATGTCTCTTCTGGACTGAGCGAAGCCCATTCCCCAACGCGGATAGGTGAATGTAGATAAACTGGCAATACCAGCACATCCACGGTATCGAAAAACGCCACAATTTGCCGTGCCACTATCTGCATTTGGGAAACTGCTTGCAGGTATTCTCCAACGGAACCTGTACGTGCAAATAGCCAGCGATTCAATGGCTGCAAGGCTTCAACAGGAAGTCCTGATGCAGCTACCCCAGCTTGCCAAACGATTTGAAATGGTTCAACTAAACCGCTAAAATCTGGGGATTTTTGTTCAACGTGGTGGCCAAGTTGTTCTAATAACTGGATTGTTTGGCGGACACCTTGCTGACAGTTGGCGTCAGCTTCTCCCAAAGGAGAAATACTAGTGTCAAAGGCAATTCGCAAAGCGCCGAGTTTTGTCCCAGTTGCGGCGAGAAATGATGGTTCGGGATCTGGCAACCAGTAAGGATCGCCTGTCATGTAGCCAGATATGGCATCCAAAAGGGCAGCAGCATCAGCGACAGTCCGGGCGATTGGCCCGTTGACGGCAATTCCAGCGAGGCGTTCGCCTACGGGTGCTTTACTCACTCTGCCTCTGGATGGTTTAATTCCCACCAAACCACAACAAGCCGCAGGCCCCCGAATCGAACCACCACCATCAGAACCTTGAGCGATCGCACACAATCCCGCCGCTACCGCCGCCGCCGCGCCACCACTGGAACCGCCAGGGGTGTATTCTAAATTCCACGGATTTCTGGCTGGGGGAAAACCCGCAGGTTCACTGTAAGGAAAAGAACCTAACTCGGAAGTGGCTGTTTTACCAAGAATAGTAAATCCAGCTTGCTTAATTCTCGTTACAACACCATCATCATAATTAGGGATATTGTTCAGTAATGCCGGATTTCCATAAGTACACGTAACACCCGCTACAGCATTGAGGTCTTTAATAGAAATTGGCACGCCAAAAAATGGCGGTAGTTCTGAGGTAGTTGTTAATAATTCTGTTTTGGCTTTGGCATCTGCGATCGCTAATTCTGCCGTTACCGTAAAATAACTTCCTAATTGAGGATTTAATTGCCCAATCCGTTCTAAATATATTTCTACCAACTCTAGCGGTGATATTTCCCGGCGACGAATTAATTGCGCCAACTCTAGTGCTGGGGTAAATGCTAAATCAACTTCATTCATAGATTAGTGAATGGGTAATTTTGTCTTTCTCTGGGATTTTTAAACTGAAATTGTTACTTTAGCAGGATTTCCGGGAACTATACATTTTATAGCTCCTAAGATTTGTGACTCATTTAGGATGCTCAGATGCAATAGGCGTGGTTGTATTCTTACTCAAGCCATTTTAATTGTTTTGCATAAACTTTCGACAAATCCCTAAAGGGGTATTTATGGCTAACCTAGAAATACTTGTTAGTGAATTGCCAACACTAATTCAGAATTTAAAACTGACTATTGGCGATTCTAATCAAATAATGGAACAAATTATCCTAATCAATAATGCTCAAGAACGGTTACGGAATATTAAAAAAGTAATCGCTCAAGAATTGAAATTTGATCGCATCAATAATTCTGCGATCGCTACACTTCCTAGATTGAGCGTAGCTACTTTATTTATACCTAATTTGGGATTAGTCGATCCAGCGATCGCAGAAAAATTTGGTAACTCAGAAACTAAAATCTCATTAACTGATTTACAATCAAAAATTGATGTTTGGATTGAATGGGGTTATTTTTTGCAAGCAATAGCTACTGATATTCTCAGTGATATTCAATTAGTAAATCAACTTAATTCTGATATTATTAATTTAAGTATTCCCAAAGAATTTAAAATATTTAATAATATTTTTAAACTTGACTTAGGCTGGGGTAAAGCTAATATTTTAAGACATCAAATTGAAAAAATTAGCGATTGTCAAAAACAACTATTACAGTTACAGCAAAAATTAAATTATATTTTTGATACTATTAAAAATAGTCGCAGCTTATTAAATATTTTATTAGGTGTCTCAGCTTTTTATGGTAAATCTGGTTTCGCTTTAGAGTGGTTAGACGATGACCACGAATTAATTATATCGAGTGAGGGAAAATTTCAAGAATTGACAGATATTCTCAATGATTGTGATTCTTTCCAAGAACAAATTGCTGCTTTAATTATTCAGGGTGATACTTTAAGTCTACAGGCAGAACAAGCCTTGAAAAAGATTGAACAGGAAAGTAGTAAAGAAGCAATTATTAGCCAGAAAATAGGGATATTATCAAAGTTTTTAACACCAACAATATTACGTTCAGCTTTGATTATAACTTCAAGTTTATTAATCTTAACTTTTGGTAGTTTGAAAATTAGAGAACAAAGTCTAAGTTTAACTCAAGAAGGAAGTGCCATCACCAACTTTAAATCTGCTCAAAAACTTGGTATGGAGGCTGCTTCTTTGGTTCAAAAGCCACCGCATCCTCTAAAAGTCTGGCAACAAGCACAAAACAAATGGCATCAGGCAATCATCTTGTTAGATAGCATTCCTCACAAGACATCAGTTTATGACCAAGCAAAGAATAAATTGGCTTACTATCAGATTAACTATAAATCTATCAGTCAAAGAGTGTTGATTGAAAAGAAAGCTTTAGCAAACTTAGAGTCAGCCCAAAAACTAGCAATGGAAGCTAATTTATTTGTGCGAAATTCACCTCATTCACAACTAAGTCGGCAGCAAGCACAAGATAAATGGCAGCAAGCAATAAATTTATTACAAGCGATTCCAGAGAGTACTTTTGTTTCTGTACAGGCTAAAGAAATGCTTCCTATTTATAAAACTAATTATGCAGCTATCAGTCAAATATACCAGTACTAAAATCATTCGTTAAATATTAGATACCCGACTTCTTAAATAAGTCGGGTATCTGGACACCGTGAATTTTTGCAAATTAGATAGGATTAGTATATAGCAGTTCTCGAACAGATGAGGGATGTCCTTAAAAACTACAGCTATTTTACGGATAATTTATTGCATCATTGTTTTCTTGGCTATAGCAAAGTATGTATTCAGAATTAATCCACCCCTCTCTTCCTAAAATTCTGTTGTTTGGGCTATTAGTAACACGCACTTCAACCCAAGGTGTTGGGCGACCTTGGAGTGATACAATATCTGGTTTAAGTAATGTGATGTTGTTGCCATTATCTAAACCTGTTGTTGACTTTCCACCAGCTGTAGCACGTAAAGCTAATTGCCCTGATTGCAACCCAGTTACTTCGCAAAGTGCAGGCTGAACCTGAGCTACATTACCACTACATTTTAGGCTGCTACTACGCATCCAACCTTCTAAACCTTTTTCTTTAGGACTATCTGCATCGATAACGCTAACGTAAATCCAATTTTGAATACCTTTAGCTAGTACTTGTAACTTTGCGTCTTCATATAAATTAATTGCACCTCCATCTTCAAATTCTCCTTGCGGTTTTCTTAGGTATAAGAAAAGCGCTTCATCATGTCCTAATTTCTTGGCTTGGCAAATTACTTGCCTGTCAGCATTTTTGGGAGTTGCAGCGCTTGCTATTGGTAACAAATTAAGAGTCGAAATCCACAGATAAAATGCAACAAAAGAAATGTGAGGTATAGGTTCAAAAAAACTTGCCATTTTTGAGTAAATACGAGTGTTTTTCTTATCTTATCCGTAATAAATTTCATCGTCTAGGATAATTTCACTTACCTTTGCTAACCTCTACATTAAAAAAAATAAAGAGGCAAATCGCCCTTTTTTGACGCTTTACCTCTTTCAAAAACAAATAATTACAACTAACAGTTACACCTTAGAACGGTCAGTCAAAATCTCATAACCTGTCTCTGTCACCAAAACTGTATGCTCAAACTGAGCCGACAAAGAATTATCCATAGTGACTGCTGTCCAACGGTCAGATAATGTCCGCGTGTGTCTAGAACCTGCATTTAAAATTGGTTCAATTGCCAGCGTCATCCCCGCCCGGAGTTTAACATTTGGCATCTCACGAGTACGGTAGTTGAATACTGAAGGTTCTTCATGCAGGTTACGACCGACACCGTGCCCAGTAAATTCTTCGACTATACTAAAACCGTTAGATTTCACATGATCTTCAATTGCTCCAGCTAAGTCAAGTAGGTATACACCAGCCTTGACTTGCTCAATGCCTTTATATAAAGCTTCTTCTGCTACACGAATTAATTTAGCAGCTTCTTGCGTCACTTCACCGACAGCAATTGAAATGCAAGAATCACCATGAAAACCTTGGTAATAAGCGCCTGTATCTACTTTTAATACATCCCCAACGCGAATCACTTTTTTGGGGCTAGGAATGCCATGTACTGCTTCATTATTAATGCTGGAGCAAATAGAACCGGGAAAACCGTGATATCCTTTAAAACTTGGTGTTGCACCCATTTCGCGGATACGTTTTTCTGCATAAATATCCAAATCAGCCGTGGTCATTCCTGGCTTTACAAGCTCGGCAATTTCTTTTAGGACAGTTGCGACAATTGCCGATGATTGCCGCATGATTTCAATTTCACGTGGCGATTTGATCTCAATTCCTCGGCGCTGTTTTTTCGCAGGTGCAGGTTGAGTGGCTTGAGAAAGTAAGTTACTGAAAATGTTCATAGGAAATTAATAATTACTGGTGGCTCTGACGCTGAGGTATGAATGCTTTCTCTAGATTAATTGAGAAATAATATCTATAATTTAACACTATGGGAGTTAGTACAGTTTTATCTAAAATTGTGATGAATTGAGGGTTGAAATTTAAACGCATAGGCGCTTTGCCTTCCCGTAGGGTAGGGGCGCAAAGTTAAGCGCAGAGGTACGCAGAGAATTTAATCACCTTAATGAAATGTTGTATTTAGCTCAATTATTTTTAATTCTTGATGGCAATCTCTCCAGTCATACCTGCTTCTGTATGTCCCGGTATTGTACAACGTAAGCCATAAGTACCAGATTTTAGGGGGACAAATACCCATTCGGCTTCAGCATCGGGTTTGAGTTCTAGTTCGTGAATGGCTCCTTTGATTTCTACTTTCCCTGCTTCAACTTTTTGTGTCCAGATGCCATCGGCAAAATCTTTAGCAGTAAAATAGTGCTTCAGTTGGCTGGGATTATTAAGCTGTAGTTGATAGCGTTTACCAACCTCAAATTCCAAATGATTTGGCTCAAACTTGAGTTCGTTAGCCGCATTACCCAAGTTAATTGTAATTTCTGTAGCTGGTTGCTTGAGCAAATCAAAAGACTTATTCGCTGCCATTGCTGGAGTAGCAGCGATGAAATTTAGAGCTAGGAGTAACGTTAATATCACGTAGTTACGCCGTAATATTTGTACCCAAGTAGGAATTGTGAAACGAAGGGATTTAATTGCAATTTCGTAAAAACAGTTATAAATTTTCATCACTAATTCTCAAAAGGCAATGCTGATGAGCAAGAATAACTAATAGGTAGCGGGAAAACCACTTTACCTATTCTTTATATTATCCATGCCCAGTGCCTTGGTTGAGTCGATGGGGGATATTATTCCCCGCACCTCTCAGTTAAATCTGGGCGTGCGACTTTCACCGCACCCAGCTTCCGATGTTCTTAGCTTTGTGCTTTTGCTCATGTGCTTGTAATCGTGGCAACTCTCATGAATTGCTTCAAGATTATTCTTTTTCCAGTTGGCATGATTTCCGTCGATGTGATGTAGGTGAACCCGTTCCTCATCGATGAATTTTAAACCGCAGGAAGCACATCTATGGTTTTGCTTCTTAAGAGCTTTAGAGGTTTCGCCGTCATAGAGTTTACTGTTACGTTCACTCCAGTAGGCTGTATCTCCGTCATAGGGGGATTTAGTTCCTTTGACAGGGACGTGTTTGTGTTCGGAGTAGGGAACTGCTGGGAATGCTTTGTCTAGTAATTTCTTACTGGAGTAGCGATTTAGTTTGGTTTCCTTGTTAAATACCTTTTTTGCTCTTGTTTCGATGTGGTATAACGAGTCTCTAGCCCCGTCCATCTTACAGAACTTATGGTAATTTCTCCAACCTCTAACTACCGGGGCTAATTTCTCAGCCTTTGTGGCAGCACCATAATTCGAGTTGTTGACGATGTGTTTTACTTTCTTACGGAATGCTTTGAAGTTGTCCACTGAGGGAGTACTTCTGAACTTTCCGTTGCTCTGCACTTTGAAGTGCCAGCCGAGGAAATCAAACCCATCTGTCGCGGCGGTAACTTTGGTTTTCTTTTGGCTTACATTCATTCCGCGTTTGCGGAGGAACTCGCTGATTCTTTCAAGTATTTCTATCGCATCATCTTGGGGGCGAAGTATAATAACCATGTCATCCGCGTATCGGACTGATGGTTCGCTCATTGTCCCTTTTGCCCACCCTTCAGTTTGGTATCTGTGTATACTCTCAATCCCGTTGAGTGCGATATTGGCTAGTAATGGGCTAACTACTCCCCCTTGAGGTGTACCCTGTTCGGGGAATTCTGGGTTTACTCCAGTCTTGAGGCATCGGTAGATACCGAGTTTTAAGCCTTTGGGAGCGATGAGTTCATCCATTATCGCTGAGTGGTTAATCCTGTCGAAAGTGGGTAGCTAGCTAGCGAGGTTTCCAAGCCTTGGCTCCTTTTCTAACTAGCCCCCTCCGAACCGTGCTTACGAGTTTCCAGGTACACGGCTCTCCAGTACTCTGTTATCGCGAGACTTGTTGAGATATTGGTTTACCAGCGTGTATTGCATCATGGCATTGAGGGCAAACCATGAGAGTTTTTCTTCTACGTGCGGACATGATTTGCATCCATTGCGGTTTTTCTTTCTTGCCTTTAATTTTGAGGTCTTTAAGGGCATGAATATGGTGAACTTCAATATCACCTGTTGCCCCGCAAATCTCACATTCCGAAGCAAGAAGCCGTTTAATCAGTTCATTTCTGAACGCGGGTTTTCGCACTCGTGGCAAATCTTCTATGGTTGCTTTTAAGTTGCGTTTTAATTGTATGCCCCCGAAACGAGTTACCAAGGGTTTCTTACCTTCTACTGGGACGGTTATTTCAACACACTTTCTCCTTCCTTGTGGAAGTTTTACCGTCTTCTGGTACTTGGCGCAGATTTTGGCTACGCTAGTTTTGTGTTTACAGGCAAGGGTTTTCATTAACGAACTCCACATAACCCATTGGAGTTTACGGAGCCATGCAATGTTTTGAGCAAGGCTGTAGAATTGTACGTAGCCTCTGAGTTCTGATTGGTAAATGTTAATGATAGTAAAATCATCGTCATTTATTAACTCAGGACGATGAATGGGTTTGCCATTCCTCATATAAAGAGCGCATTTTCCTTCTACAAAACTTGCTGGGATTCTTAGTGCAGTAATTCCATTAAGTGAGCGTTTACCATTGGTATGCTTATTGTCGGAATATTGAACTAAGATTTCGTAACCTAAGAAGTTCGCTGCTTCATTTCTGGCATTAGTAATTAAGGTCTTTTCTGCTGACATTTCTAACTGAAGATTGTCGGCTAGGAATGTCTTTAGTTTTTCCTTAATTTCTTTTGCTTCTTGAAGTGAACCAATGAAACCAAGTAGAAAATCATCAGCATAGCGGACGTAATTTAGCCTTCTGTATTCTGGGTCACGGACATCTTTGGAGGGCATTTTCTGGTATTTAATCTCCAGTTGACGCGCTTTATCGAATTGTCCATTTTTCCTGTAATACCAAGCAAGTTTTACGAGCCTTGAATACTCTCGATTTTCTGCCCGACATTTACCTCGTGTATATTCTGGAATGACTGTCTGTTCGACAAAATTATCTAGCTTATCAAGGTAAATATTTGCGAGTATGGGTGAGACAATCGACCCTTGTGGCGTTCCACTCAGTGTAGAATGGTATCTCCATTGCTCACAGTAACCTGCCGTTAATAAGGTTTCAATCAATCTCAAAATCGATTATCTTGGATTTTCTCACGGAGAATTGACATTAAGATTTTCTGATCTATATTGTCAAAACAACCACGGATATCTCCTTCAATAAACCATTTGGTTCCTTGCCAAGTGCGGTCTATTACTGTTAATGCAGTATGGCATCCACGCTCTTGTCGAAAACCATGACTGCTGTTAGAAAATTGGGGTTCGTAGTACGCTTCTAATATCAAACGTATTACTTCCTGAACCAATTTATCGTTCCAAGTGGGAATGCCCAGTGGTCGCGTTTTCCCATTTTTCTTGGGAATATTAATTCGCCGTACTGGTGTCCATCGAAAACGTTCATAGCGAATATCTTCTATGAGGTTTTCAATCTTTTTGATGGACATCCCATCCACAGTCTCTGATGTAACTCCTTGCGTCATTGCCCCATTATTTTTGTAAATGCGACTGTACGCCAAGAGGTACAGGTTAGGATTGAAAAGTTGCCTGTAGACATCATCCAGAGGTAAACCACGATTTCCTCTGTCTCGGATTACACTTAAAACCGTTTCGGCGTTTCGCATCTCGCGTACCTCCCGATATAAGTGTGAAGAATACCTGTTCTCCTTTGCCATGTAAGCGGCTTTCCCGCTCTCGGACTACTATGAGAACTCTGTAACCATAGGGGTCGCCCCCGTAAGTCATCCCGCGCTTTATTAACTCGATACGTAGTAGTGTGATTTAGGTGTCCCATTCATTCGTTAAGCCATCTCATCGCTGGCTGACTCCGTTTGAAGAAGTTGTGTGGTTCAAATGTTTAAAACTACACACAAACGATTATTCCTGTTAGGCGTTGTAGGAATAGGCAATCGAATATACCGTCAGAATTAGGCTTCAGGTAGTTTAACCTTCACCCTGTCACACAAGTCTTGCCGGACTCTAGTTTTAACGCCTTCTCTCTATTTCCGGCTTTACCAACATGCGGTTGTTCCTTTTGTCTTTCGACTCTAGGTAAGTTGGTTGACTTAGAGATGTTCTTCTTAATCTCTCCCAATTTGATTGGGGATACCGCGTTAACTGTCACGGCGCACGCATCTTCTCGATATCGAGTTCGATAACTCGTTTCTCTATTCCGTTAGCGTTTGAGCTTAGGTTGCTAAAGATGTACTTTTGTGCATCATGGGCAGAGCGCCCAGTTCTAAACCCATAGCTCCTAGCGTGGAAGGTGGCTTCGTGCGCTGGTTCGAGTGCATATTTTGCGAGGCATTGCCAAGCTCTATCCGCGATGGTTGGTATCTTAAGCATTCTGGTTGTCCCGTCCTTTTTAGGGATGGGGATTTCCCGTAATCCTTGATGCTTCCAATTTCCGCTATTCATTTTCAGTAGTTCTTCTAAATTGAAGCGTTCCTCAAATGAAAGGGATTTCTTACCATCAATACCAGCCGTCTTCTTACCAGCATTTAGCTGAGATACTTGTCTAATTGCAAGAAATCGAGCCGAGGTGGATTTTAGAATAAGCTTTTGGAGTGACCTAGCTTTCCGCTTGTCTCCAACTTGAACCGCTTTGTACACGCGCTTTTGAAGGCGGAAAAGGTTACGGCGGAATTTCTTCCACGGTAAAGCTCTCCAAGATTCACTAGTATGTCTACTGTGTCTAATCATTTTCTCTTCGAGAGTTTGTGTATTCTGAACACCTCAGACCAATTACGGTCTGTCCTACCCGAATTGTGGGGATTCCTCCGCTCGTCTGGGCTACTTTGGGGTTCGACCGCCCNNNGACCCACAATTCGTTTTTATTCGTTCCCTCGGAGAGATTGATTGTTCCTTTAGGTGTAGCCAATTCAACCATTGGATTCCCTGGACTCTTGCCGCTTCTAGAAAAGTGATGCGCGGGAATAATCTCCAATGAAGTCAGGGTTTTTTGTGTTGCGCCCCGCTTNNNGGTAGGNNNCTTNNNTAGGCTCTGTTTCACCGTGGGAACTCCCTGTTAGCGCCAGTGTCAACCCGCAACGAGTCGTCTGGTTGCGCCCTGTTCCCAGCTTCACTCTACAAGAACCGAGCTTGTTCGGTGTGGGCAGGTAAGGAGTCAATTCTGAGTCTGAATGGTAGGACTTTCACCTACATCTGACCGAGAGTTCAGCCTTTAGTGACAGTAATCTGCTGTCGGGCTGGATTAGTTATTTACGGACTGATTACCGTGATTTGCTAATCAACGAATCGCACATCTCTACCTAATACTTTTTTCTGCTAACACAGATGGCCCAGCAGTAACGACTACGATTTGATCTGGGTGGAGTAACTCACGAGCCACTTGATTAACTTCGGCAAGGGTGACTTTCTGGATTTTATCAGTGAAGGAGTGCAATTCTACTTTATCTAGTCCATACACCTCATTCATCAGAATTCTATCTGTTAATTCCTCTGGGTTTGCCAGGGAAACGTTGTAGTTGCTGATGAGGGTGCGTTTAGCTGTCTCTACTTCCAGCGCCGTGACGCCTTGTTGATGGATTTGCTGTAGCATTTGGCGGGTACTAGCGATCGCTTTACTGCTATCTTCAGGACTAGTCTGCATCTCAATCAAAAATGTCCCTACATTCTTTCCGACTTGAAAAGAGCTATAAATTCCATAGCTCAAACCTTGGCGATCGCGCACTTCTGCACCTAGTCTACTAGATAAGGTATCGCCTCCCAAAATCTGGTTCAATACTAAAGCTGCATGAAATCGAGGATCGTAACGGTTAATGCCTGTGTAACCCATATAAGTTACAGCTTGGGCTTTATCTGGTAAAACTGGGTTGACACTAACTATTTTCTGTGGCATTGCCACCGGAGGATATTTTAATGTGGGTGCTTTTCCGCTAACTTCCCAGTCTCCAAACTTATTTTTAATCAGCGATCGCACTTTGTCTAGATCAAAATCTCCCACCAGCGCTAGCACTGTTGTATCTGGACGATAATGTTTAGCTTTAAAATCAATCACATCCTGGCGCT
The DNA here is from genome assembly GCF_030382115.1 of Nostoc sp. GT001. Lineage (NCBI taxonomy): Bacteria > Bacillati > Cyanobacteriota > Cyanophyceae > Nostocales > Nostocaceae > Nostoc > Nostoc sp. GT001. Next base: position 1,575,239 of record NZ_JAUDRJ010000003.1, read on the forward strand.
GAATCTGCTGTAAACTCTCCTCTGTGGGGAAGGTATGTAAGGGGTGTTTTTTCGGATAAATTGACTGAACAAATACTCTTCTGGCTACTTCTGATGGCTCATCTAATTCCTGTTGCAAATCAGTTAAAGTTTGTTGGCGATGCAGTTCCAACTCTTGGCTTGGAAAGCTACTATTTTTCACAACATCTGCTAATATCTCCAGGAGTATCGGCAAATCATCTGATAGACTATCACCTTCGATATGTACGCCTTCGCGGTAGGTTTGAAAGTCTAGACTTGCCCCTCGTTCTCCTAAGACTTTAGCAATAGTTAAAACATCCTTGCTCTTAGTCCCATTTAGCAAATTATCTGCCACAAAAGCAGCTAATCCAGCTTTATTCTCTGGATCAAATTCCGTCCCAGCTTGAATATAACCGCTCAAGGTAACGGTGGGAGTACTGCGATCGGGTAACAGTAATATCCGCAATCCGTTAGTCAATTTAAATTCCTGGGGTAAGACTTGGGCAATCGTATCTGTAGCCAAATCCACGGGTGGTAAGTATTTTATTACCTCAGAAAAAAGCACAGGTGCGCCAGGAGAAAAATTTTCTGTAGTTTGGGCTGAGTGTGGTTTGTCAGTAACTTCTGTTAGCCGCTTCTGGGTTGGTTCAAAAAATCCTACTGTCCGCGCTTCTTTCGTCAGGTATTTGTTAATCACAGCAACAACATCCGTCGGCTCCACCAGACGAACAGCTGCCAAATAGCGGTCTGTGTAGCGATAATCACCAACGGTTGTCTCATCAGTGCCCAATCGCATTGCTTGAGAAGTGATATCACGGTTACTCAAAATTACATCTGCTATTAGTTGAGTTTTAGCTCGTTCTACTTCCTCAGATGTCACACCTTTTTCTGCTACATTGGCGATCGCACTACTCAACATTGAGTCAATTTTTTTCAAATCTTGTTTAGCTCCAGCCGTCACCAATACTTCATACCAGCCAGATTCTCGCAAACTGGTGACGGATGCTGTAACTTCACTAGCTAAACCTGATTCCACCAATGCCTGATAAAGTCTAGAATTCCGTCCCTCTGTCAAGATGTAATCCATCACATCCAGCGCCGGGACATCAGGTTGATTTGCATCCGGTAACGGATACACCGCCTGTAACAGCCTCCCTGCTCCCGGTTCTCGCAATATTATGGGAGTGCTGAGTGATAGAGATGAGGGAGAAATAACTCCTGCCCCCTGCTCCCTGCCCCCTGCTCCCTGCCCCCTGCTCCCTGCCCCCTGCTCCCTGCCCCCTGCTCCCTGCCTCCTGCTTCCTGCCTCCTGCCTGGGTAATTTACCAAACACCTCTTTAATTGTTTCCAGAGTATTTGCAGTTTGAAAATCTCCCACAATCACCAAGACAGCATTATCGGGACTGTAAAAATTGCGGTAATATTTTTCTACCTGCTCAACTTCAAATTTCTCGACATCAGCTTTGGTGCCACCTACAGGCAACCCATAAGCATGATTGGGAAACACCGCTTGCATGACAGCGCGGTTGAGGCGATATTCTGGACTATTTTCGTAACCCTGCAACTCAGAAATTACTACCCGCTTTTCACTGGCTAATTGCTCTGGCTCAATCTGGGAATTTCGCATTCTGTCTGCTTCCAGCACCAAGAGCGCTTTCAGCTTGTTTCGCTCCACAGTACCGTAATATGCAGTTTGATCGTAGCTGGTGAAAGCATTGGAATCACTACCTAAAGCACTAAACAAACGTCCAAATTGAATTGGACGGTTTTTTGTGCCTTTAAACATCATGTGTTCCAATTGGTGGGCAATGCCATTCACCCCCGGTTCTTCGTTGCGTGAGCCAACCTTGTACCACACCTGCACCGTCACCACTGGCGCAGTATGCACTTCCTTTGTCAGGACAGTTAGACCATTCTCCAGCACTGTCTTGCGGACATTTTCTGTCAGTGTTGAGGGCATTATTCTTTTTGCTAGCAAGGTTGACTGATATTTTTCTTTGTTAGTAGATATAACAGTATGTTGACTATGAGCGGGTCGATCGCTCAACAAAAAAACAGCTACTAGCCATAAACTTAAAAGTAATAACGGCAAGGGATATTTATAAAATTTAGAATAAAATTTGGAAAATCCATACATGTATTTAGCAGATTTATCTGTAAATTAAGTTACATAGTTATTTTGGAGAGTGACTACACTTTAATCTGGCAAAAAAATCTGTTACTTCAGTAACAATACAGAAAAACAATATATTAGCAACAAAGGTCATAAAAAAGCTAAATTACGGGAGTTTTGCTAAAACCCGAATGAATTCCAGAGGTAAACCATCGGTATCGGCGATGAAAGCTACTTCGTAAATGCGATCGCCTATTTGCTGTTGTGTCGGTTCTAAAAGCACCTTCAACGGTTCTAATCCTTCGGTTTGACTCTCAGTAGCTACCAATACACGTTCTTGCAAATTTGTCAACCAGCTAGGTAAATCTGGTGTCATCTCAGTTAGATCGAACGAGAGATGATAATATCCCACATAATGTTCGTCAGCAAAGGCATCTGGGGCTGGTTTTGGTTCGGGAATTTGGATCAGTTCAATTCTGCCGCCCAATCCTTCCATCCAGCAAGCTAGCGTGTAGCCTGTGGTAAAGCGTTCTGAGATTGTAAACCCTAAAAGTTCGTAGAAAGCGATCGCTCGATGAATATTCGCAGTCCGAATAGAAGCGTGGTGCATAACAAAAGTTAGGAGTTGTAAGTTATGAGTTCTAAATTGAATTTAACTCCTAACTCCTCACTCCTAACTCCTAACTTTACTCAAACAACCTGAAATAAGGGTAGCGTACAGGGACACCAGGCTCTTTTTCCAAGTCAAAATTAATCACTTCCCAACAGTCATCTTCTGAAGTATCGGGGCTAAACTCCACGGGTAAACCGTACAAACGCGCAGCAGTAGCTTCTGGTTGTCCAGAACGCCAAGGCGTGCTGCGTTCTAAGTAGCCACTCATCAATTCCTGATAGCGTCGAGCAATAATTACTCGTGTTGCTCGAAAGCCTTGGGTATAGAGCTTATCTAATGCTTCGTGAATTTCAAAGCGAATACCATCAGGATGAGTATGTTGTCTATACCATTCATTATTCCACCTCCGCCAATGACGCCCCGATTGCAAATGGATTAACTCTCCATTTTTAGGATTAGCTTCAAACGCGCCATGACGAGGGCACAAATAGGTATCTGTTAGTGTCAGCGCCGGAATAGTCTGGCGACAATGGGGACACTGTATTTCCGGCCCAAACATCGGGTACTGCAAACCTGGATTCATCATGAAGTGCGTACAAACATAATTTTGTCTTCACCAGCACTAGTGGGTCGGATTATACACTTCGGCTCAACCACTTTGGGNNNCTTGCTCACTGCTGCACAAACACGGTGTTGCGGCAGGAACATTGTCACTAGTGTTTTCCTCAGCGTAGAGGCTTGACGCTGTGATATCCTGGTTGTGCAACCAGCCTCAAAGGTTGGAGTTTCTCCAGTGTTCCTGGGTACCATATTCATATTCTATCGTGTCTACCGCTTCTTACTGGACATCTCCTGATTTTTCTCAAGCTGCCTTCATTGCGAGCAATGCTGTTGTTATGGGTTCGGTAAATATAGCAACAGGAGTGAGCATTTGGTATGGAGCAGTGGTGAGGGGAGATGTAGAACGGATTGAAATTGGCGAATGCACAAATATTCAGGATGGTGCAATTTTACATGGTGATGCTGGTTTTCCAACAATTTTAGAAGATCATGTTACCGTAGGGCATCGTGCTGTAGTACATTCTGCTTACATTGAGCGTGGAAGTTTGATTGGCATTGGCGCAGTGATTTTAGACGGGGTACGAGTGGGCGCTGGTAGCATTATTGGTGCTGGCGCAGTGGTAACTAAAAATGTACCGCCTTTGTCCCTAGTTGTCGGTATTCCAGGTAAAGTGTTACGGCAAGTAACAGATGTTGAAGCCGCAGAACTGATTGAACACGCTAAACGTTACCAAAAGTTAGCTTTAGTTCATGCTGGTAAGGGTACTGATATTGGTTTTAGCAAGGCTTAATAGTAGGGAGTGGGGAGGCAGGGGAGCAGCACTTCGGCTACGCTCAGTGACCAAGGAGCAGAGGGGCAGGCGGGCAGGCGGGCAGGGGAAAAGGTTAAAGGTTAAAGGGAAAAGGAATGAATTTAATCTTTCCCCTTTCCCCTTACCCTTTTCCCTTACCCCTTTCCCTTTCCCCAATTCCCAATCCCCAATACCCCATAAATTAAACATTCTTTACATTTGTATTTGGAAAAATTGCCCACTTCAGCTAAAAATAAAAATGAGAGCTAGTTGACAAAACTTTAATTTCTACTTAAGAGAGGGGTTCTAGATATGGATATCGATTTTCGTATAGCGATCGTTTTAGCACCAGTTGTTATTGCCGCTAGCTGGGCAGTGTTTAATATTGGCGCTGCGGCTTTAAGACAAATTCAAGGCTTTTTGGATAGAGAAGCTTAAATTAGGCTCAATATCATCATTTTTAACCGACTGTTTATCTTCACAGAGGCAGTCGGTTTTGTTCATATCGATTAATGGGACATGGGGTACAAGAGGCAGAGGAGAAAAACTGACTGCAACTTCTCCCTTGCTCCTCTGCTCCTTGGTCACTGAGCGTAGCCGAAGTGCTGCTCCCCTGCTCCCTCATCCCCCATTTCTCTACCTTGGATATCGATTCTGTAATACAACCCCTGCAACGCTTTGGTGTCCATTTAGGACTCGATCGCATTGTCAATCTATTGGCAAATCTCGGCAATCCCCATCATCAAGTCCCGGTAATTCATGTTGCTGGCACTAATGGCAAAGGTTCAGTCTGTGCCTATCTTTCCTCGGTACTCACAGAGGCTGGTTATCGTACAGGACGCTACACTTCACCCCATTTAGTTGATTGGACGGAACGTATTTGTCTGAATGAACAGCCAATTTCCTCTGAGGAATTAAGCCAATTATTAGAAAAAGTCCAAGCGGTTATTCGTGCTGGTGACGAATCGGCAACTCAGTTTGAAGTAATTACGGCGGCCGCTTGGTTATATTTTGCCCAGCAACAAGTTGATGTGGCTGTGGTAGAAGTCGGACTGGGAGGGCGCTTAGATGCTACCAATGTATGCTTGGAACCTTTCGTTACACTTATTACTTCCATTAGTCGGGAACACTGGCAACAACTTGGCCCTACCGTCGCTGATATTGCTAGAGAAAAAGCAGGTATTCTTAAACCTGGATGCCCTGTTGTGGTTGGACCATTACCACCAGAGGCAGAGAAAGTGGTGCGATCGCGTGCCTTAGAATTACAATGCCCAATTTTTACACCTCAACCCGCCCGTGAAATCGCTACAGGATGGGCACAATATCAAACAATTCAAAGTTCAAAATTAATTAAATACCCTTTGCCCTTAGCGGGACAAATTCAGTTAACTAATTCGGCTTTGGCTTTAGCTGCTTTAGAAATTCTCCAACAACAGGGTTGGCAGATTTCAGAAGAAGCCATAACTAAGGGCATGGCCAAAACTAAATGGCCGGGGCGGATGCAATGGACTACTTGGAAAAACCATAAAGTATTACTTGATGGCGCTCATAATACTGCCGCTGCCCAAGTTCTCCGCCAATATGTTGATAGCTTAGACGCAGTTAACCCCAAACCCATAAACTGGGTTATGGGAATGTTTGCCGATAAGGATCATACTGATATTTTTACTGCATTACTGCGACCAGGCGATCGCCTTTATTTAGTGCCAATACCAGTAGAACCGTGGCCCGGTAGAACTTCCGCTGACCTAGACTATCTATCAAACCTAGCTTACAGCCTCTGTCCCGAATTAAGCGATCGCCAAATCCATCCAGATTTATTCACAGCACTAGAAGCCGCCACCATAACCGCTACCACAGAAGATTTAATCGTTTTGTGTGGTTCCCTTTATTTAGTAGGCGATTTTTTATCAACCACCAATATAATTCGTAAATCATAATTACGAATTACGAATTACGAATTACGAATTTATCTGTTGTTCCACTCTTGCGCCGCATCCTCTACAGCTTTATCTACTGTCTTCTGATCTAACATTGCTGCTTGCAAGTTCTCATAAACAGCCTTTTGCAGTTTATTAAAATCCTTCAAAGTAGGGGTTAATATTTCTGCCTGTTGTAGTTGTTTAGCAGTAATAACTCGCGCTTTTTCTACTGTTGAAGCATTAGCTGGAACATCTTTAAAGTAAGTATCAGACAATGCTTTGATTGTAGAAGGTAAGACATTTGCAGCTTTAGCAAAGGCTAACTGATTTTCGTCATTGGTGACAAATAAAGCAAATTTCACAGCCCCATCTGGTTGTTTGCTATCGCGGGGAATAACTATGTTCATTACCGCGACATTTTTCTTACCTGTATCACCAGTGAGTTGAGGTGCTATTTCCGAAGCTTGAGCAATTTTTGGGGCATTATTAGCGATCGTTTTCAGGAACTCTGGCCCAGAAGCTAGAAATGCAGTCTCTCCAGATTGGTATAAATCGATCGCGTGGCGATGTCCTTGGGTTAAAGCCTCTTTAGGAAGCAAACCTTTTTTATACAAGTCTACCCAATACTGAAACGCGGCTTTTCCTTGTGCTGAATTAAACGCTGCTTTACCCTCAGCATCTATTAAGGTGACTCCCATTTGTACGAAAGATTCCAGCACTTCACCAGAATCTTGCGGTACGAAAGTCACAAAAAAGGCATACTTACCCGTCTTGTCTTTAATTTGTTGCGCAGCTTGTGCCAATTCTGCGTAGGTTGCAGGGACTTTATTGATACCTGCCTGTTTTAATAAATCAGTGTTATAAATGGTTAACCGTGTGGTGAGATACCAGGGAATCCCAAAACTCTTACCATTAAGCGTGCTTGCTTTCCAGATATTCGGCAGATAGGAGGAACGTACATCATTTGGGACTTTCGTATCTAAATCTAACCAGGCATTTCGTCCGGCAAGTTGAGAAGCAAAACCCGGATTTAAGTTGACTACATCAGGTGGCGTTTTTGCGGAGACAGCTGTTAATATTTTGTTCTCCATTGCCGCCCAAGGTACATCAACCCAGTTAATCTTTATACCTGGATTTTGCGATTCAAAATTCGCAATTAGGCTTTTGAAGTAGTCGGTAAATTGAGGTTGGAGTTGCATTGTCCAAAACTCAACAGTTCCCACTCCTGAAGTAGCTTGTTTTGTACTTGTATTAACATTACCTGTACTGCAACTTACAATCCAACTGGTTAATAAGCCAAGCAGTACAAAAGCAACAAGTTGTTTAAATTTTCGCAATTGAATCATTTTCCCAGTATTTTTACGCTTGATCGGTGTGAAAAGCTTAGACAGAATTGTTGAGATTATAGGCTAAATAAATTACCCGTAAAGACGTAATATATAACGCCTTTACTGCAACAAATTTAAATTTTCAATTTAGCAGTCCAGCGGGCACAACTGTGGTAAAAAGCTTCAATAGTCTGTTTGGCAAATCGAAAAAAGGGGTAGGCATTGAACTTGCTCCCGAACGGGTAAATGTTGTTCAGCTACGCAAGCAGGGTCAAGGCTTGAAACTAGAAATCTATACATCGGTAGCAGTTCCAGAAGGGATAGTTATCGATGGTCAAATCAGCGACCCTCCAGCAATGGCGCAATTAATCCAGCAAGCGCTAGCTGAGAGCAAAATCAAAACTTCTCACGTTGCTACCGGTGTACCAGGACGAGATTCTATCGTTCGGATTATACCAGTGCCAGCAGAGTTAGACGACAAAGAACTGCGAGAAATGGTGCTGAACCATGAAGCAGGTTTGTATTTACCCTATCCTCGTGAAGAGGCTGATGTAGATTATCAGAAACTTGGGTATTTTGTAGATGAAGATGGCATTGAAAAAGTACACGTACTCTTAGTGGCGACCCGCAAGGAGATCACGGATACCTATATAAGTACCTTCGAGCAGGCAGGATTACAAATTGATGTTTTAGAAATTAACAGTTTTGCTCTGATTCGGACTATTCGCGAACAACTGCGACAATTTGGCCCGCAAGAAGCAGCAGTACTAGTTGATATCGAGTTCGACAGTACAGAAATCGCCATCATCGTTAACGGAGTGCCGCAATTTTCACGCACAGTCCCCATCGGGACTTATCAAATGCAAACTGCCTTAGCAAGGGCAATGAGCTTACCTACATCACGAGATATGGAATTGTTACACGGAATGGTTATTCCTGCAACTCCCATAGACGGCGGTAAAACTGGCGTTACCGAACTCGATCCTGGCATGGCTGCCATATTGAGAGTCTTGGGAGAACTAACGGATGAACTGCGCCGTTCCATCGATTTTTACCTGAACCAAAGTGAAAATTTGGAGGTAGCGCAGATTTTATTAGCTGGGCCAGGAGGTGGACTTCAACAGCTAGATGAATTTTTTACTCAACGATTGAGTTTGCCAACTACCCAAATAGATCCAATCGGGTCTTTATCTTTGGAAGTTGACACTGATAAATATCCACAGGTACAACGCTCTGGCTTGGCGATTGTACTCGGTCTAGGAATGCGGGAGGTGTAACAAAATGTACAGCCTAGATGTTAACTTTCTTAAAGACCGCCCAGCATTCCAGAAAAAGCCAGAGAGAAAGGGAGGAATAGCTCTAAAATTTCCTACAGGGGATTTGACACTACTGTATGTGGGAGTTGCAGTAGGTATAGGTCTTCCGGCTTTATTAGGAGTTAGTTGGTGGTTGCTGCAAGGGAAGATTGTTGAATTAGATGGTCAGATTGCACAACTAGACCAAGAAAGCAAGAGGTTAGATACAGAGATAGGAAATCTGAACAAAATCAAAGCCGAGACAAATGCAATTAAAGGTGAAACCCAAGCTTTAGTAACTGTATTTGACCAGATTCGTCCTTGGTCAGCCATGCTGCAAGATTTGCGCGATCGCATCCCAAGCGCAGTGCAAATCGAGAATATCAAGCAAATCCCACCCATTGCAGCAGCAGCAGGTCAGCCACCAAATAATCCCGCAGGGGGATTAGAAATTAACGGATTGGCTCGTTCTTTTAATGATGTCAATGATTTTTTATTAAGTTTACAACAGTCTCAGTTTTTGAAGTCCACAGAAACCAGAATTCTGACAGCAACTTTAGTAGAGGCTCCCTTAACAGCAAGTGCGAGTCAATCTTCTACTGATGTAATTATTAAGCCACCTCAAGTAGTTAAATACACTATTCAATCGAGCATGAACGACGTTCCAGCGTCGGAATTAATTCGAGAGTTAGAAAAAAAAGGCACAGTGGGGTTAGTAACTCGAATTCGTAATATGCAACAAACAGGAGTCATTTCAAAATGACGCTGAGTGATGATTTAAATTTTGCCGAACAAGGTGGGGAATTCGATCAGGCAGCGCCAGCCTCACCTGTAGTATTTGGTATTGCTTTCACACCAAAAATTATTGGAATCTTGGTGGGGGTAGCTGGTTTAGCGGGAGCAGGTTATATAGTGTTAAACCTGCTGATGCCAGCTTGGGAAAGCTATCAGCAGCAGCAAGCCAAAAGCACTGAACTGCAAGGGCAAATTGAGCAAAAAAAAGCCAATATCAAACAGATTGACAAAGTTAAAGACGAACTAGCACAAGCAAAGCAGCAAAAAGTTCAGGTTTTAAGTTTATTTGCTAACGAAAAAACCTTAGATACATTGCTATTGGATTTGAACCGCTTAGTTGAGTCTGGCAATACTCCAACTTCTATGAATGCAGTAAGAGCCAAACTGAAGAAATTTGTGCCAATTTCCCAAAAACCAGAACCGATTACCGATGGAAGTCTAGGACTACTGGTTGACGGCAAGCTGCAACGCAGTAGTATTAATGCCGAGATTACAGCAACTTATGAACAAACACAATCGATAATTCGTAACATTGAGCGGTTACAGCCTTTGTTAATAGTTAAAGATTATCAAGCAACTTTGGCTCCAGTAGAGTCAAGATCCCCATTAGACAAAACGCCGATGCAGGTTGGTCCAGCAGCGATTAATACATCATTCCAGTTACAGGTATTGATGCCACTTAGTCCAGAAGCAATAGCCGCAGCAGCTAAAGCTGCTCCGAAAAAGTAGTCAAATTAGAGCTAGGACGAATATAGAATTCGCGGCTACACAAGCGTAGACAAACCCTTTCCGCAGACTAAGGAAAAATTGAGGGTTTTGAAACTCACGTTCGCCGTTGACGTTCCCGCAGGGTAGGTGGGTAAAGTCTCGTGTAGTCAAAGCGTGGTCTTCTCCCGCAGGAAGAGGCTAGCACCAATGGGGAAACCCCATAAGCAATTGGCGTGCGGTTTCTAACTGCCTACTCAAAATTGTATGTAAACAGGGTTTTATAAGGTGAGGAATGAACTGTGAAACAGCTTCACGGTAATAGTTTTATTTTAGGTACTGCCGCTTTTGTATTTTTGGCGGCTCAACCAGTTTGGGCACAAATTAGTCAAGTTACTAATGTCCAGTTAACTCCAGTTAATGGTGGAATTAGCGTTGCTTTGAAAACTTCTTCTGGGTCGCGCCCCCAAGTTTTCACTACAAAAAGAGGCAAGGCTTTAGTCGCGGATGTTATCAACACTCAATTACGATTACCACAAGGTAATAGTTTTCGTCAAGATAACCCAGCACCAGGAATTGCCTCTGTTGAGGTTAGTCAGCTTGATGCTAATAGTATTCGGGTGACGGTAACTGGCAGCAACGATGCACCTGGCAGTCAACCTGTGATGCGATCGCAAAATGGGATTACACTCAGCTTTAGCCCTTCAACAGGCACTACAGCATCAGCGCCAACGCCAACAGCCCCAACATCCACAGCACCACCTGTTACGACTCCAGCCCAACCTGGTCAAAATCCAGGTGTTCTCGTTCCTAACCCGCAAGTCACCATTGACGGACAACCTGCACAAGCTGCTGGGCCAGGTCAACCTCTGAGTCAGGCTCCACCTTTCTTACCTAGAGCCGTCGCCCCACCAGTGGGAGATATTGCTATTTCCGCTACCGATGCTTCTCCTAGCACTGTTGACTTAGCAACTCAGGAACGTGTACCTCGGCTAGTACTGCGAGATGCCCCAGTACGTGAGGTTTTGTCATTGCTTGCCCGTGCTGCTGGTTTGAACTTAGCTTACGTGGGAGGAGAGCAAGCTGGTGGAGGTCAGCCAGGTGGCGGTGCTAATGCACCAGCAGTTTCTCAAACTATTTCTTTAGATATAGAAAATGAGCCAGTGCAAGATGTATTTAACTACGTTTTGCGCCTCAGCGGTTTAGAAGCTAACCGTAGTGGTCGTACAGTTTTTGTTGGGGCTAAACTACCTAATGCAACACGTGACATGGTTATGCGTAACCTGCGACTCAATCAGGTGACAGTGGGAACCGCACTAAATTTTTTGGTTGGCTTAGGAGCAGAAAGTGCCGTCAGCCGCGAACGACTAGTTACCAGTGTTAGTGCCGTAGCCGTGGGTACTGCCGCTGCTCCCATCACCCAAACTCAGACGACCACAGAAACCAAACTGGAAACCCAACGTGCTAGTTTTCAAGACTCTAGTCCATTATTAAGAGGTTTACAGGCATTAGGAGACGAGCGCACCAATTCCCTGACCTTAATTGGCCCTCCTAGACTGATTGAGATTGCGATGGCTCAACTAACTCAGCTTGATATCCGCCGTCGTCAAGTGGTAGTCAACGTCAAGATTATTGATGTCAACCTCTCGAATATTCAGGACTACAACACTAGCTTTTCTTTTGGGGTTGGTAACAACTACTTTAGCAATGATGGTGGTGTCGCCTCTCTGAATTTTGGGGGTGCCAGACCAGCTACCAGTGATGAAGCGAGAAATAGCTTGAGTAGTACACCGATCATCAATAATGTCACTAGCACTATTACATCACCATATCGGTTTACCAAAAGTCTTCTCGCTAGTTTGAAGGCTCAGGTTACAAATGGCAATGCTAAGATTTTGACCGATCCAACCTTAATTGTCCAAGAAGGTCAGCAGGCTCTGGTCAATCTGACTCAAGAAGTAGTGGGAAATATAACCCTCGAAACAACGGATACTTCCGGTGGTTCTAGGACAGAAAGAACAATTGAGAAACAAAAAGTTGGCTTAACCTTGAGTGTAAAAATTGAGCGGATTGATGATAATGGGTTCGTTTCTTTATCGGTTGCCCCTACTGTCAGCGCTCCTTCAGGCTCAGAAAATACAGGAAATGGACAAATTATTTTAGTGTCTGAGCGCTCTCTTACTTCTGGCTTAATTCGCTTACGAGATGGTCAAACACTAATCCTGAGTGGTATAATTCAAGACCAAGACCGAACAGCTGTCTCCAAAATTCCTATCTTAGGTGATCTTCCACTGATTGGTTCGCTATTTAGAAGTACAAACCGACAGAACCAGCGTCAAGAGGTAATTGTGTTGCTTACACCTCAGATTATGGATGACTCAGAGAACTCCTCTTACGGCTATAACTACGCCCCTAGCCCTGAAGTGCGGCAAATCCTTGAGCGTCGTGGGTTGAAGAGTCCTGGCAGGTAATTAAAGATAATTAGTAGGTGAATCACCTCTGCTAAAGGCTCAGATCCCCAACTTCTTAAAGAAGTTGGGGATCTTCTTTTTTACGAGTAGGTTTAAGTTTAAATGTCATTCTACAATAAAAATACCCAATCACAATAGAAGTAGCAGTAGTGAGTAAATACTAATGATTTCAGAACAAGAGCTATTAACAAAGTGGCGTTCTCTTCCACAAGACAAACAAGAGGAAGTTTTAGATTTTGTTGAATTTCTTGGTTTGAAAAAGTTTGCAAATAAAATTCCATTGGGCAAAGGTTTGCACCAAATTTACACTAGGATTGTTGCTTCTGGTAAACATTTATTGGATGAAGATGAAATCGANAAAAAACTCGCCAGTCGTAGAGGTGGGCTACAGGGTAGAGAAGAATGAAAATGACTTATATTATGCCATGTGCAACTATACTCTCAAACCTAACCCCCAACCCCTTCCCTGGTAGGGAAGGGGAGCAAGAATCAAAGCCTATCGACCTTTCGGGGAGAGGAATGGAAGTGGGGTTTTAAGAATAAGTTGCACATCGCATTATATTAATTCTGGGGTGTTACTCAGCGCAACAGATGGTGTTAGTATAATTGCCGAGAAAGCCCTTGAAATATATGGATATAGATTTGTAGCACACTCATCTAATAAAAAGGGAAATACTCTTATGACAGCACTTACATTAAACCTCAATTCTGTAATTAAACTGACAATAGAGCAGTTTTATCAATTGTGTGAAGAAAACCCCGATTTAAAATTAGAACGCAATGCCCAAGGAGAGTTGATTATAATGCCACCTACGGGAGGAGAAACAGGAAAAACTAATTCTACTATTAACGCTCAAATATGGTTGTGGAACGACCAAAATCAATTGGGCGAAGTTTTTGATTCATCAACTGGATTTACTTTACCATCCGGGGCTGACCGTTCTCCAGATGTTTCGTGGGTAGAAAAATCTCGTTGGGATGCTTTAAATAAAGAACAAAAAGAAAAATTTATTCCTCTATGTCCTGATTTTGTCATCGAGATCCTTTCACCTAATGACAGCTTGAAAAAAACTCAGAATAAGATGCAAGAGTATATCGAAAATGGTTGTCGTCTAGGTTGGTTGATCAACCGAAAAAAACAGGAAGTAGAAATTTATCGTCCAGGACAAGATGTGGAAGTTTTAAAATGTCCTCAAACTATTTCCGGCGAAAATGTTTTACCTGATTTTGTACTCAATATACAACGAATTTGGTAAAAGGTTCGGTGTAGGGATACAGTACTGGAAAAAGGTTTGTTGCAAAGAAATAAACTATGGTGGCAATAACAACATCCGCAGAAAATCGGGTTTTACTCCAAAACATTAGCTGGCAAACATTTAAAACCATGTTGGCTGAAATGGGTTCAAATCGTAACTCCCGACTGGCTTATGACAATGGAACCTTAGAAATTATGACCCCACAAATGCCGCACGAGAACTCAAACCGTGTAATTGAAGGTTTTGTTGTTGTCCTGTGTGAAGAGTTGGGCTGGGAAATTAGACGCGCTGGTTCATTAACTTTAATGCGGGATGATTTGCAGCGGGGAGCCGAGCCAGATAGTAGCTACTACATTCAAAATGAAGCCCTAGTTCGAGATAAAGAAAATATTGATATAGCTATCGACCCGCCCCCTGACCTGGTGCTGGAAGTGGAATATTCCAGGTCTGCAATAGACAAGCTGAGGCTTTATGCTGCAATGGGAGTTACCGAATTTTGGCGTTATAACGGCAGTGTGTTGCGAGTTTACACGCTTGCAGGTGGACAATATTCAGAAGTTCAAACCAGCCCTACTTTTGCATCTGTGTCGGTGAAGGAGATTCCTCGGTTTATTCAAGAAGCTAAAAAGAATGGGGAAATTGCTACTACCCGTGCTTTTCGGGCTTGGGTGCAACACAAAATTTCTGCTGGGGATTGACTCACTCGCCATGAATGTGCGGATATTCAACAGCCACATACTCAGGGGCTTTCAGCATTTATTCTTACAAGGGTTTGTTGAGTGCCTGCGTTCGTCATAAATACTAGGTCGAAGCAAGCTACGCGTAACGTCTTGCAGAGGAGAAGTTATCGCAGCGTAGTTTACCGCCGTAGGCATCGCTACACAAATGTTAAGAAAGATGTGACTAATGGATAGCTTTCTAGGGAAAAAGCTTTAATTTTTACCCCTTCTTGACTAAAGAAGCTTGTTAGGAGGTTAAATTTTGCGTTGGATTTTTCAGAAGACATGAAAAGTCAGCAAAATCCCCGACTTTTTAGATAAATCGGGAACCTGAGCCTTCGATTTTCATAAAAATTGCTTAATCTCAGCAATAACTCTTCAACATCGGTAATGAATGCCAACAAACATTGACCATCTCCCACCTCCCCACTCCCCTGTTTTCTTTGCAATTGCGGGATTTACTAGGTATTTTTTCCTACTTTTGGGGTGGTTTTTAGTGAAACAAGTACCCTAAAATTACAAAAAATCCTGAAATCTATATAAATTAATGGTTTCATCTATCCACATCAGGCTACAACACCTTAGAATGATTCATTGAAAAGTCGAGCCGATGGGATGTACAGCCGTTTTGAGAAAAAATACTCCCAAAGGATGATTTTTGTATTTCCGCAAACAAAGATTTCAGTACGGATGTATTAATGTGCATCCGTACTGAAATCTCAAGTAAACCTTCAGGAGTTTGACATGAACAAAGGTGAATTAGTTGATGCCGTAGCTGAAAAGGCTAGTGTTACCAAGAAACAAGCGGATGCAGTCTTAACTGCCGCTTTGGAAACGATTATTGAAGCGGTTTCCTCTGGTGATAAGGTGACATTGGTGGGATTTGGCTCATTTGAATCACGGGAACGTAAAGCCCGTGAAGGTCGCAACCCGAAAACAAATGAAAAAATGGAAATTCCAGCGACGAGGGTTCCTGCCTTCTCCGCAGGAAAACTGTTTAGAGAAAAGGTAGCACCCCCAAAAGCATAGGTTCTGTCTTCGGGAACCCTTTTTTAATGCGGCAACCTGCACACGGGGGAAATTTAGCCTGGGCAGCAGCACTGGCTGGCTGTCCCCCTGATGCTATTCTGGATTTTTCTGCTAGCATCAGCCCATTGGGCCCTCCAAATAGCGCGATCGCTGCTATTAAGTCCCACATTGGTAATCTTAAGCACTATCCAGACCCAAACTATAGTGAACTGAGACTAGCTCTCAGTCACTTCCATCAAGTGCCGTCTGAGTGGATTCTGCCGGGTAACGGCTCCGCAGAATTACTCACTTTAATCGGTAGGGAATTAGCTCAATTAGCCGCGACAATTTTAATCACTCCAGCCTTTGGCGATTACTACCGAACCTTGGCAGGGTACAACGCTAATGTGCTGGAGTGTCCTTTGTCACTTGTACTGAGCGAAGTCGTTGGCGCAGCCTCTCGTAGAGAAGTATTAGTCACTGGTCATTGGTCATTATTCCTTGACAAAGGACAGGGGACAAAGGACAAAGGACTATTGCTAAATAACCCCCACAACCCAACTGGAAAACTATTTTCACGGGAGTCTATTTTGCCCTATCTGGAGCAATTTGCTTTGGTTGTGGTGGATGAAGCATTTATGGATTTTGTGCCGCCCAATGAGGAACAAAGCCTGATTCCGGTGGTGCAAGAATATCCGAATTTAGTAGTATTGCGATCGCTGACCAAATTTTACAGTCTCCCAGGATTACGATTAGGATATGCGATCGCACATCCTGATTGCCTAGCTAAATGGCAGCTATGGCGAGATCCTTGGCCTGTAAACACACTAGCGGCGGCGGCGGCAATTGCAGCACTCCAAGATACGGAGTTTCAGCAGCAAACCTGGGCATGGCTAACACCTGCACGAAACCAACTGTTTCAGGGTTTAGCTGAAATCCCAGGATTGCAACCCCAAGCAAGTGCTGCTAACTTTTTACTGGTTGAGTCCCAAGAATCTACTTCCCAGTTACAGCAACAATTACTCAAGTATCACCAGATTTTAATCCGCGATTGCCTTAGTTTTAAAGAACTAGGCGATCGCTTTTTCCGGGTTGCTGTACGTGAAGAGTCCGATAACCAACGCTTACTAACAGCGCTAAAAGAGAGTTAGGAGTTATAAGTTAGGAGTTAGGAGTTAGGAGTTATAAGTTAAAAAAGGGTTTTAATTCTTAACTGCTAATTCCTAACTCTTAATTCTTAATTCCTAACTCCTAACTGCAATTCCTAACTCTTAACTCCTAACTCTAATCTAAATTCACGTGACCGTTGACTACGATGTTGTAATTATTGGCGGCAGTCTTGCTGGATACTATGCTGCACTTGCTGCAACCCAACTGCGTGCTACAGTTGCCCTGGTACAACCCAAAGTAGACTACGGGTTTACTCATCACCATGCTCTTACCGAAATTGGTAAACTAGCGCAGAAGTTGAAGGATGCGGCTGGTTTTGGTATTTATGCCACACACACTGATACCTCAGAAGAATGCCATATATCTATGGCATGGCAAGAAGCGATGCTGTATGCTCAATGCGTCGCCTCAAATCTCCAAGAACAGCATTCCCTAGCCATCCTAGCGGCGCAGGGGGTCGATATCATCGTTGGCAGTGGTCAATTTCAATCTTCACCCCAACTGGCTTTTGCCGTTAACAATCGCCTACTACGCGCCCGTACTTATTTGCTGGCTAGTGGTTCGCGTCCAGAAATTCCTGAGATTGAAGGATTACAAGCCACTGGCTATCTAACCCTTTCTAATATTTGGCAATCTTTCCAGGGAACGACATTACCCAAAAATTGGGTAATTATCGGTGGAATTCCCCAAAGCATTGAAATTGCTCAAACTTTAGCAAGGTTTGGTTGCAGTGTGACGCTGGTAGTCAAGCATCCTTATGTTCTTCCCTATCTAGACCCTGAGATAGCCATATTGCTTCAGGCGCAGTTGGAAGTAGAAGGTGTGCGTGTCCTCACCGAAAAACCAGTAACTCAGGTGAGGCTAATTGAAAATAAAAAGTGGATTCAAGCAGGAGATAAGGCCATTGAAACTGATGAAATTTTAGTGGCGACTGGACAACAACCGAATCTTGAACCTCTAAATCTGGCAGCAGTAGGTGTGAAATGGCATCGTCGTAGCTTAGTGGTAAATGATAAACTGCAAACCACTAACCACCGTATTTATGCTTGTGGTGATGTAATTGGTGGTTACGACTTTGCCAATATCGCTAATTATGAAGCAAAAATTGCCCTGAACAATGCATTATTTTTTCCCAGGTTACGAGTAAATTATCCCTCAATTCCTTGGGCGATATTTTCTGTGCCGATGCTGGCACAAGTTGGTTTGACAGAGGCACAGGCAAAACGCCAATTTCGTCGAAATGAAGTTTTAGTTTTGCGACAATATTTTAAAACAGTGGCAGCAGCCCAACTTCGGGATGAAACCACTGGTATGTGTAAATTAATTGTGCTACGCAATGGGGAAATTTTGGGAGCTTCGATATTGGGGGCAGAAGCTGGCGAATTAATTAATTTGATTGCCTTGGCAATATCACAAAAAATTAAAGTCAAACATCTAGCAAATTTATCTCCTGCCTATCCCAGTTTCTCAGAAATTCTGGAACGAACTGCAAGAGAGTGGAGTAAGCAAAAGTTAAATACCAACATTCCTTTGCAAGAGTTTTTAGAAGGCTTCTTCCATTTCCGCCGCAATTGGAATTAGCAGTTACGCACGGAGTCGTCACTATAATAATAACTTAAACAAGGTACTGATATAGGACTCCGATTTGATTTCTGAAAACATCTTGAGACTGAAAAGCCCCTTTTATCAGGGTTTTATCTAAAATGTAGTTCAAAAATCAGATATGAGTCCTATATCATTACTGACTTCCACAAGGATACTGACTTTGCGGTTCTCGCTGCCTTTGCCAATATTGACAGCACCTTGATTGCAAACGCAACGTCATCAGAATTGGGGAGCATCCCTCAAAATTGAGCTTATTATTTTTGTTGAACTGCAAACTTGAAATCTGTCAACACTAATTCTCCTCCGGTTGTTGTTAATACTAAATTAACGCCTAAAACACTTTTTCCTTGACTTGTATAGTTGGTTGGAAGTATTTGCTTGGTCAAATCAAAATTCCTAGCATTTCCATATGTTATTTCATATGGTGTTGCTTTATCACCAAGTAAAAATGATGTGATAGCTACTCGTGCTGATGCTTTCTTGACTACACCTTTGACAGCTAAAGGCACGAGCCTAAATTGCTTTTGAGTATTAGAGGTATCAATTCTAATGATACATCTAGCTCTTGGTGATTGTGCCTTTACAGTTATAGGAGAGCGAAGTGTAAACTGATTTATTTGCGGATTGAAAGTTATATTACATCCCCTATTAACCGAAAATCGTGGCTGGTTGTTTACTGGAGCAGCAGCGCTAGATGACTTGGCGTCATAACAAGAGAAAAAAACAAGCACATTAATATGAAAAAATTACGTGCATCACTTAATTTCAACATCATCTTATTCTCCATCAATAGAATATTTGTAATCTTAAAGAAGAATACCTTCAGTAGATTCAATGAGTGGTGTGTCTAAATCCCCCACTCATTGAAGACCACTAAATTGGGAATTTGGTTTGGTGTATCACCATCTATCCCCAGAATCGCTAAAAGCAACTAGTCGCAACGCTTTAGGTCAAAAAACAGTCTCACATCCCCAGCATTGATATCGGCTGTATCAACGAAAATAGAACTTCCTGCTGAGGATTGTGCAATCAGATTAATACCTAATAGTCCTTGCCCACCACCACTACATAAACCTGAAGCAGCTAGAACAGTAATCTCATCTTGCTCCGCAAATGCCTTACTAGATGTAAACTTGGTAGTTTTAGGGGGAGCTACAGCTTGACCAAAAGCACCACCACTAAAGCTATAAGTTCTGTTTAAACTGGTACCTCTACTCTTGCTATCAATATCAGTAGTGCCTTGGTACAGTACTTGTACATCTTGGATGATGAAACCACTTGGAATAAAAGTTTGAACGCGTAAAATACACCTTTGACGCTGACCATTGAATGCACTAAAGTTATCCAAGACGATCGATAAGGTTCTACCATCCTCTCCAGCAAGCTGATCGTCAACAATACATCCACCAGACCCGATTGCATCTCCAAAAGTAATACTAGGCGACTCTTGAGCCAAAACCTTGGTCCCAATCACGTTGAGTCCAAGAATTGTAGATATAGAAAGTAATACACCAAATTGTTTAAAGTTCATATTGATTGTACCTATGTTGCTAGAGTTGTTTTTTGATGAAAAATGTATTCAGAAGGCAGAAGGTACGAGATATGAAGGCATCTTTGCTTTAATCCCACGCTTAAAAGCATGAGATTGAAGCAAGGATGCTTTGTGTCTGGTGTTACATATCTCGACACAATTTTGTTCTAGTAGTGGGCAATCACCCGCAACTAGAGTTTTGATTGTTACTTACAGGCTTCTGCCTTCTTCAATTGTGGGAAATCCTTTCAAGTATGCTTTGACAATTTCTGCTCAATCAGAAAATGAAGCATAACTGTGTATCACTGGAGTTAACAGAAAGAAGATGGACATCATGTTGCAAAATGTATTCTTGCTGTATGTCCATGTGGGGAAGATCATATAGTTGTCTCAATTAAAAAATATGTGTTCTTGATCACACACATATTGTGTTTCCGAACACTGCCAATTTAAAAATAGTAGTATTGTAGTGTGAAGTAGCAGTACTCCAAAATTAGGTGCTAAAAATTAGGGGTATAAATCGCCGAATTAATAGTGCGATACGGATAGCGCAGCGTAAAGCCTTCTCTTTCAGAGACGCTAACGCGAACGGCATGGCTTCTCTACGAGAGGCTGCGCCAACGCTTAGAGTGAGCCGTCGAGCGTAACCGACTGCCGCAGACATCGCAGTTAAATAGCTGTTTTTATTAAGAATCTATATTATGAGTGGCTGAAATTCTAGTCTTAGACTGGGAACGAGGTAATTGGGAGTGCCCTACAAACTCGCATGAAAATCCAAACTACTCCCGCCGCTGTTAGAGGTACGCTGAGGTTATCTGTGCCGTGGGATGAGACTGCCTCTGCTAGAGTTGCGAAAGTAGCAGTTACTACTGCCGTCAAAAAGGCCCATCCTAAACTTAAAGGCGTTGCAAAAGGACTCAGCGACGAACCAGGTAGCAGTAACAGCACCAAGAAAATTACTACTGTACTCGCTATAAACATTGCTGCTGAACCTTCCCAGGAACGTATAGAACTTCCCACTTGGTATTTATGTTGCCCAAAACGTTTACCGATTAATGCTGCTAGTGCGTCACCCCAGGTCATTGCCATGATCCCAGCTACAGCAATTGGGGCGCTATCTACTGGCCCATCTGGTCGCCACAATAGCCCGAACAGCAATGTCACTGAGATAGCGAAATAAACTGTGCCGGGTGAGCTATCTTGGGTATCCATTGCGCCGATGATTCGGTAGCGGTAAAACAAGTAGTTTAGTCCGATAAAGGTAGCAAAAGGTATAATCCCGATTTCCCAGTGGCTAAACAGTAGCAGGACTCCGAAAGCCCACATCCCTGCACCAATATGGATTACCTTGCGGGTCAAATCCGGCTTTACACCAAATAGCCTACGTAGTCCCTCGCCAATCACAAGCAGACTGATAGCGTAAACATAAGAAATTGCTAGCCCGATAAAATCATTTGTCATTTGTCATTTGTCATTGGAAAAAGAACTACAGAAAGCTGCCCCTCTGTGTTGCTGGTTCACTTAGGTCGATCGCTATTTCGTCTCAAGTTCTTTTCTACTGACGAAACGCTACCAATACCTTGAAGAATACCACGACCGATTAAACCTAAACCTCGACCAACTATTTGGGTAAGGATAAAAACTATACCGCTACCGAAAACAGCTAATAGTGATTTTAAACGCGGTGCG
This sequence comes from Nostoc sp. GT001, assembly GCF_030382115.1. Taxonomy (NCBI): domain Bacteria; kingdom Bacillati; phylum Cyanobacteriota; class Cyanophyceae; order Nostocales; family Nostocaceae; genus Nostoc; species Nostoc sp. GT001. Next base: position 1,596,811 of record NZ_JAUDRJ010000003.1, read on the forward strand.
ATCGCATCACTAAATTCTAGGAGCAATGTCACTACTAAGGGAATATTAGAAAGTTTTACTAATTCCTGATTCCGAGGAGCATAAACTGAAATATTGGCAATGCCACGAGGTGCAATCACAAATAGCTCATAGCGACTTTCAAAAACGGCTTTTGGCTCATCTATATAATTTTTTAATCTATATTTCCAAGACAACTCATTTCTAAACCGCTCAATTTCTCTTGTAGAAATCAATTGCCGTCCATAAAAGTTTTGCTTAATCTCTTCTACATCTGCTAAATAATTTAATAGTGGTTGCACTACTCCATTCGCTACCTGAATCAATAAGTTCTCTAAAATCATTAATGCTTGAGATTTAGCTTCAGCACTCACTACTGGATAGCAGGTATTATCAATGTTCAACTCTGTTTGAAATAAGAGATAAGAATACAAATCACCAATTAGCGGGATCTTATTGAGAATATCTCTTTGTACAACCTCTGTATTTTGCAGCAATAAATTAACTATCTCTATGTTTTGATTAACTATTTTGATCTGAGAAAACTTCCCAAAAAAATCTATAATTGCTGCTTGCCATAAATCACGTATTAAAGTATTTTTTAGTTCATTTAATTGATTTATCTCTATTTGAGAAGTACGCAATTCATCCAACTGTTCACTCAACTTTTGTAGGATCAGATAAAGTAATTCCCGTTTTTTATCTTCACGAAAGATATCAATTTCTAAAGGAATATCTGTGACATTTCGTAAAGGCAATTGAAGTTTAGTCACACAAGATGTAAACAAGGCAGATTGTAGGGTTCCCGGACTCAGTAAAGGTGATACAGTTTGCCTTTGCTGAATGGCACTACTGAATAAAGGAGTCAAAAGTGGCTCATCAGCAGCCGGAATCTGTTCTTTTTGCCTTTCTTGTGGTGAAAGCAACAACCGATTTAACAACCAACGAGCCGCTAGCAGTTCTCGCCGCTGTCCAGCTAGAATGGCTCGATCTAGTACTGGTAGACCAGGAATTTGTAATTGTGCTGTTACTGCGGCTAGGGTAGCATCAATGTTAGTGATTCCTGACAAATGTAAATTATTTCGCAGTTTAGAGAAGGGGAGTGGGGAGTGAGGAGTTAGGAGTGAGGAGTTAGGAGTTATTATTGCTTCTGTGTCCTGGAACCAATAGGAACCACCATTTGCAACTTCTTGCATGGCGGCGACTAACTCAGGAAGTGGCGTACCTTTGGGGCAGTAGCCATTTACACCAACAGATTTTGCAGCTAATAGCAGTCCTTGTTCTTGAATAGAACTGAGGAGCAGGATTGGTAGGTTGGGATATAAGGCTCTGAGTTGCCGACAGAATTGTAAACCTAGCTGTTGACTGGTTGTGGAGCGACCATTACCGAATTCTAAAACTACTAAATTTACCTGGTTAGGGTCTTTTTCGGCAATTTCTGCTAAAATCTGCAAGGCAACGGTGTCAGTTTCTACAACTGCGATCGCTTCGAGATTAGGAATCGCTTCTAAAGCTATCCGTAATCCCAGACGAAAAATCGGGTCTTGGTCGATTAACAATAATTTTAAAGGGCGATCGCTCATAGTCCACTCAATTAGATCAGCACTGTTTTTTACCAATCAGAAAACAACTTTGATACAAAACTTTGTCTTCCCCATTGTCACCTGTTTTCGTCAACTGATAAATCGATCATAATTGCCTTATGCAGCCTTCACTGTGTGATTAAATGAACTTGAGTATTCGGCACTGGTTGGCAGAACGCCATATCGCAATCAATCAAATCAGAGGGTTTTCTGGGGGGCAATTGGCAGGTATTGCCTACCGCATTGTTCAGGATATGGAACTCAAAAGCCTCATGCCTTTTGATATCTGTACCTTGGCAGAGGTTTTAGAACTGCCCTTAAGTATTGTTTGGGAAGAAATCAGTGTCATTTCCCTGTTGACAGAAAAACTGTTGCGTAGCCTCAGCCAAAAAAAACCGTTAAAACGTAACGAAGGCACATGGCTAGCGTTTCAAATTGCCTATCTCCAAGCTTTGCAAGCAATTCTAGAGCAGGAAGCAAGCTTACAAAAACCGTGGTTAGACCGGGCAATTATACCGATACAAGCACACATACTTAAAGAGGACGTGGGTAAACTCATCCTCCAAGATCCGCAACTACAAGGATTGCTGAAAACTCTCAGCCCAGGTAAATTGACTGATACTCAAGCTGAACAAGCGCTGTCTTCGGTTGCAGATTCATTACTGGTGCAACAAATAAATAACGCTGCTATCGCTTGGTTAGTTGCCAATGGTGCAGAGGAACTGGAAGCGAAACTTCTAACACAGCGTTTAGTTAACTCACTTCCTGGTGAGATATTGGTAGTCGTCACCGAGAATGCTGCACCTTTAGCCCAACTGCAAAAATTTTTCCGTTTGGGGATTTCATTATCTCCCAGTTTCATCACCCCAGAAGTTGGTTCTACAGTCAGTGAAAAAATTGATTTGCACCGAGAACATTACCGTGCAAGTTTGATTAAAAACCTCAGTATCCCTTTGCTGATGGAATCCTTTGCTCTTAAGGATATCTATGTGCCACAAAAAGGCTTACCAATAGAAGAAAATATTTCTGAGCAGGATAAAAAAGCTCTTAAACCAGTTGATTTAAAAACATGGGCACAGCAACAGTTAACTGATTTAGAAACGATCGCTGTAATTGAGTCAGAACCGGGTTATGGAAAAACTAGTTTTTGCCAACTTTGGGCAACGGAGATAGCACAAGAATTGTACCCTACTTGGATGCCGATAGTAATTAGGTTGCGAGATGTAAAATACGGTAAAACTTTAATCGAAACTCTAAATTCTGCCTTTGGTGTTAATCTTTCAACTTGGTTAGAGCAAGAAAATCTCCCTTGTCTGTTGCTGCTGGATGGTTTGGATGAATTGCCCCATTCTGCTGTGGGTATCAGGGCACAAGCAATTTTTATTCAGCAATTACTGAACTTTCAATCTCAGCACCGCCACAAAATTGTGTTGACAAGTCGTTCAACGACTTTACCAGAAATCGTCTCGGAACTACCGCTATTATTGAGACGAATCATTATTCAGCCATTGGATGTGGACGAATTCAAGCAATGGTTTCAACAGTGGGCAAAAGTGCAATCATTACCCATTGCTCAAAATTTCTTTACATTATTAAAACAGGCAGGGTTATTTGCCAGCCAATCAAAGTTAAGAGAATTATCTCCCCTTATCCGTCAACCCCTAATGCTGCATTTGTTGGGCATTTTGCACCGCGAGGGATTGCTAGATGATGAACTATTGCAGTTAGCTGCTAATACCCAAAAGTCTTTTCTCTTATGGGAAATTCATCATCGCCTGAGTCGATGGTTGTTGGGTTATCCGCTAATTGGTGGGATCAAGACGATGCTACTGCGTTCAGGATCGGCTCATATTCACCGGACTCCAGAAGCGATCGCTAATTTACTCGCTAATCGTCATCCCCAAGATTTACTTGAGCAGATGCAAGCGATCGCTCTCAAAATTTTACACTCGCAACGTCATCAAATTAATCTAGCTGGTGAATTTAATACTTTACCAGCGTTTTATTTTAAAATTTGGGATGTAAAAAGCTCAAGCGAAAGCACAGCAAAAAGTAGTTTCATTGAATTTTCGCATCTCAAGTTAGGAGAATCTCTTTGTGCAGATGCGATTGTTGCCCAACTTAAACTTCTGACTCAGTACGAAGAAAAGGCTTATGGCACGCCTACTTTTGTACTCGATCTCAGTAGTGCAGCCCAGAATATTTATAATTTACTAGGTTACGGGATACTTAGCCAAGAAATTGAAGAACTAGCGATCGCCGGATTGCGTCGCCAGCAAAAACACAAATTTTCGTTTGAAGTTTTATTTCAACGTCTTTTATCTTTCTGGCGTGCTTACTGTCAAGGACGTTGGTTAGATGAGGGGATAGCCCACAACGCTTTGACTAATTTTCACGAACTGCAAAACCCTGTGAATGTTGAACAGGTGAATGCTGCTGTGGGACTAAATGTGTTTTTATTGCTTTGCGCTTGCTACCGAGAAACAAAAGTTCCTTTTTGGCCTTGTGGGAATCCAGTCAATTTAACAGAATTCAACCCAGAGGTGCTGAGTGTGCTAATTGCTCGGACAACGGTTTTGCATAAAAGTGCCTTCGTAACCCGAATCAAGTCTCTGTCTGGACTCAATTTATCGGGAGCCTCTTTATCGCAAGTGATGTTAACTGGGGTGAGTCTTGAGCAAACAAACTTATCTAATGCGGAGTTAATGGGGGCGAATTTGGCTGGAGCCAATTTGCAACAGGCTAACCTCGCAGGTGCGAACTTACAAAACGCCAACCTCACAGGCGCAAACCTACAACAGGCAAACCTCACAGGCGCAAACCTGCAACAGGCAAACCTGATGGGGACAAATCTTAATTCTGCCGATCTCACCAACGCCTGCTTATGTGATGCCGTACTTGCTACGACTGACAAAAAATTGGCCGCTAATAATGGTGCCTTGTTCTCCAAAGAGTCGTTTCAAAAACTAAAACATTTGCGATCGCAGCAACCCTTCTTAAACACCGTGAAAATCACGCCAAACACAAACGTTAATTGGAAAAATACCCCTGCCATCGGACTAATTGAGAGCTGTGAAGGTGCAATTTTGTCAGCAGATTTAGATGATGATGTCGATGATGAGACAGTTTTTGGAAATTAATTCGATTGGGGCATGGGGCAAAACAGTGCTGAGTGCTGAGTGAGGAGTGAGGAGTGAGGAGTGAGAAGTGAGGAGTGAGGAATTATTTTCCTTGTCCCCTTGTCCCCCTTGTCCCCTTGTCCCCTTCTCCCCTGCTCCCCTGCCCCTCTGCTCCCCAACCCCCTATCCCTCTTGCGGATTGCGGTAGCCAAAAAAGTTAATACTGTAGTCAGTAATCTGCACTCCTGTTTCTTCTTCAATTTTGCGGATCAAATCTTCTGGTAGTTCCACATGAACATCAAGAATTTGATTTGTATCCACACAGTTTATATGACTGTGAGAGTCACTGATATTGCCGTACAAACGCCCATCACAGCGTTCAATACACTCAATGATGCCTTGACTGGATAATGCTTCTAAATTTTGATAAACAGAGGTATGACCGATCTCTTTGCCTTGTTGGTTCAAGCGATCGTAAATCTCTCTGGCAGCAAGATGTTCATTTGCTTGCCAAAGTAATTCCAGAATAAAGCGACGCTGACGACTGACGCGCATACCCAGGATTTGACAGCGCTCAAGTGCATCTTCTAAGGAACGAATTGGTCTTGTAGTAATTGTTTGTTTTTGCATATTACAGCTTGTTAACTGTTGAGGGAATTTTCCCATCTAAATGTTTATTGGTTATTTAATATATGCAATGATATTGCACGCTGCTGTTTTACCTGCACTTATGTTTTGGCTTTTGATCCTGTGGAAGTGACAGGTGGCGATAATGATTTTTTTTTGCTTGTTGACGGCTACTTTGTCAGACCTTAATCTAAAACAAACTCATTACAACTTTAACTTAAAATCGCTGTAAATGTCCACCTTGGGGCAGGTATTGCCTTACCCAAATAGGCTAATTCTAATGGCATACGATATTAATCGTGTAGTAATTATTTAGTTAAAGGCGAGTAATTATAGCAACGATCAAAGTAACATTTAACTTGAGTAAAAATCGGTGAAGTGAGTGGCGATAGCCAGCGGCTCATATCAGGGGTAGTAACTGGATGTATATTTGTTAAAACTAGCGAAAATTAAGTAAAAGTATCAAATAAATTTAAGCAGTTCAGACTTGTGTCTAAACCTTGTATAGGTTGACGAAATTATCAGCAAAAAAGTATCAGTAAATACTAATTGATTTGTGAACAAGACTTTGTGCTACTAAAGGTCAATCTAGCGTCAATCCCTGAAAGCTGCTACTGTATATTGTCGATCCTACAGTTGAGCAAAAAAAAGTGGCTGCTGAGTCAAAGACAATTGCGATCGCACTCAATAATGACCTGATTAACAATCTGGATATATCTCCTGCGTCAACGGTGATTGAACAACTGCTGCAAGATGGGGCCGCATCCCATGAACAGCAGCTACGCTTTGATATCAATTACGATCTCGAACCTGACGATCCACGGGAACTCTCAGAAATTCCAGAGGTGCGGCTGTGGTTTGTGCGCCTAGATGCCAAATATCCCTGGTTAGCATTTTTCCTAGATTGGAAAGCTGGAGAATTTGCTCGTTATGCTGCCATGCTCGTACCACACCAATTCAGTTCCAAAGATGGCATTCAGTACAATCCTGAAGCCTTAGAAATATTTTTGATGCACAAAATCTTTGTCTTAGGTGATTGGCTCAAACAGCAAGATATCCCCAGCCTCTCGCGGCTGAAATCTATGGCCCAAATGCTGGGTTATGAATTAGATGATGCTTTTTTTGAGATATTTTAGCTGCGTGAAAATTAAGTTGGCACAATGAAGAAGAATTCAGAAGTCAGAATTCAGGAGCGGAGCTGGAGACGCTCCGCCTCCGGTCAGAATGAGCAGTGGGGGATTCAGACCCACCACTGTCTTGTTGACCACTAAACCAAAGATTTAGTGGGGTCTTAAACCCCTGGATTCATTCACCAGTCGCACAAAAAACATTGCTGAATTCTGGCTCCTGACTTCTGAATTCTGTTTCGATAAAATCAAACTAGGCTAAAACCAAATTCCCCATTCCCAACTAGCTGCAATTGAACAATGCGGATTTTGCTAGTAGAAGACGATCTAGAGCAAATAGAACCGCTCCATGACGCCTTGGCTCGTTCAGGGCATATTGTGGATGCCGTCGAAGATGGGGCAACAGCCCAATGGTTGATGGGTGAAAAAGATTACGATCTGCTGATTTTTGACTGGATGTTGCCTGATGAAGATGGTATCTTCCTATGCAAACAGTATCGTCAAGCAGGAAAAGCGGCTCCTATCTTGATGTTGACGGCAAAAGATACCACTGTCGATAAAGTGATGGGGCTAGATGCCGGAGCCGATGATTACCTTGTCAAACCTGTAGATATTGAAGAATTACTGGCACGGGTGCGGGCATTACGACGGCGATCGCCCCTGTGGTGTGGTGATGCTTTGCAAGTCAACGGGCTATCCCTCCATCTCGACACCATGCGCCTGGAATGGGGAAGCAGTAGCTTGAAATTGAAAAGCCGCGATTTTCAATTACTAGAGTACATGATGCGCCATCCTCGCCAAATTCTCACCCACGATCAAATCGAACAGGCACTCTGGGAATGGGGACAAGAACCTGAGAGTAATGCCGTAGTTGCTCGTATTAAACGCTTGCGTCAACGACTGCGCGAGATTGGTGTAGAAACTTGGATTGAAACCGTTTATGGCACTGGCTATCGTTTAGAACCTCCTGCGGGGTAATCTATGGCTTATCGGGTTCAACGGCTCTATCAACGCTGGCAAACTCTGCCGATTCGAGTACGGGGAACAGCGATCGTTGCCATTCCCATAACCTGCTTGTTTATGGCTTTATCAGCCTTTGCTTGGCTAAAAGCCAGTCTGGTAGAAGATGAAACCTGGGTGCAGCATACTCAAACGGTACGCCTAGAAACAAAACAGCTTCTCAACGCCTTGATTGATGCTGAAACTGGAGTTCGAGGTTATGGGCTAACTCAACGGGAGGAATTTTTAGCTCCTTATAAGCAAGCTCAGACAATTATTCCCCCATCCTTGAATCGATTAGAAAAACTGGTACAAGACAATGCCCAACAAACCCAGCAAATGCAGAAAATTCGCACACTGGTTGATGATAATTTAGAAATTTTTCAGCAGAAATTAACCTTACAGCGAGAACTGAAACGAATTCGTGGACAAACTGATATCTTGGTTCCCGTAGCGTCCCTTCATGAATGGTTGGAAGAAGGGAAATTAACGATGGATCAGGCGCGTCAACAAATAGATCGCTTCGCTCAAACCGAGGAAGAATTATTAGTACAACGCATACAACATCAAGATTTTTATCGGCAAATTACCTGGATTGTATTGTGTATTTCTGTTGTATTCGGGACGATCGCAGCTTTGTTTGCAGTTCATCTTTTCTATCAACTGGAGCGAGAATTAGCCAACCGAGAAATCAATCTGCGAGAAACCAATCAGCGTTTAGAAATAGTCTGCGATCAACTCCAGCGATTTACTGCCAATGCTTCTCATGAACTCCGGACCCCTTAGCAGCAATCATGAGCAATGCCCAAGTTGGGCTAATGGATTTAGATGAGCTAGACGACTCACCAATGAAACTGCGAAAGCGCATTGAGAAGATTATCAGCCTTACCAAACAGATGAGTACGTTGGTGGGTGATTTGTTATTCCTGGCGCGACACGAAGGATTATTGGCTCCTGACTCGATGGAATCGGTGAATCTAACAGAGCTTTTAGGGAGTATGTCTACTGAATGGTTGTCACAGGCAAAAATTCATTCTTTAGAACTTACCAGTCAGTTACCCGATACGGCTGTTGTAGTTCAGGGTGATGCAAACTTGTTACAACAAGCGATCGCTAATCTCCTTAGCAACGCCTGTCGCTATACAACCGCTGGTGGAACCATTGAACTGAGCCTGATTAGACAGCCAGAACAAGCCTTAATTCAAGTAAAAGATACTGGGATTGGCATTCCCAGCCATGCGTTACCTCATGTATTTGAAAGATTCTACCGAGCCGATCCCAAACGTTCTAGAACATCTGGTGGATTTGGACTAGGATTAGCGATCGCCCAGCAAATTGTTCAGGTTCACGGGGGACAAATCAGTGTCACCAGTACTCTTGATCAAGGCTCAACCTTTCAAATTACCCTGCCACTTTTGACGCACAAATCCAATTGAAGAAGAATTCAGGAGTCAGAATCAAAACGTTCTCTACGTTCGCGCAGCGTGTCGAAGACAGACGCTAAAAGCGTAGCCTTGCTTCTCAGTAAAAGTACGCAGACTCGCTTGCCGCCGTCGCTATCTACTAGTCGCACAGAATTAATTCTGTTAGCGGTAGCGGGGCGTTTAGCCCATTCTGGCTCCTGACTCCTGAATTCTGTTTCGATAAATTCTGGTCATTTTGTGGTCATACTTCCTGTTTACATTTTATGCAGTGAAGTTCAAACCAATAAATTCTTATGAAATCCACTGTTGCTATGACCTTTACATCTGCACTGTTAGCGGTAGTTATTCCCACCGCTCAAGCACAGATCCCAATCCGTGATTTGCAGCGCGATCCAGGAGTCAGCGTTTCTGGTGAAATTCGCAGTGTTGTTGGCAATGAATTTATCTTAGAGGATGGCACTGGACAGATTATTGTCGATGCCGGGCCACGTTGGCATCATCAGCTAAATTTGCGCCAGGGTGAAAAAGTGACTGTCGTAGGAGAATACGACGACTATGATTTTGATGCCTTTAGCATCACTCGCAGTAACGGAGAAGTGATTCGCATTCGCAATGCGGGAGGCCCACCNCCTTGGGCAGGTGGACGGGGACGGCGCGATCGCAAGTAAGCACAAAGCGTTGCTAGAGAAAAATCTGTTTTTTGTAGAGACGCGATAAATCGCGTCTTCAAATACCAATTATCTACACCAATAACCCTTAACCCAACGTATTGGTTTTTAGCCTGGTTTTTAATACTGAAATAACCGCAAAATCTAGCTGTCACAACCAGGTTTTGCGGTCATTCAAAAAACGCATAACTACATTTGGATATCCAATAGACTTATTGCAGAAATCGGGACAAACTGCCCTTTAGCCACCCCAAATCTTTTCCAAAACGGCGTTTGGTGAAACATCCGCCGTTTTTCCCGTGGGGGATGCAATGGCCAGGAATTTATCGTTTTTCGGCAACAATTTAGCTGGATCGGTGGAGTCAAATAAGGCGATGGTATAGGTTTGGACTGCAACACTCAGTTGTAGTGCCGCATTATCAGTAGACAACATCAAATTTGCCCCGGCGATTATAGCAGTTAACTTGCCAATATCATCTGGGGCAGTTACTTTGATATCTGGGGAAGACCCCAGAAGCGATCGCACAAACTGCTCATCATCAACTCCCTTAATTACCACCACAGGCAGATCCGCCTGCTTGTCTTGGAAGCCTTGAATAATTTGATGCCAACTTTCGACAGGGTAGATTTTATCCGGTTCTTTAGCCTGGGATAACTGGCCAGAACCGCCATGAATCAAGATATAGCCTGTTTCATGAACCCCTAAACGTTTTTGTTCCTTTTGTGCCCATTCAATATCTGGTTTTGGCACATTTACTGCTAACTCTGGGACAGGGCTATTTATTTCCAACGGTTGCAGCAAGTCATGATACACTGCTGCCGTATACTGGGATACTTTGAACGGCACAGCATGGGTAAGAAAACCCGATCCTTTGCCTTGGTAGCCAATACGTATAGGAATTCCCGTCAACCAGAGTAAAAGACCAAGCAACCAATTTTGCTTAACAGTAATGACAACATCGTATTCGCGATCGCGAATTGTCCCTACTAAATTACCCCAATCTGCCAGACTGTTACGGTCATTAAAATCAAAGTTCAGTACCTCGTGAACCGACTTGCTCACTCGGTAGGCAGCCTTTGACCGGGGTTCAACAACGACATCTATCTGAGCGTTAGGGTAATGGCGCTTCAGGTCATCTAGAGTCGGAAAGAAGAGAATTTGGTCGCCAATTCCGCCAGGTACAAGGGCTACTACTCGCATAATATTTATTGACGCTTACTCGCTCCCTATTTTAGGGGAAAATATATAGCTTAAAGATTGAGGAATTCTGTGTATTTACTAATTCCAGCTGCGGGAATCGGAAAAAGAATGGGGAGTAACCGCAATAAACTCCTACTAAGAGTGCGATCGCAACCAATTATTGCTTGGACTTTATTAGCCGCAGAAGCCGCCAGTACAATCAGTTGGATCGGGATTATTTCTCAGTCTAGCGATTGGCCAGAGTTCAATGCAATAATCGCCGATCTGAAGCTGACTAAACCAGTGGAATTGATTCAAGGTGGCTCCACCCGCCAAGAATCTGTTTACAATGGCTTGCAATCTCTGCCAATAGCCGCAAAACAAGTGTTGATTCACGATGGTGCTAGATGCCTGGTCACACCAGATTTATTTAACTCTTGTGCCGANGCCATTCGCCACTGTCCCGGTTTAATTGCTGGTGTACCCGTCAAAGACACCATCAAAGTTGTCAACGAACAAGGCATAATTCAAGATACACCCGACAGACGACAACTATGGGCAGCACAAACTCCCCAAGGATTTGATGTCAAGTTGTTGAAACAGTGCCATGCTGAAGGAGTCCGTCAAGGTTGGGAAGTAACTGACGACGCCGCCTTATTTGAAAAGTGCGGCATCGAAGTCCGAATTGTCGAGGGAGAAGAGACAAATTTAAAAGTGACCACTCCACAAGATTTAGCGATCGCAGAATTTATTCTCACAAGTAGAGGCTTATGAAGAGGCAGAGGGGCAGGGGAGCAGCACTTCTCTGCGAGACGCTGCGCGAACGGCTCCTTTCGACTTCGCTACCTCGGCTTCGCTCGGCACAAGTCAAGGCAAGTCGCTCAGTGACCAAGGAGCAGGGGGGCAGGGGAGATGAGAGGGATCAGGAGACAAGGAAAATAATTCCTTACTCAGCACGGGCTAAACCTTAGCTATCCGCTAACAGCACTCAGCACTGTTTTGCCCAATGCCAAATTTGAAAGTTTTAAAAAAATATTTTGACAATTTAGGATATAATGCCACACACTTATTGATTGTTAGTTGTCATGTACTAATGACCAATACTTCTCTACGAGAGGCTACGCCAACGACTACGCTCAGTACAAATGACTAATAACCAATACTTCTCTACGAGAGGCTGCGCCAACGGCTTCGCTCAGTACAAGTGACTAACGACTAATGACTAAATGATTACAGCCACAGCGACGAAGATAGAAGCAATTCTCTATTTAAAGGGTAAACCCTTGTCGCTCGGCGAAATCGCCGAGTATGCCGCGTGCGATCGCGGCACTGTCAAAGAAGGCATAATTGAACTCATGGACAATTATGCCCACCGAGATAGCGCCCTAGAGGTAATAGAAACCCCAGATGGTTATAGTTTGCAACTCCGGTCTGACTTTCACGATTTAGTGCAAACGATGATACCAGTGGAATTGGGTGTAGGTGCATTACGAACTTTAGCCGCGATCGCTCTTAATAGTCCCATACTTCAGAGTGACCTGATTAACCTGCGCGGTTCGGGAGTATATCAACACGTTCCAGAACTCGTCGAACTTGGTTTCATCCGCAAGCGCCGAGACAGCGATTCTCGCTCCTACTCACTCCAAGTAACCTCAAAATTCCATCAGTATTTCCAAATTGAACAACTCCCGCAAATACTTTCCACTAGCCAGAAGGAAGAACAACTAGAACTAGAACTAGAACTAAAGGCAGTGGCGAGTGGAGAGTAAAGAAGAGAATAGAGTACAGGTTACAGCGTGCAGATTATTCCCTATAACCTGTCATCTGTCATCTCTCCCCNNNTCACACTCCCTTCTCNNNACTTATACCCGTGGTGAATGCGCTAGCCTTGTACTATGGTTTAGAGTAGAGTTAGCAATTAAGCTAAATAAAACTGCCAATGGTGTTTAATCCTGACTTTTTGAACGACAACTCCGAGGAACACCCTAATCAACTTCTTTCCGACCACTCTGAGGAATACCCTAATCAGTTACTCAAATATCTACAGCATCAGTCTCCTGATGTTTTAGCTAGGGTTGCTCAGTCCGCCAGTCCCGAAATTAAACAAATCATCTCGCAAAATGTCCAAGGGCTAGTGGGAATGCTCCCTGCGGAAAATTTCAACGTGCAAATCACAACAGATAGGGAAAACTTGGCCGGGCTTCTAGCATCAGCCATGATGACAGGGTATTTTCTGCGCCAGATGGAACAAAGAATGCAGTTAGAGCATTTGTCTAATGGCCAATAATTAATAGTCAGTAGTCAAACATTCTGGAACTATTGACCAAATAATTGATTACTAATTCGTAATTCGGAAGGACGCTCTCTAGGAATTACGAATTATTTTGACTACTTCTTTTCAGGATAAGCTCCTGATTGTACTTTGAAGGTTTGAACTTTACCGCCGCGGTTGACTTCGATCGCTATTATGTCTCCAACTTTGCTAGACTCTACCAGCCTCTGAACTTGGGCTGAAGTTTTGACTGGTTTCCCATTAACTTTTTGAATCACGTCTCCAGGAAGCAGTCCTCCACGCTTGGCTGGGGAATCATCTGTGACTCCTTTAATCACAATTCCAGCATCCTGCTGAATATTTAGTTGATTTTCTTGATTAATCTGCTGTTTTCTGCTGGGAGAAAGGTCTGCCATTTCAACACCCAAGAAGGGATGTTCTACACGCCCTTTAGTAAAAAGTTCATTAGCGATGCGGGCGGCGGTTTCAATGGGGATGGCGAAACCAAGTCCTTGAGCATCAGCGCGGATGGCAGTGTTAATACCAATGACTTCGCCTTGGGCGTTTAATAAGGGCCCACCAGAATTACCAGGATTAATTGCGGCATCAGTTTGGATAAAGCTGACTCGTTTATCTGGGACACCAACTTGAGTGCTAGTGCGATCGGTAGCACTAATGATACCGATAGTGACAGTATTATCTAAACCCAGAGGATTGCCAATAGCGATCGCCCATTGTCCTGGGATCAGGTTTTGCGAATTGCCCAGTTTTACTGTCGGCAAATCATTCGCTTTTATTTTTACCACCGCCACATCTGTCACAGGATCAACTCCTACCACCTTCCCCTCTAGACTCCGACCATCCTTGAGAGTAACTTGTACTGTATCTGTATCTGCCACTACATGAGCGTTGGTGAGTAATTCCCCATCTTCGCTCAAAATAAATCCCGATCCTGTACCGCGCTCAATGCGTTCTTGAGGAATTGGTTGGTCATCCTCTCCAAAAAATCGCCGCAAGATGGGATTTTTCAAAGCGTCAGAGATAGGATTGGCTACTTTGCGAGTCGCATTAATTCGCACTACAGCCGGGTCAACTTTTTGCACTGCCGTCGCAATAAAATTCACGTTGTCGCCACCAGTAGCCCCAATAGCTCCGTTAGGAGAATTCGGAACTATAGATTCTGGAGGCGAAGCCATTGTTACATTTTTTAGCTGTTGGAATGAGCGATTTTGTGGCAGGAGATAGCGACTGCCAAACAAACCTGCACCACCGCCAATTACCAGTAAAAACACATAAACCGCCAGTTGCTTTAAGGATAACTTCATAATTGTTTTGCTCAATAACAGCAATGCAGTTGCTAATTTCTAAGTGTAGTCAAGCGAACGGCAAGTGGACAGATCAATTTACGAGAAATTAGGGATTGGCATTTGTCATTGGGCATGGGGCATTGGGCATTGGGGATTGGGCATGGCGAAAGGGAAAGGGGTAAGGGGAAAGATTAAATTCATTCCTTTTCCCTTTAACCTTTAACCTTTTCCCCTGCTCCCCAGTCCCCAATCCCCATTCTTCCCATCTAAAATCTAAAGTTAATGCGCTCTTAACCTGTGTACATGACTTTACCCTTTCGTCAACTGTTTCTCTGTAGCTTAGTTAGCGCCTTGGGCCTAGTAAGCATACTGCCCTACTCAAACTCAAACAGTGCTAACGCTGCTGTGGGTGGTTGCTCGACTCCAGCCTTATCTCGCTTCCAACGCCATAAAGTTGTTCGTGGCGAAACTTTGGAGAGCATAGCGCAGCGCTACAATCTCATTCCGACAACTATTATTGGCATGAATCCAGCTTTGCAGAACGGTGCAACTGCCGCTGTTGGTAGTGTGCTTCAGATTCCTCCCTACAATGGGATTGTAGTCGAAGTGCCTCGCGGTCAAACTTGGCGACAAGTGGCGGCACAATACAAAGTTCGTGCTGATAGCCTGTTTGAGGTGAATGGCTGCCAACAAAACCCCAGAATCGTGTTTGTTCCAGGGGTAAATTGGTCGCCTAATGGCGTTGTAACTAAGTCCCCTTTACCTACTGATGCAGGTACACCAAACCGTGCATCTTTGTCTGGATATCCCTTAGCACAAGTGGCAACTGTAGGATTAGCTTACGGTTGGCAAATAAATCCTGCGACAAGTGAAGTTTTCTTCCATAGTGGTGTTGACTTATTAGCACCAGTTGGTAGTAATGTGGTAGCGATCGCACCTGGAACTGTAGCCTTTGCCAGCGATCAAGGTTCCTATGGCAAATTGGTCATTATTAACCACAGTGGCGGACTCCAAAGCCGCTACGCCCAGCTTGACAGTATCAAAGTTACTGTCGGTCAGCAAGTGAAAAAAGAAGACTTACTGGGAACAGTAGGCACTAGTGGAAAACCAAGTTCCACTCAACCGCATCTCCATTTTGAAGTGCGTTCTAGCTCATCTCTGGGTTGGGTAGCGCAAGATCCCAAGGGTTATTTGAAGAAATGAGGTTTGTTTTTAAACGCAGAGGGACGCAAAGGAAAGCGCAGAGGAACGCAAAGGAAATCTCTGTGTTCCTCTGCGAAACCTTTACGATCCTTTGCGTTAAATAAAGGATGCTATATTTTCGCTAGATTTTACAATGTGCATTCCTGCCTCTGCAAACCTTGTAAATGCCGCATCTGCCTGTTCTGTGTAGTCCACAACACCGGGGACAACAACGGGGGAAGTGGAATCTTCTAACAGATAGATTTTTTGAGCAAGGGTGGCATCTACCTGTTTAATTTCTGTTAATAAATCGTCAATTGTCCAAGCGACGCAGTGACTTTTAGCTTGACCACCAATAATTACTGCATCATATTCTAAAAGTTGTTTAATTAGGCGCGTGTTTTTTTGAGCAAGTGGACGTTGCTCAAAATCTTCCAACACTTCTGGACGTAAGATGGAATAGTTTTCTGTTAAAGGATTTTCACCTTTAATTTCAAATTGCGTTTGACTCTGACGCGCAATGCCGTGGAAAAATATCGCTTCTTCTACCGATGACACTAGAGCATGACCGATACCACCCAACATAGAATGATAAGGCCAAACAGTGAGGGGATATTTCCCATCTTGACTAAGTTTTTCAAGGTAATGGTAAGCGTGTTTTTCTAATAATTCATAATCCCCATTAGTAACACTATTAGCAACTGCTGGGTTAACTTTCCAAATACCTTGTTCAACATCTGCTGGTGTGATGCTAGTCGCTGCTGGAGTGGGATGTTCTCCGGCGGCGTTCACCCAAAAGATCGGATGGAAGATTTGCGTTGCTGTGTGAGTATCTAGAGTTGGTACAATTTTCGTGATTATTCCCAAGTTTCGATAGATAAACTCACATAATCTGACGTTATCATCCACCGCCGCATTCCCGGATTTTCCACCTACAAATAATTCAAATCCAGGGATGCAGAAGGTGTTTTGAACATCAATTAAAAGTAAGCAAATACGGGTTTTATCTAAAGATGTAGGTTTTATATCGTGTTGTTTTGTCCAGATTTCAGCTTCGGCGGCACGTTCTTGGTAAGGTACGCGCCAGACTTCGCCGACTTTCTCTGAGTTAAAGTGCGGGGGAATTGGTAGTTGGGGTGTTATTTGGGTGTGCATAATTACAGCCGCTTTTATTCTGTAATAACATCTATGATTTCAATCCCCAAATATTTCTCAAGTCTAGTGTCACCTTAGTAAACATCATCATGAGAACCCAAGGTCAACAAAGAAATTACTAATTCCCCTGAATCGGGATGAGGGACAAACTCAAATAGAATCCGATTGCTGTAGTCTATGGAACAAGCCCATATACCCAATAAATCCCCTTTAAGTTTATGAGTACGCAAGCTAGGGTAAAACGGCTCTTCAGCAAGTTGTTGTAATCTTTGCTCAACTACAGAGCGTAATTCTGGATTTCGACGGGCTAAACGCTTAAAATCTCGAATAAATCTTGCACTCCATAGCAGCTGCATCAATCATCTAACTCCGCCATTAAATCAGCAACAGTTCCACTACGTACTTCCCCTTTAGCATAAGCTTCACGAGCTTCTGCAACCGCCTTTAATAAGTCATCCCGTCGCTGTTGCTTAAGGCGCTTTTGGATAATATCTACAAGAATAGCCTGAGCTTCTGGATCTAATGCTTCTACTGCTTCTATGGCTTTCTGGAATGTAGATGTTTTTTCTAGCATGGGAGTTAAAGCATTTGGTGATAAGTCTAATTTAGCTGGTGGGATGTGTAATCTGTTTATTCAATAGTATATTTGTATTAGGGAAACATAAATTTAGCGATCGCACTCAAGCTACTCACTGAAAAACATTTTTAAGCAATATATCTTTACAAAAGAGCAAAACTTCTCAATTGCTCTTTATTTCTTTGCCTTTCTGATTCTCCATTTTTTTCTATATTAATCGTCCAAAAAAGCGCTAGCTGTGGCAATCTGGGAAACAGAGATTTATTAAATCTGATATTTGATCAACAGCAAATTTACCTAATCAGGTTATGCAAACTCTGCCCACAGTAAACACTTCA
Source organism: Nostoc sp. GT001 (assembly GCF_030382115.1). NCBI lineage: Bacteria > Bacillati > Cyanobacteriota > Cyanophyceae > Nostocales > Nostocaceae > Nostoc > Nostoc sp. GT001. The sequence goes on from NZ_JAUDRJ010000003.1 coordinate 1,614,366, forward strand.
AGCATCACATCACCTCAAGATACCTTTGATACAACTATCAAGCGGCGTAAAACCCGCCCTGTAAAGGTGGGAAATGTCACCATTGGCGGCGGCTACCCCGTTGTAGTGCAGTCAATGATTAACGAAGACACCCTTGATATTGATGGTTCCGTGGCTGGTATTCGTCGTCTGCACGAAATAGGCTGCGAAATTGTCCGCGTCACAGTGCCAAGTATGGCTCATGCTAAAGCTTTAGCAGAAATTAAACAAAAATTAATTAAAACTTACCAAGATGTGCCCATTGTGGCTGATGTCCATCACAACGGACTAAAAATCGCCGTGGAAGTCTCCAAGCACATAGAGAAAGTACGGATTAATCCAGGTTTGTATGTGTTTGAAAAGCCAAACATCAATCGAACTGAATATACTAAAAGTGAATTTGACGAAATTGGCGATAAAATCCGGGAAACCTTAGAACCTCTAGTAGTTTCTTTGCGCGACCAAGGAAAATCGATGCGAATTGGGGTAAATCATGGTTCTCTCGCAGAGAGAATGCTATTTACTTATGGTGACACCCCCGAAGGAATGGTGGAATCTGCTATAGAATTCATCCGCATTTGTGAATCTTTGGATTTCCGCAACTTGGTAGTTTCCATGAAAGCCTCACGAGTCCCGGTGATGGTAGCCGCCTATCGCCTCATCGCCAAGCGCATGGATGAACTGGGTATGGATTACCCGCTACATTTAGGCGTTACGGAAGCTGGTGATGGCGAATACGGGCGAATTAAATCTACGGCTGGTATTGCCACGTTACTTGCCGATGGCATTGGCGATACAATTCGTGTCTCACTGACAGAAGCACCAGAAAAAGAAATCCCCGTCTGCTACAGCATTCTCCAAGCTTTGGGATTGCGAAAAACGATGGTGGAATACGTCGCTTGTCCTTCTTGTGGACGCACTTTGTTTAATCTAGAGGAAGTACTGCACAAAGTCCGGGAAGCTACTAAACACTTAACTGGACTAGACATTGCAGTTATGGGTTGTATTGTCAATGGCCCCGGAGAAATGGCCGATGCCGACTATGGTTATGTCGGCAAAACACCCGGTTACATTTCTTTGTATCGTGGTCGAGAAGAAATTAAAAAAGTCCCAGAAGATAAAGGTGTAGAGGAATTAATTAACCTCATTAAGGCAGATGAACGCTGGGTAGAACCTTAAAGGGGGCAGAGGAGCAGGGGAGGCAAGGGGAGATGAGGGGGACAACGAGGACAAGGGGGAATTATTTAACAAGTTTCTTCCTTGTCTCCCCCCTCTCCCTTGTCTTCCTTGTCTCTTTCTAGGGACTTCCAGAAAATAAATTATCCAATTTACTCAGATAATATTTTTCTTTCTCCCCCTGCCCCCTGCCCCCCGGTTACTGAGCGTAGTCGTTGGCGTGGTCACTGAGCGTAGTCGAAGTGCAGCCTCTCGTAGAGAAGTATGCTCCCCTGCCTAGACAGCGATGGGATATTTTTTTAGTTGGAAGTCCCCTAATGCCCCATACCCAAAAACTTTGTATCTTTTAAACANNNAGGTCGCCTGATTGTCAAGTATTTTGTNNNAATTAAGAATACATACTCGGTCTGTACAGTGGTAGCCTGTGTTAGATTGAGCATACTGACTATATTATTTCCCTCTGACGCAGCTGTCATTATGGTGATTACAAAAAGTAGGCTTGTTTTGGGTGCTACGGCAGTTACACTCTCCACGATCGCTGTTACTAGCCTTGGCATTCATTCGCGAGGTCAGGCTTTATTTAAAGCAAGTCCTAAAGAATTAGTAGATGAAGTTTGGCAAATTGTTCAGCGCCAATATGTCGACGGTACTTTTAATCAGGTAGATTGGCAGGCTGTTCGTAAGGAATACTTGAGCAAGTCCTACAGTAATCCGCAGGATGCGTATAAGTCCATTCGGGAAATGCTGAAAAAGCTAGAAGACCCATATACCCGGTTTATGGACCCATCGGAATTCAAGAATATGCAGGTGGATACCTCTGGAGAATTGACAGGGATTGGGATCACCATTAGTCAGGATGAAAAAACCAAGCAATTGGTTGTAATTGCGCCAATCGAAGATACACCAGCCTTTAAAGCTGGTGTTTTAGCAAAAGATATCATTCTCAAAATTGACGGCAAAGATACTAAGGGGATGGATACTAATCAGGCAGTATCCTTGATTAGGGGTGAAGCAGGATCTAAAGTCCGCTTGACTATTCAGCGTGACGGTAAGACAAAACAGTTTGACATCAAACGGGCGCGCATTGAAATCCATCCAGTTAAGTTTTCTCAAAAGAAAACCCCAGCCGGAAATCTTGGTTACATCCGCTTGAACCAGTTCAGCGCCAATGCTGGTAAAGAAATGCAAACCGCTATCAAAGATTTAGAAAGCAAAAAGGTAGCTGGATATATCCTTGATTTGCGTGGTAATCCAGGCGGCTTACTTTTCTCTAGTGTGGATATTGCCCGAATGTGGATAGATAAAGGTAAGATTGTCTCCACCGTTGAACGCCGAGGAGAGGCAGAAAAGGAAGAGGCAAACGGACGAGCCTTGACCACTAAACCATTGGTGGTGTTGGTAGATAAAGGTTCAGCTAGTGCCAGTGAAATCCTCTCAGGGGCTTTGCAGGATAATAAGCGTGCTACTTTGGTCGGTACTCAAACCTTTGGTAAGGGACTAGTGCAATCGGTGCGTCCCCTAGAAGATGGTTCAGGATTAGCGGTAACAATTGCTCATTACTATACCCCCAATGGTACAGATATCAATCACAAAGGCATTTCGCCAGATGTGAAGGTGGATTTGAGCAAAAAGCAGATGGAAGATTTGTGGCTCCATGAACGTGACAAACTCGCTACTTTTGCAGACCCTCAATTTGCTAAAGCGGTGGAAGTGATAGGCAAAAAAATTGCTGCTCAGGGGACACCTACAGCAGAAAAATGAAGAGTTAGGAATAAAGTTAGGAGTGAATAGTGAGGAGTTAGGAATAAAGTCCGTCACCGTCAACTTCTAACTACTAACTTAAACTGGTTTGCACTTTCCAGCCCTAATAAGTCCGACACGTCGAGCGATCGCTTCTTCTTGCGAACTAAAAGGCCCCCACTGTTCTATAATTTCTAGATTATCGTTGCCAACTTGGTCGCTGGGGATAATTTCACAGTTTCCAGCAGAACGCTTGACAATATACCAAGTTTGTGGGTTATTCATATTTTAAATAAAAATCTTGTTTTTATAATCAGAATTTTACGGCATACAGAAAATATCTTCGCACTTACTGTTATTAATCGAGGTGGACAAAATTTTTGTAGTCCCCTCGATTTCTCACATACATTTACCTTTAACTAATACTTCCGCTCTTTTGGCTCAAACATAGTAATCGCCACCGGTCGATATTGAATATCAATTCCCGCTGGTGAATAGTATGCCATTGTGTGTTTGAGAAAGTTGCTATCATCTCGTTGGGAATAATCTTCGCGGAAATGAGCGCCACGACTTTCTTGGCGATTTAGGGCTGATGCCAAAATGGTCTGCCCTACTACCATCAAACTTCTCAATTCTAAGGCTTCTACGAGTTCTGTATTCCAGCAACTACCTTTGTCATCTAAATAAATTTGAGGATATCGCTGTTGTATTTCTTCTAATTTCTGTAAACCTTCAGTCATTAATGCCTCAGTGCGGAAAACACCACAGTACTCAGTCATACAATCCTGAAAAGCTTCACGGACTTGGTTAATGCGGTACTGTCCTGGTTGTTCTAGCAAAGCTTGAATTTGTTGCTGGGCTTCTGTTATGTACCGTTGCTCATCTACAGAGGGTAACTTACGTTTTTGCACGAATTTTGCGATCGCAGCTCCAGTTCTTTTGCCATAAACGACACATTCCAGCAAAGAATTACTCCCCAAGCGATTAGCACCATGTACAGAAACACAAGATGTTTCACCCGCAGCAAAGAAAGCGTCAACTAAACCATCACCACTACTGCGAACTTGCCCATCGGTGTTAACTGGTATACCACCCATACAATAGTGAATTGTCGGGCGGACTGGCATCGGTTGAGTTACTGCATCAACACCTACTAGGCGATGGGCTTCTTCCCAACAGAAGGGAACGCGACTCATAATTTTTTCTTTGCCTAGATGGCGCAAATCCAGATAGACAAAGGGGCCACCAGCACTGCCATTGAGATGAATACCACGTCCGGCGCGAATTTCGTAAGCGATCGCTCGTGAGGTAATATCACGAGGAGCTAGTTCCATCCGACTGGGCGCATAGTTCGCCATAAAGCGATCGCCTTCACTATTAATCAGATACGCCCCTTCTCCCCGTACCGCTTCCGAAATCAGCACCCCTACCGGATATAAACCAGTGGGATGAAACTGGACAAATTCCATATCTTCCAGGGGCAAACCTGCGATCGCAGTCATTGCCAAACCATCACCCGAAGAAGCGTAATCATTAGAGGTAGTGTTATAAACGCGACCATAGCCCCCTGTGGCAAACATCACCGCCTTAGCCCGCACCACCTCTATATGTCCATCCAAAAGATGGAACATGACCACACCCTTGGCCTCATTTTCTTCCAAAATGAGACGCATCACGTACCACTCTTCATAAACTTGCACGCCATAACGCCGCAAATTGTTAACCAATTCGTGCAAAATCGCATGACCGGTTTTGTCAGCAGCGTAGCAAGTGCGGTTGTGGGAGTGTCCGCCAAAAGCCCGTTGGGCAATGCGCCCATCGGATAAGCGAGAGAACAAAACGCCCATGTGTTCCAAGTCAATCACCACACCTGGCGCTTCTTGGGTGAGAATTGCTACAGCATCTTGGTCTGCCAAGTAATCAGAACCCTTGACAGTATCAAAAGCATGTGCTTCCCAAGTATCTTCGGAATCAACATTTTTCAGCGATGCAGCCATACCACCTTGAGCCGCTACCGAGTGAGAACGAATTGGGTGGGTTTTGGCAACCACAGCAATATTTAAACTAGGGTCAGTGCGGGCAATTTCTACAGCAGCACGACATCCCGCCAATCCACCCCCGACAATAATCACATCGTGTTCCAGCATAATTAGCCCCCTGATTGCAAACCACTGCTGTTCTATTGTAGAGAGGTGATTAATCAGCTAGTGCGTTGTAACAGTAGCATCTCTACAAAAAAATTCCCTGCCTACAGACAGGGACGTTATAACAAATTTTTAAATTAGGAGTAAAAAGTTAAAAACAAAGAGTTATGGCACAAATAGAGTGACTTATAACTCATAACTCGTAACTCATAACTCCTAACTCTTTAGCTAGTTGCTTGTACAGGTTGTTGTTGAGACACATTACCTGGTATAGGTTCCATTTTGGTTCCCAGCCCTACAGGACTAACTTCAATATGATTTAACAAGGTAGTGACAAACGCAAACAACAAGAAAGGTAGCGATAGCAGAACGACAAGACCCGCTGTTGCTAAAGCGTACACGGGCCGCTTGGCACCCATCAGTGCCAAAGCTGATGCCAAACTTAGGGTAATTGTAATCAACCAAACAATTATTTGACCGTAGATATCACCGAAAGTCAGGGTACAGACAAACCGATACTTTTGAATATTATTTTCGCTCATCACATTTGCCTCCAGTCTCTCCTAATAGGTTCTACGTTAGAACTATGTTTGCCTTCTAGGCAATTTCTAAATATTTTTGCAAGCTTCGTAATATCACTTCACAATTTAGCTGTCTTTGGCAGTAAAGTAGCTATGCTAAAAAACTTCTTTCCTTCTCTGCGAGACGCTGTGCGAACATCGGAAAGGTCGCAATTGCGTTGGCGCAGCCCGCCGTAGGCATCGCCTCCTTAACAAACCCTATCTTTATTTTAAGCAAAGAGACTATTTGTCATCTATCAAATTAAGGATATTTAAAATAAATATATCAATTCACTTCCAATTTATGAAAATTGCAACCCACAAATCCCCGATTTGGTAAAAGTTGTTGAGTATCTTGTTTCTCACGAGTGATTGAGGATTGCTATGGAATTTAATTTTTTGCTAGTAAATATTAACTAGAGAAATCAAGTAAAGTCAGAATGCAAAAACCGATTTTTTGATGTTAAATTTTGAATATTGCCCAAATTTGTTGACTTAAATCAACAAAAATCTTTATTTTTCGTGGCAACATTGTTTTAGGAGTGAACGTGAATACTATTTTTCTTCGTAAAGGTGTTTTTTGGTTGCCAAGCATAGCTGCTCTTGCATTCCTGAGCAGCGGTTTATCTGCAAGCGCTCAGACAGTAAACAAGTCGAGCAATCAGCCATTAACCGAACCTTCCGCAACCGTAGCGTCTCCCAAAGAGTTTAGCCAAAATCTCTCTATAGAAACAACCGAAACTTTTACAGTCACAAATTTAACTAAGGTAGAGCAATTGCCCAACACTGGGATACAAGAAAACGCCAGTGTAACACCCATACCCGTTCCAGGCACAGTGGCGACCTCCTCTGCAACGCTCACCTCTGAGTCTGTACAACCGACTTCTCAACCATCTGCGACAAGAGTGGCGCAATCGGATATTGATTTAGGTAGAACTACCAGTGGTGGTAGTAGCTATCTTGGTATCGCGGCTAACATTGGTTTGAATGGTGGTGACACGTCTTTGGGCGATGGTAACTTTGCGGTAGTTAGCAAAATCGGACTGACAAATTCTATATCAGTGCGACCTTCAGCTGTATTTGGGGATAACACCACAGTTCTACTTCCGATCACCTACGATTTTACCTTCAAATCAGCAGATGCTTTTAGCGAACCATTAGCGATCGCACCTTACGTCGGAGTGGGTGCAGCTTACAAAACTGGTGATGATTCAAAATTTGCCTTTTTGGTGTCTGGTGGCATTGATGTGCCTCTAACTTCTCAATTTACGGCAACAGCTGCTATCAATGCCGGATTTTTCGATGAAACTGATGTGGGCTTATTGTTAGGAGTTGGTTACAACTTCAGTGGGATTAAATAGTTAGGAGTTAGGAGTTAGGAGTTAGGAGTTAAGAGTTATTAAGATTAAATTTATAACTCATCACTCCTAACTCCTAAGTTTCTACTTAGGGGTAACTTTGTCAATCACCTTGATTGTGCCATCGTCTCCTACTGTCCAAACATCGTATACACCGACGACATCGCCGTTAGCATCAACATCTACGTTGCCACTAGCTCCTTGGTAGTTAATCTTTTTACCATCTTTAAGTAACTTCAGTCCCTCGCAGACATCACTAACTTCTGTGCCAGGCCCATCAGCAACTTCCCGGATTTTGCTGGCTATGCCAACGCCTGTATTTTCTTTAGCAGCTTGCGCCGCCAATGTCAACAAAGCTGCTGCATCCCAAGCTTGAGGAGCGTATTCCCCTGGCGCACTACCTTTTTTATCCTTCCACAGCTTGTTGAAAGCTTCTAATGCTTTACCATCGGAACCCGGTACTGTACCGATCGCTCCAGTTAAAATATATTTACCATCACTGCCTTTGCCAACTTGTTCGGGAAAAGTCGGTGATTTTACCCCATCTGTCAGCAGAATCTGTACCCCCTTTGCCACACCTTGCTGATAGGCGGCCTTTAGGAACAGACTACCAGTTTCGGCATAGAGTACGGCCAGTACTGCATCTGGCTTACCTGCAAATGCAGCAGCGGCCTCTGTATCAAATGTCTGAGCTTTTGGGTCGTAGCGGACAGGCTTATCTTTATTAACTATAGTTCCACCCAATTTTTCAAAAGTTTGCACGAATGCTTTTTCAAACCCTACGCCATAGTCGTTATTAATTACGACTGTAGAAACTCGCTTGAAACCTTTTTTTCTGGCAAGTTGGGCTAAAGCTAGTGCTTGGTATGTATCGGGGGGAGCAGTACGCGCCCAAAAGCCTTTATAGTCGCCTTTTTGAGCCTTTTCGGTAAATACAGGACTGGTACTACCAGGGGAAACCAGCATGACTTTATTCGGCGTGGCAATGGAGACTGCTGCACTAGAAACGCTACTGGCAAAGGAACCAACTACACCTGCTACTTTATCCAAAGTTGCTAGTTTGGTCATACCTACAGCTCCAGCTTTCGGGTCGGTTTGGTCGTCTACTTGCACCAAGGTAACAGGTTCGCCATTCACTCCACCGCAAGCGTTGACTGTATCGACCAGTAAAGGTACGGAACCTAACATCTGCTGTCCTACAGAAGCTAAGTCGCCTGTTGTCGGTAGCAGGGAACCAATTTTTAGTCCTTTAGCACTGCTTGTAGCAGTTGAGTTTGTTGCTGGAGTAGCGGTACTTCCGTTGTTAGCTGTGCCGTTGGGGGTACTGCTATCACCACAAGCCCCAAGTAGAAACCCAGCCGCAAGGGTAGCTATACTTAAACTTAAGGCGGCACTAATTTTTCTCATAAATTACTTTCACTCCTCAAAATACTTAGGAGCCTAAAAATAAGATCCAAACTAGGTTTTTAACTTAGCTGGATCTTATCAAGACTCCAAAGGATAAATCATATCATCCATCTTTGGGAGTAGAAATATTTACGCCGATATTAATATTACTTTTTGTACACAGAGTATTCTCCGTGTATCAAAAGCCGAAAAACGGAGAGGGAGGGATTCGAACCCTCGGTACGGAGTTGCCTGCCGTACAACAGATTAGCAATCTGCCGCTTTCGACCACTCAGCCACCTCTCCTGACTCACGAATATCAATGTTACCAGACTTGCCAGTAAGAGTCAATAGTCATTTGTCATTGGTCATTTCTGATTAGTCATTGGTTATTTATAAAACACTGAGGACTAAGGACTAGGGACAAATGACTAATTTTTTAAAGGACTTGCGATCGCATCCAAGCTATGGGCAAGGTGCGTAACTTTTTCCACTGGGGAACGTAAGCCCGCTGATTGAATACATCGTAATCGTTGCGTTCAATCGCCTCCAAAATTTGACCGTACAGCATTGATGCCGCCCACACAGGCCAACGGGCATCGGATGCTAAATAAGTAATTCCCTGGTCGGATGTGGTGTAAAATTGGCGGGCGCGGTCAATTTGAAAGCGCATCAATGCCCGCCAACGATCGTCTACCACACCTTTGAAGAAGTCTTGCTCGGTATAGTTGAATTTTGCCAAGTCTTCCAGGGGAATGTAGATCCGTCCCCGTTTGGCATCTTCTCCTACATCTCGCAGGATGTTGGTGAGTTGATTGGCAATTCCGAGAGCGATCGCTTCTTCTGTGGGAAGATATGGTTGTTTATTTTGCCGCCACGGTGCTGCATATATGGTGTTATCTACACCCATAACTGATGTTGACATCAAACCAACAGTGCCAGCAACGCGGTAACAGTAGAGGTATAAATCCTCAAAGGTTTCATAACGACTGCGATATAAGTCCATGCGCTGACCAGCAATCATATCCCGAAATGGTTGAATGTCCATCGGAAAGCGCTGGAGGGTATCAACTAAAGCTACATCGTAATTTTCTAATGGGCGTCCCGCAAAAATCGATTCCAGCTGCTGTTCCCATAGGTCTAGGGTTTCTGGCGTGGTAATAGCAGATGCAGGGCCATCCACCAATTCATCTGTACGGCGACACCAAGCGTAAATTGACCAAATAGATTGACGTTTTACCGGACTCATAAGCAAAGTACCCAGGTAAAAAGTCTTGGCATACTTTGCTGTGAGATGCCGACAAAGTTTGTATGACTCGTCTACAGAGACCAGCGTTTTCATGCGCGGCGGGGAATCAGGCAGTTGCAGCATTCGTTGCGGGCGGTCGGGTGAGCGTTTGCAGGTTTGAGGAATTTGCTACCGGGAGGGCCTCAGAAATCGCCTGCGCTGTCAGCTTACCAGAAAGTACGGCACCTTCCATACTGGCTAAGTAGCGTTGCATGGTGTAATCCCCTGAGAGATAGAAGTTACTAATGGGGGTTGTTTGCGAGGGACGGTACTGTTGACGACCAGGGGTCGCTTTGTAAACTGAACGGGGCGTTTTCACCACATGAGATTTCAGCAATGTTGCTGGATTGTCTCCCCCAAAGTGGTCGGGGAAGAGTTTTTCTAACTCGGCAATAGTGGCAGCCACAATCTCCTCATCTGATTTGGCAATCCAATCTTTTGCCGGGGCTAGAACTAATTCCAGCATCGAGCGTTCGGGGTTGGCGTATTCACGGCAGGTATTGCTCATATCAGCATAAACGCTTAGGAGGGGCGATCGCGAGAATAGCAAGTGATCAATTTGCGTAAGTTTACGATCGAACCACAAATGCACGTTAATCACAGGCACGCCTTCTAAGCCTTCTAGCTTTTGGAAAAACTCCATTTCTTTCCAAGGTGCTGGCAAAATCACCTTTAGAGGGTCAACCGAGCTAGCAGATACATACAAATCCGCTGTGAAAACTTCATCTTCTTCGCCATTCAACCCCCGAATCAAGTATCCTTTGACGCTACCATCGGCGTTTAGCAAAATCTCTTTCAAAGGGGCATTCAAGCGGACTTCTCCACCGCGTTCGGTGATGTAATCTACTATCGGCTGACACAATCGTTCTGTTGGCGAACCATCCAGAAAGGCCATTTTCGAGCCATTTTTTTCCTGGAGGAAACGATTGAGGGCAGTTAAAAGAATGGTTGCCGAAATTTCATCTGGGTCGATGAAATTCAGCGACTTGGCCATGGCAATAAAAACTTCTTTATTGACCCGTTCTGGAATATTGTGTTTACGCAGCCAATCTGTCCAGGAATATTTGTCCATTTCTTCAACGTACTTTTGCCCCTGAATCATGACCTGCAATAATCCGATGCCAAAGCGAATTTTTTCTGGCCATGTCAGCATGTCGTTGTTTCGCAGAATTGCCACTATACCATTAATTGGTGCTGGCAAATCTGGGAAATCAAAGCGACTGTAAGTACCTGGTGCATCTGGCTGGTTGAAGATCATTGTGTGTTCTTTCCACTGCAATCGATCTTCAATGTCCAGTTCTTTGAATAACCGCAACATATTGGGATATGCGCCAAAAAAGATGTGCAGACCTGTTTCGTACCAGTCTCCATCAGCATCTTTCCATGCAGCCACTTTACCGCCTAGAACGTCTCGACGTTCCAAGACAATGGGTGTGTGACCTGCGTCTGTAAGATATTTCGCGCAGGAAAGTCCTGCTAGTCCCGCTCCCGCGATCGCTACTCGCATGTAACCCTACTGCTCTTCAATATTTCTTAACCGTTTTATCGTTCTCATTATACGTTGCAATCCGTTACATTTGGCAGTTATTGTGCGATCGCTTCCGCAAAAAAATTTTGCCAAAGGGAATTTTACCTACGCGCACCTACCCGAACAAATTGTTAATACCATTGTTGGCAATAGGTTTGGGCGAGCATTTCATCTATCTTTACATGGAGGAAAATTAGGCAANACAAAAGTATTTCCTTTGACTGAAAATAAGTTAATCTCAAATGTGGTCTGAAAGTAGTTGATTTATTTGCTAATTCGTGTATTTGCTTTGAGTAAATATCGGGGGTAGTGGTTAAAGACTACTTGGAAAACTTTCTGCTTCCCATAAGGTGTAGGATAAAAATCTATGTCCTCTAGGTTGAACAACCCAGTTGTTTACCGCACAACTTATAGGTAAAAATTATGGGTGTATCGCAGAAGCTCAAGCGCTTTGGACATCACCTGATTCTAGGTATTTCTGGCACGACATTAAGTGATGATGATAAACGCGCACTCAATGAATTGAAACCGATTGGGGCAATCTTTTTTGCTAAGAACTTTTTGGATAGCACCCCATATCAGGTTTGGCTGGAAAGCTTCAAGGATTTAAACAGGCAGATACGAGAATATACTGAACGTGATTCTATGTTCATGACTCTCGATCATGAAGGAGGTCGTGTAATTCGTACACCACCGCCAATTACCCGCTTTCCTCATGCCTTATTGCTGCGATCGCACGCTTATGAAGTAGCAAAAGCCACAGCGGTAGAACTCAAATCACTAGGAATCAATTTATCTTGGGCACCTGTAGCCGATATTTTTTCCCATCCCGACAACCCTGTGATTGGNGCTCGCGCCTTTGGTAACACTCCCGAAACTGCTACTCAAGGTGCCCGTGACTATTACCTTGGACTTCGAGATTCAGGAATTTTGGGATGCGCCAAACACTTCCCCGGACATGGAGACACCAGCAAGGACTCTCATATTGAGTTACCAATACTGAATTTAACTCTAGAAGACCTGCGACTTCGAGAACTTATACCTTTCAAAGCCTTAATCGAAGTACAGATTCCTTTGGTTATGACTGTCCATATTTTATTTCCCAAGATAGATCCTGATGTGCCAGGAACGCTTTCTCAGGCTATCCTCAAAACCATACTTAGAGAGGAACTTGGCTTTGAGGGAGTAGTTGTATCTGATGATTTGGATATGAAAGCGATCTCAGATATGTTTATGAAAGCTGGTACTGTGGCGCGGTCATTTAATGCAGGCTGCGATCTGTTTATTGTGTCGCGTAATATTAATTCATCATCTATTGAAAGAACTTATCGGATTGCTGAAGATTTTGCTGATTCGCTCAGTAACGGTAGCTTAGATGAAGCAGTCGTAGAAGCAGCTAGAGAAAGAATTGAGAAACTACTGGCAGTAACACCGCAATATCCGATACATACTTTGGATAAAGATGTATTATTGCAACATGCTCAACTAGCGATCGCTAGTTGCTATTCATAACCCAATACGCATTCAAGTTGCATATTAGCTAATTCTTAATTTTGAATTTTGAATTGTTTAATGGGTGGTATAGGGGTCGAACCTATTTCTGCGGGTTAAAAGCCCGCTGCACAGCCGGTATGCCAACCACCCTAGTTAATTTGAAAAGAAATGAGCAAGTGCGATTTGTAATACCAACATTAGATATAAATCCACCAGGGAGGTACTGCCCCTCCTATTTCTGTGTTATCAGCACAGCGCCTCGCTTTTCGGCTCCAGGTGGANNNGTGGAAGATGGAGGAATCGTAGCTTGCTTCCCGNNNGTACCCCTACAGTTGCCCATACCCTGGTTTTCAAGACCAGTTGCCGTCCATTCAGCGGCATCTTCCATTCAGGGGTGTCTGACGGGGCTTGAACCCGCTATGACTGGTTTCACAAACCAGCGCCTCGACACTTTGGCTTCAGACACCATCAGTGGAATCAATGGGAATTGAACCCATAACCTCCTGCTTGCAAGGCAGGCGCTCTAGCCATTTGAGCTATGACCCCATATTTTTTGGTGGATACTGGTCGGAATTGAACCGACAACTTTCTAACAGCCAGTTAGACGCTTTACCAATTAAGCTACAGACCCATAGACGGGAGTGGTAGGACTTGAACCCACAACTTTCGAGGTAGAAGCTCGAAGCTCTATTCCATTGAGCTACACTCCCAATATTTGGTAGTCCTGGCAGGAATTGAACCCGCAACATTCTTCTTGTAAGGAAGACACTCTACCAATTGAGCTACAGGACTACGCAAGCGAGTGGAGGGACTTGAACCCACGCACTCCCAACTGCGCTACACCCAGATATTTTGGTACTCTCGACAGGATTTGAACCTGCAAAAAACTAGATTCTCGGTCTAGTGCGTCTTCCGTTCCGCCACGAGAGCTTAGTGCCCCTGACAGGATTTGAACCTGCAAAATCTGGACTCTGATTCCAGCACGTATGCCAGTTCCGTCACAGGGGCATATCGGGATGGCAGGATTCGAACCTGCGACTCCATGCTCCCAAAGCATGGCTTCTGGCCACTGAATTACATCCCGTTGGTACTCCTGGTGGGAGTCGAACCCACAACCAAACAGATTTTAAGTCTGTCACCTCTTCCAATTGGGCTACAGGAGCAAATTTTGGTACTCTTGGTGGGAATCAAACCCACAATATACCGTTTTTGAGACGGCAGCCTCTTCCAGTTGGGCTACAAGAGCAGAGTTTGGCAGCCCCACCAGGACTCGAACCTGGAATCTTCGCCTTCAAAGGGCGCTATGTTGCCAATTACACCACAGGGCTTTATTGCCAGGGCAGGGTTTGAACCTGCAACCTCATCGTTCAGAGCGATGCGACTTCCCAATTCGTCCACCCGGCATTAAACAATTCGTAGTTCGTAATTCGTAATTCGTAATTATGTTTTCTGAGGGTGATTTTAACCTCGACTAAGATACAAGCCGTTTATAAAAACGTGAGTATAAACCCTTATTTAATTACGAATTACGAATTATAATTGGCTGCCTCAGTAGGACTCGAACCTACAACCGCGCGGTTAACAGCCGCTTGCTCTACCATTGAGCTATGAAGCAACGAAGCCCCCCAGGTCGGAATCGAACCGACGACCTCCTGTTCTTCAAACAGGCGCTAACTACCAACTGAGCTACCGAGGGATAAAAGAAGAGATCATGTAACGAGAGCGGAGGGAATCGAACCCTCAAATCTTCAGTTTCGTAGACTGAGATGTTATCCAGTTACACCACACTCTCAAAACGGAGAGAACAGGATTTGAACCTGTGACGGGTATTAACTACCCGTTTCCTCTTAGCAGGAGGACGCTTTGAGCCACTCAGCCACCTCTCCATAGTGGGTCGAGCAGGATTTGAACCTGCGCGCAAAAAAGAACAGTTTTACAGACTGTCGCCTTCAGCCAGACTCGGCCACCGACCCTTAATCATTCCCTCGACGAGAATTGAACTCGCATCTGTGCTTTGAAAGAGCACTGACTTAACCATTCGTCTACGAGGGCATAATTTACCGAATTTTAGATTTTGGATGAAATTTTTTTATCTAAAATTGTCTGACACAGGGACTAGGATTTGAACCTAGAACATCGGATTTGGAGTCACGAGGTGTTACCGTTACACCATCCCTGCATTTGGTGGCAGCGGCGGGATTTGCACCCGCATATACCAGGGTATGAACCTGGGGCTTTACGTTAAGCTACACTGCGGCACCAAAGGCTGAGGTGAGATTTGAACTCACGATGTCGGTTTTGCAGACCGACGCCTTCGACCACTTGGCTACTCAGCCATTTGGGAGTCCTGACGAGATTCGCACTCGCAATCTTCAGCTTGAGATGCTGACGGCTTAAACTATTCGCCTACAGGACTGCAACCAGGGTGACGGGACTTGAACCCGCAACATTTCCGCAGACAACGGAACGCTCTAGCCAATTGAGCTACACCCCGATTTTTTTGAATCTGTGCCTAAACTTTGAAGTTTTTAGGCACAGATTTTGTTGGTGAACTTGCCCATTTCTTATTTAGTTTTCAAGGTTCAGATAATTTACTTTTTACTGTTAGAAACTGTTAGGAAAATAACCGAAACTCTAGGTAGCAAACCTGTTGTGTATTACGGATGTATTCAGTGGTTTTAATGAGTGCAAACTTAGAACTTTTTTCGTTTTTTGCCTCTACTGCCGATGGTTTGCAAGTAAAAGCAGCTTTGTTGGCTGGGGACTCTGGTTTATTCCAACGCCTGTCCTTTAGTTGTATGTAGAACATAAATTTGACTCTTGAGAAGCTTTGTCTTTCGTCTCACTACAATATACTACAAAATACTACAAGAGGTGTCAAGGGGTTTTAGAAAGTTTTTTTGAAATTGTCTATAAAAGCTTCTGGACTTATATTTGAACTTGCTAAGGGACTTGCGTGAAAATAAAGTACCAATAAACCGAGTGTCGAAACCCTCCTGGCTGGGACACTATTAACCTGCAGATCCCTAAACCCTTTGAAAAGTCAAACTACAGCTTATGATTGGGTAAATCTTTAAAAGCCTGACGTGACAGACAACTACCTTAAGCGACAACAGATAATTAGTATTGTCGCGATCGCCTCTAGTATTACAGCTTGTAGTATTCCCCCAGGTATCTCCCCACAATCGGGGTTGAACCAGCCAGTAAGCAAAATCCATACTGCACTTCAAGATCCAGCAAAGGGCCAAATTAATGCCCAGCTACCACCATCAGGCAAAGTAGAAAACCCTATCTTTACAGTCCCAGCTAAATTTCAGGGAAAAACAGTTTATAAGGTGCAGCCCAGCAGCAACGAAAAGGTTATTGCTCTCACCATTGATGATGGGCCTAGCCAAAGACAACCCTAGAAATGCTGGATATCTTGAAGCAAAATGATGTTAAAGCCACATTCTTTTGGGTAGGACAAGCTTTACAAGCAAATCCTGACCTAGCGAAGCGTGAAGTAGCTGAGGGACACGCCATTGGCAACCATACTTGGCATCATTGGTATCGGCGAATGGATGAAGCTACAGCCAAAAGTGAAATTGATCGCACAGCGGATCTGATCTACAAAACTACAGGAGTCAAAACTTCTTTGTTCCGTCCTCCTGGAGGCTTTTTAAACAACGGACTAGCCGCTTATGCCAAAAGCCAAAAACATGCTGTCATTATGTGGTCGCTAACTTCCGCTGATACCGATCCGCACGCCAAACCACAGGCATTTGTAAATAATGTCCTGAAAGGCGCAAAACCTGGTTTCATTGTTTTAATGCATGATGGTGGTGGCGATCGCCACAGAACTGTAGAAGCTTTGCCACAAATCATCAACGGACTCAAACAGCAAGGCTACCGATTTGTGACAATTCCTGAACTACTAAAAATGGCTCAATAAAGGGTGAGAAATTCTCCTCACCTGATTTTAGATTTTAAATTTGGGATTTTGGATNNNGTAATCCAAAATCCCAAAATGTTTGTTCTCGCAGCGTCNTCCAAGAGTTACCCCCGAATTTCAACGNNNGAACAAATCNNNAATCCAAAATCCAAAATTGAGTCACCCAACTATTTCGTTTATTCACTCATCACAGAAGCACAAGATTGAGCTTCCTGCCAAAGTTTGTGCAAAAAGAACTCAGCGCGATCGCTCATAGTGGTGACAAACACACCGACAGAATCCTTAGAACTAGCTGATAGCCAAGAACCCCGCAGGGTGACTTCCATATATTCGGCATCGCACGCACAAAGGGCAATGATTTCTCTGTCATCTCTTTTTACCTCAGACCTCAGTACTTCTACTCCTGGTAAATCAACAGGAAGCAAAAAGGAAGCGGTAGTGGGTTCAATGCACAAACTTTGCCCAACTCGCAGGGCTAAAATCACTCGTTGCGCTACCCATTCTTCTAGCGACAGAGTGACACATTCCAAATCAAAACTGCTTTCAGTGTAAGTTAATTTCAGCATTCCTTATGCTCTCCTGTTATTCCAGGTTTGCTTGCATATCTATCCAAAACTGTTCAGCAAAAGAAATCGCGGGGTGGATTGGCGGTTTTGGTTTGGTACGCAGTTGCATACCAACTTCAAACAGGGTGCGATCGCCTTTACGGGAGTTACATCTTTCACAAGCTGCGACTACGTTATCCCAAGTGTGAGAACCGCCTTTAGAACGCGGCATCACATGATCTAGCGTTAGATGTTTGCTGCTGCCGCAATATTGGCAACTGTGATGGTCTCGTCGCAATACTTCTCGCCGATTCACTGGCGGAACTTTCCACATCCGCTCATTAGAAGTGATTGTCAAGCGAATATGTTTTGGCACATCAATTACCAAACTGGGTGAGTGAACTTGCCAGCCGCTTTCTGCGGTAAAACCCAGCGGTTGCGCCTTGTTGGTTACTAACAGCACAATCGCCCGCTTGATATTGACCCGACATAGTGGCAAGTAATTTTGAGAAAACACCACCACAGATTGCTCTAACACTTGCATTGCGTTCGCGCCGCGCATGGAAGATATCGTCACAGCNNNACTCCTTATAAAAAAACCCCCGCTNNNAGTTTTCGTGAAGCGGGGGTTAGAATTGACCGGAAAATCTTCTGGTCTCATATCGGTACAGGATTCTTTTGCCTGTAACCCCCGCTTTGTTGATTTAGTTGTGGTTTTGCAATTAGTGCACTAATGCCTACATACTTATAATCATCATTGCCCTCTGTGATTTGCCCATGATTCCGGCTACCATCGCCCATAAATAAATACTCCACTTCCATAGCAGCTAATTCCCAATTGGTTCGGCAATTGGTAGCGCACAAAATTGAAGTAGAGATGGGGTAAATGGATTTCACAGAAAATTTCACCTATTGAACATTCCTTTAAACATACTACACTTGTATTACTATCCTGTCTATACCTTTAAGGAGAAAAACTGATGCATACGATCGCTCGCACCCCAACCACCGATATGGAAGTTACCAGCATTCGCCTAGAACGGGAACTCAAAGATAAACTCAAAGAAATAGCTGGGAATCAGGGATATCAAGCTCTGATCCGAGATATCCTTTGGAATTATGTCCAGCAAAAATCAGGTGAGTGGAAGCCTCGATTTTCGCGATCCGACATTCGAGCTAGCATAGCTGCCACAGCTCAGCAAGAAGAACGCTGTGTACTTACTGGTCAACTAATTCAACCCCAAGAACCAATGTTGTTAGGACTAACGAGGAATGGCGATATGGTTCCTCTGAGTGTCGAGAGCTTGGCTGGATAAACTTCGTCCATTTTGTTTGAAACCTGTTGTAGAACGGGCATCTAGCCCGTCCTACCAGCAAGGAGTACAAAATGCTCTTACTACTTTTAAAAATATTGTTCTGAAAATAGATGTGGTTTCGTTTTATATTCAGACGAATGCAGCCCAGTTATTAGTAAAAATAACTGGGCTGCATTCAAAATTTAGCCAGAAATGTCGCAATCTCTGATCGGCAAAAATTTATTTAAATTTAAGCTCTACTCCAAATTTCTACCACAGGTTGAGAGCAAGACGCTCACGAACTCCCTACCACAGTTACGCTATCGTAGTTCTGAAAACGAGTGTGTCTCGTTGCGCAGCCTCTCGTAGAGAAGAGAAGCCTACACTGCAAGAGTAACCTTTTCCTGCCTCCTTTACTTTTATTGATATTTTACTGAGAGTTACGGAGATCAAAGAGTAGCTTGTTAAACCTACTAGTTGTTTCAAGAAATGTAATAAAGCTTTATAAAGTAAGTTGCGTAATTTTACGTGATATGAAGGGTAATTTTCCTGTAATTCCAGAGAAATTACGGTTTATGTATACTTACAGACAGGATAAAGTTAGTGCATTATTTCAAGATAGAACAGTTAAAAATAAGCTAACTTAAGCATTTATAGGATATCTTAAGTATTTTATTACTTATGTACCAATGTAGCAATTTGCTTGATGCAGTGGAAATTTGGCCATCTGAGATAGAAAAGGGCTATAACAGGTGAGAGAAAGTATTCACACAAAATTTGTCAATTATCAGGGTGTAGCAACACAACTAACGGTGAAGAATATGCCAAGAGGTTGGGTGCAAGAACAATGGGGTTACTATCCGAGGGCGTGCCAAAAATGAAAAAGCCTTTATCATCGCCGCCACATTACATAGATGACATAGATCGACTACAACCTTACCAAGTCAAGCTGATGCAGCATCAGGAAGAACCTGCCCGCGAGTTGGTACAAAAAATTAACCAAATCATTGCTAATAGCTCTGCTACGGCTTTGATGCTGCAAGAGATTGCTCAATTGCTAGGAGTTGCTTTTCAAGTAGATTGCTGCTGTTTGGTTTCAGTGGCGAATGAGACATCAGACGAAGCAACTACTACTAACTGGTGTGCTGATGAGTATCTAGGGTTGCCGCACCCAGAAGAAATGTTTTCGATGGAACAGTTGCTTATGCACTCCCCAGTGCTGCAATGCGCTGCCCAACCATTGACTATTGAAGACATTTCCATAATTCAGAACAGTCTGGTAATTGGGTGTCAATATTTGCCACTACCGATAAAAGCGGTTTTGGCAATTCCCACTCGGTTTGGTGGCAATAATAATGGAGTGATTAATCTGATTAAATTCCAACCTTATGAATGGAGTGAATCAGAAAAACAATTGCTCAAAGAAGTGGAGTCAGCTTGCGCG
Source organism: Nostoc sp. GT001 (assembly GCF_030382115.1). Classification (NCBI taxonomy): domain Bacteria; kingdom Bacillati; phylum Cyanobacteriota; class Cyanophyceae; order Nostocales; family Nostocaceae; genus Nostoc; species Nostoc sp. GT001. Next base: position 1,634,273 of record NZ_JAUDRJ010000003.1, read on the forward strand.
ATCGCTTTTTCTGGAGTGGCACAAGCTAAACAAATTACTCATCAAGAGCAGTCCCTGCAAAAAAGCAAGCAACATCAAAGCTTGATCAAGCAATTAACCATATTGAGTCGTAGCAACTTGGAGCTAAATCAAATGCTCCAGTTAGTTATCACTTCGACAGCCGAATCTCTACAGGCAGATCGGGGTTTGCTCATATTACTGAAATATACAGATCCACTATTTAAGACTCAAGCTAAAAAACAAATCCCCAAAGCGAAAGCTAGTGTAATCGCCCAATGGGCTAGAGAAACACAAAATTCTGGCACTAGTAAACCAGACACCTTAGCTGAGTCTTTTTTGATTTCAGACTGTGGTTTATGCCAGCGTGCCTTCATGGATTCTGGAAAATCAGTAATTTTCGATGACTATACAGATCAAAACGATACCTTAATAGCTGCTCCATTATTTGCAATAGAGGAATTGCCTGCGGTACTTTTAGTGCCATTGGAAAGTCAAGGCAAAATTTTAGGATTCTTGGTGCTACAGCAAGCTGTGATTCGCAATTGGCAGCCAGAAGAATTAAATCTTGTGGAAATGGTTTGCGCCCAAGTGAGTAACGCCATAATTCAGTCACAGACATTGCGCCAAGTGCAAATGTTGGTAGATGAACGGACGGCGAAACTACAGAGTAGTCTAGAACTCCAGGCAAAATTGCATGAAAGAACACGGCAGTATGTTGAGCAGCTACGGAAACTTAATGAACTCAAAGATGAATTTTTGAGTAACATGAGCGATCGCCTACGCTATCCTTTGACAAATATGCTGATGTCAATCAAAAACTTGCGTTTGCCAGGAATAGCACCAGAGCGTCAGGGTAGATATCTAGATATTCTTGAGCAGGAATGTTCAAAGGAAATCAACTTGATTAATGACTTGTTGACACTCCAAAAGCTAGAGTCGCCTCACGAAGCCCCGCAATTAGAATCTATAGATTTAAATACTAGAATTCAGGATATAGCAGCATCTTTCGAGAAAAAACTAGGCGAAAAAGGATTAAAAATTTCTATAGATTTGCCGGAAGAATCGCTCAAACTGCAAACTGAACTGGAGAGCTTTGACCGCATCTTGCAAGAATTGTTAACGAATGCCTGTAAATACTCAGAGCCTGATACAATAGTCCATCTTGAAGCGGCTCACCGAGTCGATCAACAAATCGATCAAGTTATCATGAAGGTAACGAATACAGGACGTGCCATCTCTGAAGAAGAAGCGACCTACATCTTTGATAAGTTCCGTCGGGGAAAAGGGCGCTGGACTCCAGGGACGGGCTTGGGACTTGCTTTAGTCAAGTCTTTAGTGCAGCATCTGAATGGAGCGATCGCTGTTGAAAGTCTCCCAATTTCGGATTCTGAACAGAGCGAAATTTGCTTCACCTTGACTCTGCCCCAATTTTCTGACGAAAGCAAACCATAATTCTGAAAGTGACTAAAAAACAGAACACAACAGAGAACCCTGATTTGCAGTCTTCCACTGATGACACCAACCCAGAAGGGGATTTGCTTGCTCAGGTAGAAGTTCAAATTGAGAAAATAGCAGAGCGACAGCGGCAAATCAGTGCTAAAGTCCAAATTCCCCACCCAGTGGAGCAAATCTGGAAGGTTCTGACAAATTATGAAGCCTTACCTGACTTTCTACCCAACCTCGCCAAGAGTTGTTTAATCGAGCATCCCGATGGTGGAATTCGACTGGAGCAAGTAGGCTCCCAACGCTTACTGAATTTCAACTTTTGTGCGCGGGTAGTTCTAGATTTGGAAGAATGCTTCCCTAAAGCAATCAATTTTCGCATGGTAGAGGGAGATTTTAAAGGCTTTTCTGGGAGCTGGTGCTTAGAGCCTTATTCTTTCGGTGAGTATATAGGAACAAATCTGTCCTACACAATTCAAGTTTGGCCTAAACTCACTATGCCAGTGGGAATTATTGAAAATCGCCTGAGCAAAGATTTGCGGTTAAATCTTTTGGCTATTCACCAACGTGTAGAAGAACTAGCCAGCAAAGAGCCGTATGCATAACAACAACTAAACCATCATTCAGGATATTCCTGGATGATGGTTTTTATTGCTAGATTTCAAACAAAAAAGCTTTTGCTTTTTATTGTTTTTAAGTACCCCCAGGGGAATTCGAATCCCCGTTACCTCCGTGAAAGGGAGGTGTCCTAGGCCTCTAGACGATGGGGGCATCGGACTCAGACCTTTTATAAGTTAACCAATTTCCTTGCCTTTGTCAACAGGTTTTGCCAAAAAAAGTTTGTGGCAGCTAAACTGGGTGGGAGCAAAAGCTTGAAGAAGATACAAAGATATGGAGACAGATAAAAAAGTCCGTTGATGCTTCTGTGGTCAGCCACAGGGTGCGTCAGCGTTGAGTATGGGGAATTTCGGGGTATACACATATCTAAAAAACGCTGAAGACAGCAAAGAACAAAGGGTATGATGTTGTACCCTGTAAAGTTAATATCTACGGTTTTTTACAAGAGATTTTGAAATAAATCGCTCAAAATCTACAATATGGAAGCATCTTTTGAAATCACCATACAGATGGCGATCGCTGTCTTTGCAGGCATTAGCGCCCAAGTGCTGGCTGCATACCTCCGTGTACCCAGCATCGTCTTGTTATTGCTGTTGGGCATTTTGTTTGGCTCCGATGGTATAGGGCTATTGCATCCCCATTCGCTAGGCACTGGACTGGAAGTTATAGTCGCCCTCGCAACGGCAATCATTTTGTTTGAAGGCGGACTTAACTTGGATCTGCGTGAGTTAGGTAGAGTTTCAGTCAGCCTACAATTGCTCGTCACTCAAGGAACGCTAATTACCCTGCTTGGCGGGAGTATGGCTGCTCACTGGCTAGGTGAATTTCCCTGGAACATAGCTTTTCTCTATGCTTCCATAGTCGTGGTGACAGGCCCAACCGTCGTTGGCCCATTGCTCAAACAAATCAATGTAGATCGACAAGTGGCAACACTTTTAGAAGGAGAAGGGGTTTTAATTGACCCTGTAGGGGCTATCCTCGCCTTCGTTGTCCTCGATACGATTTTGAACGGCGATGCTGACCCCATCAATGCGATCGTCGGTTTACTTATACGTCTGGGTGTTGGTGCAGCAATTGGTGGTGCTGGCGGTTATCTAATGAGTTTGATTTTCAAACGCGCCAGTTTTTTGTCATTTGAGCTAAAAAACTTAGTGGTGTTGGCGATACTTTGGAGCTTGTTTACCTTATCGCAGATGATCCGCAGTGAATCGGGAGTCATGACAACAGTAGTTGCAGGGGCAGTCTTTGCTAACTCCTCAGTCCCGGAAGAACGTCTGTTACGTAGCTTTAAAGGTCAGCTAACAATTCTCAGCGTTTCGGTGCTATTTATCTTATTAGCTGCTGACCTATCCATTGCCAGTGTGTTTGCTTTGGGTTGGGGTAGTTTGTTCACTGTTTTGGTACTAATGTTTGTCGTTCGCCCAATCAATATCTTGTTGTGTACCTGGAACAGTGACCTCAACTGGCGACAAAAACTGTTTTTAAGCTGGGTTGCTCCGAGAGGAATTGTTGCTGCCTCTGTAGCTTCTTTTTTTGCGATTTCGTTGACACAGCGGGGCATTAACGGCGGTGATTCCATTAAAGCTTTAGTTTTCCTCACTATTATCATGACTGTTGTCTGCCAGGGGCTAACAGCTGGCTGGGTTGCTAAATGGCTACAAATCACCTCCAAGGACGTAACTGGGGCAGTAATTGTGGGTTGTAATCCCTTGAGTCTTGTGATTGCTCGTTTCTTTCAAGAACGGGGAGAAAACGTGGTGATGATTGATACTGACCCCGAATGTCTTGTGCAAGCCGAGGCACAAAATCTCCGGGTTATTGCCAGCAGTGCGTTGGATGCTGCGGTTTTAGAAGAGGCAGGACTTGCCTCTATAGGTACTTTTTTGGCTATGACAAGTAATGGCGAAGTGAATTTTGTTTTGGCTCAACGAGCAGCTGAAGAGTTTAAACCCCCGCGAGTCTTAGCTGTTTTTCCGCGCGATCCGCAAGCGAGTACCTCGACTAGTAATAAAGTTAATCAAGCTTTTATTCCAGACTTAGCAATTAAAACTTGGAATGAATATTTGAATGATGGACGAGTGAAGTTGGGGACAACTACGCTAGATGAGTTGGAATTTTCGACTCAATGCGATCGCATCCAAGAAAAGATTCGGACTGGGGCTTTGATACCGCTATTGCTAGAACGAGCAGAACGCTTACAAGTAATGCCAGCGAACCAAGATTGGGAAATTGGCGATCGCATTATTTATCTATTGCATGACCCCAGACCTAGCCTTTTAAAACGCTTATCTGGTGCCACCCAATCCACTCCCCTCTCTCTAGAAAAGTTACCAGAGGTTGAAGACCTATCCCTTGCCCAATTATCTCAACTTTCTACTAGTGAGGCTTCTGGGGGATGAGGGGATTGGGGCAGCACTTCGGCTACGCTCAGTGACCGGGGGCAGGGGAGAAAATGTTGTAATTTCCCAGAATTAGAGCAAATAAATTTATTTATGCTTAATGTTAAATATTTATTTCGAGATGCATAGCACAAGAAATAATGCATCCAAGATCAGAGCAAATAAATTTATTTATGGCGTTCTCCCCTCTGCTCTCTGCCCCCCGGTCACTGAGCGTAGCCGAAGTGCTGCCTCCTTTCCTCTTATCACCCTTGAGAAGGAATAAATTCGCTTTCTGGTTTTGGCGCTTCTTGATACATTTGCCATTCTTGCCAGAGTAAAGCAGACAAATGTACTATGGCGAGAATTAGTGTCGCTACCGAAATCAGATAACTGTGGATTGTGTAAAGGTGTTCGACGGTAATTGTGTTAATGGCTCCACCACCAGTCAGGATTTCGCGCAGTTGCCCACCAATCAAAGGAATGGCTTCGATGGTTCCTAGCTCAATGCTAAAACGCCAGTACCCTTCCTGAGTCCAATCTAAAATCATCGCTGTCCAATCCAACCCGATCGCACTTAGGGTTAACAAAATCACACTAATCCAAGCAGCCAGCCAACTCTTGCGAAATTGCCGACCTAAAAACATCACTACAATTTGAATGAGAGCGATCGCAATTACCCCATTACCAGCAAGATCATGCGCTCTCCAAAACAACCAGCCGTATGGCAGTTGTGTATTAATCATCTTCAATGAGTTATAAGCTCCGCCTGCTGTCGGTTCATAGTAAAAAGAAAGCAAAATTCCGGTAGAGATATAAATTAAACACAGAGTCAAAATCACGACTGATAATATCGTCGCTATTCGTCGCAAAATCTTATCGAACTGGGTGCTTTGCATGGCTCACCCCTCCTGTTCTTAACTAAGTATTTATTCTTATTACGATTTTAGCTAATAAATTTTAATAGTTTTTACTTTTCTTATATAAAAATAAAGTTTTTTAAATCAAATACTGTACCCAAGCTTTTAAGGGTTCTGGTGAGCCATACCAAATTCCAGGACTTCTAGGAGAATGCTTGACACCTTCAATCACTAGATTTTCCGCCCCCTCCAAATGAGCAGCTTCAATGGGCGTAATACCATCTCCCCAAGTGTTACCCTTACCACAAGTTAATTGGTAACTACTGTAAGCTAACCAACTACCAGGCCACCTTTTCCCAAAGATAGTTTTGCCAGCCACACAAACGTAACGAACGTTTTTGTAAAACGCTCCTGGGTAGTGATTGGTGACAAAATCTAGATTGGAACGTGTCCAGCGTTCTTGGCTAATATGAGGTGTACCCAAGGTTATGAGATTAGCAACCAAGGGATGTCCTTGCCAGAGAAATGGTTTGACATCACCGCGTGCTAAATAGGGCTTTTCTCCCATGTAAATGCGGGATATCCAACCTCCGGCTGAGTGACCAATTAAGTTAATTTGAGTAGCATTATGTTGCTGCAATATACCCTTGATCGTGCGATCGAGTTGTTGCAAAATCGATATTACGGGTCTTACTCCCAAAGTGGGGAGCCAGTCACGCCGTCGCAGTGGCACTGTAACTGTGGGAAAATTTAAGTTTTGTAGGGATTGTTCTAGTTGGCGATAAGCGATCGCACTTTCTAGATATCCAGGCAAGATAACTGTCGGTAACGGCATTTGAAATTTTAGATGCAATGATTGAGAATTTGAACTTTTTTGACGAACAAGTAGTCATATTCAAGAGCTAGAATTGCGATCGCCTGACTCACTCCTTGGAGAAAAAACCAATAGCTTTGGTGGAATTTAAGGCTAGAATGTCAATAAAATTGTACAATTTGCAACAGTTTTAGGGGCTGCCGATGTGGTAGTATTTTCAAATAGGGCCCAGTCTCGGACAAACACGTGTGTCATCTGTTACAGAAGTGTAGTTGACTGAAAAACAGTTGAAAAACAAGGTAACTTCGGCAGATGTTTTGATGTATTCAAACTTGTGCGTCTACTTAAACTTTATAAAACTCCCAGATATTAATTTTAATTGTGTGTGTCATAACAATAAAAAATCAAAAGTAGTAATTTTTCAAATACCTCTTTAGCAGACTCAAATTTTGAAGATATGATACAGCGTCATTAGATTAATTAAAAACTTGAATAAATGGCAATTTTGGCGTTTTGATTGCCAGCAGAGGAAGTTATTATTTCCTTATGAAGAACGCATATTTTGCAAGATATTGCAATATCGAAAAGAGAAAATCGCTAGTCAACTGCAACTGAGTGAGTGAACGATAACAGCTATGTCTTACGTCTCCCTGCTGAAAAATATACCAGACCTCTTAAGCCAGCCAATTGGGATAGCAGCAATTGCTTCCCTTGGTATCCACGGTGCGATCGCCATGATCGTACCATTGATGCCGATGGAGTCTAACAAGCCCAAAGAAACAGCATCATCCAAAACAGTCGGACTTTTGGAATTGAGCCAAGCTGACCAAAACCGTTTGCCGCAAAGCACCCCCCAAATTGGTTTACAACAATTACCTCCAGTTGCCCCACTTGCTGCTCCAAACTTTAGCCTCCAACCGGGATTAACCCCATTAGCGCCATCGCCATCCAGCCAGATGGTATTACCTCCGCTACCGCCATCATCAAATAACTATCGAGTCTCTTCCTTGCCTACAAGGCAGTCTTTGCGGATGATTCCGAGTGATAATTTGCGGTTTGACGCGTCTAAATTTGATAGTTCTAAATTTAATACCAGCGCTAGATTCTCTCAACCAGTTCCTCGTGTAAATGTGAATGAGAGTGTCCCTAAATACGAGCCACCTAAGCCGCTAGCTGTAAATAGGTTGCCAGAATTGCAGTCGCAGCAAATACCTGCGGATCTTCTGCGCAATCCCCAGCCTCCAATCTTATCTGAGACTACACCCGTTGCAACAGCACAGGTAAATCCGACTTCGCAGCCAATGACGCAACCAATTCCTAATGCGTCGTCTACAATTGCTCAAAACCCGCTGATAAATTCTCTAAAACAAGCTCCAAGGAATGGGGATACTTTAATTGGAACTAGGGGAAGCACGCTACAAACAGCTGATTTATCACCGAAGGGAACTCAACAGGCAATTGCACAGCTAGACTCTTACGCCAACCTGAGAAAGGAAGTCCAGCAACAATACCCCAACGCTGAACAAAAACCAGTCATCCGTCAAACATTATCCACGAATAAGTCAAATCTTGAAGGTGCTGTTTTAGGAGTATTGGTTGTAGATCCTGATGGTAAGGTCTTAGATATCAAATTTCAAGACAAGTTAATTTCCCCGGAATTGCAATTAAAAGCAAGGCAATACTTCAACAAGCAATCCCCCAAGGGAGATAAACAGATTAGTTCCTATCCATTTAACCTACGTTTCCAAAACAGCACGAGCAATCTTACTGGGACTACTCAAGAGCAAAACCCCTCGTCATTATCTGCACCGGGAATCAATAACAATCAGATTACCCCCTCACCAGCAGCTACTTTTAAACCATTACCTGATTTACAAATCAGAAATAACCCGCCTACATCCTTACCAGCAGCTACTCCCAAACCATTATCTGAACTGCAAATTAAAAATAACCAGCCTACGCCTTCATCGGCAACTACTACTTCTGAACCTTTATTGTTGCCAAAAATCAATCAGGGTCAGTCTACATCCGCTGCTGAATCGGATAAAAAATTAGTAGAACGGTTGCGCGAAGTCAAGGAAAACAGACAAAAGTCTAATCCAGAAAAATAATCGCCCGTTGATGATTTTGGATTCAGGTAGGGGTAATTTATCTAGATGCATTTGCAGCGTCTGATAAAAAAGCCTACCTGAAAATCATTCTTTTCGACTATTTTTTGTATAAGTCCTGTTTAAAATACAATACGTTTGGGTTAAGGCTAAAACTCTTTGTCAAAGTCAATTTTTTTAACGAACCACAGAGGCGCAGAGGGCACAGAGAGAAGAAATGCTTAACTGAACTGTATTGCGTTAAAAGCTTCCAAGAAGGAAATGCACTGAGGGATTTCCAACAAATAAATTCTCCAATGTTTTGGGGTGAGCGTCTAACTAAGCTATTAACAAAAGATAGGCAAACGCTCACCCCAGAAAAACTATACAGTATAGCTACTTTACCAACCTTGTTCTGCATTTTGAAAAACGTAAGCAGCTACCTCCAGAATCTCCTCAGAACTTAACTTGGCTTTAAAGGCAGGCATAGCATTTTTACCATTTTGCACTTGGTGGATAATCGCCTCGATTGAGTCTTGATTGTAATTTTCTAGGTACTTTGACAATGCTTCCTTTTTCAAGGTTTTCTGGCTGATAAGGATGTTACCGCCACCTATATGGCAAGAAGCGCAGTTAGCCTCGAAAATTTTAGCACCGTTGGATGTTTCGGCAGCTAGTGCTGGACTAATGAATGTAAATTTGAATAGGGCGATCGCCGAAAGTAGAATTAATAAAAGTATTCTCAACAGTATTTCCTCGCAACAAGCCTCCAGCAAGAGTATAAACGCGATTAATCCCTGATTAAGTCAAATTTGATCAAAATTAGCGGTAACAAGTTCACTCCTTGATCGCTACAGATTGTTTAGCGTCTTAGGTAAGGATAGAACTCGTTACCGCCATTTCTGCATTTTATACTTCACTCTAGGAGTGTAGCGTGTGGCGATGAGCTAATTTCATTGAGTAATCATCTCGTGTCAAACGCTGGTGTTTCTAGCCTTGGACAGTAATTGTACCAACCATGCCAGCACCACGATGAGGTTCACAGTAGAAGGTGTAGTCACCAGCAGGTGCGTCTGCTGCAAAGGTGGTTGTTTCCTTTTGGCCAGGACTCATGAGCAACTTCTTATGAGACAGAGATTTAGCTAAATCAGCGCTCTTAGAGGGGTTTTTGGCATTATCAAACACAACGTTATGGGGAGGAACTTTATTGTTCACCCATTCAATAGTGTCACCTGGTTTAATTGTCAACTTTTTCGGTTCAAATGCCAGCATTCCTTTATCGCTACCCAATTTCACCTGGTAGGTTTCAGCTGAAGCACTGGGAGTAAAAACAGCAAAGCTGCTAACAACTAAAAGGATTGTCAACACAGCTAAACTAAGGCGTCGCCAGCTTGCCGAAATTAATTTCATAGCTCTCTCCTAACAAACAATTTTTTTCCCTTTCTCATTTTAAATAAAATCAACACCAAAGTATGACAATCTGTCATAGATCAATTTTTTTTTAAGAATGGAGAGCAATTTATTGCAAAAAGCTGTCCAATAAGCAGTAAATGGGGAACGGGGAATAGGAAATGGAGACTGAATTCTTCCCAATGCCCTATTCCCAATGCCCAATACTTCTCTTACGAGAGGCTGCGCCCGAAGCGAAGCTGTGCCGCAGGCTTTACGACTACGCGGTAGTTGAGCGCAGTCGAAACTCAGTACAAGTGCCCTATTCCCAATGACTCAACTCTGGGATTTAGTAATAGATTTTTCCGCCTCCCCACTTAGTACCAACGATTTTGGGTTGTAAGAGAATATGACCAGCGATCGCCTCCAAGTCATCATCCGTCAGATTTCGCACTGCTGTGAAAATATCTGCACTTTTGAGACTGGGGTGGATTTCGGAAATCTCTTCTTCCCCGTCGTAAGTAGTGGGATTTTTCAGGTAATCTACTAAACCTTCAATGTTGTTACGGTTAGGTGTTGCTAGTGCCAAGTCCTCTGGAGTGAGTCCCACGTTTTGGTTTGTCTTGGTAACTCCCCCAGCATGACATTGGGCGCAAGCGTAATTAAATAAGCGTTTGCCTTCTTTGACTTGTTTAAGGCTAAGTACAACGGTATCACCTTGAGCATTTAATGGCACTGTTCGGGTGGCTTCGTCTAGTTCCACTGCTGTCGCGCTACCGACAATCAACTGAAACGAGAGTAAAACAGTAGCCACAACAACGCCAATTAGTCTTATAAACATGTTTCCCCTTAAAGATTTTGACGCTCAACACAGCTAAGAACGCGATTCTCAATCTCCAAGCTGCTAATTGCTAATGACTCATTGTTTTTTATCATTAGCTATCAGTTATTAGCCAAAGTTCTGAAATAACCCTTCAGGTGACTTCGTGATCACCCACCAAGTCGTTAGTACCATTGGGGCGTATTTCAGAGGATATTTGGGAAATAATCGCCTTTGCATCTTCTAACGCCAAACGGGTCTTTTGGTGTTTGTAGGCGATTCCCAGTTGGTTGCACAGAGAAAACACTTGTTCTACAGGAATGCTGTAGTCGGCTGCTATCTCTGCGATCGATAGGTCTGCAAAACCCATAATGCTTGTTTACTGATAGATAGAGATTGAGTCGCTGTAATACCAATATCACGTTAGGAGTGCAATTTGTTGCCCAAAATACTGTTTGGGGAATAGGGGGATCGGGAAGGCAAGGGGAATAAGCCATGTGTCCAATGCCCCAT